>JAJTAY010000037.1 GCA_021287165.1 Bacteroidia bacterium | reverse complement strand
GTTTTGTTCGTCTACTGGTCGATAGGGTAAAGAAACCCTGAATGTGGTGCCCGAACCCAGCTCCGATTCAACGGTAATGCTGCCGTTCATTCGCCGTACAAGGTGTTCCACGATGGCCAGACCCAGACCTACGCCTTTTTTTTGCACCTGATTGATGGTTCCCGACTGCACATAAGGTTTGAAAAGCTGTGGCAGAATTTCCTTGCGGATGCCCGGGCCTGTATCGCTGACTTCCAAAATTAGTTGCGAAGCCTTATCGGCCTGCTGCTTGTAAACGCTCAGCTTCACCGTGCCGGTGGTTGTAAACTTCACTGCGTTATCGAGCAGATTCATCACAATCTGACGCAAGCGAAGGTCGTCGCCCATAAATACCTGCGGCAGACGCGGATCGATATGGCTGATGATTTCCAGACGTTTTTCCAATGCCGAACCTACAACGCTCTGCAGGCTTTCGCGCATACTGTCGAACAGGTTGAACGGCTTATCGTGAATACGAATAGTTCCGGCCTCAATTTTGGAATAATCCAGAATGTCATTGAACAAAGCCACAAGCATCGAACCACTCTCGTAGATGGTTTGGGTATAATAGAGTTGTTTGCTGTTGAGGTTGGTATCCAGCAGCATCTCGGCCATTCCGAGTACAGCATTTAAAGGTGTCCTGATTTCGTGACTCATGCGCGAGAGCAGCCTGTTGCTGTAGTCGCGGGCTTCGTTGGCTTCGCGGTGGCGCCGCATGCTTGCCCGATGCATCTTCCTGCGCCACAGGCAATTATTAATAGTTTTTTTAAGCCAGTACGCATCAGCATGACTGGTATTGAAAAAGTCCCAGGCAGGATTTTCAAGGCGGTTAAGTGCATGCGCTTCGGTGTCGTCGTCGCAGAGCAAAATCAGAGGCACCTCAGGATATTCCGATGCAATGCTTTCCATCAGCTCCAGGTCGGAGGCAAGCAGATAGTCGGGGCGCAAAAGCACAGCCTCAGTTTCATCTGTCAAATCGACCATCCCCTTCGAAACCACAAGCTTGCCGCCAGTGAGCATCGGGCGCAACAAATCTGCATCTTCGTTTCTTGATGATATAAGCAAAACCCACCTTTCCATGCGTTGCGATTTTCGAGCCAAGTTACGAAAAGCATGGCTTGTATCTTAGCCCTTTGCTTTGTTGTCTTTTAGTAATTTAGCACTGCCGAAACATATATGTCGCAACAAATCAACTCGCGTAAAGTATTTAACCTCTCGGAAGTTACCGACAGCATCCGACGTACGCTGGCCGGGCGCTATGGTTCCCGATTCTGGGTAAAGGCCGAGATGAACAAATTGAACAGGTACGAATACTCCGGCCATTGCTACCCCGACTTCATCGAACGCGCCGAAAGCCGCATTGTGGCGCAAATGCGCGGCATCATCTGGGCCAACGATTTCCGCCGAATAAATGCCGCTTTTTTACAGGCCACGGGCGAACAGCTTAGCGATGGCATGCAGCTGATGCTTGAAGCTTCGGTTAGTTTCGACCCGAATCATGGGCTTAGCCTCGTTATCAGCGACATCGACCCTTCGTTTACCCTTGGTGAACTGGAGCTCGAAAAACGTCGGTGTATTATGCGACTTAAGCACGAAGGCATTTGGGATAGCAACCGCAGCCTGCCCACACCCTTTCTGCCCAAGCGGCTGGCCATCATATCGGTGACCACGAGCAAGGGCTATGCTGATTTTATTTCGCTGATCAATGCGCGTAGCCAAGGCTTTTTAATAGAGCATATGCTCTTCCCGGCCATATTGCAGGGCGAAAAAGCTGTGGAGCAGATCACGGCTCAGCTCAACAACATCAGGAAAGCAAGCCATCATTTCGATTTAGTGGCAATCATTCGCGGAGGCGGAGGCGATACAGGCCTTTCGGCTTTCAACCATTATACCTTAGCCAGTGCAGTGGCTTCGTTTCCCCTGCCCGTGCTCACCGGCATCGGGCATGCCACCAATCTTACCGTAACCGAGTTGGTTGCTCACACCCGCGCCATTACGCCCAGCGAGCTGGCCGACATTCTGCTCGAAAAGTTCGAATACCTGAAAACCCGCATCGAAAGAGCAAGCAGTATTTTAAAATCCGCTCCTTTGGTTGTAGCATCGAAAAATGCCGAAATTGATCAGCTGATCCTGCGCCTGAGCAAGAGCTCCGGCGCGGCCGTGGCCTCGAACCGTGTCCGTTTGGAACATTCGGCGCAATTGCTGACAAAAAATACCCAACACCAATTGCTGACAAAAGAACGACAGCTCAAATCTTTCGCTGATATTTTGCGCCGCATCAGCCCCCTGCTCATCGAACGTAGCAGGGCCAGGATCAGTCAGTTGCAAACCCGACTCGTGCTGGGCTGCGGAAGCATGCTGGGCGTTAATAAGCATAGGCTCGAGACCTTGTCGGCGGCAATAGCCCTGCAGCATCCCGAGGGTGTGCTGAAACGCGGTTTCAGCATTACCCGCCTGAATGGCAAGGTATTGCGCGACGCATCGGAACTGCAGACAGGCATGATCATAAGCACGGAGCTGGCTCGGGGATCTATTCAAAGTCAAATCATTAAAACAGAAAAACATGAAAATGGATGATCTCACTTTTGAAGAGGCGTTCAGGGAACTGGAAAACATCGTAAAATCGCTGGAAGACAACACATTGACCATTGACGATATTACTTCCCGGATCAATCGCGCCGCCGGGTTGATTGCCCATTGCCGTCAAAAACTGACCACCACCGACCTCGAAGTACAGAAAATTTTGAATGAGCTCGATTCGGGCTTCAATGGTAAAGCACCTGAAACAGCCAAAGAAAACTAATAAGGCGGATTTTGGAACATCGGTATTTTATCTCCTTCAAGTGTAACATATCCTCCCATGGCATCGGCGGCAAGACAGCTGTGAACAGGTAAAATCCCAATGAGGTCGCCCGGCTGAAATGGAATTTGCGTACCGGGCAAAAACTGAACCACACCATGCTCCTGCGAGAGCGAAGATACCCAGGCCCCTGCAATAGGCTCAGACCAGCCATCTGCTTCGGGACGAACCACATAGCCAAAATTTCGGAAGTCGCCATCGGCCGCCAAAAAATCTTTCGAAAGATGAACGGCGCCGGCTTGCACCACCATCTGGTTTCGCGCAGGATAAACAGCCACTACAGGGCAATAAAGCGCTACGGCAATCTGATTGAGGCGGCAGGCCCCGATATGGTATTGCATCACATCGTAAAAAACGAAATTGCCCGGTCGCCATTCATCGAATGGCGGAAGCATGTCGAGCATCGAACAGCTGGGCGTATCGCCCCAGCTCAGCAGCAGATCGGGCCGTCCAAGTAATTGTCTTGCCGCATCCATTTTTTCAAAGGCATTTTGAGCAATTTGCGCTATGGCCGACTTCCCTTTTGCCGAATAGGTTTGACCGGCATGGGTAAGCAGGCCGGTGATTCGCAGATCGGGTACTGCCTCGAGAATATCGGCAAGGCGGGCAATGGCTTCGGTATCTTCTGCCGCAATCCCCGATCTGCCATGGCCTGTGTCAAGCTCTATCATAACATTCAAAGGATGCTTTAGGTCGTTGGCAAGGGCGTATGCCTGATAGTGATTGTCAACAATAAGCGTAAGGTTTGTGCGCGAAGCAAGACGGTTGACCCGTTCCATCTCCCTGATATTCAGAGGAAAGGCAATGGTTATATCATTCCATCCATGCGAAGCAAAATACCAGGCCATTTCGACAGAAGAAACCGTAATGGCCATGATACCTTCGCGACGAAACCAATGTCCGACAACCCCCGATTGATGCGTTTTGAAATGCGGACGAAACAGCACTCCATGGCTGAGGGCCTTTTCCTTCATACGCCGGATATTATCAAAGGCCTTTGATACATCAAGCATCAAGACAGATTTACTCACCCCGTTCATAGCAATTATTTATCCCCAAAAATAGCCAAAGGTTTATGTCTTTGAAAAACAGTTGAAGTTTAAGCCCCGCTGGCCATTTTGCCCTGTTAGCAGGGCGTTAACACCATCTCCACCCGAATGCATTACTTTTGCAGGCCAATGGCATTAAACACGATGAGCCCGAAAAAGCGAATCCCAGCACCAATAAAAAAAACAAATCTGAATGCAGGCGCTCAAGCCTATGAACATGCCGTTTTACCCAACGGTTTCAGGATTGTTCACCGCAGAACGGATGAGGAGTTGGCCCACCTTGCATTGATGATTGGCACCGGGACAAGGCATGAAGGCAATCTGCCCGAGGGAATTGCCCATCTCACCGAGCATATGCTGTTTAAAGGAACGAAGAGGCGCAAGGCGCATCAGGTGGTAAACTTTCTCGAGAATGTCGGTTGCGACCTTAATGCCTACACCACAAGGGAAGAAACCTGTATTCACGCCTCGTTCCTGAGCCCCAATTATGGTCGGGCAACAGAACTCTTTGCCGATGTGGCGCTTTCCTCAACCTTTCCCGAACAGGAGCTTGAAAAAGAAAAAACCGTAGTGCTCGACGAGATCAGCTCATATAAGGACAGCCCGGCCGAAGAGATCTTCGACACTTTTGAAAACGAATTTTTTGGTCCGCATCCGCTTGGACGATACATACTGGGACGGCCCGAAACACTTCCCAACATTACAAGAAATGGCATGCTGGATTATGTGGGCAGCAATTTCACGCCCGACAAAATGATCCTTGTGTCGATCGGCAACATCGCCTTCAGTAAACTTTATTCCCAGGCTGCCAGATATTTTGGCGAAGCGGAACAGCAAAACAAGCATAAAGAGGAGATACCATTCGGGGCTTACAAAACCTTCGAAAGAAAAGACAGCGCCGAAAGTTATCTAAGTCACTGCATTATTGGTATGCCCGGATATCACTACAACCACCCCGACAAACTTGCCCTAATCCTGCTCAACAATATTCTCGGCGGACCTGCTTTGCATGCACGACTCAACCAAAACATCAGGGAAAAATTTGGCATTGCCTACAGCATTGATTCCCAACTGGCGCATTATTCCGATGCAGGCTGGCTTGCTATTTATATGGGCACCGACCCCGGCCAGACCGATAAAGCTATTGGACTGGCAATGAAAGAGATGCGAAAGCTTCGTGAGCAGTCGCTGGGCAGTTTGCAGTTGTCGCGGGCAAAGCAGCAGCTCATCGTTCAGCTAGCTATCAGCAGGGAGTCGCGCCTACACGAGGCCCTCTCGGTGGGCAAAGCCTGGCTGATTAAAAACCATGCCAGCAGCGTTGCCGAAATCATCGGACGCGTTGAGCAGATCAGCCCGTCGAAACTGCTGGAGGTAGCCAACGAAGTTTTCGACGAACGGAAAATGAGCACCTTAATTTATCAGGGAGACAATAAGCAATGAAAGCCTTTTACAAGTCGCTGCTTTTAGCCGTGATTGCTGGACTTATGGCTTTCCCTTCCTTCGGGCAGCTCAGCATCGACAAGGTTGAGACTGCGAGCCCGGAGAAACCTTCCCTCACCCTAAAAATAGTCAAGGCAAGGCAATACATGCAGAGCGTGCAAATGGTTTTCGAGTTGTCGAACCGTTTGGAGTGGCTCAAGCATTGCTGGCTTGGCGCAAGTTTTTACGACCACGACGGAGAGTTTCTTTACCGCGAGCTGCCCCTGATGTACACTTCCCTGCCGGCAGGCAGAAGCCAGCGTCAGGAATTATGGCTCGAAAGCACGGATATCGGGGATATTGGCACAATCGTCCTAAGACCCATGCTGCTCGAAACAGCCTTACGCGAAATGATTTTCGATCCGGCGATGATGCAACTCGAAACGGACAACAGGTATCACTTCAAGGTTATATTCGAATCAGAGGAATGACCGATTCTCAGCTTGAACATTACCTCGGGCAGCACTGCACCCCTCCCACCGAGGTTTTGCACGACCTGTGGCGACATACCTGGCTGCATGCCGTTTACCCGCGCATGGCCGCCGGACCACAGCATGGTCTTTTTCTCCAGATGATCTGCCGGATGCTCCGGCCCGCCAGTGTCCTCGAAATTGGCACATTTACCGGTTACGCAGCCATCGCCATGGCCATGGCATCACCCGACCAATCGCTGATTACCAGCATAGAAGCCAACGAAGAGCACCTTTCGATTGCTTCGCGCTATGTGGCAAAAGCCGGCTTGCAACATAAGATACAGTTAATTCATGGTGACGCAAAACAAGTGCTTCCGGCACTCAGCCATCGCTTCGACCTCATTTATCTCGATGCTGATAAGGTTTCCTATCCCGACTATTTCCCTCAATTGAAACGCTTATTGTCCGAAGGCGGATTCCTGCTTGCGGACAATGTGCTCTGGGGCGGCAAAGTAGTCGATCCGGCCGCCACTGACCGCGAAACCGAAGCTTTGCGCCTCTTCAATAAATTAGTCAGGGACGATTCGGATTTTGAGCAGCTGATCCTGCCCTTACACGACGGTTTGCTCATGGCACGAAAGCTAAGCTAACTCCGGGTTCATTCATCACACTATCACGATTGAATTAAGGCAGTAAATTCCTTTTTCATACACTCTTTTTGCAATTTGCTTGCCGCATAATAGTATTCTCCTAAATCATATCTTTGTCGATTCTTCCGGCCGTGCCGGAAAAAACCACCAAAGCCATGAGCAGAAAAAGGGTTCACGACAAGGATTTTGAAATCTATATTCCTCAGGATCAGATAGAGCGGTCCATCCGGACGATGGCCGAACACATCAATCGCGACTACGCAGGGCGCAATCCCCTGTTTCTGGTAGTGCTCAACGGCGCTTTCATGTTTGCCGCCGAGCTGATGAAGAGCATTGAAATTGAGTGCGAAATCTCGTTCGTCAAACTGTCCTCCTATAAAGGCACAGCCTCTACACACATTGTGCGCGAGCTTATCGGCCTTGACCATTCGGTGGCCGGACGCAATGTTATTTTGCTCGAAGACATTGTGGACAGCGGACTGACCATACTTTTCGCCATCGAAAAGCTCAAAAAGCTCGAAGCGGCCGACGTGAAGGTAGCCACATTGCTTTTTAAGCCCAAGGCTTTCCAATATACCTATGATATCGACTACGTAGGCATGGAAATACCCAACGACTTCATCATCGGCTATGGACTCGATTACAATGAGCATGGACGCAATCTGCCTGACATCTACCGAATTGTAGGCACCTGAACGACAATTCAACCAATACCATAAAACAAACCGTTATCTGTTATGCTGAATATCGCCCTGTTTGGCCCTCCCGGTGCCGGAAAAGGAACGCAATCGAAACTGCTGGTCGAAAAATATAACCTGACCTATATCTCCACCGGCGACATCCTTCGCGAGGAGATTGCCAACAATACTCCGCTTGGCAGGGAAGCCAAGGATATTATCGAACGCGGCGGACTGGTACCCGACGAAATCATCGTTCAAATCATCGAAAAGCGCGTGACCATGAACCTCGACTCGCGCGGCATCCTTTTCGACGGTTTTCCCAGAACAGTCGTTCAGGCGTATATCCTCGAAGGTTTGTTGTTGAAGCTCAACAGCAGCCTCACCTGTATGCTCAGCCTTGAGGTGCCCCGCGATGAGCTGATCAACCGCATGCTCGAGCGCTCGAAAACAAGTGGCCGCTCCGACGATACGCTCGAGGTGATCAATGTGCGGATGCAGGAATACGAAAACAAAACCAAGCCGGTTATTGAGTTCTACAAAGAAAAAGGCAACTATCACCCAATCAATGGGGTAGGTTCGGTGGAGGAGATTTTCGAAAACCTGTGCAACACCATCGACAGCACTTTCCAGCAGAATTATTTCAATGTTGTGCTTTTGGGTAAACCCGGCTCAGGCAAGGGCACTCAGGGTGAAATACTGGCCAAGAACAACAACCTCATTTACGTTTCCACCGGTAAGCTGCTGAGGCGCGAGATTGCCTCCGGCACCGAGTTGGGTTTAAAAGCCAAACCTTATATGGAGCGCGGCGAAATTGTACCCGACGAAATAGCCATCAAAATCATAGAGCGTCAGATAGCCGATCATCCTTCGGCTTCGGGCTTCATTTTCAAAGGTTTCCCGCGCACCATTGTGCAGGCCTATATCCTCGATGGTTTGCTTCGCCGGACGAATTCCAAGGTGAGCCTGATGCTCAATATACGCCTTTCGACCCTCGAAGCCATCAAAAGGCTGAACGACAGGGCCAAAACCGAACGAAAACGCGTTTACGACGGATCTACAGAACTGATTCTCAACAGGCTTGATGAATACGAGAAGAAGACCAAACCTGTCATTGAGTATTACAAGAAACAAAGTATCTTTTTCGAAATTGACGGCGCCGGCACTGAAGAGGAGGTAAACGCAAGGCTTCAGGAAGCCATTGTTCAAACACGGCGCATGTTGCGTTCGGGTTGAAAAACCAAGAAGCCCAAGCTTTGCGTATCTTTGCGCCATAACAGGCGATTATGGCGGGTTCCAACTTTGTTGATTACGTTAAGATATTTTTCCGCTCCGGTAAAGGCGGAGCAGGCTCGATGCATTTCAGGCGCGAGAAATTTGTCCCCAAGGGAGGCCCCGACGGCGGCGATGGCGGGCGTGGCGGACATGTCATCCTCAAAGGCAACCGCAACCTCTGGACCTTGCTCCACCTGCGCTATACCAAGCATCTGTTCGCCGGCAACGGCGAATCGGGGGGCAAGCAGCAAAGCACAGGAGCTGCGGGAAACGATATTATCGTAGAGGTGCCGCTGGGCACTGTGGCAAAAAATGCCGAGACCGGCGAGTTTATGGCCGAGATTACCGAACATGGCCAAACGCTGACCTTGCTGCGGGGCGGCCGGGGCGGACTGGGCAATACACATTTTAAAACCGCCACCAATCAGGCCCCGCGACATGCCCAGCCCGGTGAAGAAGGCATTGAAATGTGGGTAATTCTCGAACTTAAGATACTGGCCGACGTTGGACTTGTCGGTTTTCCCAACGCAGGAAAATCGACGCTGCTCTCGGTTGTTTCGGCTGCCAAACCCGAGATTGCCGATTACCCCTTCACTACCCTTACACCAAACCTGGGTATTGTGGGCTACCACGACAACCAATCGTTTGTGATGGCCGACATTCCGGGCATTATAGAAGGCGCCAGCGAAGGCCGCGGACTGGGCCTCAGATTTCTCAGACACATCGAGCGCAACTCGGTGCTGCTTTTCATGGTACCCAGTACCAGTAATGATGTGAAAAAAGAGTATTCCGTCTTATTAAGTGAGCTGGAGGCTTACAATCCCGAACTTCTCGATAAGCCTCGCGTGCTTGCAGTGACCAAATGCGACCTGGCCGACAATAAGCTCAGGACAATACTTCAAAAGAAAATGCCTGATATCCCGCGGGTGTTTATCAGCAGTCATACCGGAGAAGGCATTCAGGTACTCAAAGATCTGCTCTGGCAACAACTGAACCGACAGAACCCTCCTTTTGCCGACGAATGGAACTGATATACAACAACAAATGAAAAACGATAAAGCAAAACCTGGAACTGCCCGCCTGACCGCAATGCTCGTATTCGTTATTAGTCAGTTGATGACGGAAGTATCCTATGCGCAAACCGCTGCCGACACCCTGAACGAAAGCCTCAGTCAGTCGCGCAACCGCAACATAAGGCATCAGCTCGATTATCGCTTCCGTGGCGGCAGCGGAGGCTTCGAAAGGCTGTTCTACAGCATGGTTGATTATACGCCCGAAGCCCGCCGGCAGTGTGTTGTGGGCACAGCCATCATGTCGTTCACAGTGGATTGCGACGGCAATCTGGGCGACTTTGGCCTGAAAAATCCTTTACATTTCGGCCTTAACGAAAAGTTGCAGGAATTTTTCAAAGCTTCGGCCGGACAATGGAACCGATGCGATGACCAGCGCTACACGCGATTCGAGATACCTGTGTTGTTTACCATCTCAGGCACACAGACAGCAGCACGCGGCTTTCTGGTGGTTGAAGCTGATGTTCCGGGCTTTAAATGCAAGAGCGACCAGTTCTATTTTAATGAATATGAGAAGCTAAAAAAGAAAGGAAAAACCCGTCAGGCGCTTCGCTCTCTCGATCAGCTTATTCGCCGTGATCCCTACAATCAGCAATGGTTTGAGCTGAAAAGACAACTTCTCGTCAACGAACCTCAATCCGGCGCGGAATGATCGAAATGCTCAATCAGGCCGATCACTGGCTCTTTTTGCTGCTCAACAGCCTGCATCATCCCCTGCTCGACCCCGTTATGGTTTTTCTGTCCAAACGTTTCGTTTGGATTCCGTTTTATATGCTTTTGCTGGCAGGTCTCATCCGGTATAAACGTTGGGAAACCATTCAGATATTTCTTTTCACCATACTCCTGATTGCCCTGACTGATCAATTATCCGTCTGGATTAAGTTTCAGGTTGCCCGTCCCCGACCATGCCACGAAGCCGAACTACTGCCCCTTATACATCTGGCCAGCGGAAATTGCGGAGGTCAATTTGGCTTTGTTTCGTCGCACGCTGCCAATACTTTCGGTCTCGCTTTCTGGATGTTGATCAACTTCCGGCAGCATCTCAGATGGGCAGGTCCGCTGATGTTCATCTGGGCAGCACTCGTCAGCTACAGCCGGATTTATCTTGGGGTACATTATCCCGGCGATGTTATCGGCGGCGCATTGGTAGGACTTTTTTCGGGCTGGATCGTCTGGAAACTTTATGAGCTGCTGCCGTGCAATCGCTCGGCTTCACAATGCTAAATCAAAGGAAGGTTACAATTACCTGCGTGGTGCGCTCCAATCCGCAAAGCGAGGCCGCCTTACCCTGATTGATCGCAATCTCGAGCATGCCGTGGGTTCCAAATATTGCAACGAGGTCGGCCAGGCCCACATCCAGATAGCCTTTGTCGATTTTGCGGATGCGATATCCTGCAAAATAAATCTCAAATTTTCGGTTTCGCTGCTCCTTCCTGAAAAGCGCATATGAGATATTGGTGATGGCGTTTTCGTAGGCATCGATATGCGTCACCTGTCCGCGAATAACATTGCCGCTCACCACAGGTTCAAAGAGGAACTTTCGCGTAATTTCGGTTCGCGGCGTACCCAATTCGCTGATCTGTGCACCTTTCAATATCATAACTGACACTTTGGCAAAACGGTCGCGCGTGCTGAAAGTGAAAAAGCCGCTGTCCTGCAGCACATTAATTTCAATAGCTTCCTCTGGTGCTGCGTCTCCAAATATCATACTGAAGACACCATTATCCGCGCCGATAAAGTAATGTCCGTCGTACTTCATGACGACATGCGGGTGCTCGATCGATTCTTCGGTGTTTACGGCAACAATATGAACCGTTCCCCGCGGAAACGAATGGTAGCAATTGCGCAGCGTAAATGCAGCACTTTCGATATCGAATGAGCGGATATGATGAGAAACATCAACGATGGTCACGTCGGGAAGGCTCGACAATATCGTACCCTTCACGGCAGCAAGGTAATAATCGGAAGTACCCCAGTCGCTTGTCAGCGTAATAATGGCCATGCAATCAGCAGATTACGGCTTGTTTGAAATTGAATATTGCTCTACAGGCAAGTATTGCAAAGATAGGGAAAGCGGTTGTAGTCGCTTTACGGAAGTCAGTTATTGTTTGAAGGAAAGGATTTTTCAGGTATAAGCCTGGCATGAAGGTCTTTCTCGTATCACTGAAGGCCTCAAAACTCGAATAGCGCCTTCAAGCTATACTTTGGTTAGTGTACTGATATAGAATTATTTAGAAGTCCGAATAAAATATCTTGTAATGGAGCAATAATATGTAAAAGCCTTTCTCCGGCACATGCCCAAGGACGGCTTTTGTTACCTTTGCAAACATCAAACTCAAACTTACTTAAGCCGCTGCATGGCCGAACAAATCATCCAAATCGAAACCGTTAGTCCGCTCGAACTATTTGGTGTAGCCGACATTAACCTTGAGCATCTCAAGCATATTTTCCCAAAACTCAGACTCATAGCCAGGGGAAACTTTCTAAAAGTAATGGGCGAGGACGAAGAAGTTCGCGAGTTTGTGCATCGTTTTGAACTCATGATGCTTCATCTGGAGCGTTTCGGCAAGATGAACATTCAGCTCATCGACCAGATTATGGTTGGAGAAGCCATTGAAGATTCGGTTCGGACCATTTCGGACAAAGAAGTTCTGGTGCACGGGCCAGGCGGACATCAGGTGAGGGCCATCACAGCCAATCAAAAGCTGATGGTGAGTGCCATTGGTCGAAACGATATGGTTTTCGCCATAGGGCCTGCCGGAACGGGGAAAACCTATACCGCAGTAGCCCTGGCAGTCAGGGCGCTGAAAAACAGGGAGGTAAAACGTATTGTCCTCACCCGTCCGGCGGTGGAGGCTGGCGAAAACCTTGGTTTTTTGCCCGGCGATCTCAAAGAAAAGCTCGATCCTTACCTGCAGCCACTCTACGACGCCCTGCGCGATATGCTGCCCACGCAAAAACTGCTCGGCTATCTTGAGGACAATACGATCGAGATTGCCCCACTCGCATTCATGCGCGGCCGTACACTCGACAACGCATTCGTCATCCTCGACGAAGCCCAGAACACCACGCCAAGCCAGATGAAGATGTTCCTCACGCGCATGGGGAAATCATCCAAGTTTATCATTACCGGCGACATCACCCAGATCGACCTGCCCAACCGTCAGCCTTCCGGGCTGATTCTCAGCATGAAAGTGCTTGAAAAAACCGATGGCATACAGTTTATCATGCTCGACGACAAGGATGTAGTGCGGCATAAGCTGGTTACACGCATCATTCAAGCCTTCCGTAAGCATGAAGAAAACGGCGATGCGAAAAATCAGAAAAAACCAACCGACGACCAAAAACAAAACCCATGAAAGCCATAACAGGCACCGATTTTCATTTCAACGGTCAAACCGGAGTTTACAAAGGCAAGGTACGCGACGTTTACCACATCGGCCACAACCTTTTGGTGATGGTAGCCACCGACCGCATTTCGGCCTTCGATGTTGTTTTGCCACGCGGCATTCCATACAAAGGACAGGTGCTCAACCAGTTGGCCAATCATTTTCTCGATGCCACCGCTCATCTGGTTCCTAATTGGAAAATCAGTTCGCCCGACCCTAACGTTACGATTGGCAAAGGCTGCAAGCCCTTTGCGGTTGAAATGGTCATCCGTGCCTGCCTCACCGGCAGCGCATGGCGCAACTACCGCGATGGCAGCCGAAACATCTGTGGCAATCATCTGCCCGATGGCCTGCGCGAACACCAGCGCTTTGCAAAGCCGATCATTACGCCAACTACTAAAGCCAGCCATGGCCACGACATGGACATAGCACCTGACGATATTATCGCTCAAGGACTTATGACCGTTAAGCAATACGAAACCGTTGCCGCCTACACCCAAACGCTTTTCGAAGCCGGTAGCCGTATGGCCGCTGAAAGAGGTCTGATGCTGGTTGACACCAAATACGAGTTTGGCTGCGACGAAAATGGCAATATCCTGCTTATCGACGAAATACACACCCCCGACTCCTCACGATACTTCTATGCCGACAGTTACGAGCACAACTTTGCCCACGGGCTTCAACAAAAGCAACTTTCGAAGGAGTTTGTGCGCGAATGGCTTATGGAACAAGGCTTCATGGGTCAGGAAGGCAGGCCGGCGCCAGATATGCCTGACGATTTTGTGAATTCCGTAACCGACAGATATATAGAACTTTACGAAAAGCTGACCGGTAAATCCTTCAACAAAGTATCTTACGATAAGGTTGAGGAACGAATTTTCAATGCCACGCAAAAGGCACTGGGCGAATTGGGAAAATAAACCCAAACGCTAATCCGGCCTTGTTCTCAATCAATCTTCATCCAGCGCAGTCCTCAGTGTTTGCAGCTCTTCGGCCTTTAGCAGGTTGCCTGCATGAGTCCAGGCTTCCATAAGTCCGCCGATGAGTCGGCGCATGATGGCCACATTATCGCAAGGCACAAAATAGCTGCGTTCGCGCTCAAGTTTGAGCTGTCGGATGTATAGCTCGATCTCGTTGCGCGTGAAAACAGCGCCCTTATTGAAGGGATTAAGATAAAAAAGCACCTGTTCCTCGCCAGCCTGCGCGAGAGGAAGGTCGTAGCGCTCATCCATATAGGCGAGCACAAAATGACGTGGCAGGTCAACTCCATAAATAGGAATTCGCATCCCTCTGGCTATGAGCAAATAAAGAATTCCCAAAGAAATGGGATTGCCTTTGCGTGTTTCGAGCAGGTTTTTGATGTAAAAGTTGTCGGGCGATTGAATGTTGGACGTATTGCCGGCAAACTTATTAATGTCGTACAGCACATGGTTGAGCACCCTCGTTTTTTCGAGTGGCGTTAGCTGAGGATTCAGCTCGTTGTAAACATCCTGCACCAAACGTCCCACCTGGCGGGTAATGCTATCCACGTCAAGGTCAGGGTACTGATGACGTGTAACAATAAGGTAGCCCGTTAGCAGATCCTGCCCGCCAAAACGCTTCCAGTGATGCAGCTCATTGAAAAGATGCTGCTGCTGAATATCGTGCACCAGGCTTACAATACGCTGCTGCACCATATCGTCGGGGCATTTGCCGAAAGCATCCTCAAGGGCAGGAACAGCCTGAATGCCATACTCGAAGATGCGGTCTCGCACCTTGGCAAAAAGGCTGTCGTCCGGCTCGTCCACCAAACTGATTAATGCAAGCAGCTCCTTGTTATCATTCATTTTCTACCCAACTTTCAACAGAGAACCATCATCAAATTTCCTGCCTGATTGTAACGTCGGCCAATGTAAAAATGTTTCAGACAAAAGCGCAAACTTTTTGACAGTTTTTTATGGCCATTTCTTATTAGTAATTTGACAATGAGCAATTTTGTCAGATTATTAGCAAAAAGCAAAAGTTAGCAATGCGCCTGAACTTAGGTTTTGTTACACAGGTTGCTCAGGATCAGCAACAAGCCCTAACGCCTGTAAAATGCTTTGCGCTCTGCCAGTTTATAGGCTGCTTCAGGCATAAAGAAACGCATATCGCGTCCTTCGGAAAGGGCTTGCCGGACGAAGCTTGACGAAATTTCTATCTCCGGTGCATTGATCAGGCTTACCGCGGGATGGTCAACATAAGGTTTGCCATCGAAGCCCTTGCGCGGATAAACCAGAATCTTGTAAAACTCAAGAATTCGTTCGTGATTTTTCCATTTGCCGAACGACTGCAGAGCGTCGGTCCCCGTGATCAGGTAAAACTCCCGCGCGGGGTATTTCTCGCTAAGTCGCACCAGAGTGTCGATGGTGTAAGACGGTTGAGGCATGCGAAACTCGATATCGCTGACCCGGAACTTTGGGTAATCGCCTATGGCAGCCTCCACCATATCATAGCGGTCAAGCTCGTGCAAAAGTCCCTTCTTTTCCTTTAGCGGATTGTGCGGCGACACTATGAACCACACCTCCTCCACCGGTCCCCAGTGCAAAATATAGCTGGCCAGCATCATATGCCCATGATGGATAGGATTGAAAGAGCCAAAAAACAGGCCCGTGGGGATGTTATGGGTCGAAAACATGCTTATTTACGAGGCTTTTCGAAATTTAAAATTAAGAAACAATTCCGGGATGCTTTCCTAACTCAATAAAACAAAGCGCTGCATTACATGCGAAGCAAAACTTTTCCTTCGGACATATGGCCGAGATAGTGCCTCAAACCAGAAGCAACGTCTTTCAGATCAACAATCTGGCTAATCTGATTCAAAACGCTTCCGTCATGAATCAGTTCGGCGATCTCAGCCGCAACCAGCTGTTTGTCAGCCATTGAGCTTTTGGCCCACCATTGGTTAAGGTCGAAGCCTTCAACCTTTTTTCCTTTAAATATGAGCCCCAAAACATCAACCTCACCCAGGGGCTGGTTCGAAAGTCCGCCATACACAATAAGCCGACTGTTACGGGGCATGGCGTTTAGCATCTGCCCGCCAGGAATTCCACCCAACGCATCGAAGGCCATCCTGCAATCGAGATCGTGAGCGATACGCTGAAGTTCCTCAGCGAAGTGCTCATCGTTGGAAACCAAAACATTTTTTACTCCCCTATTAATAAGTTGATCTTTAACCTCGGCCTTTCTAACGATGTTTATGGTTTCCAGTTTGTTACGATTTGCAAACGCTCTCATCCATTCGGCCACCCTGCTGCCTGCCGCATTGAGTGCAATGCATCCTATGCCGGCATCAATGGCAAGTGCAAACATGGCATGAGCGGTAAAAGGATTCACCAAAAAGGTAGCCGCCTGCTCCCAGCTCAGGCTTTCGTCTATCGCAAGCACCTGATTCGGCTTAGCAAGCAGGTATTCAGCCCAGGTGCCATCGCCATCGCTTCCGGCAAAGCAAGCCACTTTTCGCCCAAGCCATTCGCTTTCAAGCCCTTTTCCCATGGCAACCACAATCCCGGCCCCTTCGAAACCGGGAACAGCGGGCAGAGCTTTTTTTACGTTGTAACTGCCCTGCAAAAAAGCAATATCGCTGGGGTTGAACGGCGCCATTACCATTTTAACCAGCATAAAACCTTCTGGAACAGAATCGATTTTTCGTCTGCCAATGCGCAGCGACAGGATGGTTCGAAGCAGATTCGACTGCATCGACGGCTGTTCTACAACCTGATATTCAATCGGATAATTCATTCTTTAATAAAATCGTTCACTAAGGAAACAATGGCAGATTTTGCGGTGGCAAGATCATCATTTACTATAATCCTGTCAAAGCGTGCAGCAAACGTCATTTCATGGGCGGCCTTGCTGATGCGCTGCTGAAGACTCTCCTCGCTGTCGGTGCTGCGGGCGCGAAGTCGCTGCTCCAGTGCTTCGACAGATGGCGCCATGACAAAGATTGCCAGCGCATCCTTCCCGTAATGTTTTTTGATATTGAGTCCACCCACTACATCCACATCAAATACAACGCTGAAGCCCTGCTTTGTAAGCCGTTCAACCTCCGACTTCAGGGTTCCGTAGCAAAGACCGGGATAAACTTCCTCCCACTCCAAAAAATCGCCTCTTTCCGCTCTGGTGCGGAATTCTTCGGGCGTGAGAAAATAATAGTCTCTGCCGTCCTGCTCACCTTCGCGAATCTTGCGGCTGGTAGCCGAAACCGAGAAGGCAAGTTGTGGAATTGTTGCCAGCAAATGTTTCACAAGCGTGGTCTTACCTGAGCCAGAGGGTGCGGAAACCACGATTAGCTTTCCTTGTTTAGTCATTCAATTACAGGACATTAAACAACTGCTCCTTTATTTTTTCCAGTTCATCCTTCATCTGCACCACAAGGCGTTGTATGGAAGCATCGTTGGCTTTCGAACCCATGGTGTTAATTTCCCGCCCCATCTCCTGCGCAATAAAGGCCAGCTTTTTTCCTGCAAAGTCCTCGTCGATGGTTTCGGCAAAATAGGTGCAATGTTGGCGCAAGCGCACTTTTTCTTCGGTGATATCAAGCTTTTCGAGGTAATAGATTAGCTCCTGCTCAAAACGGTTCTGGTCGAATTTCTGTTGAGAGGCAAACTCGGTAAGATTTTTTGACAAACGCGCTCTTACCTGCTCTATCCGCTGACTTTCAAATGGTTCGGTCTGGTCAAGCAAACTTACAATCTGTTCAAGATGGCTAAGCAGATCGGCTTTGAGTACCTGCCCTTCGCGCTGCCTGAATTGATCGAGGGCAATGATTGCCTCGGAGAGCGCCTCTCGGAGAGGTTCCACAAAGGCATCCAGGGCTTCGGGCTCCGACGAAGCGAAAAAGCCCGGAAAACGCACAAGCAAAGAGAAAACATCCTGAGGGAGCGGCTTACCCAGCTCAAAGGAGAGCTGCTCCAACTGCCGCCAGGCCTCGCGCGCCGCTTCTGGCTGTATCATCTGGCCATTCACACCGTTGCTTTCCACATTAACCGTCAGGTCAATTTTGCCCCGCTGCAATCGTTCGGCCAGCATATTGCGCAATTCAAATTCAACGGTACGAAATTCGTTTGGAAGTCGTAAAACCAGGTCCAACTGCTTGCTGTTCAGCGCCTTAATTTCAAGAGCAACTTTCCGTTTACCCCAGGTGGTTTCGGCCCTTCCAAAGCCCGTCATCGATCGGATCATGCCATTAGATTTTACCGACGAAGTTAGGTAATTTATTGAGGAATCGTTCTCTTGCTATTTGTTGGCCGCTCCAGCCTGGCAGTTCTGTCAGGTCAGTACTGGTTTTGCCAATACAGCTTAAAAGTGCACGCATGAGGTGGTCTGCAGATGCAGGCTGTTAAAATTTGGATGGCAAAAATTATCACAAAATTTATCCGAAGGCAATCTGTAAAAACTGTCATTTAAAAGCTTTTATTAGTCAAAATCAAGCCACTATCTTTGTTTCATGGTTCGAACATTAAAATTGGCCTCAGTTTTAGTTTTGTTGATGAGTTTAACTTTTGGCTTCGCGCAAAACGGTGAAACCACCATGCAAACCATCGACAGCCTGAACCGTTTGCTGGAGCGGCAATCCGGAAGTCAGAAAATACAAACTCTTCTGTCGCTAATTGAACAATATAGCAGTCTTTCGCCTTCAAAAAGTATCAAAACAGGAGAGTCAGCCTTAGAGAGCGGCGAGTATACGCGGCAGCCCGATGTTCAGGCCGGAATACTTCGTCGTATGGCTTCCAGTGCCCAGTTTGCCGGCGATATGGAACTGGCCGGAGAATACCTCAGTCGCGCAATTTTGCTCAGCCGGTCGAGCGGTAATGAAAACCTATTGGGTCACATGCTCACCGCATGGGGCAACCATCTGCAGCGTCAGGGAAAATACAGCGAGGCGATCAGGGTTTTAACTGAAGCGCTCGAACTAGCCAATAAGTTACCTAACGACACCATCGCTATGAAGGCAAATATTGACCTTGGCAATACAGCCTTCGATATGGGCGATATCCATCAGGCCATGGATTATTACCGAAACACGCTCACGCTGGCCACGAAACTTAAGGACGAATCCATCAAGGCAAGAACTTTGCTCAATATGGGGATGGCTAACTGGCAGTTCGACAACAACGATCTGGCAATCAGCATGCTTAAAGAATCAGCGGCACTGTTTGAAACTCAAAACGATCGTCAAAACCTCGGAATGGTCTATAACAATCTTGGCTTGATCTATTTCAGTGATAAACGCCAATACGACACCGCATCGCACTATTTCGAGGCTTCACTTCGTATCAGAGAGCAATTAGGTTCTCCAGTTCCTATTGCCCATGTGCTTGTCAATCAGGCTAATCTGCTGGTAGCAACCAACCGGTTTGGTGAAGCCCTGAAATACTTTGAACGTTCGTTGCAGATCTTCAACAGCGCAGGCATTCTTTCGCAGGTTGTAAGGGTCAATTATCATATGGGTGAGGCTTATCAGCGCATGGAAAAGATCGGGGAATCAATCAATTTTTTCGAAAAAACTCTGGATTTAGCGCAGCAAGCCAAACTCGAAACCTATGAAGATCTTGCCCGCCAGAAACTGCTCGACCTTTATGCGTCAACAGGCAACTGGAAGGCCTTTATGGTTCAGTTTGCCCACTTCAGAGCGCAGCACGACAAACTGCTCGATGACTACAACAGCGTTTCCATCCGAGAGAATCAACTTCAGGATACACTTTCTGTTACTATTGCATCATTCGAAGCATTGAACGATCAAAACAAAGCCCTTGCCAGGAGAGCCAAACTGCTGGAATCCATACTCATCACCATCGCCACGGTAATTGGTGCGGGTTTATTGTTGCTGATGGCCAGACGTCTGATTTTTCGCTTTTTACCTCCACATTAATTTGAATTTTGGTTGAGGCAGTTAAAGTCTGGTTTGGTTTTTAGCCCTGCTTCCGTTACATTTGTGGCAACATCAATCGTTAAACCGTCCTTCTGATCTGACCGATGAATGCCGGCGATACCTATCAGCTATTCGACGATCCAATCCGATATTACAATGCAATGATCGACGACATCGATCAGGCCAAAGACTATATTTACATCGAGACCTACAGGGTTGGAAATGATACTGTTGGCGTTCGTTTCAGGGATGCGCTCAAGCGCAAAGCCAAACAAGGCGTCGAAGTGAAGCTGCTTATCGACGCCTGGGGTGGCTCAGGAGTGGCAAACCATTTTTTCGACAGCCTGATTCTTGCCGGTGGCGAAGTGCGTTTTTTCGAAAAGATTAAATACAATACCGACATACTCACCCGTGGTCATCGCCGAAATCACCGAAAAATAATGGTCATTGATGACGATGTTACCTACATCGGCTCTTCGAACCTAACAGGCTACAACCTCAACTGGCGCGAGTCGGTTCTGCGCATCAGAGGCAGCCTTAGCCTTCCTTTCAAGAAGATTTTCAAACAGGATTGGTCGATTTACAATAAGTATGTCTTTGTCAAAGCCAATTACCTGAGACTCCTCCGGCACGGTCAATTCGATATAGTGCGCGACATGCCATCGATAACTAAACAACGCATCATGGTGCGCTATCTGCAAATGATCCGTAAGGCGAAAGAATCGGTAGTAATCGTTACACCTTATTTCCTTCCCGGATACCGTTTGCGTCGTGAGCTTACCGAAGCCGTTAAGCGCGGCCTCGATGTTCGGGTGATCATTCCGCGACGTTCCGATGTTGGTCTGGTTGATATTTTACGCAACAAATACCTTGGGCCAATGCACGAAGCAGGCGTCAAATTCCTGCTCTACAAGCCGCACAATCTGCATGCAAAACTCATGCTGCTGGATAACTCCATATTCTCCGTTGGGTCTTCCAACTTCGACTACCGCAGTTTTAGGTATATGTACGAAATCGCGCTGATCGGACATGACGAAAGCATTGCAGCACAAGTGTTAAGGCATATTGAGGAAACCATACTCGAATCCGAATTGTTCGATTATGAACACTGGAAGAACCGTCCGCTGATTAACCGATTTTTTGAGTGGCTGCTCCTTCCATTTCGTCATCTGCTGTAAATCAGCACATTTACTTTATATTAATTTAATTTTCTTTAGGAGTTAATCAATAACTGTGTTAATTTGTTTACTAACTTTGCGAAGTATTGTTATTTTATTAACACAAACTGCATAACACGGAAACTTATGATCGCAGAACCCATGACCTCGCAACTGGCCATGCAACTGGAAGACAAGTATGGCGCACACAATTATCATCCACTTCCAGTGGTACTTTCCAAGGGCGAAGGCCCGCTGGTTTGGGATGTTGAAGGCAAGCAATACTTCGACTTCCTCTCAGCGTATTCAGCTGTAAACCAAGGGCATTGCCACCCAAAAATCATCGGAGCACTCATCGAGCAGGCTAAAACGCTAACACTCACCTCTCGTGCATTTTTCAACGATGCCCTTGGGGTTTATGAAAAATATGTAACCGAATTTTTCGGTTACGACAAGGTATTGCCCATGAATACCGGCGCCGAAGGCGACGAAACCGCACTCAAGCTGTGCCGCAAATGGGCCTATACGAAGAAGGGCATTCCCGAAAACGAAGCAAAAATCATCGTTTGCGAAAACAACTTCCACGGCCGCACCATCACGGTCATCAGCATGTCCACAGACCCTGATTCGCGCGGCGGTTTCGGACCTTACACTCCCGGCTTTATAACCATACCCTATAACGATATTCCGGCCCTCGAAGAGGCCCTGAAAGACCCGAATGTTGCAGGCTTTCTGGTCGAACCCATTCAGGGTGAGGCAGGCGTTTTTGTTCCGGATTGCGGCTATCTAAAGAATGCCTACAACCTCTGTAAGGCGCATAATGTGTTGTTTATTGCCGACGAAGTACAAACCGGCATCGCCCGAACCGGCAAGCTTATCGCCTGCGAACACGAAAAAGTTCGCCCCGATATCCTCATTTTGGGCAAGGCCTTATCCGGCGGAGTTTATCCCGTTTCGGCAGTATTGGCCGACGATGATATCATGCTTTGCATCAAACCTGGTCAGCACGGATCAACCTTCGGAGGTAATCCGCTGGCAGCCCGCGTTGCCATCGCCGCTCTGGAAGTTGTGAAAGAGGAAAAACTTGCAGAAAAAGCCGAAGCTCTGGGCAAAGTTTTCCGCGCTGAGATGGAGAAACTGGGTAAAGAATGTAATCTGATTCAGCTGGTTCGGGGAAAAGGTCTGCTCAATGCGGTTGTGATCAACGACAGTCCTGAAAGTTCCACAGCATGGAACCTCTGTATGCGCATGGCTGAAAATGGCGTGCTCGCCAAACCCACCCATGGCAACATCATCCGTTTTGCCCCGCCTCTCGTTATCAGTGAAGAACAATTGCTGGAAGCCGTAAGCCGCATTCGTAAGAGCTTCCTCGAATATACAGCGTAGACTACCAGTCAGACATAATGCTAAAGAGGCCGACATTTCTATGTCGGCCTCTTCTATTTCATGGTTTACAGCTTATTACAACCGAACTCCATAACCCAGATATAAAATTGTCGGATAGCCAATACCTGCCCTGAAGACTCCGGACTTTCCGGGTTTCTGTCTTCGGTATCCCAGATGCAGCCATGGATGAAGCTCGTTGCGGTCGGACTGCTCCGATATGTGCAAGGCTATACCCGGAGAAAATTCGACAAAGCGGGAGCCTCGACCAAGGTTAAAATCCGGTGCAAGGGCCAACAAAAAGCCCGACCAACCCATATTGCTGCCAACATAACCGCCATGAACCATAGCCGAAACAAAGGCTGAACCGTTGTTACGGCCTGCAATCTTATTCTCGATAGAAACAATATACATCCCCGAAACAAGTGGCGGTGTTGCCGAAAAGTGCAAGGCAAAACCAGTGTTGTAAAGACTGTCGGGATTTGCAGCCTGAAGCCTCATAAAGAAAGTAAGCAGTAAAAGGACAAGAGCGATCAATCTCATGGGGCGGTTGGTATAAACAGCAAAGAAAACAAAACCGGAGCTAAAGAATTCATACGCTAATGTTAAACAAAAAAAACCGGCCAAAGCGACCGGTTTATCGTGCAGTGAGTATGATTAGCTTACAGGCAGTTCAGGTAATTCTTTTCAACCTGCGCCCAGTTGATTACATTCCAGAAAGCGGAAATGTAGTCAGGACGACGGTTCTGATACTTCAGGTAATAGGCGTGCTCCCACACATCGAGGCCAAGGATTGGCATTCCCTTGCAGTCGGAAACATCCATGAGGGGGTTGTCCTGATTGGGTGAAGAGCAAACGCAGAGCGACTTGTCCGATTTAACCGAAAGCCAGGCCCAGCCCGATCCGAAGCGCGTTTTGGCGGCATTATTGAATTGCTCGCGCATGTTGTCGAACGATCCGAAATCTCTTACAATAGCTTCGGCTAAAGCGCCCCCGGGCTGTCCGCCTCCGTTGGGCGACATAATACTCCAAAACAGCTCATGATTGTAATGACCACCACCATTGTTACGCACAGCAACAGGGTACTTGCTGATATTGGCCAATACTTCCATGAAGTCGGTTTCGGCAATAGGGGTATCTTTTGCTGCCGCCTGCAGATTGTCGAAATAAGCCTTGTGATGGCGGGTGTGATGAATTTCCATGGTCATGGCGTCAATATGCGGCTCGAGTGCATCGTAAGCATATGACAGCGAGGGAAATACGAGATCTTTAACTTTTGTGCTCATCGTTATAAATTTTAATGATGCAAAATTACATTCTATTTAGAACTGTTCTAAATAACTAATTAAAAATTAAACAAAATTAACGCTGGAAAGTTTAAAACTCGACCAGAAGTTTCAGGTTGAGCTGGCGGGGCGTCAGGTAGTTGGGAACACCATACTGGCGGTTATTCACATCCTTTACCCACAGGTACGAGATTGTATTTCTGATTTGCAGGAGGTTAAACACTTCAAGGCTGGCCCACATATTTTTTACGTAACGCAGGGGAAAAGATTGCTTGTCGTGATCCTCCGCCAATATCTGCTTGCTGAAACCAATATCGACACGGCGGTATTCGGGCATACGCCTGGTTTGCTGCCATCGCTGGCTTCCCGGCGGACCGAATGGAAGTCGTGAGCCGAACAACATGGTGAGGTGCACCTTGTAGGTTGGATAGTTGGGGATATAATCCTGGAAAAACATCGAAAACAATACTCGCTGATCGGAAGGCCTGGGGATAAAGCCGGGAAAAACGCGCACAGTATCAGCCACCTGTTTGTTGCGGGTGTGCCAGTAAATACGCTCGCCGTCGGTATTCAGGTAATAGTCATAATAATCGCCGAGGATATCCTCTTCCGTCTTCATAAACGACAGGCTGGCCCAACTCTCAATGCCTTTGACAAATTCGCCGTTAATTTTCAGGTCGATGCCCGCTGCGTAGCCTTTCGACTGCTGATCGGCGTAGTAACGGATGCGTACATTCTCCACTTCGTAGGGAATAAGACGATCCAAATATTTGAAATACAGCTCCGAAGTGAGCACAAAAGGCCGGTTCCATGCCTTGAACTGATAATCCGCCCCGGCCACGAGGTGATATGATCGTTGCGCCCGTGCATCAGGATATAAAATGCCCGCAAAGTTTCTGATTTCGCGGTAAAAAGGAGGCTGAACATAAACGCCGGCGCTGAGTCGATAAATTAGATCGGGATTTTTAAAGGGTTTAAAGGATGCGTTCACACGGGGGCTGATCAACCACTCGCCGGAGTAGCCCCAGTTTGTCAGACGTAGCCCGTAAGTTAGCGTGTAACGGTTGTCGTTTCGGTCGTACAGCATGCGGCTTTGCTGAGCAAAGGCATTGATATTCCACAACTTCAAACGATTAGTTGCCCTTGCAACGTCGTTGAGGAAAATATCCGGTCTTGCAGGATTTGGATGTCCAACCTGATCAACCGGACGCGGTAAGGTATATCCAGCCGAGTCGATTAGTTCCCACTCGTTTAATCTGTCGTAAACCCACTGACGTTGAAGCCTCACACCCCATTTGGTGGATAGGTCGCGGCTCGTGACCGACCCTTTATGCTCCAGATTGAGCACGGTGGCATTGAAATAGTTTCGGGCATGATCCAGAAAAGTACCAACGCCCTGTGCCTGCACTACATTGCCAAATTGCTCACTGGCTGTATTGGTTTCAAGCCGGCCTATCCAATACTGTCCCATAATGTCGAAGGTTTCGGCCTCGACTGTGCTGAATGCCGAGGCAGTAAACCATAGCCTGGCGTTTTGGGAGGGTCGCAATTGAAGCGAAAGCGCTCCCATACCGGTGCGATAATGGTCCACCTCCTGCCCGTCAAAATAAACAGTAAGACGGTAAGCTTCCTGGAAAGTCCCAAAATCGGTCTGGCGTGTTTGGGGTATAAGTTTGAAACGGTTGCGCGAGTAATGTCCAAAAGCAGTGAGTTCGGCTTTGGGATGAATGTTATGCGTTACAAGTGCCTGTATGTCAATGAAATTTGGACGATATTGACCTTTCGTTTCCAATGCATTAAGCACATATTGCGTGGTTTTGTATCGGGCACCGGTGAGCCATGTTGTTTTGCCGTCGACCGACAATCCTTCGGTATGCAGGTTTGCTCCCAGCAAACTCAAGGTAGCCGACGAACGGAAATCCTGTGGTTTTCTGTAGCTGATGTCAAGCACCGACGAGAGTTTATCCCCAAATTCGGCGGCGAAACCTCCCGCTGAGAAGGTAATATTCTCGACCATATCGGGGTTGATAAAGCTGAGCCCTTCCTGCTGCCCGCTTCTGATCAGGAACGGCCGGTATATCTCTATGCCGTTCACATAGAGGAGATTCTCGTCGAAGTTACCACCCCTAACATTGTACTGCGAGCTGAGTTCATTGTTGGACGAAACACCCGGCAGGGTTTTAATCAACGTTTCAATTCCACCTCCAACGGTAGGCAACAGGCTGGCCTGTCGGGGATCGAGGCGTGTAAGGCTAAGCGTTTGAAGTCTTTCTTCCCGAATTTCTGCAGTGGGCAGGGTTGTTGAAACAGGAAAAAGGACAACATCGAGCGTCAGATTCTCTTCCTGCCCGGCGTGAACCTGACGCTCAGCAGGAAGATAACCTATAAATGAAAACACGACAGCCTGTGTCTTGCCTGCCTCAAGGGCAAGGCTGTATGAGCCCGCAGCATTGGTTATGGTGCCACCGGGTTTACCTTTGACGGCAACATTAACCAATTCCATAGGTTTTCCGCGCTCGTCGGTCACCTTACCACGCAAAACGACCTGCTGCCCCTGAACGGTCAAACAAACCATCAGAGCGATTAAGGTGAGCAAATGTGGCAAGCCCGGTCGCATTTAATTAATGAATAAACAGCAAAGCTCCGGTTTTATTTCGGCCTGGCAAAAAATCGGTTGTTGATTGTTGTCTGGCCCAAAGACAATATTGTGCTTAAGACAACTAAAATCACATTCAGATCACTGCGAACTAAAACGAAAAAGCTGCCACGGGATAACCGCGGCAGCCTTGTTATTTTGTTCAAAGCAGCTGCTTACTTGTAGAGATTGCCTGACTTATCGGCTTCAAGAAGGGCTTGATAGATGCCTTTCTTGCTGATCGTGCGCAAACCGGCTGCAGACACTTTCAAAGATACCCACTCACCCATTTCAGGCACCCAAAATTTCTTTACGTGCAGATTTGGAGCAAACGTGCGCTTTGTTTTGCGGTTCGAGTGCGACACGTTATTTCCGGTAATAACTTTTTTTCCTGTAATCTGGCAAACTTTCGACATGACTTTCAGTTTTATTTACCCTCCGAAAAGGGAGTGCAAAGTAACGCATTTTTTTTGAACCGGACAACAGCTCAACAAAACTTTTTAAATGAAGCGCAAAAAACGGTAAAAGTTTGTTTAAAATCGTTCTAAACAAGCACCGTTTGATTAATTTTGCATCCGATTACTTAATTACTCAAACAACAAAGACAGCCATTTAATAAAAGTCTATGAAGATTGAAAACGAAAGGGTTGGCGTGCTTGCCTACCGAATTCATATTGAAAACGCTCAGGGCGAACTTCTTGAAGAAGCTCCGCTGAATCAGCCTCGCACCATGTTGTTTGGTACTGGAAGGGTGATGAAAAGCTTCGAGGAGCGCCTGCTCGGTCTGCGCTCAGGCGAAACATTCGAGTTTCATATCAAGCCGGAAGAAGCTTTTGGAGCATACAATCCGCAATTGGTTATTGATGTTCCCAAAACCGCTTTCATGGTTAAAGGCGAGATCAAGCCGGGTTTGCTTGAAATTGGGCGCACCATCCCGATGATGGATCGTGAAGGAAACCCTCTTGATGGCAGGGTTGTTGCTGTGAACGGCGTTTCGGTTACCATGGACTTCAACCATCCGCTTGCGGGTAAAACCCTCTATACCGTTGGCGAGGTGCTCAACGTTCGCGAAGCCACCTACGAAGAGCTAAACCCCACGCCTTCGGGTTGCGGCTGTGGCACCCCCGATTCGGGCTGCTGCGGTGGCGGTGGTCATCACCATCATCACGAACACGAACATGCTCATGCGCATCACGGCGGCGGCTGCGGCCATTGCGGCGATGGCGACGACTTTAGCGGGTCTTCGTGCAACTGCTGATGAAATTTCAATTGCAATAAACAACCACAAAACCGGCTAGATTGGCCGGTTTTTTTGTAAAAAAAACGGCCCGCTGAATGGCGAGCCGTTTTTGCTTGGTTAATCTTTATTGATTATCTCACGGTAAGCTTTTGCGTGGCCATGCCGTGTTCGGTGTCAATCTGCAGGATGTAAACACCCGGCTTCATTGTTTCAGTATTAATTCTTAATTCAGGTGTTCCGGGAGCAATAGTTTGAACGAGCTGTCCGAGCTGATTAAGAATGTTCACTTTCTTAATGAGGGTGTTCGATGAGAGCATCACGTAGGTCTGTGCCGGATTGGGATACATGCTTACGTAGGTTTGCTCGCCTTTTTCGTTCAGACCAACGAGAACGGTAATCCAAACATTGATATTGACCTGCGGTGTAACCTGGTCGTTAGTGCGAACATGGAGTTTTCCACGCTGCACGGTGAGCTGAGGCAGGTTAGCAGCATTGATATTTACAGTAACATCAGTGGTTGCACCTGGCTGAATAGCCATTTGGTTAGGTGTGGCCGAGAGCCAAACCGGACGTGCATCACCTTCGAGTTTTGCACGGATGTTCCAGTTGCGGGGAAGTGTGAGCAGCGACCAACCCGGACCAGATGAAACCCAGGCACCGTCGGGGTGCTGTGGGCCTGCGTCGGCACCAGCGGGGAACAAACCGGCAGGTTGATCCATCCAGTAGCCTACCCATAGATCGCGGCCTGTGATGAATACCGGAGTAGTGAGGTTCACGTTATTCCATCCGGGCAACGGATTAAATGTTTGCTCGAGAACAAGTTGTCCCGGTCCGGGGAGGGTGATGGTACCCATATCCCAAACCATGATTTTGTGCGCATTAGCAGGTTCGTTGATGTAAATCTGGAGCTGTGTGAGCATCATGCCGTTATACTGTGCTACCATCGAGGCCGGGAAACGAACAGCAGCGCGCCACTGAGCGCCGTTGGTAAAACCAACACCTGTAGCGTTTTCACCGTCGTAGTTTAGAATAACTGTGGGGCGGGTGTCGTTGGCAGGAGCGCCTCCGTTGGTCGGGACAGGCGATTCAACAAACTCACCGATTGCCTGTGGCAGGTCAGTCTGTGGCAGATAATTGAATCCAGCTTCAGTAGGTGGATCGAAAGATGGAACTATATTCACATTAAGCGGTTGCCCGCCAGTATTGGTAATGGGCAGGTTGCGCGTCTGTTGAGTGCCCTGTGCAATATTGAGGATAATGGGCGATGCGCTTACTTGAATGGTGGGACCAGCAACACCAGCAACAAGTTCGGCGTATCCAATATTGTCGAAATAATATTGGGGAGTCATCCCGGTTGTTGAACCGGCATAGAAATTAACACCACCCAACTGTTTGGTTCCGGCCTGACCCTGAGCCTGAAGGCTGAAGCGCCACTGATAAACCTGAACATTGTTGATCTTTACCTTGGCCGAGTCGGCATCAAGATTGATTTCGTTGACCACCTTGAACCAGGTGTTCATCGGGAAGGTGAAAGTGGCTGCATTATTGCCGCCGGCGTGCATGTAGCCTGTACCGTTGTTGTCGAAGTAAACTTCAAAGGCCCATTCAACACCAGGGTTTTCGAAGTGCTGGAAGTTGTAGTAACCTGCACGGCTGGTTGGAACAAACATATCCCATTCAACAAGGTATTTGCCAGAGGTTTTGTTTCCAAGCTTGAAAACAAGGTCGGTAGTTCCGGCAATTTTTACCGACATGGGAGCAGTCTGCGCCTGTTCGTTGCTGAAACGGGCGTCTTCGGCAGTGCCGGGCGTATTGCTCCAGGTGCGGAACCACTGTGGGATAGTTTGGGCAACATAGCCATTGTTGGGAAACTCATCAAAGTTACTCTGATAGAGCCACTGCTCTGTCTGAGCTTCATAAACAACATCGTCAACATAATAGGTAGGTGTCATACCAGTTGTTGAACCAGCATAAAAGTTCACTCCGCCAAGCTGCTTCGTACCGGCCTGACCCTGCGCCTGCAAACTGAACTGCCAGCTATGAACCTGAACACCGTTGATTTTTACCTTGGCATTGTCGGCATCTAGGTCAATTTCGTTTTCTACATTGAACCAGGTGTTCATGGGGAAGCTGAAGGTAGCTGCATTGTTTCCGCCGGCATGCATATAGCCAGTGCCATTGTTGTCGAAATAAACCTCGAAAGCCCATTCAACGCCCGGCGCTTCAAAATGCTGGAAATTGTAATATCCGGCGCGGGTGGTAGGGATAAACATCTTCCAGTTGACTTTGTACTTGCCGGAAGTTTTGTTGCCAAGCTTCAGAACGTTATCGTTCGTGCCCGAAATTTTAAGTGATTTGGTTGGGCTTGAAGCCTGTTCGTTGCTGATGACACCGTCCTCAGCTCCGCCGGGCTGATTGCTCCATGTAGTCCACCGAGCGGAATTCGATTGCGCAATTTTTGCGCCCACGGCATAGCTTTCGAAATCATCCTGATAAAGGATTTCCCTGCTTTGCGACATGGCAGGCAAAATGCTTGACAGCCAAAGTGCAGCAAGAAGGATAAGCGTAGAATTTCTCATAGCATTGGAATTTGGTTAATACTAATTGTTGCTTTTGATAAGGACAAAAGTAACTTTTTTGAATGCAGCGTGCATCAAAAAAATTCCCTGATTCATTTTGTCTGTGCCGACTTGTTCTGTTTCGCCCGCTCCTCATTGAATATGTAGAGCAGCCGAAGGCTTACCACATTATTATATTGTTGTCTGGTCCAGGGTGTTGAGCCGCCAATCGATGTGAACTCCCGCGTGCGGATTTTTGCCATGGAGTATTCATATCGGAAAGTAAGCCGCAAACTTCCGACCATTCTATATTTGAGATCGAGCAGGATGTTATAGTCGTGCGGGCTGTAAACCTTATTGCCGGCATTGGTGGAGGTCTGTTTTCCGTGTTCAAATTCTTCAGCACGAACCAGTCGCGCGTATGAAAAACCAATGCCGGCGGTGAACAGGTCCTTATCCGTGTAATGCAACATCAGAGGTATCTGAAAATAATCAAGACGCAGGCGATAGGCTCCCGTTAGCGTATCATTGCCGCTTATAGTGAAGTACTGAGCCTTTTCATTGGCTCCCCGCTGGGTGTATGCAGCCTCCAGCGATATATCGAAATTTTTGCCCACGCCAAGCATTACCCCCGGACCGAAATGCAGACCAGGCATTTTGTATCCGTAAACTTCATCCCCATCTACCTGAGCCATATTCAGACCGGCATTGACAAAGCCTTTAAAAACCTGAGCGGCAACTTGCCCGGAGAAAAGCCACAATGCAAAAAGCAAAAGGAAAAGACGTGCTTTCATCCCTGCAAAACTACAATTTTAGCAAATGAGAATTTTCGAAACATTCGTAAGTTGTTGCAAAATCTTTATTGCGATGATAAGATAAGTCAAGGACTTAAATATAGTTATATAATCCTTATATTCAGTTATTTAACATTTTGTTAATGACTATTTTAGCTTTAGTCAACCTTTCTAATTATGTTTTTCGGCTTTACTTTTCGTCAAACTCGCTATTCTTTTGCCGATTAATAAAAAGCTCAAGAAAACTAAAGTCGTAAACCATTAATATCCAGATATATGGAAAAAGCCGTTATAGTTTCTGCTGTACGAACACCGATTGGAAATTTCAGTGGAGCATTGTCTTCCTTGAGCGCCGTTGATCTGGGCGTCATCGCTGCTAAAGAAGCCTTAAAAAGGGCACACATTGCTCCTGAGCTAGTGGAGGAGGTTCTTGTCGGAAATATCCTCTCGGCCGGCTTGGGTCAAAACATTGCCCGTCAGATCGGTGTTAAAACAGGCACCAGGCTCGAAACTCCGGCTATGACGATCAATCAGCTTTGCGGGTCGGGTCTGAGGGCGGTAGCTATGGCAGCGCAGCTGGTGCAAACCGGCGAAGCAGAAATTGTTCTCGCTGGCGGCACCGAAAGCATGTCAAATGCACCATATCTCTTACCAAAAGCACGACAGGGGTATCGCATGGGCGACGGCACGCTGGTCGACAGTATGATATACGACGGACTGACCGACGCTTTCGATAATGTCCACATGGGTATTACAGCTGAGAATATTGCGGAACGCTGGGGCATCAGCCGCGAAGAACAGGATAAGTTTGCCCTAAACAGTCAGCTAAAGGCCGAGGCAGCTCAGAAAAGCGGTCGCTTTGCAGATGAAATTGTTCCAGTGACCTTGCCTCAGCGAAAAGGCGATCCCATAGTGGTCGACACCGACGAGTTTCCGAAACACGGCATGACTATCGACAAGCTTTCCAAACTGAGGCCTGCTTTCAAGCCCGACGGAACCGTTACGGCCGGCAATGCCTCAGGTATCAACGATGGTGCAGCCATGGTGGTGGTGATGAGCGAGAAAAAAGCCAAAACGTTGGGACTTGAGCCCATTGCATCGATAGTAGCATATGCATACACCGGTCTCGACCCAAAAATAATGGGTTATGGCCCGGTGCCGGCCACAAAAAAAGTGTTGCAAAAAGTCGGATGGAGCATTGCCGATATTGAGCTCATAGAGGCCAACGAAGCATTTGCCGCTCAATCGCTGGCCGTGGTAAAAGACCTCGGACTAAACCATGAAATCGTAAATGTTAATGGCGGCGCCATTGCACTGGGCCACCCTGTTGGCGCTTCAGGGGCACGCGTATTGACCACCCTTCTATACGAAATGAAGAAAAGAGACCTTCATAAAGGACTTGCCACACTTTGCATTGGTGGTGGTCAAGGTATTTCCATGTTGGTAGAACGATAAAAACAAAACGCATAAACAATGTATAATTTAAACGACAAGACAGCAGTCATTACCGGCGGAGCAGATGGCATCGGGAAGGCTGCAGCAGAGCGCTTCGCACGCGAAGGAGCAAGCGTTGTTATCTGGGACTACAATGAAGAAAAAGGAAATCAAACTGCAGCCGAAATCAAGGCATCAGGCGGAAAAGCCTATTTCCTGAAGGTTAATACCGCTGATTTTGAGATGGTTAAAGATGCGGCGGCAAAAACAATCGAACTCACAGGACGGATTGATATCCTGATCAACAACGCAGGAATCACGCGCGACAGCACCCTGAAAAAAATGAGTCCGGAGCAATGGCAGCAGGTGATCGATGTGAACCTCACCGGTGTATTCAACTGCACCAAGGCAGTGGCCGACTATATGCTCGAACGCGGCAGCGGACGCATCATCAACACCTCATCGGTTGTGGCACTCTATGGCAATTTTGGTCAAACAAACTATGTCGCCGCAAAAGCTGGTTTGATCGGTATGACCAAAACCCTTGCCAAAGAACTTGGTCGCAAGGGAATCACTGTTAACGCCGTAGCGCCCGGCTTCATTGCCACCGAAATGGTAGCTAAGATGCCCGAAAACGTACTGAGTTCCATGCGCGACAAGACACCTCTGGGCCGTTTGGGCAAGCCCGAAGAGATTGCAGCGGCTTATGCGTTTCTTGCCAGCGACGAAGCAGCCTTTATCAATGGCGCTGTGTTGAGTGTTGACGGCGGAGTTGTCATAGGGTAACATTGTTGGCGATGCAAGCAAGAAATGCAGTAATACACTCCACAGGCATGTATGCGCCGGAGCGCGTGGTGCCAAACAGCTATTTCGACACGCTGCTTGGCGAACCCGTGAGCGAATGGCTCGAACAAAATGTAGAGATATACGAAAGGCACTGGTGCAGCGAAAACCAGAGCACGGCCGACCTTTGCGTGGAAGCGGCCCGCGATGCCATGAACCGCGGCAATATCAGGCCGGAAGAGATTGACCTGCTCGTAATTTCAACCGATACTCCGGAGTACATCTCCCCTTCTACCGCTTCGAAAGTTCAGCATTTGCTGGGTATGCACCGGGCCGGCACCTTCGACCTGAATACCGCATGTGCAGGATTCGTAACGGCTCTCGATCTTGGTGGAAAATACATCCGCTCCGACGAAAATTACAACACGGTGATGGTGATCGGAGCCTACGCCATGAGTAAATACCTGAATATGAGCGACAAAAAGACCGTTACGCTATTTGCCGACGGTGCAGGAGCTGTCATCCTAAAAGCGGAAAGCAATACCGACAGGGGCTATCTGGCCAGCCAGCTCATCACAAAAGGGGAATATTACGGCTATATGGGCATTTACGCCGGTGGAACCAATCAGCCGGTAAGCCCTGAGGTTATCGAAAATAAAGACCAGCTTTTGAAATTTGTTACCAAATTTCCAAAAGAACTCAATCCCGAAATGTGGAGTATGATGGCTCGTGAGCTGAACGCGCGCATCGGCGTGCAGCCGGAGGAGGTTGACCATTATTTTCTGACGCAAATTAACATCAACAGCATTCGCGAAACTATGGACAGGCTGGGCGTTGACCGTGCCAAAGCCCCTACGGTAATGCACAAATACGGCTACACCGGATCGGCCTGCATACCATTCGCCCTGCACCAAACCATTTTGCAAGGCAAGGTTAAACGGGGCGACCTGATGTATTTCATCGGATCGGGTGGCGGATTAGCCTTCGCAAGTGCTGCATTCAGATATTAAAGTATGGAAGCCAACGCACAAACTACGGGAGCCTGGATTTTGGTGCTGCTTTATATGGCAGGCCTGCTCTATCTTGTGTTTCGCGGAGCACGTCAAACCCGCAGCCTGAGTGATTACGCCCTAGGAAGCGTGGTGTTTTCGCCTGTAGCCGTGGGCCTCTCATTGGCCGCTTCGATGACCAGCGCCGCAACATTTGTCATTAACCCGGGCTTCATAGCAAACTTTGGGGTTTCGGGCGTCATCAGCTATGCCATTGCGTTACCTCTGGCCGCGGTTACCTCGCTTGTGCTGCTCACCAAAAGCTTCAGGCGCTACGGTCAAACTGTGAAAGCCCTGACACTTGCGCAGTGGATAGGCTCGCGCTACAACAGCAGACCTTTTGCCCTGGCCATGGGCGTACTGGCGCTGTTGCTTATTACATTTATTGTGCTCATTGTGGTAGCACTCACCAAAGTACTTTCGTCAGCCCTTCAGCTTAACGAAACCATCGTTATGCTCAGCATTGTGGTCTTCGTTTTCGGCTATATGATGTTCGGCGGGGCCAACAGCATGGTTTACACCAATACCATACAGGCTGCAATTATGATTGTTGTTGCCATTCTTCTTATCGGCAGCGGTTACGATCATTTTAAAGATGGTATTGGCAATTTCTTTTCGAAGCTGGCCGCCATCGACCCTCAGCTGGTGAAGCCGACGAATCCCAACAGTCCGCTTTTCCGCGACTTTTATGAAATCATTTTTGCCCAGGTGGTTGTTGGTATTGCCATCGTTGTTCAGCCACACATCATCACCCGTTCGCTGCTGCTGAAAAGAGAAAGCGATGTAAACAAGTTTCTCGTTACGGCCGTGATCGTTGAACTGCTGTTCTTTGCGGTCGTTATTGCAGGATTGTATGCCAGGCTTACATTCCCCGACCTAAGCTTCAACGGCAAGGCGCTTCCCAACGATGGCATTATCCCTGCCTATGTGCGTGCTGTTTACGCGGGCAGTCCGCTGGCATTGGTGGCAGGCTTGTTTGTAATTCTTGGTCTGATTGCCGCGGGCATGTCGACACTGGAAGGGCTGGTGCAGTCGGTATCGACCACCATTACCTCCGATCTGCTGAAGCCGCTGCTTGGCAAGAGGCTGCCCGAAAGTAAACTCGTTATGGTAAACCGTTTGGCGATTGTCGGGATGGCCCTGATAACCATTTATCTGTCGAACAAGCAGTTAACCGCCCCAAAGCTAAGCGTGGGCATCTTTGCACAAAACGGCGTTTACGCCTACTTCAGTGCGGCATTCATTCCAGTCATTTTCGGTATCTTTGTCAAAGATGTAAAAGCCTGGGTGCCATTCGCAGCATCCATAACGGCAATTCTCGTGCATTTTGGCGTTTACTACCTATTACCCCTAGGCGTTGAACAATTAGGCTGGGAGATGGGCTTTTTCACCAAGTTCCTGCAAGGGCCTGTTCGCAATCCGGCTATCGCCAGTTCATCGGCCATTGTCGTTTCGAGTTTTATTGGATTTATCTTATTAAGAGTGAGTAAGTTAAATAGATGAATATTTTCGACTGGACATCGCGCTGGGCCATTTATAAGCCCAACGCCATTGCGCTCGAGGAATTTGAGACGGGCCGCAAACTGAGCTGGAAACAGCTTGATCTGCTCGCGCAGTACAACGCTCACTTTTGCAGCAAAACCCTGAAGCTGGGCAAAGGTGACCGGCTTGCCATCTTAGCTGAAAATTCTTTGGAACTTGCCGTACTTTTTGGGATGGCTCAGAAAACCGGTATCATTCTGGTTCCGCTCAACTACCGGCTCACTCCCGCAGAGCTGGATTATATGCTCAGCAACTGCGCTCCCATGGCAATTGTTTACGACACAAAGTTTGAAGATAAGCTTCTGGCCTGCAACAGCCTTCCGGCTACTATGATAAGCATGGAAACACTGGCAAGCATGAACGACGAAGCCCTGCTGTCAGGCAAACAAGTTCATTTTGTGAATGCTACGCTCGAAGGCAATGACCCGGTATTTCTCATTTACACCTCCGGAACAACGGCTTTTCCCAAAGGCAGCATCTACACCCATCAGATGTTGCTCTGGAACAGCATAAACACCTCGCTGCGACTAGACCTCACTTCGGAAGACCGTTCGCTCAACTGTGCGCCATCGTTTCACACCGGAAGCTGGAACGTGCTCCTTACACCTTTCTGGCATCATGGAGCCTTTACCCTGCTGATGCGCAAGTTCGACGCACGCGACGTGCTCAACGCGCTCGAAGATTTTGGCATGACCATTTGGTGGGCTGTGCCGACTATGCTGAAAATGTTGGCCGAAGAACCCCAGTTTGAGCAGCTTAAACTTGAGAGGCTGCGCTATTTCATAGTAGGTGGGGAGGCCATGCCCATCCCGCTCATCGAGCTATGGCACCACAAAGGAATACTAATACGTCAGGGCTACGGCCTTACGGAGGTTGGCCCAAATGTTACTTCGCTGAGCCATGAGGATGCCATCAGGAAGCAAGGTTCGATTGGCAAGCCAAATTTTTATTACGAAACCAGAATTGTTGACGAACATGGAAACGATCAGCCGGCCAATGTTCCAGGCGAGCTTTTGCTGAAAGGACCAACGGTTACGCCAGGTTACTGGCAAAATCCGGAGGCCACAGCCGAGACGATAGTGGATGGTTGGTTCAGGACAGGGGATCTTGTGCGCGCCGACGAGGAAGGCTATCTATACGTTGTTGACCGCATCAAGAACATGTACATCTCAGGCGCGGAAAACGTTTATCCGGCGGAGGTGGAACATCGCCTGCGGCAGCACACGACCGTTGACGAAGTAGCCATTATCGGCGTTCCTGACGAAAAATGGGGTGAGGCAGGTTTGGCTTTTGTCAAACTCAGAGAGGGTTTTGGGCCTAATGAGGAAGAACTCAAAGCCTATGCCCTGCAGCATCTTGCAAAGTACAAAGTACCAAGGCAGTTTATTTTTCTGGACGCTCTGCCAAAAAACGATGCAGGCAAGATCGACAGAAAAAAATTACGCACCATGACGCAACTTGAAAAGTAATAATTCATCATTCTATTAACCTTAAATCAATCAACAAATGAACAACAGAGTAATTTCAATCTTCGCGCTGTTTCTGGCGATTGCAGCATCCTTTACTGCATGCAAGAAAGACGATCCGGCCAAACCAGCCACTATGCTTGAGCTGACGCTTTCGGACGACAACAAAACCGCCACACTGGTATTCTCGGAAGGCGTTTACAGCAAGGATGACAAAACAGGCGCCCTCGATGCCAACTCATTCAATGTCAGCATGGCCGGAGGTACTGCTACTGCAGGTTCCTACACCGTTGCTCACACGCCCGGAGCAAGCACTGCAACCTTTACCTTTACCCATGGTGGTGTTGCCAACGGACAGGAAGTGATCACCATCACCCCAAAAACGGCTACTTCCATCTATAATGCAGCCGGAGCAGCCATGCCAACCACCGAGTCGAAATCGGTTAACCTTCGTGAGCTGGGCATCATCGGACGCTGGTATTCTTCGCGCGCCAATGTGGCTCCTATTCTGATCAATCTTGGCATCGACTCGATTTATGCAGAATTCCGTGCCAACAATACCTACACCGTTGAATCATTCTCCGGCGGCGCAAAGAACACGCTTACTGGTACCTTCACCCAGACCAAGACCACCTCGAATGATATTTGGGACATTGTGGTCAATCAGTCGCAGCCTACAAGCCTGAAGTCACAAGGTATCTTCAAGGTTTTTGCCGGCACACCCATTACGATGAAGTATGAGATTGCCCAAACCGAACCGCAGATTCCCGGCGTTACCCCGCCTACTGCAGCCGGTGGCTTTGGAAGCACCAGCGGAGGGGCATTTGGCAACCTCAACATTCAGACCTACATCAAGATGAATTAATCCTCATACCCCATTGCGGGGATATTCCTGAAAACAGTTCCGGGACGGCCCGACGGCCGTCCCGGCTGATTTTGTCAATGTTTTAAACAAACCAAAACTCAGGAGATGAAAAGGATCTACACAATATTTTTTCTGATGTTAGCCCTGAGTCTGCAAGGCCTGTCGCAAAATCCCGGCACGCCATATTTTCAGCAGCTTGTGCCCGAAAAGGCGAACAAAGAGTTCCAGTTTCTGGCTTTTTTTATCAATCAGGGTGTGGCATCAAATTTTTATCCTCAGAACGAGTTTCTGCGCGGGCAGGTGATTGGACGCCTTTTCGGGGCCAACAGCACCACCACTTCCGATACTGCCACGGCGCTCTATCTCGAACAACGCATCATTCCGTTTTTTATTTATCAGCCAAGTCTTTTCGACGGTAAAGCTATCCTCAGAGCCTCTTTCGAGATCGACTGGACCTACGGCGACGCTTCCTATGGTGTGGGAGGAAATCTTGGCTCTGCCATATCGGCTGACCAGGTAAACATTCAAACGCAAAATATTGAGCTCGAGCTTATTCCTAAAACCGGCTGGGCCGTCAATATCGGACTACAGCGTATGTTCGACACCCCATTCAACCCCTATCGCACCTTGTTCGATAAAATGACGCAGAGCGCTTACCGCCTGGCATATTACGGAACCGACGCCGCCGGCATCACCATCCGTCACGACAGGGATTTTGGCCGCTATAAACTTGGTTTCTACAAGTATTACGAAAACGATATTTTCCGCGACGACGACGTGAATATGTTCGAATTTATGGCCGATCGAAGCCTGAGCCCTTTGTGGAAGCTGGGCGTTTCGGCCAATTATGTTCGCGACCGTGCTTCAGGTAAGGGAGGCGTTTCCATTCTCGGCCAAGGACTTAATTCCCTATTGGCCGACCATAACGGCACCTTCAAATTCAAATTTGGGCCGGTGCCCTACAAAGCAGATATAGTTTGGCTGGGCACTTATTTCAGCCGAAACCTCGACCTGATGGCCGACCCAATTTCCGTAACCGGTTTCTTCAATTACAATCTTGGCCGTGCTGATGTGCTTAAAAGCGGCAATTGGGAAAAAGGCGCAAGTATCGGTGGATTTGGTGCCAACCTGAAAGGAATTTATCGCTACGGGCAAACCACTGAGGATATCGTCAAGCTTGACCTGCTTTACACCAGCGGCGACAAGGACGGCCTTGATGACAAGAAATACAGCGGGGTGATGACCGCCAATACCTGGGGCGGCCCGGGAGCGATTTTTATCAGCAGCGGAGCATACATTCTTATGCCTCACGGCAATGTTGTGAACCGTTTCACCCCTGCTATTTCCGATATTTCGAATATGGGATACGGACTCAGTGCAGCCACCACCACCCTCTCGAAGGCCTTTGTTCCACACAAATTTATCGGACGACTTGGAGGAGCTCTGGCTTTTGCCAACGTAAAACCATCGGCCGGAGGCTATCACATTGGCACGGAAGCCAATATGGCTTTGGTTTACAACCCCGGAACCTATATGAGCATCGAATGGCACACCGCTCATATGTGGCTGGGCAATTTTTACGACAGCGCCGACCAGCGCTACAGTGCACCCATCAATGGCGGCACACCGGGACAACGCCCTGTAAACCCCTGGACAAGTTTTTTGGTATTCAAATGGTTGATGTTCTAACCCTTAATATTGCAAGCCATGAAAACCAGAAAAAACATAGTAGCACTGCAGCTAATCAGCCTGATTGTTGTTGTACTGCTCAGTCAGCAAAACATCCATGCCATGACCGGAGAAAAGACCAAGCGCATAAACCCGTATGCCAATTTACCCCGAATCAGCAGTTTCGACGAACTGGAATATCCTTTCAAAGTGCATAAGGCGCAACTGGCTGCCGATCTCATGATTGCTTATGTGGACGAAGGCAACAAAAACCTTCCGGCCGAGAAGACCATTATCCTGATCCACGGACTTGGAAGCTACCTCAAAGCCTGGAACAGGAACATTCCCGAGCTTGCCAAAGACTACAGGGTTATAGCCATCGACCTGCCGGGCTATGGCAAATCGGGCAAAATGCCTCATCCCGGAAGCATGACCTGGTATGCTTCGGCCATTGTGAAACTCATGGATCACCTGAAGCTTGAAAAAGCCTGGATTGGTGGTCACAGCATGGGCGGTCAGATTGCCATGGTGATGTCGCTATATCATCCTGAGAAAGTTCAGGGACTGATTCTTGCCGCGCCGGCAGGTTTCGAGTCGTTCACCAAAGGACAAAAACAGTGGTTCAGAAATGTAATGACCCTCGACGGGGTGAAAAAGACGCCCGTTGACGACATACAGAACAACCTGTACTATAACTTTTATCGCGTGCCTGCCGAGGCGGAGTTCATGATTACCGACCGCATCATGATGCGCCACGCCGCCGACTTTGACGCTTATTGCTACGCTGTGGTTCAGAGCGTTAACGGTATGGTGGATGAGCCTGTACTGCCATTCCTCAATAAAATAAACAAGCCCACGCTCATCATTTTCGGCGAAAACGACAACCTGATCCCCAACCGTTTCCTTAATCCCGGTCGCACGCGCGACATAGCGGAAAACGGACATAAACGCATCAAAAACAGCCAGTTGGTGATGATTCCTCAAACCGGACACTTTGTACAGTTCGAAGGATATGAAACATTCAACAAAGCTGTGAAAGAATTCATTAAATAATACGCTGAACAACAATCAAAACGGGGCTGTCCTCCTTAGCGGGGCAGCCTTTTTTGTTGAAGTGTTTCGCTGGTCAGGCCTTTCCGACCACTCCGTAAGAAACGCTTATCTTTGCACGGCTATGAAAGAGAAGGACAAACCGAAAATAAGCATTAAGAACCGCAGGGCTTCTTTCGAATATTTTGTAGTCGAAAAGCTTATCGCGGGGATAGTGCTCACAGGCACCGAGATCAAGAGCATACGCGACGGAAAGGTGAACCTAAACGATGCCTATTGCGGGTTTGGCGGCCATGAACTCTTTGTCCGCGAGATGCACATAGCCGAATACAGCCATGGCACCTACAACAACCACGAGCCCAAGCGCGAGCGAAAACTGCTGCTCAACCGTCGGGAACTGAAAAAACTTTCGACCAAGGTGAAGGAAAAAGGATTCACCATCATCCCCCTGACCCTGTTTATCGACGATAACGGACGAGCCAAGCTCGAAATAGCCCTTGCCAAAGGCAAACATCACTACGACAAGCGCGAAGACCTGAAAAGTCGCGACATCAAACGCGAAATAGAACAAGCCTCAAAATACTAAACTAATGAACAAGTTTTTGACTATCAGCCTAATTCTTCTATTTGCAACTGCCTCGTTTGCACAAAAAGCCGTTCAGTGGAACACATTTGAAAAAGCGATAAAGCTTGCGGAACAAAAGCCCCGCAAAATATTCATTGACATGTACACCGACTGGTGCGGCTGGTGCAAGAAAATGGATAAAGACACCTTCGAAAATCCGGTTATTGCAGAATACCTGAACAAAAATTTCTATGCAGTGAAGTTTGACGCAGAGCGCAAGGACACCGTGACTTTTATGGGGCAGAAATTTGTCAACAGCAATCCAACGCGCAGCCGGCATTCGCACGAACTGGCACGCACACTTCTGCAAGGTAAGATGTCGTACCCATCGTACGTATTTATGGACGAAGAAATGCGCGTAATCACGGTTGTTCCGGGCTATTTCCCGCCCGAGGAGTTTGAGCCCGTGCTCCATTTCTTCGGAAGCAACGCCTATCAGACTACCGACTGGGAAACCTTCAGGAAAAAGTTTACTGGGAAGGTTGGTAAGTGAGCAACGTACGGATGTCTGATCCAGAGGCTCTTACAGCAAATAAAAATTCTTGAAATACCATTCGGCCTGATCCATTGATCAGGCCGAACTCGTTGTAAATTAATCAGCTTTAACCTTTTCTTCCTGCACCATCGGCAATCGGAACTTTGCCAGCAAGAGTGCCAGCCCTATACCGGTCACCATTTGCCAAATACCCCACCAGGCCGCCATGAAGGCCATACCGCCGTTGGCATTGAATAGCTTTGGGTTAAAAATAAGAACAAGCGCCAGACCGGAGTTTTGAATACCCGTTTCGATGGATAATGTGCGTCGGTCGGCACGCGAAACCTTGAACAAAGTGCCGGTGATATAACCTGTGAAGAGCGTTTGGGCATTGAGCAGCATTACCACAATACCAAGCGGAATAATGATATGGTTGATAAATTTTGCATTGGCCACCAGTGCACCTACAATGAATGTCATGTAAAGTAAAATGGAAGCAATCCTGATCGTCTTTCGGTATTTATCGACAAATGCAGGGAATTTGTGACCCACCCACATACCAAGAATAAGCGGTATGCCCAATAAAATAAATACGGTTTGGGCCATTTGCAGAAAATCAATTTCAATGGGAATGTTCAGATGACGAGCTTTCTGGTAGTAGTCCACATACATCCCGCCCCAGAAGGCGAAGTTAATGGGTGTGACGAGCGTTGCCGAGAGTGTGGAAAAGGCAGTAAGACTAACCGACAGCGCTACATTGGCCTTTGCCAGCGATGAGATGAAGTTTGAAATATTCCCGCCCGGACATGCCGCAATCAGAATCATACCCATGGCAATGGATGGCGGCGGATTGAGCATGATCACCAAAAGAAATGTAAGCACCGGCAGCAACACAATCTGCGAAAAAATTCCCAAAAGTGCTGACTTGGGATTTTGAACCATGGCTGCAAAATTCTCCTTTTTGATATCCAGCGCCACGCCAAACATGATAAACGCCAGTGTAACATTCATATACAGCAGCCCGCCCTCACTAAAGTTGAGCCTTACGTCGTCGATAAGTGCAAGTTTGTCAAACATGAGCCCGAAATTTGCGGCAAGTTAGAATTCTTTCCCGTTATAAAAGTATTTCAGCCCCTTTTTGTGCTTAAGATAATTTTAATAAATTGTTTATCAATTATTTAAACATTTTTAATCGATACGACATAACCCTTTTTGAACTAATGTTTCGTTTGATTGTACTATTAAAAAAGGCTAAAGATGGAATCTACGAATAAGCAAACCGTGATGGTGACAGGCGCCAGCGGTTATGTTGCCGGAAGACTGATTGAAAACCTGCTTGGAAAAGGCCATACCGTCCATGCCACCGTACGCAATCCTCACGATCGCAATGCTGTAGGGCATCTACTGGCCCTAAACGATGGCGTTACGAGCCGACTGAAGCTGTTTGCCGCTGATCTGCTTAAGGAAGGCTCCTTCGATGAAGCCATGAAGGGTTGCGATCTGGTGTTTCATACGGCTTCACCATTTTTCAACAAGGTTAAAGATCCGCAACGAGATCTGGTTGATCCGGCAGTAAAAGGCACTGAAAATGTGCTCTCGTCGGCAAACCGGACACCATCGGTAAAGCGCGTAGTGCTCACAAGCAGTGTGGCAGCCATTATTGGCGATGCTGCCGATTGTTTGGGATACCCCGGGGGTATAGCCACTGAGGAACAATGGAATACAACTTCGAGCCTGAAACACCAGCCCTACAGTTATTCAAAAACACAGGCGGAGCGCAAAGCCTGGGAAATGGCCGGAGCGCAAAGCCAATGGGAGCTTGTGGTGATAAACCCGTCGTTTGTGATTGGTCCGGGATTGAAAACCCACAGCAATGCCGAGAGTTTCAACATCATCCGGCAAATGGCCAATGGGATGTTGCGGTTTGGCGCTCCCGACTTCAATATCGGCGTAGTGGATGTGCGCGACCTTGCCGAGGCACATTACCGGGCGGGCTTTATGCCCGAGGCGAACGGACGACACATTATCTCGGCCCGTGAATCGAGCCTTCTGGAACTGGCCACATTGCTGCGTAACAAGTTTGGCCGACGTTATCCTTTTCCAAAACGCACACTACCCAATGGCGTAATCTGGCTTATGGCACCGCTGGCGGGCCTTAGCCGCCGCATGGTGAGCCGCAATATGGGTCAACCATGGAAGGCCGACAACAGCAAAAGCATTCGCTCGCTTGGAATGAGTTATCGCCCTGTTGAAGAATCGATTACGGAGATGTTTGCACAAATGGTTGAAGCAAAGCTCGTTTAAAAGTCAAACGCTGGTCAATCCTGCCCTTCCACATCGAGCAGCCAAAGCTCCCATCGTTTAAGGTTTTCTTTTAGAAAAGCTATTTTCCCTGTTCCGGGAAGCATTTGTGCAAATTTTAGGGCTGATTTGCTGGTGTAAATGATTTCCTGATTCCCCTTGCCAATCAAATGTCTGATGATGTACCATTGTACGTCACCTTTGGCAGTAAAAAGCAGATACTGTTCACTGCCAGGCCATGAGACAAATTCGTAGCTCAGACTATCGGAGGATAGAAACCTGAGATCCGTTCCGTCCCAGCGCACCAGTGCAGCCTGCTTTCTTACAGGATGGTCGGAGGGCAGAACGAACGCAATGAAAGTACCCTTTGGCGACCAAACAGGATAGGATATTTCTGAGGGCAGGCCCCGCATTTCGTTTAGGTTGTCGTATTTGAGGTCGTAGGTCATCAATCGCCAATCCTTGTTGTAGGGCGTGTAGGCACTGAATGCCAACAGATTGCCCGCTATGTTGAAGGTCGGTTGCCGCAAAAAAACCTTACGTTGGCCAAAGCGCGACAGAAAGCGATAATTGCCCATAGACCATGGTTTGCCATCGCTCAGGGCGCCCGCCCAGGCTTTTGCTATAGGATGCGGTGCAAGATAGCGCAGTCTTGCATCAAAACTTAGCATCGAAAAGACTGAATCATTTTGCGCTTTGACAGCGATGTGCCTGACAGTGTCGTTGTTTTCAAGGGTAATCAGGATTGAACCATCCGGGTAATTCCACTGCATTTGAAGAGGATCGCCGTTTAGCACGGCAATTTTCCTGCACGAAAAGTCCTCTGCCTGTGCTGCAACCTCATACGACCTGGCTGCCAGGACGATGGCAAGCAGCAACAAAATTTTTAATCTTCCTTTTGGAATTTCTTTTTCTGACTGAACAGCCATGGGATAAGTTCAGGTTCCTTGAAGGTGTAGTCCCAGGCATTGTGGCCAACACCGGGATAAATTGTAAACTTTGGATCGGCACCGGCTTTCCTCAGGGCATCGACCATATCGCTGCTTAGTTTAAGTGGCACCACTGGGTCAGCATCGCCATGAAACACCCAAACAGGGACTTTATCGGCAAAAAATGGTGCTGTTTCTGGCTTACCTCCGCCACAAACGGGAAATGCGGCTGCAAAAATCTCCGGTTGCCTGTAAATCAGCTCAAATGTACCCATACCGCCCATCGATAAACCACCAATGTATATCCGGGTATCATCAATCCAAGGTGTTGTGAGCAGGCTGTCGAGCAGGCTCATAACCAGCTTCATCGGCGCGGTAGGATCTTTGTCAGGCCGGAAGGTAAAAGTACGGCTGCCATCGTCGTGCCAGGTGAACTCGACTGCCGCCCAATATTGATTTTCAGGACATTGTGGAAAAATCACCACTGCAGGGTAATCGCGTCGGTTGTATTGCTCAAAAAATTTGGAACCGTGTACAAGTTGCTTCTGATTGTCGGTGCCCCGCTCGCCGGCACCATGAAGAAATAATATCAAAGGGTATTTTCCGGACACTTCAAACCCTTCGGGATACATGATGCGGTAGGGAAGAACCTCTCCGCCCCTGGTGTAGCTTGCGGCGGTGAAATATTCGCTCTGTGCATTGAGGCGATAAAAGAGCACAAACAGCAGGGAAACAAGGATGTATGGCAGATATTTCATGGATATTGTGTTGTGCAAATTTAAGACTTCAGGGCTTGAGCCATTCCACTGTCAGCGATTTTACCTGGTCGGACGAGCCTCCAAGCATGACCTGAAACTCCCCGGGCTCCCAGGCGTAGTCGAGCTTGTAATTGTAAAAACTGAGCATTTCGGTGGTTATCGTAAACGAAACCTCCTGCGATTCGCCGGGCTGAAGCATGACTTTTTTAAAGGCCTTAAGTTCTTTAACAGGACGTGTAATGCTGGCCACCACATCGCGCAGATACAATTGTACAACTTCTTCCCCTGCCCTGCTTCCGGTATTGGTTATGTTGATGCTCACCGTGAGTTTTTCGTCGCCATTGAGTTTTGTTTTACTTGCTTTTGGTTCGCCATAGGCAAAGGTGGTGTAGCTCAGGCCGAAACCAAAAGGATAAAGCGGCTCGTTTGGCACATCGAGGTAGTTGGAGCGAAATTTTTGAAACCACTTTCCCTGTTCGAGCGGGCGGCCAGTGTTTTTGTGGTTGTAATAAACCGGTATCTGGCCCACGTTACGCGGGAAAGTAGCCGGCAACTTTCCTGAGGGATTGGCATAGCCAAACACGGCATCAGCCACGGCATTTCCGGCCTGCGTTCCACCAAACCAAACATTAAGAATGGCCGGAATATGCCGGCTTTCCCATTCGATTGCGAGTGGCCGCCCTGTAAATAAAACCATCACGACAGGCTTTCCGGTAGCTAGCAATGCCTCGAGGAGCTGCCGCTGACTTCCGGGCAGTCCAAGGTCGGTACGACTGGCACTCTCACCGGTCATCTCGGCTGCCTCTCCAACTACGGCCACCACAACATCGGACCACCGGGCCAGTTCGACCGCTTCTTTACGCAATTGCTCGGGCGTTCGGCTGGTATCAATTCCGGGCTTGCCTCTAACTGCGGTATTGAGGTCGAGCGCAGGATCGTCAGTAATGTTTGCACCTTTGGCATAGCGTATCTCTGCCTGCCCATCCGTTAGGCTTTTAAAACCCTCCAACACCGTAACACTTTCGTCATGATTGACAGCAACACTCCAGGTACCCGCCATGTGCAACCTGTTATTAGCCAGTGGTCCAACAAGCGCAATACGGCCTTTTTTGGGCAGAGGCAGAAGATTATTGTCGTTTTTCAGCAAAACAAAAGTTGAGGCAGCACTTTGTCGCGCAAAGGCATTGTTCTCGGGGGTGAAGATCTCCTTTTCTGCCCGTTCGGCATTGATATACAGATAAGGATCATCAAAAAGTCCGAGCTTGTATTTGGCTTCAAGCACCCTGCGGCAGGCATGGTTGATGTCGTCTTCACTAACCAGGCCTTCATCAAGCGACTTTTGCAATGTGGTCAGGAATCCCTCTCCTACCATATCGAGATCCACGCCGGCTTTGAGTGCCATGGCCGAAACCTGCTGAAGATCGCCCACGCCATGTTCTATCATTTCGTTGATGGCTGTGTAATCAGTAACCACAAAGCCATCGAAGCCCCATTCATTCCGCAGCACCTCTGTAAACAGCCAGCGGTTTCCTGATGCTGGAATACCGTCCACTTCGTTGAAAGCAGTCATAACGCTGCCGGCTCCCGCTTCAATACCTGCCTTGTAAGGCAAAAAATACTCATTATACATTCGCACCCGGCTCATATCCACGGTGTTGTAGTCGCGACCAGCTTCGGAAGCCCCATACAAGGCGAAGTGTTTGACACAGGCCATCATGGTATTGTTGCGCTTCAGATCGTTGTCCTGATATCCTTTTACATAAGCCTGCGCCATGTAGGCACCCAATACCGGGTCTTCTCCTGCGCTTTCTGCGATACGTCCCCATCGGGGATCGCGGCTCAGGTCAACCATAGGCGAAAAACTCCAGCAAATGCCATCGGCTGTTGCTTCAACAGCCGCAATGCGGGCAGCACGGCGAACCATAGCCGTGTCGAAACTGGCTGCCAGAGCCAATGGAATAGGGAAAGTAGTCCTGTAACCATGAATTACATCAAGGCCGAAAATGAGCGGAATACCCAACCGGGTTTCCTCAACGGCAATGCGCTGCAATTCGCGAATCTTTTCCGGACTTCGCACATTCAGGATGGCCCCCACCTGTCCATCGGCAATCTTGCTGCCTATGGCCGAGGAACGGGCCTCGCCCGTTACGATATCCTCATACCCGGCCAAAAGGTTGAGCTGACCAATCTTTTCACCGATGGTCATCTTCGTCATCAAAGCCGAAACGAAGGCATCCATTTCCTTATTTGCCTCTGATTTTCGTTCATTGGATTTGCAGGCAACAAGTGTTAATGCAAAAAATAAAATGTAGAGAATGGTATTTCTGATTTTCATCGCAAATGCCTAAAGAATGATTTCAAGAATATTATCCGATTCTTTCAGAAGCGCTTTCAGCCCCTCGACAGACAAAATTGCTCCGCCCCTTCTGAAACTTTGATTCTCGATGGCGAAAGTGAGTGCACGGCCATTCAAAATAAGTTTTTGAGGCGTGTGATTATTTTGCAAGACGCTGTATTTGAGCGTTATCGGTTTCCCTAACAGTAAAAAGTTTACTTCCAATCCGTTGAAACCAGCCGGCATAACGGGGTCGATGACAACATGGGTTTTATTGATCCTGAAGCCCAGCAATCTTGTAATGATCAGCGCTACGAAAATACCGGGGCCACTGGAGTAAACGCGCCATCCGCCTCTGAAAGTGAGACTGCCGCTATTGAGCAGATGATATTGTTCATCTGCTGCATAGCGGTTCCGGAAAATGATATCCGAGCTGCTGTAATAGCAGTTGGATTGTCGTACTGCCGCATTGGTCACTATTTCCTGATATTCCACCGGAACAGCCTGCCGCAAGGCAGCCACGAATTCATCGGCCCGACCGAGAGCAGCCAGCGCCTCGGCATGACGGATGTGTTCGTGCACATACATCAATCCTATTTCACGTCCAAAAAACGTACTTGTTTCGGCTCGCTGGAAAATTCGCATCTTCCCTCCTGTGTATTTCAAAGGCTTGTCCATCAGCCTGGCACCGTCGGGGCCTTTGAGATGTTTTTTGATGATGTCAAAATGTTCGTTGGCCTGTGCGGGAGAGAAAATATTGCTCAAAACGCCCCTGTTCATAGGCAGGATGCTGTAACTGATTCCCGTATCGCTATCTGTGGGATGCAGCAGCAGGCTGATTGTGCTGTCGTCTTCGAGCTTGCCATATCCTGCCACCACCCCGTCCTTAACCAGATGAGCGTGAAAATCTTCCCTCACCGATGAACTCAGATGGAGCAGGCGGTCGGCCAGATCATTGAGCGAGGCAGCCTTGCTTGCCACCGAAAGCGCCCTGAATGCCTGATAGCTCATTTGCACTGTCCACGACGAAATGAGTCTAGCTGCCAGCAGGCTGCTGGCCGGCTGGAGCGAGTCGTTCCAATCGCCTCCGCCAAAAGGCACCAGGGAAGTGCCACTAATGAAAGAGGAGGTGATCATCCCAAGCCACTTTTCAACATGCCCTACAAGCGGCTCAGGGTTCCCGAAAGCGTTGACAGCCGGATTGAACCAGGGGAGTTTTTCCTGCAAAAAGTCATAGTCGCCCGTTTGAATAAGGTAGTTGCTCAGGGCAATCATTACCCAGTAGGTGATATCGCCATGGGCTTCGTGTGCACGAATACGGGCATAACTGTCGAACATCCACCACTGCGGCCACCCGCCGTCGGGATGCTGATTGCTGAATATGGTTCTGAGAATTTCCTTTGCCTCAGCATATCTGCCGAGCGAAAGCATGAGCTCAACAGGCCCCTGCGAAACATCGCGCGTGCCCCATGCCGCTCCGCCAAACTGCTCCAAACCATACGGCGTAAGGTAATGGGTCAATGCATTTGTGCCAAACCACGGAAGTATGGTATTGATTACCTTGACATCAGGATGTTTACCCTTGATCTCCATGCCATTGGTAAGCTGCCTCCACGCCGACTGCGCCGACAGCGCCTCGGTGTCAAAATCAGACTTTACACACTGGATAGGCTCGCCAGCATAAAAACTTCCTATCGACATCTGCACCTCATTGCATCCTGAAATGCTGTAAACGAGCAAATCATCCGTATTTTCAATACCTTTTTCCAGCCCGACCTCCACCAATCCGGTGTAGTGATTCAGGAAAACCGCGAATGAGGCCCCGGGAAACTGACTGCCCATGAGCGAGTCGCTGGCCGGACTTATAATAGCACTAAAATTTTCGAGCAGCTGAACCGAGAAACGCGAGCCCGGGTCGAAATGATTGGTGATCCTGATGTCGGTAAGATTGCCCTGAAGTATTCTGAACCTGAAATTGACCTGATGCGTATTGGTTGAAGTCCAGGTAACGATCTCGAGCAGGAGGTCTCCTGTATTATAAAGCCATCGGCAAAAGTTGAAGCCCATCTCAAATGCCGAAGGAACGCCCAGCAAATACCAGCGCGTGTTCTTTTTGATAAACACCCTTTGACCGGCAGGCGAAGCCAGACCAAATTGGTTGGAATAGATGGAATGAAGCACGTTGAAGTTGGTATTGCCTGCGGTAATATGCGCGTTGAAAATTCCCGCCATGAAGGGATTCGACGACATAATACGTTCGTCGGGCAACAGGTTCATCCCGCTTCGGATAATATGGCCATGAGGGCGGTCAACAATTAACTCTTTGTCTTTTAAAACGATATGATTGCCATTGTGGGTAAAGAACGACATCAGCCTACCTTCATGATATTCGGCGTGGTTTCGTTCCGACCCGAAGAAGTGGGTCAATTGCTCATTGGTTAATGCCCTGGCCTCGCAATAGGACGATGGGTAGAATATGCTCGTGCGGGGGCTTTGTTTCCATGGCATATAGGGCATGGGGTTGAATGCTTCGAAGCTACCCAGCAGCGACCTGATGCGTTGCGCATCGTCGGATGAGGAGGGTTCCGCATGATCGGCCATGAAAACAAATATGTAGCGCAAAACAACGCCGCCACCCGGGTTGATGGTCAACATTTTAGACTGAAGAGCAAGCAACGATGACTCACCGGCGTACTCTCCACCCAGATTTGTTTGAAGCAGTCCCGGAGGCACGTTGGTGTGACGGTTTGCAGGACCGAAGATCTGCGCTCCGTCGGTAGCCCCGGCCACTGCGCCTTCCGGACAGGCCATCATCAGCCAGGGATTTCCTGTCGATTCGCGCATATTCTGACGACACGCAGCCACTTTGCCATACATATCACTGTCGAACAGCCGGCGCTCGGTGTATTGACTAACATAATACTCGTTGACGAGTTGAGCACCCTGTCGCAAGCCCACGTCCTGAACGAAGATGGTATCAACATTCATGGGATTATGGCCGGTGTTGCGCAGCATGATCGTCCACATCCAGGCCGTTTCATCGGGCGAGGGCTTGAGTTCAGTGATTGTTTTAAGGTTTCCCTCTTCCACCAGAGAATAAAACCGGTTATCGGCAAATCCAAATGAACCTTTCATCAGAGGGCCGACGAGGGGAACCAAATGAATATTCTTGTCGTGAATTCTGGCATAAAGACATGAGCCTGAAGCTCCGTGAATGCTGGCAGGCCGTAGGTTGATTCTTATGGCGTCAACCTCAATCGTACCGACAGCGCCATTTGGCAATATGCTTATTTTAAGCCCTTTACTATTAGTGATTTCCATCCCTGAAGACAATTTTAAGGTTGAAAACGTCTTTGTGTACATGCTGGTAGCGCATCAGCAATCGGCCATCATATTGGGTAATAAACTGTGTCTGATCATTGATCATTGCCTTTACAATGCTGTCCAAAGCCTCCCCTTCCAACACCAGTTCACCCATCAGATCGCGGTCACCGGCAAGTGTCAACACAATACTTGTATCTTCTTTTTTAATTTTCAGGACATCGGATGTTGTGTGCAACAGCCGGATTCCAGGGGCAATTTCAAGGTTTAGCGGACTAAGCACAGCAAAGAGCGGAGGCCAGAGCATTTCGCCGCCACCATAAGGCAGCTCCACCGATTGGCCACTGGCCGGATGCGTGTAAACGATTTTTCCGGTCATTTCTTCATTGTAATAGTTAGCCACAAACAGTAATCCGCCCCTATCTGCAGAAAAACGCTCTCGAACAGTAAGGAAATGGGTGGCGCTCGCAAATTGCTGTTGAGCATCCGAAAGGTCGAGCAGGGCTTTATAGGCTGGCAGATGACCTTCGGTGTCATAGCCAAGCCATGTTCCCAGATGCACTACTCTGCCGTTGCCCAGACTTTTTTGCCAACCGCAAATAGCGCCTGAGAGCGTCCTTGCAATTACCTGATCTTCAGCAATGTCTTCCGGGCTATAAACGAGCTGTGGATTGGCGCACTTTATGTCTTTCAGATTCAGCATATCGATGAGCGGCGAATCGATGCTTTCGCTGCCGGAAGGAGAAACGCCCAAGGCATCCCGCAATACTGTGCACGACTGCTGATGCATATCGCGATCGGGCAAGGTGGGGAAAATTACCAACTGTCCGCCTTCGGTAGCATAATCAACCAACACCTGTTGGTCGCGGGCCTCCATTTCGTCGGTAGCAAAAGCCCACACCAGCTTGTAGTTTGACAACCCGGCAGCCTCGGTTCTTGTGAGGTCGGCCAGGTCATAATCCACATTGAGTATTTGAAGCGCTTTGAGCAGGCCGTCGAACCAGGCCGTTCTGCGAATGGCCGCCGGAACGAAGTTCAGTACTGAGGCTCCGGTTTCGGGGCGCTCGAGCTCGGTAGCGTAGTAAGGTGGATAAAAAAGCACACAAATCTCAGCCCGCCTTTCCGACTTAAGAATGGTATCTTCGAGGCTTGAGATCAGCTGATTGGTTTGTTTTACAAGCGGATAGGCCGAGGTACGTGTGCCATCGGCATTGAGCGGGTTGAACCAATAGAAGGTTTCGCCGGAGTAGCCCTTGCGCGGCGGATTTTTGCCCTGCGAAAACATATAATAGTTCCAACCCCTGAGGCCGTGTGCAATGCTGGCTTTGTAAAAGAGCGCCATTTCCCGCGGATTGGTAACCACATGATATTCGCGCGAACCACTCTGAAACTCAGCCGCAAACAAAGGTTTGCTGCCCTGCATGGCCGCAGTGATATCGTTAATGATGCGGTCGTCGTGCATATTGCGGTAGCTGAGAAACTCGGGAATATGATCCACTCCGAAAATCAATTCGCTCCGATCCCCATAAAGGTCATCGTACATGGTGTGGTTTACGGGGAATTCATAGCCATGCCCGTAAATCCAGCCCGGCAGATTGTGATAGAGCGGCACAGTTAGCCCGCGCTGCCTGACCATATCGGTAAGCATACGAAGATAATCGCCGTAAACAGTGCGCCAAAAGCTGTGCCAGTCGTAATCGCGTGCACGGTCGGCAGCGTTGGCATAGGGCGCGCGGCCGTCGGGCGGCAGCTGTATTTGTGAAAAAGAGGTGTAGCGGGTATTCCAGATTTGATTGAGCTTTTCAACGCTTCCGTATTTCCCCTCAAGCCACGCAACAAACCTCAATCGCGTAGCCTCACTATAATCCGCCTGATGTGCAAGCCACGAAAAAACACCGATTTCGTTGCACAATTGCATCATGATGACCGGCCCGCCATTGGAAGCCTGACGCTGGGCGATGAAAGGTATAATCTGATCGTACCACCGCTCGACGTGATGCAGGTAATCGGGATGGAAGAGGTTGACGCCATCGCTGTTGACCAGTTCGTTGTGGCTGTTGCGCATCCTCACCTTCGAGGCATAGCCATCGACAAACCAGTCGGGCAGTCCTGCGCCGCGAAACTCAGCCAAAATGAATGGTCCGGGCTTGAGTATGCAGCTTAAACCATGCCGCCTGCAGGCATCGATCCAGGCTTTCAGATCGCGCTGAGGATGCGTTTCGCCCGAAAAATCGAACTTTCCTTCTTCAGGCTCATGCCAGGCCCAGGGCACATAACTGCTCACCGTGCGCAATCCGGCTGCGGCCGCTTCCTGCAGGTGCTTATCCCAAAGTGTGCGCTCTATTCTAAAGTAGTGTATCTCGCCCGAAAGCAGAAAAACAGGACGTCCGTCCTGTTCGAATACACCTTTGCCAGGTTTAAATTCCATTTGTTTATGCAATTTGATTATTGACTTTTCAGCTGTTGCGCCCTCCGCTCATCGAGCAATTCCTTGATTTCGTGAGAGCGCTTCTCCGTCAGTGTATAACGAAGGATAAAGAATATCGAAAACAGGCTTAGCAACAAGGGGATGCCAATCTCCACTACGCGCATCATCAGCATGGTAAAGTGGCTTTGCTGTTTAAGGCTATGCAGGTAAGGCGTTGTGCTGCTGATGATAGCGAGCGCCCCGGCATTATCGGCATGTTCCAAAAGGGCCAGCTTTTGTTTTAAGTCCGCCAGACTTTGACTTAGTGCAAGATAGTGTGCAGCACGCTCTTTTCCTGACTTTTTAACCTTCTCATCAAGATGCAGCTGAAGCTCTTCAGCTTTTGTATTAGCCTTTGCAATCATGTAGGCCATATTTACCGTTGCAGCCTTGCCGTTCGATTGGTTTTCGAGCGCTACCTGCATTTCCCTGATGCTGCCCTGAAGTGCGTCAACGCGGGTCACCTGTGTTTCGTCGAAAGCTGTTAACACGATTAATGCTCCTGCAACAAAGCTGGCTAAGGCAGTTCCCATTTTGATAAACCACCAGAAAATCGAATAAAAACTGCCTTCGGTTCGCATACCGGTATTAAGGTCGTCTTCATCGCATATATCGCCAACCATGGATGAACCCAATGTGAAAAAAAAGAGCATTCCCGCCGAAAGGAGAATTGTAGGAATGACGATGAGATAAGGGTAATCGGGATTGTAGCACACAATTTTCGACAATTGCGCCAGCACCATCAGGCCGATGGCCAAAAGCAGGGTATTGCGCTTTCCGATACGCGGACTGATGATATTGAGCGGAAACACTGCAAGCAATCCAGTTACGGCCCAAATGGTGCCATTGATGCCCAACAGCCAGGAACCGGCCACTTTATCGCCGCCAAAGACGTAAAAGATTGGTATATACGAGCCCAACAGGCTAACAAAGTTGAAGCCCATGGCCAGAGTGAAAATGGTCAATGTGAGAAAAATAAAATTCCTGTTACGGGCGGCATGGCGCATATCGGTCCAGAAATCGGTCTTTTTTTGCACTGAGGCTCTGGCAAAACCGGGTTCACGAAGGCTGGAGAACCACCAAACAGACAGCGGCACCAACAATCCCGCCACCATGAGCGACACATAGCGCATCCCATCGGCCTCATTGCCGCCCGGCCCTTTGAAAAACTCCATATTGGCAAGGGCAAAAAGCCAGGGTGTGCTCATGGCAAAAAGGTTGCCCACAAAGCTTTTGGCGCTAAACAAACGGGTACGCTCGTGCACGTCCTGAGTCATCTCCATGCCCAGCGCACCATGAGGTATCTCGAAAATGGTGCAGGCCGTGAAGAAAAGCAGCAACGAAACCAGAATGTAAACCAGCTGAAAGGCCTGAAAACCGGCTTCCGTTGGAAACATTTCGCGCACCCACTCTCCTTTTGGTATCCACCACATGGTTACGAAGAAAAAGGCCACCAATAGCCCTCCCACAAGCAAAAACGGTCGGCGACGGCCCCAGCGCGTGCGGGCATTATCGCTCATATGGCCGATGATGGGGTCGGAAATGGCATCCCATAGTCGGGGAATGATTAATATCACCCCCAGCCAGAAAGCACTCAGCCCCAGACTAATATTGCCCATCAAGCCCACCAGGATACCCGCAATATTGAATAAGGCAATAGGTATGATGCCACCCGCTCCGTAGGCAGCCAACTGGTTGAACCTGATTTGTCCGTTGATGACCTTTTCCTGACTCATATTTGCTGCCTGTTTAGTTTTTGAATATCAATACCTTACTTCAATTCTGGCGGGCGTAGCCGGAACATTGATCACATTGTTCGAGTAGCCGCTTACGGCTTTCCCATTGATGCGCACTTCCAGGGGCATTCGGCCTTTGTTGAAGTTTTTAATTCTGATTCCGTTCGACGGCAATTTGAGGTCGCCGGTCAAATCGATAATATACGTATTATCCTGTTTGATAATGCTGTACGTGATTTCCCCGTAATAGGTCGGAAGGTTCTCGACCGAAATGCCTTGTGGATAATCGATCCAGTCCTGCCGAAGGGCGGCCCCTACCACCAGCGATTGGTCGAGCTCATCCTCGTAAACGAACATCGACCGAATGGCGTTGATAAAATCGCTGCCCACCCAGGTATGGGGCATATCGCCGATGAAGCGCGGCTCGCGGTAGTTTTTCCATACAACTTCGGCCCAGTGATTCCAGCCCTGCGGACGGCGGTCGGCCATAAAGAAGTCGACAAGCTCATGAGCCCTGTCGGGCTGATCAAGAAACACAAACGAGCCAATAAGCCTGTTTTCGTAGGGCGTATAGTTCACCCAATCGAGCTTGCCGTCGCGACGGTTTTTGAAGAATTCGTAGTACTTATCGAAGGTGTTGTAAACCTCAGGCTTCGGAAGATGTTGGTATTCGTTGCATGGTGTAAGCGCAACGGTGGTTGAAGTGGCATCGAAATCGCCCAACTCAACGCAACCCGGTAAGTAATTGATTCCGCGTACGTGCATCGCCAAACGAATGGAGTTGTACAAATCGACGGTAAACTTGTCACGAACTTTTGCAATGTGCTCATATTCAGTCTTTCGGCCCAATATTCGCTGTATCTCAGCAGCATCCTTAAGGCCCTTGATCACAAAGAAATTGTCCCAATAGGAGTGCATGGGTTTTTCGGAATAGCCCTCGTGGCTGATGCTTTCGGGCACGAGACCATAATGGGCGCGTATGCTGTCGTTGCCCAGCCGGTAATGGTCGGTGGAACGTTCGGCAATAAGCGATTGGATGTATCCTACAGCCTTGAGCACGTAGGGGTTCATCTCGCGAAGGAAGGCCGTATCGCCGGTGAAGTTGAAATATTCGCGGATGAGATAGATGAGTTGCCCGTGGCTGTCGTGTTCCGGCACTGGATCAGGACCACGGAAATCCACCACGCAGGGTACTTTGCCATTGTCGTACTGATAAGGGGCATACCACCGGATGAAATCCTTAACTTCCTGCACTATACCTGATTTGAGGAGCGCCGAAGAGGTAAGCGAGCCATCGCGTATCCAGCTGCGTTCGTAGCTGCGCGAACCAGGCTGAATACCGGCCTTGTCGCGATTGATAAGGATATAGATCAGATTGGCAAGATAAGTGTCAACGATGGGCCTTGCCTGCGGCGGAAGATTGAAACCGATATGGCCGATCTTTTCGGCCCAGAATCCGGAGGCACGATCGAAAGCATCCGCCATTTGTTCGTTTTCAGGCAGTTGATTCGGATTATCGAGGGTGTGGTAAGGCACAGTAGCAAAAAAGTCCTCGCTCTCGTCGGCTCTCAGCATGAACGTGAACTCCAAAGCTGCCTGAGCCTGATGATCAGGGTCAGTAACAGTGGTCTGAGCAGGCCATTTTTCACTTCTTACTATCTCGGCTATATTGCCCTGTCTGAATCCTGAAGCCGTGTACCTACGATAAGGAACACTGAAGCTCAGCGTTTTATCATCAATCCTTAGCTGGCGTCCGGGCACCGTTTCCTTGATATTATCGGCTCGACCTGCACCTCCGCTGAGGTTGAGAAACTGATACCATGGATTCACCTGGAAAGGCCTGATCAACAAAATCAGCTTTACTTCGGCTGGCCTGCCCGAGAGATTATCGAGCCTGTAGCCAATGTTCAGGCGAGAGTTTTTGTTGGCTTGTCCGTCCGACGACACAGAGGTCGTAAGCCGGATGTTGCCTGCGACAAGGTCAACTGTGGGCGAAAAGGCAAACTCGCCGGCATCCCAGGGCGAACGCAGCGATTGCATGGTCTTAGCAGTGCTCCAGTCGTAATATTTTCCATCGACTACCAGCACAGGCTCAAGGCTGAACTGGGCTTTGTCAACCTCCACCATGCCGTCCTCACTGATTAATGCCTCTTTGGTATCGTTGTTCACCCCTGTGATAGTCCAGTACGACGCCTGATCGAGGAAATAGCGGGGATAGTAGCCTTTTGGCTGACTTTTAGCCACGTAGCGGAAGAAATCGTTCCTGGTGAGCGATGCTTCCACAGGCAGGAGTCTTATTTCGCTGATTCCAAACACTTTCGGATTTGCTGACCGCATGATCAGTCGGAGCTGAAGGGCTTCAGCCTCCCTGAGTTTAACAAAAGTGCCTGCGGTGAGTAGTCCTTTTACATCCCAGACTTTCTCCCATTTTTTGCCATCGGTGGTTAGCTCAATGGATAGTTCATCCGGTCGGAAATCTTTAAACCATTCGATTTGCAAGCCGCCGAACTCGCGTCTTGTGCCAAAATCAATGGTAACTTCTGCTTGCGTAGCAGGTCGGCTTTGCCAGCTGGTTGAGGCTTTTCCGTCGAACATTGAAGCCGGTTTGCTGCCTCTTTGGCTGTATGTGGCGCTGATGCGCGGCTGAGGAAAGACTTTTGGCGGGGCATCAAGCGCTTCGAAGCGCAGGTCGTCGATCCAAATGCTGCCCTTGCCCCCAAGAAAGCTGGCCACTGTAAACTCAATCCGGCTCATGCGGCTGAGGTAGCGCTCCTCCGTTGGTCCCCAGGCAAACTCCACATGCCGGCGCTTAATGCGTATGCGCTGCCATTCGCGCGGAAAATCGTAGTTGCGGTTGTTCACCCACCACACATTGTGGCCGCTTTGATCTATGAATTTAATTTCGAAATTGTTTGAAGGCGAATCGGCCTTAAGCAAAAAACTGATTTCGAAATGCTCCGGCAGCTCAAGGCTGATAAATTTTTGCATTCCGCCATATCCGGTGCCTTTGGTAAAATCGTAATCGAAACGAAGTGCACTTCCAAATGCGCCTTTATCCGCATTGAGGGATGCCTCAACCCCATCGGCCAGAATCAGTTCCCAGCCCTGGGTATTTTCCATGCCATCGAGCAAAACGGATTGAGCGGTTGAAAATATCGGTACAAGTGCGAGCCACAGCAATAAGACTTTCAGACGTGAAATGATGTTCTTCATAATTCCCGCTATTGTGAATTTTTCACATATTGAAATCCAAGCTTTTTCATGCCATCCTGAATCACAGGATCTTTCATCACATAATTCCAAACCATTCCTGTCCTGAAGTTTTCGATCATGAGCAGCATGGGACCCTGAGCTATGCCAATGAAATCGTTATTAACCCAATCGGCGGTTTCGTTGAATGCATCGTAGAAACCATATTTACCCCAGATGCTGTTGCCTTTTCGGTTGATGATGTTGCGAATGGTGGGGAAAACAATTTCGGGGGCAAACGGCAACGACGATAGCGAGGCATAAGGTGCAATGGTGCCGTCGTCAAAATAGTTGTAATCCGGGCCACTGGCACCCCGACCTGCATATCCAAAATATTCGCGTCCATTGCTATTGTAAGTCGAACCCGGTCCATCGCAGGCGGTTATTCCCCAGGTAAATTCATCATAGCCTTTCCAGTTATGAATATTCTGGATAGCATATTGCTGTTGTGCCAGAGTGGCGCGACGCGAGTTCTCAAAATAGTCTATACCCTTGTCTTTCATGTATTTATCCACCACGCCTCTGAAATCGATAAAAATGTGGCTAAACTGGTGGCCAAATAGCGGAGGAAAGGCTACATGGGCCAGCCCGGGATAGGGTTCTTTCCATTTATAATAGCTAAGCCATGCATCGTAGCTGCGTTCCACGTCCTTCATGCCTGTTCCGGCGGCGAGGATATAGAGAAAGAGTCCTTCGTTATAACCATGCCAGCCCCAGTTGATATTGCCGGTTTCGGGCTTCCAGCCCATTGAAATGGTGTAAGGGTGGGTACTGCCTTCCGGCATATCGAAAATGCTCCAGTCGAGCCGGCCAAGGATACTGCCTACCAAATCGCGAATCTCTTTTTCCGTTGGATTCTCGCGATCGTAATAATTGCGGGCAAACAACATGCCCATAAACAAAAGCCCTGAGTCGATGGATGAAAGCTCGCACTGCCATTCGCGTGTGCCGGTGTCCATTTTGAGGAAGTGGTAATAAAAGCCTTTGTAACCGGTGACATTGGTATCGGCGCTTTGGTTGCTGGCATCGAAAAAACGCATGATATTGAGGGTGATACGCGCTGCTTCCTCACGGCTGATCCAATTGCGCTCGGCTCCCATGGCATACACCGGGATGGCAAAGCCTGTTGAAGCTATTGACGAAGGTGCCCACGAGGCAGCCCGGTCTTTCACAATGCCCCATTCAGGGTGCAGCTCGTGCGTAAAATATTGAAAGGTAGCGTATTGTATGCTATCCAATAATTTCTGATCATCGGCGCTCATTGTATAATCAATAGCACCGAACGATTTGAATACCTCAGGCTTTTTGTTTCCTGTATTACAAGATCCAAGCAGGATGGTTGCAACGAGCGCAACCGCCGAAAATTGTTTCATAATATCTATATTATTAATTTACAGTATATTAAGACACTTCTAATTGTTCGTTATCTAAAAAAACCCAACTTAGTCATGGCCGATTGCACTTCGGGAGCCGACATGAAAAGATTCCACAGCAGTCCGCTTCGGTGGTTTTCGATCATAACCAGTATTGGCCCCTGATCAATGGCCAGGTAAGAGTTTGCAAACCAGCCTTGCCCCGGATTGAAGGCATCCTTGAAGCCATATTCGCCAAATAGCTTATCACCCAGCACAAAATAGAAGTGACGCATGGCCTGCATTGAATACTCTGGTGTAAAAGGAATAGACGAAAGAGCCGCTGTTGGGCTAATCGTACCATTGTCGCGCGTGGGTTCGTGTACGCTGTAACCAAATGGGTCATCGCTTGCTGTCAGCCCCCAGCAGTCAGCGCTGTAACCTGGATGTCCATAAGGGTTTCTTATGCAATGTTCCCGGTTGATGAGGGAATGGTTTGTATTCTGTGTCCAGTAAACGGCATATTGATCGCTAAGGTTTCGTGGGTCGAGACCTAAAAAAGAGTAGTGTGCAAAAAAGAGGGGACCACCGTAGTCGAAGCCTACTGGTAGATTGATCCCATAAAATATCTTATTGTTGACGATGCCTCCATTCGACGCCCAGCCCTGGTGATAAACCTGCGCTGAAATGGGAAACGTTTCGGAGGTGGCCGCCATGAAATAGGTAATCAGGGCTTCGTTGTAGCCTTTAACCTGCATATTCATGGCCCAGCCATTATTGGGCGACCAGTGCCAGTAAAGCACATTTTGTCCGCCACGCGTGAACCAGCTCCATTCTATGGTGTTGAGCAGGTTGTTGATGCGCTGAATAATGATTTCTTCGTCCGGCACTTCAGGGTTAAGCCATTGTCTTACAGTTAACAATGCGGCTGCCATGAAAGAAGTTTCCACCAAATCGGCTCCGTTGTCGAGCTGGCTGAAAGGCTGTACCCTGCCCGTGCTGCCGTTGAGCCAGTGGGGCCAGACGCCATGGAAACGGTCGGCGTTGGCTAAAAAGTTTGTGACTTTGTTAAAGTGGTTTACGGCCTGCTGGCGGGTAATGAAATTTCGGTGCACTCCGGCAATAATACCCATCAGGCCAAACCCGCTCCCGCCTATGGTGACCGTTTCGCCCGAGCCAAGACGCTCGCGGGCTAGTCCGCTCACAGGGTGGGCATAATCCCAGAAATAACGGAAGTTGCGCAGCTGCACCAGATCGAGCAGCTCTTCATCGCTTATCAGAGGAAACTTTGGATTAGGATTGAGACCTGTTACAAACTGATTGGAAAAACCTCCAAAGGGTGCGCCGGCTTCTGATTGAAGCGAGGACGAAATGACCATCAGATACTTACGGTAGTAGTCAAGCTCACCGGCATTGATGGTTAATGTCTTTTTGTCTTCCGAAAGCACATACGATGCCGTGGCTCCCGGACTAAACAGAAAATGCTGCTGATAATTACTTTCGATAGGATCGGAAAAAGTGACAATGAGTTGTGCACCCTGATATGGTATGTTTTTTGGCACCTGTGGAGGCCGGAAGTCACGACCGTTGATGGTGATGCTCATTAGTTTTAACTCGGCCGGTATGGTGCTGAATGTAAGTGCAAGCCCCGGGAAGCCTTCACCAGCTGCTCCGCGGAGTTTATCGCCAATGCGCAGTTCGTAGGTTGTTGCATTGTCGAGGGTCGTTTTTGGACGAACAACGACTTCCCGGTTCTCGGCAGCAAAGAAAATATCCACATCCATAGCAGTTGAGCCTTTAAACAGCCGGATATTTTCGGCCACCGAACTCACCCTGAGCGGGGCAGAGAAGGTGAGCCGAAATTCTGCATTTATTGCAATGCCATTTGTCGTTCCGGATGTATTGAGCGTGATTGTCCCTGCTTTGGCCTGGCTCAGTTGAATCGTTCCTTTGGGTTCATCGTTGTCCTTCTTGCATCCTGACAATAGAACGAGCACTACAAGTGCGGTTAGATGATAAATATTTGCTAATCTGCGCATTGACTATAGTTTAAAAAAAGAGGGGAAGGGCAGCGGGTGCCACCCCTCCCCTGCTAACCTAATTCACTAACACTAAACACTCAGGGTTTTTCGGATTGGTACATCAGGTTGATTTCGGCGGGAGTGAGCACTTTGTGATAGAAGCGCACATCGTCGAGCTCACCCTTGAAGTGGTTGGCACCGGGGAACTGATAACCGCCCCAGGGCTCGTTGGCCCACATACTGCCGGCACGCGACTGGATGAAACCAAATGCCAGTTCGTTTTTCACATCGGGCATTTGTCCGCCCCACTTCATGCCTTTTACGCCGCGTTTGGCATCGCCATCAGGCCAGAGGTTGAAGTCGAAGCTCTTCATCTTTTCTCCGTTGTAATAAAGGGTGCCTTTCCTGGCATCGCCGTCGTAGGTATAAGTAACCATTAGCCACTTATTGCTTAACATAGCTACGTAATCGGCCGGAGCAATGGATTTTGCAAAATCCCATCCCTGCCAGCCACCGTTGGCATTGAAGGTAGCATTGCTTGGAAACCACATATCTTCCGATGCAGTTGTGCCATCGGCAAGCTCGTAGCGGATTGCAAACTTGGCGCCATCAAGGCCACCAAAAACCTCAAATTGCAGACCATAGAAAGCGCCAAGACCCATTACAAAGTGGCCTTTATCCTGGGGCATAACCTTAACCCAGAACGAAAGTGTAAAGTTCTTTGTGTTGATAAGCTGGTCGCCATTGGGGATTTCGATGATGCTCGTTGTGCCGTTGAAGCTTGCTGCCTTTCCGGCTGCGGTATTACGCGAGTTTACATAGGTAATGTCAACAATTCCTGCAGCTGCTGGGTTGAAGCTACCAGCATTATCGTTGGCGTTGTTTTCGAACTTCCAGTGAGCAATGGCACCGGCCGGGGCAAAGGTTCCTTCGGTGGTGAATGTACGCTCAAGGGCGGTGAGGGGTTTTTGCTTATTGCTCATGATAGCACCGCTAAAGCTGAGCTTGTAGAGTGTGCCTGTGCCGAGATTGGCTTTGGGTTTGATCGTGATTGTCTTGCCCGAAGCAGTGATATCCAGTTCAATATCAGTGTTGTTGTAGTCCTGTTTCATCTTGATATTGGCGGCAACGGCCGTTGCAGGATCAACATCGGTGCTGAAAGTGGCCACAATTGTGGGCATTACAGGCACATTGGTAGGAGCGGTAGCGCCATTGAGGTCAATGGTTCCTGATTTCAGCTCAGCAAGGGTGAGCTCGGGGTCTTCCTTTTTGCAGCTTTGGAAAACGAGGGCGGTGACGGCTAATGCCATCAGGAGGATTGCAAACAGATTTTTGCTTTTCATAGCGTTTTTGATTAGGTGAAACATTAATGATTATTGGATTAGTGGTTGTTACCAGTTGGGGTTTTGTGTAAGTGTACCTTGTGAGATATCGATCTCGTTTTGCGGTATTGGGAGCAGTTCGTGCTTACCTGCCTGGAATCCGAGAGGTCCGAGCACCTGCGGGGCTTTTCCGGTGCGCACCAGGTCCCAGAAACGGTGTCCTTCCAGAGCCAGCTCAAAACGGCGTTCGTTGAGAATGAGGTTGCGTAGGGCATCCTTGTCAGTCACAGTGATATCGGGCAGAATGGCATTGTTGCCCATGCGGGCTCTTGCCCTAACCCTGTTGAGATATGTGAGCGCCTGACCAGGTTTGTTGTTTTCGTTGAGTGCTTCGGCTGCCATCAGCAAAACATCGGAAAAGCGCATAAGCCGTCGGTTATGACCATACTGGGTGTTTGTGCTAAGGCCGGGTATCCAAACCTTACGGTTGTAGCACTCGCGTTCCATGATGTTGCCGTTATCGTCATAAATGTAATCGGGGGTTGAACCGTCGCCAAGGATGGTGATGCCGTCAATGACGTCGCCCAAATCGATAATGGTGAGCTTCATGCGCGGATCATCGGCCTCAAAACCATTGCGCAGGTTTTCGGAAGGCCTGTTGAAACCCCAACCCCTGTTTGGCGTGCCGCGCACACCCTGTGTGTTGGCATATTGATTGCCCAATGCATTTTCGGTCTCGAAAGCGCCAATCTCAAAAACTGACTCTATACCGTGCTCACCCTCGCGGGAGTTGGCATGGGCAAAGTTTTGCTCAAGATCATAGAGTTGCGGGCCGTTGATAACTTCGAGGGCATATTGCTCAGCTTTGACAAAGTCTTTGCGAAACAGGTACATTTTTGCCAGAAAGGCTTTGGCGGCGCCTTTACTTGCACGGCCAAGGTCCTGGCTGTTGTATTCGCCTTTTTCGGGCAGGCGAGATGCGGCAAACAGCCAGTCTTTCTCAATTTGGACATAGATTTCTGCGGCCGTAGAACGGGGAAGTTTGAGCGGCGGAGTTGTGGAGAGCACCAATGGCACCCCTCCCCATGCCCTTACCAGATCGAAATAATACAAGCCACGCAGAAAACGGGCCTCAGCCACATAACGTCCGCGAAGATTGGTATCCATGGCAATCAGGGGCACCTTCTCAATCACAACGTTGGCACGTTTAATTCCTTCATAAAGCGAAGCCCACCAGCGGTCGAGTCCGTCCTGTGTTGGGGTAATTGTGAAGTTATCGTAAGGTCCCAGGGTGTTGAGCTGGTCGTTGGGATTGCTGCCCTTGTGGGTATCGTCCGACATAATGTCGAGAATCGGATAACCCCCTGAATGATAATGCCATCCGCGAAGCGTAGCATAAGCCGCATTGGTGGCTAAAAGTGCGTCGGAGGCTGTTGTGGGAAATGCTTCCTGTGTGAGTTCGCCTTGCGGTTTGATGTCCAGAAAATCCTTGCAAGAGCTGCCGATGAGCAAAAGTGCTGCGAAATATATTAATGTTCTTTTCATGGCTTCGGTTTTAGAAGTTAATGTTCAATCCCACGGAAACTACTGCCGCAATGGGATATACACCGTTATCAATACCATTCGACAAAACGTCGAAGCCGCCAATTTCCGGCGTATAACCCGTGTATTTTGTGAGCGTGTAGATGTTGTTGGCCTTAACATAAGCCCGAACGTTCTCCATCTGCCATTGCTTTACCAGGTTGGAAGGCAGGGTGTAGCCCACACTAACGTTGCGCAATCGGATATAGGAGCCATCGAGAATAAAGAAATCCGAGGGGAAATAGTTGTAACCGCCAAAGGCCGGTTTGGGAACGGTATTGCTTGTTCCCTCGCCCCTCCACCGGTCAAATACGTACTTCTCGAAGTTGTAGGGGTCGGGGCGCACAACGTCCTTACCATTGAAGATTTTATTGCCATACTGGCCCTGAATGTCGAGCGACATATCCCAGTTTTTGTAATTGACTTCGACATTAAAACCGAAAACAAATTTGGGAATCGGCGATCCGATGTAAGTGCGGTCGAGACCGTTGATTTTGCCGTCCTTGTTCACATCTACAAAACGCAGGTCGCCAACATCGGCCAGCGACATATGCGGATAGGCGTTCAGCTCGGCCTGGTTTTGGAAAATACCGTCGGTTAGATAACCATAAAATGCGCCCACCGGCAGACCTACCCGGCTAAGTGTAACAGGCTGACCATTACCCAGATAACCTCCGATGAGGGTAGAATCGATGCCGCTGTTTCCACCGATGGTAAGCACCTCGTTGTGAATTGTGGTTCCAAGCAGACCAATCGAATAATTGAGGTCTTTGCTGATGGTTTCGCGCCAGCGCAGGTTGAATTCGAAGCCGCGATTGAGCACTTTTGCGGCATTGTAGCGCACGCGCTGTCCCATTCCGTTACCGAGATGCCCGGGTGTGGATAGCTCAACAAGGATATCGTCGGTTACCCTGTTGTAAAAATCGAATTCACCGGTAAGTTTGTTGTTGAGCACTCCTGCTTCAACACCCACATTGGTCTGGGTGGTGCTTTCCCACTTGAGGTCGGGGTTGCCGGTTTTGCCATAGGTGGCGGCAGGGTAGGCGGCATCTGGGTTGGAAAATACAGCAAATAACCCGGAATTGACGCGCGAAAAGCGGTCGTAGTAGCTAATCTTTTCATTGCCGATGATACCCCAGCTGGCCCTGAGCTTGAGCATGCTAAGCAAGTCGACTTTCTGCATGAATTTTTCGTTGGCCAGGTTCCAGCCCAAAGCAAACGACGGGAAGTTGGAGTAACGGTTGCCGGGGGCAAATTTGCTCGATCCGTCGCGCCTGAACGTAACTGTACCAATAAAACGGTTGTCGTAAGTGTAGTTAACACGTCCGAGATACGAAATCATGCTGTAGTAGAGATTGGCATCCACTCCATTGTATATGCTCTGAAGCATATTGATGTTGTTGGTTTCGTCGAGTATGTATGGAGGAAGGATATACCAGAAGTCGCGGCTGTCGCGCAGGATATTCTGTCCGGCAAAGGAAATGAATTCGGAGCGTGAGCGCTGCATGGTGTAGCCTGCCACTGCATTGAAACTGTGCTTGTCGAAAGTTTTTAGCCAGGTAAGCGTGTTCTCCCAAAGCCATGTCAGGCTTTCGTTTTGTCCTTTAAACAGGTCGCTGAACTGGTTGTCCTGCTGCGAGGCCGTTCCGTCGGGGTTGTAAACCGTATAAGCGGGGGTAAAACTCATTGATTTATTGTAACCACCGTCGATACCAAAACTGGTACGGAAAAAGAAGTCCTTTTTCACGTTGAGTTCAGCAAACAAATTGCCAACTGCCCTGATGCCGGTGTTGTAGCTATTGGAGTATTCCAGATCGGCCAGTGGATTGCCTACATTATAAACCACGCCAAACGAACCGTCATCATAATAAGGTTTGAGCACAGGTTGGGCGCGATAAACCGAATATGTGACATTTGGGGCGTTGCGCTGTTGATAGGGCGAAAGCGTTACATTATTACCAATGGTCAGACCGTCGACCACTTTATAACTATTGTTGAGCTTGAGCGACAAACGCTTGTAAAAACTCTTTGGAATGATGCCATCCTGATGATACAAACCAACACCCACATAGGAATTGAGCCGATCGTTGCCGGCCGATATGGCAATCTGGTGATTGTGCATGGGCGCTGTCCGGAAAATCAGGCTCTGCCAATCCGTATTCGGCACTGCATCAACGTTGTTGAACGAACCCGGCTTAATCTCGTTGCTGATGATAGCGAATTCCTTTCCGCTGAGCAGGTCAATTTTTTTGGCCAGCCTTTGCATCGAAAATTCAGTTGACAGGCTTACCTGTGGTTTACCTGAACTCTTGGCTTCGCCCCTGTTGGTGGTAATTAGAATTACCCCATTGGCTCCACGTGAGCCATAAATGGCTGTGGCCGAAGCATCTTTCAGCACCTCCATCGATTGAATGTCGCCCGAGTTGAGGAACGAAATATCATCGAGGATTACGCCGTCAACAACATAAATGGGCGAGGTATTTCCGAAATTGCTCACGCCGCGGATTCTCACAGCAAGTCCGGCGCCCGGCGCACCGCTGGTTGTCGTAACCTGAACGCCAGCCACCTTACCCTGCAGGGCCTGAGTTGGATTACTGGCGGTAATTTTACGGATGTCGTCGGATTTAACGGAACTTACTGCTCCAGTAAGGTCGCTTTTCCGAACAACACCATAACCGATTACAACAAACTCTTCGAGCATCGTGGTGGCTTCCTTCAGGGCCACGTTGACTTCGCTGCGGCCGCTCACGTCAACCTCGAGGGTTTCGTAGCCGGTGTAGGAGAACACCAGAATGCGGTCGGCAGCCTGAAGATCAATGGCATATTTGCCGTCGATGTCGGTTGTGGTGCCGCGTGTAGTTCCTTTCACTACAATGTTTACTCCCGGCAAGGTTTCGCCTCCCTGGCCCGCACTCACGGTACCACGCACTACGCGCTGCCCGAAAAGGAGAGACGAAGTGCTAATAAATAATAGGAGTGTTAGAATACCAAGCCTGCCAATTCGTTTAAAATGTTTCATCTGGTCGGTTTTTGGTTCCACATTAAGGATATCGGTTTGTTAAGGCAATGTCAAAAATATAGCCCTTTGCAAACGTTTGCATGAATTTTGCATCAACTTGACTACTTCGCACCGAAAACGGTTGCAATCGTACCACCGTTTTACCTCATCAACCACAAAGTTGGTCTATTTATATCATTGTTTATCTGAGCTTTATAGTATTGTTAAATTTAACGCAACAACATTGTCCGCAACACCTATTCGAAATCGATTGATTAAAATTTAAATCCAGAAAAACCATCTAATAAAAAAAGTCCGGCGAAAAGTTTGGCCGGACCAGTTGCAAACATGCCTAAGCTGCAGTTAAAATTTCCAAAATAAAGCATTTTATAAACGGCGGAATGAAAAGTTCAGAACCCTATGATAAACTCAGTAAGGTTCTGCTCAGGCCGCAAATTGAGCTTCTTGCGCAATCGGTAGCGTTTTTCCTCCACCCCGCGGATCGAAATGTTCAACAATGGGGCTATCTCCTTGGAAGATAAATTCATGCGCAGGTAGGCACATAACCTGAAATCACTTGCGGTGAGTTCAGGATAACTCTCTTTAAGTCTTCGGAAGAAATTTTCGTGCGCCTGATCAAATAAGTGCTCAAACATCTCCCAGTCGTGCTCACTGTTTAGGCCATTCTCAATGAGCTTAGTGATACGGCTATGAAATTTATCCGGATAACGAGTGCCAAGTTGTTCTTTCTGGCTGGCCAGTTCTTCGCGTATATCTATGAGCAGCTCATTTTTTCGGATCATGGCCATGGTATTCTTGGCAAGCTCCATGGTTTTAGTTACCACCTCCGATTGCAGACGTTCGTTGCTGAGGCGTATAAGTTCGGCCTCTGCCTGCTCATTGCGTGCACGGATGCGTTCGTTTTCCTCCCTCAGTGCTTTCTCTCGCAATTTTAGCTGTCGGCGGCGGTGGTTCGACTGCAACAACAAAATGAAAATCAGGGAGAGCACTGCATAGGCCATATAGGCGTACCAGCTGAGAAACCAGGGCGGGCGTATGCGAAACAGAATGAGTGATTCCTCGCTGTAGAAGCCTTGCTCGTCGTGTGTGCGAACCCTGAGGGTGTAATTACCGTATGGCAATCGTGAATATTCTGCTGTTGTGCGCGCCGACCATGGGTGCCAGTACTCATCGATGCCATCAAGCTTCCACTGATACATCCTTGCCGGCTCTGCATCGCCCTGAATGGCAAACCTGAAGGTTGCCGAGTTGAATCGAAAAGGAACGTAAACCTTAGAGCCTCCGGAATATGCGTCGAAAAATCTGGTTTCGCCCTTTCTGGTACCGAACTCAGCCTGTATATGCACTCTGGGCTGGTGCAAGCTGACAGGAGTTAATGGAATCCTCAAAAGTGCAAATCCATCCTCAAGGCAGATCAGAAAGTCGTTTTCTGACAGGGGCACTATGTTCTCATAACCTCTTACCGGCTTTAGCTCAAATTGAGAAAAGATGAGCCTGTAAATCATCTTTGCCTTTCCCAGCCTGATCTCAAACAGCGCAGCCTGATCGTTCAGAATCAGCCAGTAACGATGGTTTGTAGCCGGAACTACATTGATTGCATTTGCAAAAACCCCCAAAGCAGCGTTAAGCTCGGAAAATGATGTAAATCGCTCATTTAAAGCATCCCATTGAAAAAATCCATCAGGCCCTGAAACTACAATTCGCCCGTCGAGATTGTAAACTTTACTTGCCTGATAGTTTAAACCATATCGGGCATCTATCGGCTCGAAATGCGCTATGCTGTCAAGTGCAATGTTAGGTTCAGCCAGAAAAACCCCTGAAACGGCATGTCCTAAAAACAAGCGACCAAGCTGATCAGCCTCGATCGTGCGAACCGGTGCATTCCAGCCGCCCAGCCTTCTCCACTCTTTCCATACGCCGCCCTGCGAAGTGTACTCAATTAATTCATTGTATGTGGTTTGCATCATACGTTCCCTGCCGTTGAAAATGATCTTACGCAAGTCATATCCGCCATTCACGCTGCTTACCTGCTGCAGGCTTTTTCCGTCGAAAACAAAAGTGCCCTCGTTGAGGCCGCAGTATAACAAACCATCAATGACTTTAAGAAACCATACCTGCCCCTGACTGCCTTCAAGAAATCCCGTTCGATGCAAAAAGCCGTCCTCTTTTCGCTCATAAACGTAAATACCCTGGTTGGTACCTATGTAATATTTATTCTTAAAAAAAGCTCCTGAGTAAACACTGCCTGTTTCGTGGTCTCTGTCGCGATATATCTCCACAGGAGCGTCCAGCCATATATAGTCGATACCCTTGTCGAGTCCGGCCCACAGATTGCCACGCGCATCAGCTTCAAGCGATAAAATGGTGTTGTTCTGCAATCCGTTGCCTGTGTGCACATGGTGAATCAATTTGCCTTGTTCATCAATCACCGCTATTCCTTTAAGTATGGTTCCAAATGCATAGTGCCTACCAATTCTGACCCCATTGTTGAGATTATAAGTCTTCAACAGATTGTCGGCATCGGTCTTCCAGGGCACAATGGAGTTATTTTTATCCTTTATATAAAGTCCTTCGGTACTCGTCCCAATCAGCAGGGCGCCATCGCTTCGCTCCAGCACCGATTTTATCTCGGTATTGGCAAAGATTTCGGAGCCTGGAACAAGCTGCAGCGAATCGTTTACAATCTCATACAAACTTCCTTTTATGCGCTGAATAAAAAGTCTGTCGCCGGCATTAATCAAAAACAATACCGAGCCCGGCAGCTCCATTCTTTTGATGCTATTGCCATCATAAATAAAGATATTTCCGAAGCTTTGAAAATAGACTTTGTCGCGAAAAGGAACTATTCGCCAGATTTCTTCATTCCGGAAAGTTTCCCTTACAGCAAATTGTTCCAAAGGATGATAGTTCCATTGCCCGAATCCTGTCTCAGTCCAATAGCCAAAAGCTTCGAACGAACCCGTGTAAACCCTTTGCCCGGCCACAGCCACCGATCTTAAAATAGTTTTGCCGGGATATTTCTGCAATTCAGGGCCTGAGCCGTCGATCACCATCAGGCCGTCGTTGTTGGCTACAAACTTACGTCCCAGGGTATCGGAAGCCACCGACCAGTTTTGGTTGCCGCCGCCATATTCATCAGCATTGTAATGAATTACAACATACTGATGCTGTGCGATTAGTGGCTGCAACAGCATAAGAAAGCAAACTAAAACTGCAAGCCGTAAATGGGTTGACGACAAATTCATCGGCAGCAACAATTGGCAATAGAATTGAGGGTAAAAATAGGCAATTGTGCCTAACATTATCGCCTCAGGCAAGCTGAACAAAGAAAACTAACTGACAGGTTCGCCCTGTTTCACAGCTTCATGGTAAGGTTAATGCGATTACGCTCCAGATCAACCGACAACACCTTCACCCTGACTTTTTGATTGAGTTTGACCACCTGATTGGGATCGCGCACATATCGCTCGGCCATCTGGCTCACATGCACCAGCCCGTCCTGATGCACGCCTATATCGACAAATGCCCCGAATGCCGTAATATTGGTTACTATGCCGTTCAGTTCCATCCCGGGCTGCACATCCTGTATGCTGCGAACATCTTTCGAAAACTCAAACTCTTCGAATTTCTGCCTTGGGTCGCGTCCGGGTTTTTCGAGCTCCGATAGAATGTCGTTTAGTGTCTCAAAACCTGCCTTTTCATCCTTAAACTCTTTTATATCAATAAGTTGTCTGATATCCTTTCGACCAATCATTTCCTTGAGGCTCAATCCGGTTTTCAAAGCCATCCGCTGCACTATATGATAGCTTTCAGGGTGCACCGCACTGGCATCGAGAGGGTTTTCGCCATCGCGAATACGCAGAAAGCCGGCACATTGTTCGAAAGCTTTAGGCCCCAAACGCGGCACATGCTGCAATTGCCGCCGGTTGGTGAAAGGGCCATTTTCGTTTCGGTGACGGATAATGTTGGCCGCCAGCTGTGGGCCTATTCCGCTCACATACGAAAGCAACTGCTCGCTGGCCGTATTAAGCTCCACCCCAACAGCGTTCACACACATCTCCACCGTTTGGTTAAGGCTTTCCGACAAGGCTTTCTGATCCACATCATGCTGATACTGACCTACGCCAATCGATTTGGGATCAATCTTTACCAGCTCAGCCAGAGGGTCCATAAGCCTCCGGCCTATGCTCACAGCCCCACGCACTGTTACGTCGTAGTCAGGAAACTCATCGCGGGCCACCTTTGAGGCTGAGTAAACCGAGGCGCCGCTCTCGTTCACCATCACCGCCATCACCTCCCGGTCGAATCGGATATGCCTGATAAACATCTCCGTTTCGCGTCCGGCAGTGCCATTGCCCACGGCAATCACTTCCACCTTGTAGGCGTTAACCAGCGTTCTGAGCTTCTTTTCGGCTTCCTTCACCTCGTGATTAGGCGGATGGGGATAAATGGTGTCGTTATGCAGCAATTGGCCCTGCTCGTTGAGAATCACGATTTTGCAACCCGTTCGGAAACCTGGATCAATTGCCAGTACGCGTTTCTGCCCCAGAGGCGGCATGAGCAGCAACTGGCGTAAATTTTCGGCAAATACCCTGATGGCCACATCATCGGCCTTTTGTTTGTAGTGCTCTCGCACCTCCGTTTCCATCGAAGGGGCAATCAGGCGCTTAAAGCTGTCGGCTATTGCTTTTTCAACTTGCTCCGAAGCATCGCCCGGGCCTTTTACAAACATGCGTTGTATCATCCCAATCGTCCTGTCCTCATCCACCTCGACCGAGGCTTTGAGAAATCCTTCACTCTCTCCGCGCAAAATGGCAAGCAACCGGTGGGAGGGCGCTTTGGACAGTGGCTCGCGCCAGTCGTAATATGTAAGATAAGTTCTGCCTTCGGCTTCCTTTCCCGACACAACCTTACTAATCAGCATCGAATGCCGCAGAAATATCTGCCTCACCCGCTCGCGCACCAGCCGGTCCTCGCTCACCCGCTCGGCAATGATGTCGCGTGCACCTGCAAGGGCCTGTTCCTCGTTTTCAACGCCTTTGGCAGCATTTACATAGCGGCTTGCTTCCGGCATCAAGGGTCTGTAAGTTTGTTGCATAATAAAATCGGCCAGCGTCTCAAGACCTTTTTCGCGTGCAATGGACGCCCGCGTGCGTCGCTTTGGCTTATAGGGCAAATAGATATCCTCCAGCTCCTGCATCGTTGCGGCCTTCTCAATCAGCGCACGCAATTCGGGTGTTAGTTTACCCTGTTCCTCAATGGATTGCAATACCGTTTCGCGCCTTTTATCTAATGCAAGCAATTGCAGCCAACGCTTCTGAACCAGGGCAATAATCTCTTCGTTCATTGAACCTGTGAGTTCTTTTCGATACCGCGCCACAAAGGGAATAGTGGCCCCATCGGCCAATAGGCTCAGCGTATTGCGCACATGCTGATACTCGAGATTCATCTCGTCCGCAATTCTGCGGGCATATCCGGTAAGCACCTCCATCCTTCCAGTTTAAAGCACGAAAATAAGGAGAAACTCAGGAAAACCGACCCATGGCCTTGCCTGAGCTTTTCGAACAACGGTTTTGAGAAGCCCGTTCGAAAACAAGCTACCTTTGAACACTTTTTTAGCCTAAAATATTTTCAGCATCATGTTTCAGAAACCATTACGTCATTTTACAATTGCAACGACTCTTCTTTTTTTCCTGATGGCAGGCCATACAGAAGCCCAAACCCTCGTTAGCGGGCAATGGGGCAATGAGTCTGATAAATTACTCACCCTTTGGATGTTACGGGGTGATATGCGCTTGCCAGTTGATTCGGCAAGAACCGGAAAAGATGGGACTTTTTCGATTGCCACGAAATGGAACGTGCCTGCCGGAATGTATGTGCTGGACGACGAAAATGGTGAATCGCTGAGGTTGTTTCTGGGTGGCGGAGCCGTAATGCTTAAGAAAAATGACAAGGTACAATTCATTGCATCCCCCGATAACATTGTGTGGCAGGACTGGACAGCAGCAAAGGAATCCTTTGTCAGGAAACAGGATGCGCTTGAAGCCCTGATTGATGCTTACCCAATGGACGAAAAGTTCAGAAAGAAAGCGATCAATGAACTAAATAAGCAGAGACAGAATTTCCAAAAAACAGCAGCCAAACTCTCAAAGACTCCCGGTGCATCCATAGCATCTGCTTTTATTTCCGCCGATATGCCTCCCATGCTCCCTCCCGGGCTTACGGGCACCGAAAAAGTGGAAGCCCTCCGCGAATTTCTTCTCAACATGCTGAGCACCAACGACACATTGCTTATTCAATCCGATATTCTTCCCGGCCGGGTGCTCGACTACCTTACACTGTTTCAGCACAAGGGAATGAGCCGTCAACAAATGGAGGAATCATTTCAGGGAGCTATCGACATACTGATGCACAATGCCTCGGCCCAAAACAAAATGTACTTCTTCTACCTTGAATACCTTTTCGAGGGCTTTCAGCGACTTGGTTTCAACCAAATAACTGATTTCCTGAGCGGCCTTCCGCATTTCGACTCCTCCAAAGCTAGCATAGAAGATCTTTTCGAGGTGGAAAGAATCATCGGCCCTTATCACAACATTATCAACGGCCGGATTGCACCTCCCATCGAAACATCGGACATCGATGGTCAAGCTTTCGACCTTTATTCAGTCGACGCTCCGAATACCCTTGTACTGTTCTGGTCAGAAACCTGTCCGCACTGCCTGCATATGTTGCCTGACATCAAAGCCATTGTTAATGAAAAAACCGACCTTAAGGTGGTTTCGATCATTTTAGGACCAGACAAACCTTCCTTGCGTGAATTAATTGTCAATCAAGGGATTGAAGAATGGATTCACATTTGCGAACCGGAAGAATGGCGAAGCCCTCTTGTGGATGCTTACCGGGTATATGGAACACCATCAATGTATTTGCTCGACAGTGCAAAACGCATCGTTGCCCGCCCAAACAACGCTGCCGACCTCCGCGAAAGCCTTAATATGCCATAAGCTTTCGGCGATTTTCGTTAGATTTGTAAACTAAAAACGGATGCGGAAAGTTTCGTCGACCTTATGGGTCTGTGTTTTCATGCTGATCAGCTCCAGACCTCTTGCTGCTCAGGCTATTATGGATGTTAACCAGCAAAGATGGGTCGATTCGGTTTATAACAGTCTAAGTATCGACGAGCGCATCGCTCAGTTGATGATGCTTCGTGCCAATCAGCCCAATCAGGCCTACGACAGCCGGATTGAAGAATATATTCGCACCTACAACATAGGCGGCGTCGCATTCTTTAAAAACAAGGCAGAGGACCAGCTGCGCCAGACCAACCGCTGGCAGCAGATGGCCAAAACCCCTTTGCTTGTTGCTATTGATGCTGAATGGGGCCTTGCCATGCGCCTCGATGGTACACCATCTTATCCTTTCCAAATGACCCTTGGCGCATTAAACGACGACGAAATGATTCGCCGCATGGGCGCTCAGATTGCTACGCAGCTTCGCCGCATGGGTATTCATATGAGTTTTGCTCCTGTTGCCGACGTAAACAATAATCCCGCCAATCCGGTTATCGGTGTGCGCAGCTTTGGCGAGTCGCCCGAATTGGTCGCCCGAAAAGCCCTTGCCTACGCTCAGGGTCTTCAGCAGGGCGGTATCATCACCACCGGCAAGCATTTTCCGGGTCATGGTGATACACAAAACGACTCACACTACACCCTTCCGGTGATCAACAGCAGCCGCGAATCCCTCGAAAAAACAGAGCTTTTACCCTTCCGTTACCTCATCGATAACGGCATCCAGGGTATAATGACTGCACATCTTCACATACCCGCACTCGACGACACACCAAAAATGCCCTCCTCCCTTTCGCCCAGGATAGTGACACAAATACTGCGAAACGAACTTGGCTTCACAGGCCTGATTGTAACAGACGGGCTCGATATGAAGGGCGTTACATCCGTACAGCCATCCGGCACTATCGAACTCATGGCGCTCGAGGCCGGAAATGATATTCTGCTCTTACCCGAAAATTTACCCCTTGCCATCAGCACCATTAGGCAGGCCATAAGCTCGGGCCGACTTCCCGAAAGCGTGCTCGAAGACCGTTGCAAAAGAGTGCTCAGCTACAAATACATGGCAGGTCTCAACGCCTGGCGTCCCTCATTTACAGAAAACCTGCGAAACGACCTCAACAAACCTGAATACAAGGACCTTATCAATCAACTCTTTACCGGGGCCATTACCCTTCTGCGCAATCAGAATAACCTGTTGCCGCTTTCGGACAATAACTCCAAAATTGCCTCCATTGCGCTGGGACAGGCCTCAGCTTCGCCCGTCGACGGCTTCCTCAGGGCAAGCGGTCTGAAAATTACTTCGCTTCATCTGGCTAAAAACAGCAGTCATCAGGATCGTGCCTCTATGCTCGAAAGGCTTTCGGGCTTCGACCTGCTGATCATTAATATTCATAATACCAACATCCTGGCCAACAGACAATTCGGCATTACACCCGAAATCATTTCCTTCGTCAAACAAGCCGCTGCCCGAATGCCCGTTGTACTCAACATTTTTGCATCGCCTTATGCCCTCGATCTTTTCGAAATTGGCGAAAACCACCATGCTATACTGATAGGATATCAGGATCGCGAAGAAACTCATAAAGCATTGGCGGAGGTTCTGGTGGGTAAAACCCAGGCTGCCGGCCGATTGCCTGTTAGCCTGAAATCAGGATTTATTGCGGGCGAGGGATTGACGCTTGCCGAAGCAAATGAAACCCTCCCGCTGAAAGAACAAGCACTTCCATCCGAGCAGGCCAAAGCAAACCCTGTCCAGATTTCCCCTGCCTATGTGCGGCAAATCGATTCAGTTATAGAGGATGGCATTCGCCGAAAAGCGTTCCCTGGTTGCCAGATTGTTGCCCTGAAAAATGGTGAGATCGTCTTCAGAAAATCCTATGGTAAACTTACCTACGATGGAGACGAAGCGGTAAACGACAGCACCTTATACGATTTGGCTTCGCTCACCAAGGTGCTGGCAAGCACGCTGGTTTTTATGAAACTTACCGAGGAGGGACTCATAAGCCTTTCCGACACCCTTGGCTCACACTTTCCATGGCTGCGCAAAACCGACAAAGCACGCATCAGCTGGATGGATATCCTGACGCATCAGAGCGGGCTCGACGGCTGGATACCATTCTACACCCGCACCGTCAGCCGAACAGGCCCGGACAGCAATGTTTACAGCCGAACCATAACCGACGATTATCCATGGCATGTGGCCGACAGCATGTATATGCTTCGCACCTGGAGGAATCGCATTTTCGACGAGATTGTTGCCAGCAGGCTGAAATCCAGAGAGTACCGTTATTCCGATCTGGGGCTGTACTTTGTCCCCGATCTGGTGAGGCTGCTCACCAACAAAGAAATGGACCAGTGGCTTGAAGAAACCTTTTACAAGCCAATGAACCTCAACACGCTAACCTACAACCCTTTACGAAAATTCAGCCCTTCGCGAATCGCTCCCACAGAAAATGACAAAACGTTTCGCCGTCAGCTCATCAGGGGTTATGTTCACGATCAGGGTGCAGCCATGATGGGAGGCATCTCGGGTCATGCAGGGCTTTTTGGGACAGCCACCGATGTGGCCCGACTGATGCAGATGATGCTCGACGGGGGCCAATACAATGGATTTCAATACCTTAAACCTGAAACCATTTTATTTTTCAACCAGGCTCATTTCGCTCATCGCGGCAATCGCCGTGGCATAGGATTCGATAAACCTCCGCTCGACAAGAAAGGGGGAGCGCGTGCTATGGCAGATGCTGCTTCAATGAAAAGTTTCGGACATACCGGTTTCACCGGAACCATCGCATGGGCCGATCCCGAAAACGGACTGGTGTTTGTATTCCTTTCGAACCGCGTCTTCCCCAATGCCGAAGACAATCAGCTGGCAAAGCTTGGTATCAGGCCAAAAATCCATGAGATTCTCTATCAGGCACTGGCCAATCATACCGCTTCGGCTAATTAATGAATTGATAACCAAGACATAAATAAACAGAAAATGAAGAAAAGCATCTTTTTGTGGATTACCGCTTTCCTGCTTATGGCTTTTATGGCCATTTGGCAGCGCTCTACCGGACCTACCTACCCTGTGCGTGGAAGTCTTGAACTTAAAGGCGAAAAAATCAAGTATCGGCTTATCCGAAGCCACAACACCGGCCAGGATGCCATCGTCGAAATTAAAGTACCCGAAGGTATCTGGGCAAACTATCGCTATAAGCGATTCAAGAGTTTCGACGATTGGACAGCCGTAGAAGTGCAGCCCGAAAACGGCACATTGCGCTTTGCCATTCCCGAGCAGCCCGCCGCCGGAAAGGTTGAATACCAGATAGCCCTGATGGATGGCGAAAAATCATACCCTTTAACAGCCGAACCAGTGGTCATCAGGTTTAAAGGACCAGTACCGGGCTTTGTTCTGGTGCCTCATGTGTTCTTTATGTTTTTCGCTATGGTGTTTGGCATGCGCACTGGACTTGAGGTACTTACAGGAGGCAAAGGCGCTGAAAAGCTGAGTTTTTATACCCTGTTGCTTTTCTTTGCCGGCGGCCTGGTGCTTGGACCTATCGTTCAGAAATATGCTTTTGATGCTTACTGGACCGGATGGCCCTGGGGTACTGATTTAACGGATAATAAAACCGCAGTTTCATTCCTTATGTGGCTGATAGCTTGGCTTGTACTGCGCAAAAGACCTCAGAATAAACCCTGGCCGCTTGCAGCTGCAATCGTCATGGTAGCCATATACCTCATCCCCCATAGCATGTTGGGCAGTGAAATTGACCACACGAAAACCGAAAACCCCGGCGCTCAAACCGAAGCAACAGAATGACCCTCACAATCATCATTATTACGGTGCTCGTTTCGTTGATGGCCTTTAGCAATGAAGAGCTTTTCAACAGGCTGAAATTCAATGCCTGGATGATACATGAGCGAAAGCAATCATGGCGTTTTGTCAGTTATGCGCTGCTCCATTCCGGATGGGCTCATTTGCTGATCAATATGTTTGTTCTCTACTCCTTTGGTAAGGTGGTGGAGTCGGCTTTTGTGATGTGGTTTGGAGGACCAAAAGGATTGATGTATTACTTCCTGCTCTATTTGGGAGGCGTTTTGTTTGCAAATATTTACGACTATGGCCGCAATAAGGAAAACCCCTATTACAACGCAGTTGGCGCCTCGGGCGCAGTGTCAGCCGTGCTTTTCGCAGCTATTTTGATCGTACCCAACTCAACGCTCATAATTTTCCCTATTCCCATTCCGCTGCCGGCCTGGCTTTTTGGCATACTGTATCTTGTCTATTCAATATACATGGGCCGACGCGGCACCGACAATATAGGGCATTTTGCACATTTCTCAGGCGCAGTTTTCGGACTGATTTTCACCCTTATACTGCGACCAGAACTGACTGACATTTTCAGCCGAATGTTTCAATAGTCAAAAAAAACCGGGTTAGGGCCCGGTTTTTTTATCAGTTCAATTGCGGATCAGTGGGAAAACGTCTCCACAGATCATAGGCAGGTCCCATGCGCTGCAAAAAATGCTGCCACATGCGCTCGGGTTTGATGTGTATGAGCGAACGGGCGGTAGCCTCCGACACCACCCATGAGTTGCGCCTCAACTCATCGTCGAGCTGTCCGGAAGCCCAACCCGAGTAGCCGAGAAAGAATCGCACCTGTGATGGGGTTACAAGGCCAAGCGTCATCATCTCTTTTAGTGTATCGAGATCGCCTCCCCAGTATAAACCCTTCATAATCTCTGCACTTTCGGGGACTTCATTGCCAAGGGTGTGCAAAAAATAGACGTTATCAGTCTGCACCGGACCACCATGCATCACCACTGAACGAAACTCCGGCAGATCGCTCACAATGTCGTTGATCATCAAACCCGAAGGTTTGTTCATCACCAGACCGAATGTGCCATCCTCCGAATGCTCAATGAGCAGCACCACGGAACGTCCAAAATAGAATTCATCCATCAGCGGCTCGGCAATAAGCACTCTTCCGCCTCTGGGCTTCAAGTCGTTGCTTTTTATCTTTATCAACTTCTGCATATTCTCAAAAGTAACAAATTTGGCGCTGATTACAACGCATTTATCTACTTTTGCCCCATCAAAAAATGTACCAATAAACCATGCCATCGGGGCGACAGGCTGATTTCGAACATCTACGCGGACAATATCCTTATTTCGAATACAAAAGCTTTGAGGTGATTCACGAAAAGAAAGGCTTACGCTTTTCCTACGTTTTCGATCTTTCAGGCCAAATTACTTTCAAGCCCTCTGTGCTGTTTCGGCGCCATCCTTTATTCGAAATGCCAGAGCAGGAAACGCTGGACAACCTTGCCTTTCATATTGGTATGATCGAGCTCATCAGCTATTGGAAAGCGGCGTGCTCTCCTCTGATGCTCATACGTCCGCACAGCCTGTCGGAATCGCAGCTTCAATTTTGGAAAGATCTGTACTGGAATGGTTTGGGAGAATTTTTTCACCTCAACGGAATCAAAACCACAATAGAAGATTTCGTCAACATTGAAGCCCACTTCGGCGATCCGATCAATCGATTGAAAGCTAATACCAATGAGGATCGGATTATGGTACCCGTGGGCGGTGGAAAAGACTCGGCCGTGAGCCTCGAATTGCTCTCCAGCACGGGGCACGAAGTGATCCCTTTCGTGCTTAATCCCAACCCGGCCATCAATCGAACGATTCAGGCTTCTGGTATCGATACGAACCTGACGATGGTTGTGGACCGAAGCATCGACCCTATTTTATTGGAGCTCAACGCCAAAGGCTTTTTAAATGGTCATACTCCATTCTCGGCGCTGCTTGCCTTCATCACCTCAACCGCAGCTTTGCTGACACATACGCGGCACATTGCCCTCTCGAACGAATCGAGTGCCAACGAAGCCACCATTCCCGGCACCCATATCAATCATCAATATAGCAAATCGTTGCACTTCGAACGTGCTTTCCGCGAGTACCTATCCGAATACATTAGTCCGGAAATCAACTATTTCAGTCTGCTGAGGCCGCTCAACGAGCTGCAGATAGCCTGGCTCTTTAGCCGTATGCCACAGTACCACAGTGCTTTCCGAAGCTGCAATGCCGGCAGTAAAACCGATAGCTGGTGTGGTCAATGTCCCAAATGCCTCTTCACCTACACCATATTGTCGCCATTTCTGAGTCGCAACGAGCTGATGCGCATTTTCGGAAAAGATTTGTTTGCTGATGCCGGTCTCCGTCCTCAGCTCGAATCGCTGGCCGGACTAACGCCCGAAAAACCTTTTGAATGTGTCGGGACGATCGATGAAGTTCAGGCTGCACTGGAATATATTAACAAGCGTAATCACAACCAGAATCAAGGGTTACCCAAACTGCTCGAAACCAGCATAAAACCCCTGCAAAGCTTAGATGCCCACCTGCATGGTTTCGACAATCACCATTTTCTGAACGCCCATTTCGAAACCCTGTTACGTAACAGCCTCAATGACTGAAACCATCATCCGCCGGCTCGAAAACCGCCATATTCTGATTCTCGGGTTTGGACGCGAAGGAAAATCCACCCTGAATTTCATCCTGAATCACAAAATCCCATGCCGCCTGACCGTTGCCGACAAGCAGGAACCGGACAAAATGCTTTTGGACGAACTTATACAATCGGGCGTTGATTTTCTTTTCGGCGATGAATACCTGAACTGGGAATCAGAGTTTGACCTGATAATTAAAACACCAGGAATCCCTTCTTCGCTCATTTCCAAGGAATTAAGGAGTCGAATCAGTTCTCAGACCGATCTGTTTCTCGAGGCTTATGGTTTTCAGACCATCGGCATAACCGGAACCAAAGGCAAAAGCACTACAAGCAGCCTTATTCACCATATTCTGGTTCAATCAGGAAAGCATTCCCTGCTAACAGGCAATATTGGCATTCCATGTTTTGATATTGTGCCTGAAATAAAGGCGGAAACAACCATAGTTTTCGAACTTTCCGCTCATCAGCTTGAGTTTATCCGGCATTCGCCCCACATTGGACTGCTGCTCAACATTTTTCCTGAACACCTGGATCATTTTGGCGATCTGGCCAGTTATGCGGCAGCCAAGTGCAATATTTTCGCTAATATGCATGAGGGCGACACCCTGATCATACATTCCGGGCTTAAGCGTTATATCCCTCAGAACTTTTCGGCCAAACCTGTTTTTTACGACGACTCTCAAGCCAAGATTACGGCCATGTCGCTTCGCGGAAGGCATTTCGAAATGCTTGCCCGAGCCGCCATACTTGCCGCTGTTCATAAAGGAGTCTCTGAGGAAATAGCACTTAAGTCGCTGGCTACATTTGCCCCATTGCCTCACCGCCTAGAACCCATTGGACCTGTAGATGGTGTGATGTTCATCAACGACAGCATTGCTACCGTTCCTGAAGCAAGTCTGGCCGCAATTGAAGCCTGGCCGCCAACATTTCTTATTCTGGGAGGTTTCGACAGGGGCATCGATTACAGCCTGATTACCAATGGCATTCAAGGCTCGGACATTCCATTTATTCTACTCACAGGTCTGGCAGGCCAGCGCATGGGAGCACTCATCGAAGACGCATTTCCGGGCAAGACCACTTTCTACTTCGAAAAGCTGGAAGAAGCTTTCGAATTCATTGCCGGAAAGGCCTGCGAGGGTCATACGGTATTGCTTTCGCCGGCAGCGGCCAGCTACGACCGCTATCGCAACTTCGAGCACCGCGGCGACCGATTCAGGGAGCTTGCTTTCCGGTTTAAAAGAAAAAACCCCGGAAGCTAAGCCCACGGGGTTAAATCTGATTGAGGCAAAAACTACTTCTTAGCTTTTGGAGAGGTCTGCTCTGTTGCTTTTGGAGCCACTGCAACAGCAGCTTTCGAACGCCTTTTCCGCGAAACACCATACGATCCAAGAATAATCTTGCCGCGCTTGCTTTTCTTGTCGCCTTTGCCCATAATGCTATTGTTTTAAAAGGTTATTATTCAACTGCAAAATTATGCATTCTCGTTCCACATCAATACGGAGGGCCTGATGGGCTTGCTCTTGGTGATGTAGTGCGTGGTTTAACAGGTAATTTCGGCAACTCCGGCTCGCCGGCATCTGGCTTAATCGTTTCAGGTCCGCCCATTAAAATATTAAGCAGCTCCTCAATGCCTGCCTTTCGATAGTCATCTGGCGGCAGAAATATTTCTTCCCTCACATTGGTTTGCCTCACGGCGCTCACCTCCATAACACTGTTTCCAAAGCTGTTGATGGCAACGGAACGCATCAGCAGCCCTTTTCCGAGCATTGAAAGCCATTCGTCGCTCACGCGATAGGCCGAATACAAATTTGGTTTATTGAAAAGCCTCATCATCTGGTTGAGCCGTCGGAGGTCGATCTGATCCCAGGGTTTCAGCTCGGAAGTCATCCAAATTTCTTCAACGACGAGGCTGTCCACGCTGAAAAGGTATTTTCGGCACTGATAGTTCAAAATACGGGTTACACTGTCGGTGGCAACTATCCTGAAATGGTCGGGCAACAGACTGTCGGGCTGATGCGAACGCATGAGTGCCGTCAGAAACTGCATTTCCTCGGAAGCCTTATCTCTTTCCTTTTCAGGTAGTTGCGCTATCATTAGACTTATCTGTATATCGAGCTGGCGATATAAGGCCTCGCCAAGGCTGTCGTGATGACCTCGCCAGTACACTTTTTGCCTGGGCAGAATGATCGTGGTTTGGTTCGAATCGAGGTTAAAGATGAATGTAGAGGTCTGATGCTCAATACGGACTTTCTGACCCGAAATAATCGTGCTTTGCATGCCAAAGTTGCCAAAACGATCTGATTTCTGCTCAACGATCAGCCAGCCTCCCAAAACCTGCAGCATGGGGAGAAAAGCAAGAACCACAATTGCCGCGATGGTTTTGATCCGTTTTAAGCGCAAAAGCATTTCGGGCATGATAGCTGAAATAAGACACCAAAGTTAGCCATTGAACAACAGATATTACAAATACAGCTTATTTAGCCTTTCCCCCTTTTTTGGGCCCTCCGGAGGCAGATTGTTGAAAATAAGCAATGCAGCCTGAAAAAGATTCAGGAAAAAAAACTACTTTTGCGCCTCTAAAACAAAACCGCTGTCATGGTTAAAAACAAAAAAGCCGACACTGGCGACGAAAGGCTCGAAGTGGTTGAGGAAGCCCTGAGCAGGTCGGAACAGTTTATTGAAAAGAATTCGAAAGTCATCACCATTGCTGTGCTTGTAGTGGTTGTAGCTGTATTGGGCTACCTTGGTATTACCCGTTATTTTATCGAACCACGCGAAAAAGAAGCCCAGAGACAAATGTTTCAGGCCGAGCGTTATTTCGAGCAAGACTCGTTGAGCAAAGCGCTCAATGGCGATGGAAACAACCCGGGATTTCTTGATATCATCGCTGACTACAGCATGACAAAAACAGCAAATCTGGCTCGCTACTACGCCGGCGTAAGTTACTTAAGACTTGGCGATTACAACGAAGCCATCAAACAGCTCGACAAATTTAAAGGTCGCGATAACGTGGTGGCTGCCATGGCACTTACTGCGAAAGCTGATGCCATGATGGAGTTGGGCCAAACAGCCAAGGCAGCCGGATTATACGAGAGCGCCGCCAGCAAATACGATAACGAACTCATCGCACCCATGGCGCTTATGAAGGCCGGAAGAGCTTTTGAGTTGGCCGGCAACAACAAAAAAGCCCTCGAAATGTACGAGAACCTGTTCAAGAATTATCCGAACACCAATGAAGGACGCCTGGTAGAGAAATTTATTGCCAGACTGAAAGCATCCTGACATTAAGAATACGATTTCTGATAAACCTGATCGCGGTACTTTTTCCCGGTCAGGTTTTTTGCTAAATGAATAGTGCCAATGGATAGTGCATCAAAAGATTTGCCGATTATTTTTTTTGGAACGCCCTCATTTGCATCCATTCAATTGGAGCGATTGATGGAGCGTGGTTATCGTGTTGTTGCGGCAGTTACAGCGCCCGATAAGCCTGCCGGCAGAGGACTTCGAATGAAATATTCTGAAGTTAAAGAGGTGGCCATCAAACACAATCTACCATTGCTTCAACCCGAATCGCTAAAAGACCCTGTTTTCCTGCAAAATCTTCAATCGTTCAATGCACAGCTGTTTATTGTGATTGCCTTTCGGATGCTTCCCGAAGTAGTGTGGAAAATGCCGCCTTTGGGAACCTTCAATGTGCATGCATCGCTTTTGCCCGACTACCGAGGGGCTGCGCCCATCAACTGGGCTATCATCAATGGCGAAACGGAAACCGGCCTCACCACATTTCTACTTAATGAACGCATCGATGAAGGCAATATCATTTTCCAACATAAAATGAAAATATCCCCGGATGAAACCGCCGGCGAGCTTCACGATCGTATGGCTGAGGAAGCCTGGCCACTGATTTGCCAAACCCTGGATGCAATTCTGTCTGGAAAGGTACTATTCAAGCCACAGGATGAAAACCTTGCGGTGCATAAAGCCCCGAAAATCACACGCAAACACCTGCGCATCAACTGGCATAATTCGCTTTCGGGCATCAAAAACCAGATCAGAGGACTTAGTCCAAAACCCGGCGCTTATACCGAATTGATTCATCAGTCAGGAAAAAAAGACGAAATGAGGATTCTTCGAGCAAGCCTTGCATCAGAGGAGTACTTCAACGAGCCCTACACGCTTTTTGTACGAAATAAACAGTTATTTATAAGTCATCCAGAGGGTTTGCTAAGGCTCGAAGAGGTTCAGCTCAAAGGAAAAAACGTGCTGAATGCCAATAAATTTATCAAGGGCTTCCGGGATGATGGTGGATGGAAGGTTGAATAAAACGCTTAGTTGCAGGTTCAGCGCCCGATTTCGCTGTTTTGCAGCCTCCTGATTTCAACTATTCTTTGATTTTTAGCTTTGAAGTAATTCCAAAGCCAAAAGCATCATTTTTTTTCGCAAATACTTGCGTTTGTTCATTTAAAGATTATTTTTGTGCCTTGTTCAACCAATATTCTAACCAAAAAATAAAAAAATGAACAAAGCTGAATTGATCGACGCAATCGCCGCAGAAGCCAACCTGACGAAGGTTGATGCTAAAAAGGCACTGGACGCTTTTGTTGCTGCTACCACCAACGCCCTCAAGGCCGGCGACAAGGTAACGCTTGTTGGTTTTGGAACTTTCTCGGTTTCTGCAAGGTCGGCCCGCAAAGGTCGCAATCCTCAGACCGGCAAGGAAATCAGTATCTCCGCCAAGAAGGTTGTTAAGTTTAAACCAGGTGCCGAATTGTCCGGCTCGGTAAAATAACACCTTTACGAAAAAATTTCTGACCCGTTGGACGTGCAAGCCCAACGGGTTTTTTTATTGCAAAAATGGGTCGAGGGATAGCGAAACAATCATCAGCAGCACAAAATAATTGATTCGCATAAAATAATAGAAAGGGTTGATGGAATTTCCGCTACGCACCAGCAAGCCTGCAAAAACAGCAGTAATCCAGACTGCTCCGGCGATGATTGCAATGACAATATAACGTGAGTGCACAAGGCCATAAAGCGGAAGCAATAGCGCTGTTATAGCCGTTGCAAGTACCCAAACGAAGGTCAGAACCCTAATCTGTTGTTCATTGTATTTTTGGGTGATTGAAGGATAGCCGGCTTTGACATATTCCTCTCCGTACTTAAGCATAAGCAGCCAGAAATGAGGCACCTGCCAGATGAAAAAGAAAAAAGCCAGCATGAGCGCCCTCGGATCGAGAAGCGGGCTACCGCCTGCCACCCAACCAACTACAGGAGGGATTGCACCAATTACTGAACCGGGAATAACCGCAAAGGCCGACCGGCGCTTCATGGGTGTGTAGATGCCATTGTACCAGATCAAAGCGAGCAAACCAAGCTGCATACCTTCGAATCCAGATGAAATGTAAAGCATTGCCGAGCCAGTAATTGAAAGCGCAATGGCAATGTATAAAACGGTATTTCGACTGATACGTCCTGACGGAATGGGCCGCCTGGCCGTACGTGCCATCAGGCCGTCGCGGTCGCTGTCCTGATAGTGATTGAGGGCAGATGAGCCGCAGGCAAGAACGAAAATGCCAAGCGCAGGAAGTATAATTCCCGCATCAAGACTGCCTTTTGCAAGCAGATAGCCTGCCAGCGTGGTGAGCATAACGGCAAAGGTTATGCGCACTTTGCTCAGTTCGGCTAAAAGTTTTAGATGTTCCGAAATGATTTTCAACATTATTTGAGTGTCTTGAGATAATCGATGATATGTGCTATTTGCTCATCGTTAAGCACATTGGCATAGCTGACCATCATACCCTTCATATAGCCTTTCACCACATCGGCATTAGGCTCCCTGATTGAGCGTGCTATGTACTCATCGTCGGCAAGCACTTCGCGTTCCTTGCCATCGGTTTCAACAATTTCAGTCTTGCCGTACAGTCCACGAAACGAAGGTCCGATAATCTTGCTGCCATCCTGCGAGTGGCAGGTAAGACAGGCATTTTGCTTAAGCAGGGTGAGGCCCGGATGCTCGTCGGCGAGGTTGGGGGCCGATGCCAGCCATTGCGCATATTCCGACTCCGGCAGCACCGTAACGCTCGAAAGCATATAACTGTGCAGCTGGCCGCAGTACTCAGCGCATAGAATGTCGTAACGTCCGGTCTTTGTGGCTTCGAACCACATAAAGTTGTTTTTTCCGGGCACCATGTCTTCTTTCATCCTGAATGCAGGAATGTAGAAGCTATGCAAAACGTCGCGCGATACGAGGTTGACTTTCACGGGCTTACCAAGGGGAACAACGAGCGAGTCGGTGATACGGCCATCGGGATATTCAAAGCTGAATTTCCACATTTGCCCGTATGCCTTCACTTCCATGGCGCCATCAGGCACGCTCCGCATAGGTTTGAAGCCCATCCAGCCATAGTAGAACATTACTACAACCAACAAGGTGGGTATGGCAGTCCACAAAACCTCGAGCAGATTACTGCCTTCGATATTGGTTGCCACAGGGTTGCGCTTTTTGTTGTAGCGAAAAACAAAGTAGATCATTACCGCTGTAATACCAATAAGGAATACGAGCGAAATACCGACAATGATGTAGAGCGACAGATCGACGCCCTGAGCGAATGTTGATGCTGAGTTTCTCATAGCTGTGGAAATCTTAGCGGTTAAGGTATTCCAGGGCCGTCAGCACAGAGAGGGCGACAAAAAGTACGCCAACCAGCAAGACAAGTCCGCTGTAAATTTTCTTTTCGTATTTCAGATGCATGAAATAATAGGCTACCACCACAACTTTTACAGTGGCTATGAAAAGCGCCGTAAAAACTGATAGCGTGGAAAGCGCCGCTCCGAACACCGACACTACAACTGTTATGGCAGTAAGGAACAACAGCGCAACAAGTGTTCGCACATGCTCGCTGTATGGCACGGCATGATGCTGTCCGTCGTGATGATTATCCTGATGCTGATCGTGTGATTGTGCCATTTTTCTCAGTGAATAAGGTAAAACAATGGGAAAAGGTAAATCCAGATGAGGTCGACAAGGTGCCAGTACAATCCGGCATTCTCGGTTAGAGAATGCTTTTCGGCAGTGAGGGTACCGTTGTTTGTTTGACGTATGGCAAAAACAATGATGACCATTCCGATGATAATGTGCAAAGCATGCAGACCCGTCATAACGTAGTAGAGGAAAAAGAACAGGCGTTCGCCGGCTGGCAAATTATTGTAGTAATCCATACCGGGAAACAAACCGTGGTGGATTTTAGCGCTCCACTCAAAGTACTTAATAACAAGAAATACGCCTGCAAGGGCAAAGGTTATCCAGAGCAATAGGGCGGAGCGTTTGGCCTGACCCATTTGGATGGCCGATACCGACATGGCAATGGTCATACTGCTTACCAGCAGCACCGTGGTGTTTACCGTTCCAAGAACCACATTAAGCTCGAAGGACGAGAGCAGGAAGGCCTCATGATTGAGCATGCGATAAACCATGTAAACGATAAACAATCCTCCGAACAGCAAAAGCTCGGTGAACAGGAATAGCCACATGCCAAACTTGTTGGCTTCGGCATCGCGGTTGTGTCCCGAATTGGGAAGTACAAGTCCAGTATGTGCCATAAGCTTAGTCTTTTATTTGCGGTTTGTGTTCGTAATCGTATGGACCGTTCTTCGGAAGCTCGGGCAGCCTGTCAAAATTCTGTACAGGTGGCGGGGTGGGCGTCTGCCATTCGAGGGTGATACCGCCCCAGGGATCGCGCTCCGTAACCTTACGGCCGCGGAAACGACCAACAATCAGGTTAACAATCATCAGAATGAGGCCAAGGGCAAGAATCCATGAACCTACAGTGCTGATGATGTTCGGAATATGAAACTCGGGGAGATAATCGTAATAACGACGCGGCATACCCATAAGGCCCGAGATAAACATCGGGAAGTACAAGGTATTGAAGCCAATAAAGAAAATCACAAAGGCGATGTTGGCCACCAGCTTATTGTACATCCTTCCCCAAATTTTGGGGTACCAATAGTGCAAAGCCCCGAAAAAAGCAAAACCGGTACCGCCAAACATTACATAGTGGAAGTGACCCACAACGAAGTAAGTGTCGTGGAGGTGAATATCGGTTGCCAGGGCGCCCAGAATAAGACCGGTGAAACCGCCAATCATGAACTGGAAAATGAATGCAAGCGCATAAAGAAGCGGGGTCTGAACGTCGATCGAGCCTTTATAAAGCGTTGCGACCCAATTGAATACCTTGATTGCCGTGGGTATAGCTACAAGGAAGGTGAGCATCGAGAAGATGAACCTTGCAGTGCCGCTCATGCCGGAGGTGAACATATGGTGCCCCCAGATAAAATAGCCGACGAATGCAATGGCAAGGCTGCTGTAGGCAATAGCCTTGTAGCCAAAAATTGTGCGATGACTAAACGTTGGAAGCAATTCGGAGATAACACCGAAAGCAGGCAAAGCCATGATGTAAACCGCTGGATGACTGTAGATCCAAAACAGGTGCTGATAAAGAATCGGGTCGCCGCCGATGGAAGGATCAAAAAGTCCTACGCCAAGGGTTCGCTCGGCCACAATCATCAGCAGCGTGATGCCAATGATGGGCGTGGCCAACAGCTGAATCCAGGAAGTGGCATACAGCGCCCAGGCAAAAAGTGGCATCTTGGTAAAACTCATCCCCGGAGCCCGAAGCCGGTGAATCGTAACAATAAAATTAAGACCCGTCAGAATTGAGGAAAAACCCAGAACAAAGGCAGCAAGCACCGACATGGTGACATTAGTACCCGTTTTGACGCTGTATGGGGCATAAAATGTCCAACCTGTATCGGCTGGTCCGTCGCCAAAAACCAGGGTGGAGAGTGCCATAATGGCACCAATAATATAAACCCACCACGAGAGAAGATTAAGGCGCGGAAAAGATACATCATCCGTACCAAGCATAATCGGCAGGAAAAAGTTGCCAAAGACTGCCGGAATACTGGGGATAATGAACAGGAAAATCATGATGACCCCGTGAAGGGTGAAAATCTGATTGTAGGTTTTGGCTTCCACCAGGTCTTTACCCGGATTCAGCAGCTCATAGCGCATGAGCAGGCCGAGCGTAACTCCAACCAGAAAAAAGGTAATGAGCGCATAAAGGTACATCAGGCCAATGCGCTTGTGGTCAACGGAAAAAAGCCAGGACATAATGCCCTTTTTGGCTTCAAGGTAGTTGACCTGTGCGGTAGCAGTTGCCATAGGTATCAAATGTTGTTTGATTGACGTTTTCTATTGCTTATCAGTAGGAATGCCAGAAAAATGAGCGCAGCAAGCAAGATAATGCTGCCCGAAATGGAAGTAATGTTCAGCACATATCGTTGCCCTTCGGGATCGTAGCTGAAGCAAAACTTCAGCACTTTGTTTATTGTTGGCCCCGATTTTCCCTTGGAAGCTTCAATGATGGCCATCTTAAAATCGAAAGGCAGAAAATATGTTCCGTGAAGGTAACGGGTGATCTTGCCATCAGGACTTAACACAATGAGGGTGGCGGGGTGAATGTACTCGCCTCCCTCCTGCTTGATCTGATAGCCTACATTATCAAGCAGGCGACGAATGTTGATGCTGTCGCCGGTAAAAAACCGCCAGCCATTGTCGAGATCGCCTTTCTCCACGAGCTTCACATAGGTTTTTTTCTTGTTCATGGCCAGAAAAGGCTTTTCCTTGTGGCTGAAACTTACCGTAAAGACCTGATAATCCTTGTTGGCCAACATATCCGACTTTTTCATCACATCGGCCAGTCCGTTCATCAGCGGGGTGCATATACCCGGACACTCGTAGTAAACCAAGGCCAGAACAGTTGGTTTATTAATGGCCGATTTGAGGTCTACCTGCTGATAATTCTCGTCCGTAAAAGTGAGTCCATCCTCAAGGTAACGGTCAAGTTGCTCGTACACGCCGAGCTGATCTTGCCCTTTGAGGGTGAATGATGAATACGACACAAGGACAAATAAGGTCAATGCAATCGTATTCTGTAATTTTAACAGATTGATTTTCATTTAATTACTAAATTGTCTTAAATCTGGTTTGCGACTGCTAATTTAGACTAATTCTAAACAATAACAACAGCAGAAAAAAGTTGTTTTGCACAATTGAGTATGTAATGTCGGAAATCGGACAGCGCTGTCGCAAATTCGGACACTTCGATGTTAAGTAAGTCGGCAGTCAGTAAATGTGGAAAACCAGATTCGGGATAATAATTGGGACAGCTTCAACGTTTATCAGGGAAACGATCGGATAAACGCAATTACATCATGCAAATACTTAAAAGATGTTAATAGAAATGAACCGCTTGTAATGTTTGGCACAGTATTTGATAATTTTTATTCGAGTAGTTTTTTTTCATCAGAATATTGGTTGGTTAAGAGAAAAAGTTCCCGGACGCCCGTTCGGGGCTTTTTTTTATGGTTGAGGCGATAGCCTGAGCTCATCGGCCAAAAAGGTAGCAGTGTAACCAATGCCCTTGTTAACAAGGTCTTCTGGGGTTCCGGTGGCCACAATTGCCCCGCCGTTTCGTCCACCATCAGGCCCGAGATCGACAATATAGTCAGCCATCTTTATCACCTCCATATTATGCTCGATGATCAGCACGGTATTTCCCCTGTCAACCAATTTGTTCAGCACCAGCATGAGTTGGTTCACATCTTCGAAATGGAGACCTGTGGTAGGCTCATCAAGGATATAAAAAGTTTTGCCTGTATCGCGCCGAGCCAGTTCGGACGCCAGCTTGACACGCTGCGCCTCGCCCCCGGAGATCGTCGTCGAGGGCTGACCAAGCGTGAGGTAGCCCAGGCCAACATCCTGCAGCGAACGGAGTTTTTGCTGAATGGAGGGTATGTTCTCGAAGAAGCTGATTGCCTGATCGATGGTTAGGTTTAGCACATCGTTGATCGACTTGCCGCGGTAGCGCACTTCGAGGGTTTCGGGGTTATAGCGCTTTCCGCCGCAGTCCTCGCACTGAACGGCAACGTCGGGCAGGAAATTCATTTCGATGATGCGCACACCGGCGCCCTTGCAGGTCTCACACCGACCTCCCGAAACGTTGAAGGAAAATCTTCCGGGCTTGTAGCCTCTGATCCGCGACTCGGGAAGCTCGCCGAAAAGCTTGCGAATTTCGTCGAACACCTTGGTATATGTTGCGGGATTGGAGCGCGGGGTACGGCCTATCGGCGTTTGATCTACCTCAATTACTTTATCTAGATACTCAAGCCCCTGAATACTCTCATAAGGAAGAGGCGCTTTGAGGGCATCGTAAAAATGACGGTTCAGAATCGGAAACAAGGTCTCGTTGATCAGGCTGCTTTTGCCCGAACCCGAAACCCCGGTGATACATATCATCAGTCCAAGCGGAAGCTCAAGATCAATATTCTTGAGGTTGTTTCCTCTGGCGCCTTTGAGCACAAGCTTTTGACCGGGATGGCCTTCACGGCGACGATCAGGGACCTTGATCATTTTTTTGCCGCTGATATACTCGCAGGTGATGCTGTTGCATGATTTCATTTCGTCGGGACGTCCCTGAGCCACAATAGTGCCCCCCAATACTCCAGCTCCCGGACCTATATCCACCACATGGTCGGCAGCAAGAATCGTATCTTTGTCGTGCTCAACAACGATAACCGAGTTGCCAATGTCGCGCAGTTGCCTCAGCGAGCTGATGAGGCGGTGGTTGTCGCGTTGGTGAAGGCCAATACTGGGCTCGTCGAGGATATAAAGAACACCCGTTAGCTGCGACCCGATCTGAGTGGCCAGCCTGATGCGCTGCGCTTCGCCGCCGCTCAGGGTATTGGCCGGACGGTTAAGGTTGAGGTAGTCGATGCCCACCTCGAGCAAAAACCGAATGCGCTTTTCAATTTCACGAAGCACATCGCGGGCTATCAGCATCTGCCGTTCGGATAATTTGTCGGGCAACTGACTGATCCATTCCGCCAGACTGCTGATGTCCATCGAGGCTACTTCGGCGATGTTTTTACCATCAATCAGAAAATGGCGCGATTCTTTTTTGAGCCTTGTACCCTCGCAGACCGGACAATCCACATGGTTCATAAAGCCCTGTGCCCAGCGTCGTATTGCGGGAGATGCATTCTCGTTGTTCTGCGCTTCAATAAAACTAATAATACCTTCAAAAGTGGTGGAATAGGACGAGATGATGCCCATATACTCGCGCCGCACTTCAAGCGATTCGCTTGATCCATAAAGCATTACGTCGATAGCTTCCTCCGGAATCTCGCCAATGGGCGTATTCAGATTAAATCCGTAGCGGCTGCCTATAGCCTCAATCTGGCTGTATATCCAGTTGTTTTTAAATTCCCCCAGGGGTGCCAGCCCGCCTTTTTTGATGCTCAGACTGCGGTCGGGCATAATTTTGTCGAGGTCTATTTCGGTAATCTGCCCGATGCCATTACATTTTGGGCAGGCACCATAAGGCGAATTGAAAGAAAAGGTGTTGGGTTCGGGTTCGTTGTACGACAAACCCGTTGTGGGACACATGAGCATCCTGCTGAAATAGCGCAGCTCTTTGTTGGCGCCATCCAGCACCTGCATAAGGCCTTTGCCCTGCTTGAGTGCGGTTTGCACCGAGCGCAGCAAACGAGACTGATCAACCAATGCCATGTCGATCCGGTCGATGACGATCTCGATATCGTGCACCTTGTACCGATCGAGCTGCATCCCGAAAACCAGATCGCGCACTTCGCCGTCCACCCTTACCTTAAGGAAACCGGCCTGCCTGATCTGCTCGAAAAGTTCGCGGTAATGGCCTTTGCGGGCGCGTATTACAGGTGCAAGCAATATTATTTTTTTTCCCGAATACTTCTCCTGAATAAGCTCGACAATCTGCTCCTCGGAATAGCGCACCATCTTCTCGCCCGTAGCATAGGAGTAGGCATCCGAAGCCCGGGCATAGAGCAAACGAAGGAAATCGTATATCTCTGTTATCGTTCCCACGGTGGAGCGGGGATTGCGGTTTACCGATTTTTGCTCGATGGAAATGACCGGACTCAGGCCTTTAATTTTATCCACATCGGGACGTTCCATGGTTCCGATAAACTGCCGGGCATAGGCCGAAAAACTCTCCATATATCTTCTCTGACCCTCGGCGTAAATGGTATCGAAAGCCAATGACGATTTTCCGCTGCCGCTAAGTCCGGTAATGACAACCAGTTGATAGCGCGGAATACGCAAATCGATATTTTTCAGGTTGTGCACCCGGGCGCCGTGTATTTCGAGGAACTGATCCTCTGAGTAGGCCTCCGTTTGGGGTATTGAATTGCTCATCAGGCACTTGAATTGAAAATATCAGGACCGGACAGGCCTGTGCGTGAGGGCAAATCTTCCCTCAGGAATTTTTATAGTGTAAGTTTTACCGGGTTTAACGGTCAGCTCGTGGGTACGCAACCATGGGTTGAACATCCGAAGCAACTTGTAGCTAACCCCCTGATTTCGGGCAAAATCGACAAGATTTGGTATGCTTTCGGATACCTGCACTTCTTTGAAGGCCAGCGGTTCGTAGAGTCTTTCAATATCAGGGTAAAACCCAAAAGCCCTGGGATTGCTGTGAATCATTTTCATAGCCAGGATGCGAAACAAGTAGCGTTCAGTTTCCTCTGCCATTAACAAATCGAAATAGCTGTCGGTTTGCTGACGCGACAGAAAATCGTCGATACGACGGGTGCCTGCATTGTAGGCTGCCGCCACCAGTGCCCAACTGTTGTATTTACTATATGCCCGCCGAAAATAGCGGCAAGCGGCTTCAGTGGCTTTTTCGAGATGGTAGCGCTCGTCCACTTGATCACTCACTTCAAGTTGATATTCTTTGGCCGTGCCTTCAAGAAACTGCCAGAAACCAGCCGCACCAGCCGGCGAGCGGCTGTTGGTGAGGTTGCTCTCAATCATGGCCAGATACTTGAAATCATCAGGTACACCATTCTTTTTCAAGATAGGTTCAATAATAGGCAACCATCGGTTGGCGCGCTTAAGCAGCAGAAGGGTTGAACTATGCCAATAGGTATTGACAAGCAATTCGCGCTCTAGAGCTTCGCTGACATAATACAAGTTTAAGGGCACCTCCTCGCCGGCAAAATCAAGCCTTGAAGGCAGGTTAATACTCACAATTTCCTGGGTGGGATTTCGTTCGGCCGGAAGTTGGGCATTGCCGTTTCGTGCGCATGACGACCCAATCAGAGCAAGTGCAGGCAAGAGGAGCATATATAGTCTCGGGGCAGCTTTTTTCAGCATAAACTCTTGATTAAATGCAAATTAGTAAAAAGACAAATGGAAAGGCGCAATTTGCAAAAATAAGGATAAATGCGATGATGAAAGCCCTGGACAAGAATCAGGCCATGTTATGTCGATGGTTGATCGTACGAAGTTCCGGACTTATTTGCTTACTGTCTGTCAGAAAGGACTGATAAAATCGCGGAAAAGGGGCGCTTCGCGGTCTTTGTCCGACAGCAGGGGTTCGGTTATTCCCCAATCGATATTTAAGTCAGGGTCGTTCCAGCGTATGCTTCCTTCGGACGCTTTGTTATACACATTGGTGCATTTATAAAAGAACACCGTATCATCCTCAAGTGTCACAAAACCATGAGCAAATCCCGGAGGAATCCAATACATCCATTTATTCGACTCTGTTAGCACAATGGATGCCCATTTGCCATAGGTAGGCGACATTTTTCGGATATCGACGGCCACATCGAGCACAGCCCCCTTCATCACCCTCACAAGTTTTCCCTGGGCAAAAGGCGGTTTCTGAAAATGGAGCCCGCGCAAAACGTTCTTTGCCGACTTTGACTCATTGTCCTGAACAAAGTTCTGGTCGATTCCCTTCTGCAGGAATTTTTCCTTGTTGTACGATTCGAAGAAATAACCCCTGTGGTCTTCGAACACCGCAGGCTTAACTATTAGCAGATCCGGTATTCCGGTTTCGACAATTTCCATGGCTGGTGGTTTGAAAATGTTAGTACTAATCCAAGTATCACTGACGAAAATGGTGTACGCAATTTAATACTTTATCAAACCTGAAGGCAAACATTATACATTAGATACAAAAACCTTTATCGTTGGCATTAGGTTAAAAATTCGGTGTGGTTAGCGCTAAAATGTGATTACCGAAATAGTTAAAAATTTTGGCGTAGTCTGTTATAATGTGTTAGGCGTAGTCTGATTTAATGTGTTAGGCGTAGTCTGCAGACTACGCCTAACAGTATTTTTTTAATTAATACGTACAAAAATTTACAAATGAATCACTTCGCCATAAGCGGCAGCGGTGGCTTCCATGATGGCTTCGGACATGGTGGGGTGAGGGTGGATGGTTTTGATGATTTCATGTCCGGTGGTTTCAAGCTTTCGGGCAGCTACAGCCTCGGCAATCATTTCCGTTACATTGTCGCCAATCATGTGGCAGCCTAGCCATTCACCGTATTTGGCATCAAAAATAACCTTAACAAATCCATCCTTGTTTCCGGCAGCGCTGGCCTTTCCGGAAGCTGAGAAGGGGAACTTACCTACTTTAATCTCGTAGCCAGCTTCTAAGGCCTGTTTTTCGGTCATGCCAACCGAAGCCACTTCGGGGCTGGTGTAGGTGCACGAAGGGATATTACCATAATCAACAGGTTCGGGATTGAGACCGCAAATGGCTTCAACGCAGGTGATTCCTTCGTGCGAGGCAGTGTGAGCCAGTGCCGGACCGTGAACGATATCGCCTATGGCATAAATGCCTTCCACATTGGTGCGATAATACTCATCGACAAGCACCTTGCCTTTTTCGAAGGCAACACCGGTTTCCTCGAGACCCAAGCCTTCGAGGTTGGTGGCCACACCTACGGCAGATAGCACAACTTCGGCTTCGACCACTTCCGTACCTTTTTTGGTGCTGATGGTAACCTTGCACAAATCACCGGAAGTATCAACATTTTCTACCGTTGATCCGGTCATCACAGTCATGCCTGCTTTTTTGAATGAGCGCTCCAATTGTTTGCTAACCTCCTCATCTTCAAGAGGAAGAATGTTTGGCATATATTCCACGAGCGTCACTTTGGTGCCCATGCTATTGTAGAAATAGGCAAATTCCGAGCCAATTGCCCCCGAACCCACTACCACCATGGATGCGGGTTGTTTGGGCAGAACCATGGCATCGCGGTAGCCAACGACTTTCTTTCCGTCGATCTTCATATTGGGAAGCTCGCGCGAGCGAGCACCTGTGGCTAGGATAATGTGAGCGGCTTCGTAGGTTTCCTTTGTACCATCGGCTTTTGTAACCTCTACCTTTTTTCCGGGCCTGATGCTGCCAAAACCATTGATCAGTTCAATCTTGTTCTTCTTGAAAAGGAATTGAACGCCCTTGCTCATGCCATCGGCCACGCCGCGGCTGCGTTTGATCACTGCATCAAAATCGGGTTTAACCTCGCCACTGATGCTGATACCATAATCGGAGGCATGCTTGGTGTAGTTGAACACCTGAGCACTTTTCAGCAGGGCCTTGGTAGGGATGCATCCCCAATTGAGGCAAACGCCGCCAATCTCAGCTTTTTCAACCACAGCCACCTTTTTGCCAAGCTGGCTTGCACGGATGGCAGCTACATATCCGCCAGGACCGCTGCCTATAACGATAAGGTCGTAATTCATTGCTTTGAATGTTGATTTTTGTGGTGCAAAGGTAACAATTTCGGGCAGCTTTGGTTTTGAGCGCTATTGGCTGACAAATCCATTAACTTTGCCCAGGCACCCGGATTTTTCATCTCTCTACTTGCGCAATACGCCGGAACAGGAGACCGGCAAACCGGGTGCCTTTTTTTAAATTTAATGCCATGAAGACAAAAGTCGTCGCCTATATCTTCGTTTTCGTGCAATTTTCGATGCTTGCCCTCATCCTGGCTACAGGTCCCTGGCTTAGCCCTTCACCTGTCGGATTGCTGGTAGAGCTGGCCGGTCTGCTCGTAGGCGTAGTAGCCATTATGCAAATGCAGGTCGGCAACTTCAACGTGGCCCCTCTACCCAAGCAGGGGGGGCGTTTGGTGACGAGCGGCATATATGCAGTCATCCGCCACCCGATGTATCTTGCACAACTTATGGCCATGCTGCCATTAGTGACCGAATATTACAGCCCATTCCGCTTGTCCGCCTGGATCATTTTGCTTATAAACCTAATTTTCAAGCAATTGTTTGAAGAGAAACAGCTTATCAATCAATACCCCGACTACGAAATTTACAAGCAGAAAAGCTGGAGAATGATCCCATTTATTTTCTGATATCAGTCCGATGGATGGCTGAAATAATGTCATACTACTGCCGAATAACTGACAGGAAGTGGTGCTGGCATGGGAGTTGATACTGCTGTCGGAAAATTGTTCGCAGATGGCAATAAGCAATGTGGCATCGCACGAAGAGATGCTTGGATTAATCCGCAAAGACCAGAAAAACTACGTTCTGCTATATAAATCAGGCTCCGAAGCCAGCGAGTGCAGTCTTAAAAACATCACCGAAGCGGCCGAAAAGCTGGGTAAGGTGAATGTGATGCTGGCCGACGTAAGTCAGGTGCGCGACATACACAGCGTTTATGGCGTGACCAGCGCTCCTTCGCTTCTGGTTTTCGAAGGCGACAGATTCATAAATGTCGTTAAAGGCTGCAATGAACCTTCGCACTATATCAACCTTTTCGAAGAAGCTTATTTTCATCCATTAAGCACAAGTGGACAGCCCCGACAGAAACGCGTTACCGTTTATACAACACCAACATGCAGCTGGTGCAATACCCTGAAATCTTACCTGAAATCCAACAATATACAATATACCGAAATCGACGTATCGCGCAATCAGCAGGCCGCCGAGCAAATGGTAAGAAGAAGCGGCCAACAAGGCGTTCCGCAAACCGATATCGAAGGCACTATTGTGGTTGGGTTCGATAAAAACAGAATCAACAGTCTTTTGGGCATATCAACACAACAATCATAAAAACGATTCAAAATGAAAGAGTTACAACCACTTAACGAACAGGTAATTCTCGACCTGAGCGAGGACAAGAGCGAACAGCGCACCGCATCGGGCCTTATCATTCCCGACACTGCAAAGGAAAAACCCCAGATTGCCCCCGTGCTGGCCATAGGCAATATCGAAAAACCAGCCATCAGCGTAGGCGATAAGGTGCTTTTTAAAAAATATTCCGGCACGGAAGTTACTTTTGAAGGTCGCAAACTGCTTGTCATCCCTTATGCCGATTTGCTGGCCAAGGTGGTAGAAACCGAATCGATCTGATTTTACCGTTCCATTCAATCAGGAGGTGCGTGAAAACCAGTTTTTCGTGCACCTTTTGCTTTTACTATGCCCCTGTCCGCCGCTAAAGATGGGCAATTATTGTACATTTGTCCGAGTGCAATTTGACGTATGAACCAAAAGCGGGCATCCGTTTCTAACTTCAGGATATTTGGGATTGCAGTGATTGCACTGTTATTTGTAGTGTCGTGTTCTCCAGCGCGATACATCCCTGAAGGAAAACTCCTGATGCACAAAAACACCGTCAAGATCGAAGAAAAGCCCGTTACTTTTACCTCATCCGACCTGCTTGTTTTGGCACAGCCCAAAGCCATGCCGCATGTCCTTGGCATGCGTCCGGGCCTTTGGATGCATTACCGCTGGGGCGAAAAAAAGAAAGGACTCCGAAAGTTTGTCAACGGCCGCTTTGGGCGATCGCCCATCTATTTCGAAGAACAGCTTACACGCAATGCCGCCGGACAGATGCGGCAATACCTATTCAACATTGGCTATTTTGAGGCCGAAACTACTTATGAGGTAAAACGGAAAAAGTTTAACGCAAGCGTTACCTACATCATCAAACCCGGCCCGGAATATGCGATCAGCGAGTTTAAACGTACCATCGAAGACCCACAATTAGAGCAACTGGTGATGGCCGACACCGCAGAAAGCTTATTAAAAGAAGGCAATCTTTTCAATGCCTATGTGATGGACGCTGAACGCGACAGAGTGACCAACCTGCTCAAAAACAATGGCTTCTATTATTTCAGCAAAGATTTTGTGAGGTTTGAAGCCGATAGCAGCAAGCTGTTTAAATCGGTCAGACTTAATATGCGGATAGAGCCCCCGGGTTTCCTGCAGCAGGGAGCAGGAGAATCACATCAGGCCTATTTTATCAGAAACGTTTTTGTTTATCCGCTGCACCAGCCTTTTGGCGGTGGACTTACGCCCACCGACACCTTGCAATACAAGCTGCGGAATCCATGGAACGACAAACCATCACAACTCACCTTTGTCAGTCCCGGTCGCATCGGTATCAAGCCATCAACTTTCCGGCAGGTAATCCAGTTTTATCAGGGCGAACCGGTAAGCATCGACCGCATGCGTCAAACCTACAAGGGTCTCAACAACCTTAAAATTTACCGCGCGTCCAACATCAATTTCGACACAACCGCCGCAGGAGTCAACAACGACGACATCTGGCCCGGAAAGTGGATTGACGCGCACGTTTACCTTCAAAGAGCACGTTTGCACGCCTATTCCTTTGAAATTGAAGGAACCAACTCCGGAGGCGACCTTGGTATGCGGGGAAGTTTGGTTTATACCAATCGCAACCTTTTCAGGGGAGCCGAAATATTTAGGCTCAGGCTTAACGGAGGTTTGGAAGCACAACGCCTTTCGACGGGCGAAACCGATAACAGGCTCTTTAATACCCGAGAGGCGGGCCTGGATGCCAGTTTGCTCATTCCTCGCTTTGTAAGCCCCTTACGACTGAGAAAATTTGCCCGCGAATACCTGCCAAAAACCACACTCAACCTTGGCATATCCACCCAAAACAGGCCCAATTACGACCGCACCATGCTGCGGTTCAATTTTGGTTACGACTGGATGACCAACCCAAGGGTGACCCACTTCTTTAGCCCCGTTTCGCTCAGCTCGATCAAGGTGAACCTCAGCCCTGAGTTCGAAACCTTTCTCAATCAAACCGCCAATCAGCGATTGCGCAACCAATACTCCGACCACCTGATTCTAGGAATGCGCTACAGCTATGTCTTTACCAATCAGAATATCAATCGCATACGCGACTTCCACTATTTTCGCTTAAACACCGAGAGTGCCGGCAACCTCTTGTCAGCCTTCAAAAAGCTGCCCATTTTTGAAAAACAGGATAATTTCACCTCCCTGCTGGGCATCCGCTATGCGCAATTTGTGCGGTTCGATGCCGACTACAGGTTTTTTAAAATATTCAATCCGGAGCTTAGGCTGGTCTTCAGGGGGATGGCAGGTGTAGGGTTGCCTTTTGGCAATTCGAACGACCTGCCCTTCGAAAGGAGTTTTTATGCCGGCGGCGCCAACGGCATGCGTGGATGGGCTTTCAGGCAACTTGGTCCGGGTAGCCATCGCGACACCCTCAGCATAGAACGCTTTGGCAGCATGCAACTCGAAAGCAATGTCGAGTTTCGCTTTCCCATCTACAGCTATCTCAAAGGCGCTCTGTTTGTTGATGCCGGCAACATCTGGAATCTGCCTGGAAAAGAGGAGATTGAGGCAGGAGATTTTGAAGTGAACAGATTTTATAAGGAGTTTGCTGTTGATGCCGGAGTAGGCTTCAGGCTCGATTTCTCGTTTTTCGTTTTCAGGCTCGATGCTGCCGTACCCTTGCACGATCCCGCCTTGCCATTGGGCAATCGCTGGCAGTTCAAGCGACTGAGTATGAGCGACCTCGTTTGGAACTTCGGTATTGGTTATCCGTTCTGATGGATCGTTCAACCCTACGTCAACTGCTCGAAAAGGCTTTCGGCTTTTCGCCTACCTCAGGCCAAAGCAAGGTCATCGAACATTTATCGGCCTTTCTCCTTTCCGACAAGCCCAATCCGCTGTACCTGCTGCGCGGCTACGCCGGCACAGGAAAAACATCGCTGGTGGCAGCCATCGTACAAACACTTCCAGTGCTGGGCATGCATGCTGTATTACTCGCGCCTACCGGCCGTGCAGCCAAGGTATTGAGCAGTTATACCGGCATAAACGCATCGACCATTCATCGAAAAATCTACTTTCAGACACGCCTTGCCGATGGCAGTATGCGCATCGTAAGGGCGCCCAACAAGCACAGGAAGGCGGTTTTTGTGGTCGATGAGGCTTCGATGATACCCGACACGACTGTGGAAAGTCTGACAGGAAAAAGCCTCCTCGACGACCTGATGGAATATGTGGCTGAGGGACAAAACTGTCGTATTGTACTTATTGGCGATCAGGCTCAGCTTCCGCCTGTGGGTCTGCCGCTGAGCCCGGCACTTAATCTGCAATATCTGCAAAGCCGCTATCCCGTAACGGCAGCCGGATTCGAACTCACCGAGGTCATGCGCCAGAGCCTCGAATCGGGCATTCTGAGCAACGCCACAAAGCTGCGCGACAAACTCGGCCGGAAAGACTTTGCTCTGCCATTGCTGAATATTGTAAATCAGGGTGATATACGGGCTCTGTCAGGAAGCGATATTGAGGACAGCTTGATGGAACATTTTGGACGCCACGATTTCTCGGAGGCCGTAGTTATTTGCCGTAGCAATTATGCCGCCAACCGGTTCAATCAGGCCATCAGGCAACGCATACTTGGGCAGGAAGGCGAACTGTCGGCCGGCGAGCTGCTCATGGTGGTCAAAAACAATTACTTCTGGCTGAGTGACTCGGATGAGGGCAGCTTCATTGCCAACGGCGATATCATCGAAGTTATCAGGGTGATACGCTACGAGAACCTCTATGACCACCAGTTTGCAGAGGCAGAGGTGAGACTCGTGGACTATCCCGATATGCCGGCCTTTCAGGTAAAGCTTTTGCTCGACACGCTCAATGCCCCCGGACCTTCGCTCAGCGATGAGGCTTTCAGGGCTTTTGCGCTCAAAGTGGAGGAAGATTATGCCGACGAGCCATCGCGCCGCAAACGATTAGCAAAACTGGCGGTCAATCCATATTACAATGCGCTAATGGTAAAATACGCCTATGCCCTCACCTGCCATAAAACGCAGGGCGGACAATGGCCGGTGGTTTTTCTAGAACAGGGGCGAAAAAGCGATCAGGAAATAGACAGCGACTATTTGCGCTGGCTATACACTGCCCTGACGAGGGCAACAAAACAGGTTTACCTCCTTGGGTTCGATCCTGAATACATAGAGAATAGGAACAGTGAGTAGTGGGCGGAAAAATAAAATGGGCAACAATCTATAGAAATGCTGCCCATTTTAGGTCAATATTTTTATCAGCCAGGTCGGGAACTAATTTTTCCTTGCGCGGGAAGCGGCGTCCAGATCGAAGGTAAGGGCAAAACGCACGGTATTCTGGAGCGGGTTGTTGCGGGCATCAACGGGAATCAGGTAAGAGAAGTCGAGTCCGAAAACATTGTACTTTAAAGCTGCACCAAGGGTGAAAAACTTTCGGTTGCCCTTGGTCTTATCCTCATAAAAAGCACCGCCGCGCAGGGCAAAAGCGTTGTTGTACCAATACTCGACACCAAATGAGTAGTAAAGCTCACGAAATTCCTCACTCATGCCGTTGGGAGCATCGTAGAACGATTGCAACATGCCTGCCACAACCGATACTTCGTCGTCGCGACCCTTGGCAATCTCGTATTTGTCAGTTCCCGGAATGAGGATAGGGTTGCCGGTGATGCTGTCGCGCTTAAGCACAGGTGGCGTTGGCACAAGCAACTTGTTGATGTCGACTGAAAATGCAATCTTGTTGTACTCGTCAATGTTAAGTTTGAGGGTCGGACCAAACCTGAGGTTGGTGGGAATAAAGTCCTTCTTAATGCTGGTTTCACTGTAACCCAGCTTATTGCCAATATTGCTGATGTTTACGCCCCAGGCAAAAGTGGCATCGATATCCTTAAACCACTCCACTTCCTTTTCCCAGTAAACGGCTACGTCGGCAGCAACGGAGATGCCTGCCGAAGTTTCGGTCGTGCCGACAAATTGCCCCTGAGTAAGGTTGGAATAGATGAAACGACCGGCAACGGCTCCCGAAAGATGGTCGGTAAGTTTACGGGCATAGGTGGCATCGAGTGCCCACTCGCTGGGGCGATAAGTGCCACGGTCGTCGCCGTTTTCGTCAGTAAACTGGATGTCGCCGAGGGTAAAAAACCTGAGTGTCGATCCAATGGCCGAGTTGGCATCGAGCCTTTTGGAAAAACCAAGGTAAGCAAGGTTCATGTCGGGCACCAGATTGCGCAACCAGGGGCTGTAGGAAAGGCCAACCATCATATCGCTTTGGATATTGGCATATTTGGCAGGATTCCAGTGCATTGAGAAAACATCCGGCGAGGTCGAAACACCAACATCGCCCATGGCCCCTGCGCGTGCATCGGGTGCAATCATCAGAAAAGGCACGGCCGTAGTTATCACGTTGAGGGAGTTGCGCCCTGAAAGCTCTTGATAAGTCTGGGAGTTGGCGTTGAAAAACAATAAAACAGAAAGTGCCACAAGGGCCAGGTGTTTCATTTTCATATAAGGGTATTGCGTCATGAACTGTGTGTTAACGATTAAGGTTGTCCTTTATTGCGTTATCATTTTCAGGGACTTTTCAGTATCATCCTGCCAGAAACGGTTTGCGGCAGTCCTTCTTCGGGCTGCACAATCAGGCGCCAAAGATAAACACCCGAAGGCAATCTACCATTGCCGGCTTCACTTGCCTTCCAGATCAGGGGTTCCGACAAGCTTCCCGATGGCTTCATTTCGTGCTGTTGCGAAGAGACCCGATTACCAAGCAAGTCGAAAACTTCCAGGCTTGTTAACAACTTTTTACCGGGTTTGTTAAACTCAAAAGTAAAAATGGCCTGGTCGATCACCGGATTGGGTTTGATCTGAACATTGCTGATCGTCAGATTTTCGGACGGGTCAACCACGAAATTTATGGTTTTTTCAGCGCTGTTGTTGTGCAAGTCCCATGCCCTGAGTGTTAACCTGTGGCTTCCCTGCGCAAGTCCATTGAGCTGAAAACGAAGACTTCCGGAGGCGAAATTGTCGGTTTCGGGCTCAAAAAGACTGTTGAGTACATATTTCTGCACTGCACCATCGGGAAGGAGATGCGTGGCAACAATATCGCGACCGATTTCGGTGCCAAGGTAATGTATTCCCTGAGGGTCGGTTAGGTGCGCAAAAAAGGCAACATCGGAAGGCAGCACACCACCATCCCTGAAGTTGGGATCGGCAGCAGTGAGCTGAATATCAGGGCCTGTTGCATCAGGGTTTATGGCGGGATCAGTACCTCCAAGCACCAGATTATCATAATACCCGCCTGCGGTTATTCCGGAGCTGCTGTCGGATGCGAACAGCGAAATTCTCGGTTTACCATAATTGTAGGATATGCTGCGCGGCAAGGAAAACCTGATGCTGAACCTGCCATTTTTTACAGTTGCCTTGCCTTTGAACAGGAGCTTGTCGTGAAGGCTGAAGTTTGTCGGAACGCTCATGGCATCGTTGCCCAAAGTGCGGTAAGTGGTTTTTTTGTCGAACATCAGCACCTGCACCACACCATTGAAGTCACCGGCCAGCTGGCCTGAAGGCAGTGTTACCCTTCCCTCCAACAACACTTCTGACATGGCATGCAGCGTATCGGAAATCTGGCCGTTGACCGATAGTATTTCGACACCATACTCGGGGTAGCTGAGACGCAGGGCCGGATTACCAAGCAGAACGAAGTTATATATATAGGAGTTGGTAGGGTTCTTGCTCAGTCTGATAATGTCGCCCAGCCGGTTAATATCGCCCTTACCTTCGGTCATCAGCGAAGCATAAAGCCTTCGGTTCACGCTGAAGTTGGAATGTGCGAAGGCAAGTCGTGTTGTAGTCATCAGTGCGATGGCACCTCCGTTGGGATTGAGTAGCAAACGCTCTCCGGCCGAAACAAGGGAAGGATTGTCGAAACGGCTGAATTCGCAGGTAGCTGTGATAAAAAAAGCTAATCTGTCGCGATTGCCAAGTCCCTCTATCTCAGTTATTGAAAACACTTTCTCGTCGGTAAGGCCGCTAACCCCACCATGCCCTGTATAATTGACGATAAGCGAGCCTTCGTTAATGGTTTTTAGCAGGGCCACTGAAGCATCGGGATAGCGAAAGCCTCCGGGTACAGCAATTCTTCGGTAAGCATCAAGATAAATTTTCCTGATGTTGAAATTCTTATATGCTGCATCCACATCTGCGGCGAGGGTTTCGGCCTGACTCAGATGAAGGTTTCCATCGCTGTCGTCGGCCAAAAAGGTTATACCGTTTTGCCAGGCTCCACGCTGCGACTCAAGCCGTGAAAGATAGTGCACATTTTTGGCAACCATGAGGCTGGCTTCCTCAGGCGTGCTCACCGGAAATCTTCCGATGCCCAGGTCGAGTACGCCCTGCATATCCAGGCCTTCGGTGCTTCCCATCAGACCAAAATAATCATCGCTTACAAAGCTTTGCGTTTCTATAATGCTTTGCGTACTCTGGTAAGTCGGGATAATATTGGTATTGTGTGGAATACGATTTTTATAATCGTAGGAAGCATCACCAAAAAGCAGCACATAGCGCAAACGATCGCCGCTGCGCGTATAGATCATCCGTATAAAATCCCTTAGGGCAGTAACATCGGGCTTACCCGAACCAAACTCATTGTAAACTTCGTGAATATTCACCACAACACTTTCCAGCCCGTCGTGCTGCAGGTGAAGGGCGGCCATACTTTCGGCCTGTGGTATGAACTGCGGCGGGGCCACGATAATCATATCAGTTGCCTGAATGGCGTGCAGGTTTTGGTTTGGAATCGCAACAATTGCTGGCGGACTGAAAGCATCCGCAGGATTGAAAAGCAGGTACTCCCTTATTGAATCGCCAAGCACATTAAAACGAATCATATTATCCTGGCTGTCATGCTGTTGTGCTACAGGTCTCAGTGGATTTGTCAGATCCCAGAGCCATAATCCCGGTGTAGCCTCACTGATACGGTATTGCGCAACAACATTAAAGCCAACGGCTTCGGGGTTTCGAAAAGGCATTTGCCTGCCCGGCACATATCTCAATTGCCGCCATGCATTTACCCTTAAAAAATTGATCCAAGCCCGCGAATTATCCTCTGCTGCATGATAGCGCACCGAAAACCTGAGGCTATCATTCTGAACTGAGGCAAGACTGAGGCTGTAGGCCTGCTCGCGGGCATAGGCCGCAGCGCCGGACGATATCGGTAAAAATGACTGCTGCGCCAGAGCTGTTTGACCGTTAAGTTCAATCGAAAATGCAGTGGTTTCGGTGAGCGACCTGACAGCAAACTGGGTATTGACCATCACCGGTCTTTGCACCACCCTGTTAGGGAAGTAAAAACCGATATCAAGGCGATCTTTCTGACGCGTAAAATATTCGCCATACCATTCACGACCTGAATGGATCAGATTCTCCAGGTCATTTTCATGAAGGGCATAATCCAGAAATATATCGGCAACAGTATTCGGGTCGGCTGATGTCTGCTGTTTTGTTGCCATGCGCATCCCTGGACGCCCGAGTTCTGTGAGGAAATAATAGGTGGTGTCGGAGTAGAAGTTGATCCGGTGGTCGTATCGGATGCTCATTTGGTTGTAGGACCATGCCGTTGTAGCCTGACCATAAAAATAAAGCGCATCGCCGGCATCGAAACTGCCGTCCGACTCACCAGTCACCACTACAGGGTTTTCGACCAGATCGTCGTAACGGAAGCTATTGTTGCGTTCGGGAAGCATCATACCGCCATTGCCAAACAGGGCCAGCCTGCGCGGGTCTATCTGCGTAGGATTCCATCCTGCGGCAGCTAGCTGCTCTGGCACGATCCGGTAAACACCGCTATTCACCACTGCAATTTTCAACCAACGACCTGTAGCAAGCACCGAATTGCTCGTGAAAACTGATGATGTACCTGCAAAATTCTCTGCGAGATTATCGTAAAATATTACAAGCCTGCCGCTAATCAGTTGCTCAGGCTTGCCGTTTTTTAATCTGAAAGGGAGGACAAGCAAACGATTCAGCACTTCTAGTCTTTGGTCGAATGATTGTACCTCAACACGAAAGTCATCTTCAGGAGCATGATTTTCATATACCTCATCCAGAGACGCAACCTCTTCTACAATCAATTCATTTCCAACAACATGCATTCCATGGGGCACATCCAAATGAAGGTGTGCATATGGAAATCCGGGAATCTTAGCATCAAAATAAACCTCATAAGGCCATAATTGCACGTTACGGTCGAAATGCAAAACGAGCGTATCTGTCCTCCCCTGCTGGGCTAAAAGCACAACAGGCCATATCAGCATAAGCTGCAGAAACAAAATCAGAAATACAGCACTCTTTCGCATTTCAGGACCTTAAAAACGCACCATTCGCTCTGAGGCAACCGCTTGATTGCCCTTGCTGTCGGTGATGATCAGCCTGTAAAGATACAACCCTTTGGGAACAGGGGTACCATTGTCCGAACGGCCATCCCAGCAAACAGGCTGACTTCTGAAGCTGCTGCTTACAGTTTCCTGCCGAATGCTTTTCACACGTCTGCCGTTCATGTCGAAGATATCGACGGCCACATCAAGCCGCTCGCCATTCTGGTTGTGATTAAAAACAAAGCAGGTGCGATCACGGAATGGGTTAGGATAGTTGTGTAGTTCTTCCACCTTAATTGTACTCTTGGCAATCACCTCAAAATCAATGCTTGCCGTATTCGAATTGTTGAATACGTCCCATGCCCTGAGGGTCAGGGTGTGTCGGCCGGGATTGAGCCCTATGATGGGAAAGCTGATACTGCCTTCGTTGCTTTTGTCGAGCGCGGCAGTGTAATAATCGTTGAGAATGGCCATGCGTTCTGTAGCACCGCTGATCCATGCAACAATATCGTGGCCAATGCCCGCACCGGTGGTATTGATGCCGCTTTCGTCGCGCAAAAGCACGAAAAGCCTTGGACTCTCGCTCGTAAATCCGCCGTTACGAAAAGTCGAATCACCCATAAAAAGCCTGATTTCAGGGCCTTTGTTGTCGGCCAGGTTATTGTTGGAAAAACCGCCGACCAAAAAGTTCTCATTGCTTCCATGCGCATCGCCCAAATTGCCCGTAGCATAATAACTGATGCGACCGCTGCCGTAGCGGTAGGAAATGTCCTTAGGCACGATGAAGCCAAATTCGAATATTCCGTTCACTACACTGGCCGTTCCCTTGTAGATGATACTGTTACGCGTGCTGAAATTTTGCGGGAAGCCGTTCTGATCGCCAGCTGTGGTGATTATTGATGCTTTGTCGTATATGGTGGTGTAAACCTGTCCGTTAAAATTGCTCATCAATTGTCCGCTTCGTGTGGTCACCTGACCTTTGATAATCACCTGTGATAAAGCCTTGAGGGTATCGGACTGGTTGATGTTGTCCAGTGGCTTGTTGTTGATATGGGTTGTAACAACCCTGTTTTCAGGATATGTAAGTTGCAGGGCAGGGTCGCCGAGAAGAACAAATTTACGGTCGTTAACATCGCCTGCCACCTTGGAGCGTCGCATGATATCGCCAAACCTTGCCCGCTCGCCGTTATAAGGCACAAAAATATTGTCGTTATATATAGCCTTGTTCAGGCGCAGGTTGGTGCTTGCATAGGTAGCTCTTGCAGTGGTAAACATGGCAATTGCTCCTCCGTCGGGGTTCAGGAAAACCATTTCGCCTGCCGAGAGGCGTGTTGGATCATCGTAGCGCGAGAATTCGCAGGTAGCGGTTATGAACACCGGCATCCTGCTGCGATTGCGCCAGCTTTGTATGTCTGAGATCTCCAGTATGCGCTCCTCAGCCCAGCCCACCTCTCCGCCGTGACCGCTGTAATTTACAAGCAAAACACCGCGCTCCATACGCCGGTTTATTGCTTCATTCACCGCTGGTGCTTTTTGTCCGCCAGGTGTGGCAATCTGCGGATAAGCGTCGAGATAAATCTTGTTGATGTTGAAGGCGGGATTGCGGTTCTCGACCAGGGTGGCAAGTTCTTCCGCATCTTTCATGTGCCAGTTCGAATCGCCGTCGTCGGCTACAAATACCAGTTCGTTACGCCATTCGGCGAAAGTTTCCGGGTTCTTTTCAACATACCGGATCACCTTGTCGACCATTTGCTTCGCCTGCTGCAGCGTTGTTACCGGAAACCTCCCGATGCCGATATCCAAAAAGTTGATGCTGCCTGCTCCCTCACCGGCATCCAAGTATCCGAAGTAGTCGTCAGTAGCTATGGAATTTACCAGATTTAGTGACGCTATCGTTTGATATGTAGGCACCAGGTTGTTGTTATTGGTGAGCTTGTCTTTGTAGTCGAACGAACCGTCACCGAATAATAGCAGATACCGAAGTTCTTTTCCGGGGCTGCTCGCCGAATACAGCATTCGGGCAAAATCGCGTATGGCGCTAACGTCCTGGGCACCAGATGAAAACTCGTTGTAAATCAGATTTGGGGTGGTCACATAAACCGTAAGTCCGCTTTTCTGACGGTGAAATTCAGCGAGACGGTTGGCTTCTTCGAGCAGGCTGGGATGCGAAACAATAAGGTAATCGATATCCCTGATGCTATGAAGATTTTGGTTGGCAACCGGCCCAACGTTTTCAATACCGAAAAAGCTACTGTTATCGAACAGCACAAACTCCCTCCTGCCGTCGGCCGGGGCGGTGAAAGCGATTGCTCCACCCTGAAGATTAAACGGACGCGCTACAACATTGGTTTGATCTGTAACATCCCAAAGCAAAAGGCCAGTGCTACCACCCGCCACCTGATACTCGAAGCTTCCATCAGGAAGTGTTCGATGATTTCTAAACTGGAGCTGCCCGCCCGAAAAGACCAGATTCCGCCATGCGTTGACCCTGATATAATCGAGCCAGCCACGGGCCGAGCTCACCGAACGGGTAAAACGGATATTGACATTAACCCGGCTGCCTGAGGGCGCAACATCAACCGATGTGCCATTGTTTTTGGCATAGTCGTATCCCGTGGCCAGGGTAGGGTCGATAGGTAAATTGGCCCTGAGTTGCCCGTCCACAAATAGCTGAAAGCCTGCAGGACCGAAATTGCGTGCTGCAACCTCCGTTTCTACCCTCGCCGGTTTTGATGAAATCATATTCGGAAAATCGAAGGGATAGTCGCGACTGAGGGTGATGTCGAACAGTTCGCCGTACCAGGTGCGACCGGTGTTAGTGAGGTTTACCAAATCCTGTTCATGCACTCTGTAATCCAGAAAATCGCTGATGCTTTGCGCTGCTGAACCCGTGTTTTGTGCCGTGACGATGCGCTTTCCGGGCCCTAAATCAGTTGTGATGAAATAGTAGGCGTAATCGTCGTAATAAGCCGGCGTGTGCACATAAGTGCCCGAAAGGGGATTGAAATCCCACCTGACCGGGCCTTTGGCATAGAATAAAATATAGTCGCTGCTGTTAAAAACCCCGTCTTCCTCGCCAACAACAAGAATGGCATTCTCGGCCAGATCGTCGATTCTTGGATCGGCATTTGCCTCAGGCAACACACCTCCACCGTTGCCGTATATCCTGATATGGCGCGGATTAACGGTGGCAATATTAATGCCCATGGCCTGAAGGTTGGCTGAGGTGATGCGATGAATCCCGGTATTGCTCACCCTGAACTTGAACCAGCGTCCGTTGGCAAGTACCGAATTTGTAGTGTAACTTCCCGACTTCTGCACCGCTTCAAAATAAGCCTCTGGAAGGTTGTACGTAATCTGATAATCAAAATCCAGAAGTCGTTCTACGCTGCCATCCGGCATTCTTCTCAGCGCATTTACCTGCCACCGCAACATGGAAAGATCGCGCGAAACTCCGGTTTGTGCCTCAGTGCGATAATCCTCGGGCAAGACCTCTCTTGAGGAAATATTCAACGATTCAAGAGCCGGATAATCAACTCTTGTTGGCGTAAGCTTTACGGAATAGGACGATGCAGCGTCCATAACCGGTAATGTAGTGGAATACAGCGGAATAGCGGACATGTCCGAACGGTAAACAGCCCCTTCGAAATAAGATCGGTAAAGCACCTCCCTACCCGGTAAATGCAGGGTATCGGCTTTTTTCCAGATCAGGCTTACGCTCCCGGATTTTAAAACCTCAGCCGACATTATCGGCTGAAAAAGAAGCACTAAAACAAAAACTATAAACCATTCCCGAAAAGTATCAATTGGGAGTACATTACTTACCTTGTGCCAAGGGAAGGTTAATACGAAACTTTGATTTTCCGGATTATCTACAGCTCTTTTGCTGAGCAATTCAGGTATCGTTTTAGATTGTAAAGTCATCAACAGAACAGCACTGTATTGGTAAAATTGATTGATGGAATGCAAATAAAGCGCTTTATTTTGCTTCCGAATACCAAAACGGACTGAATGCCGCTTTATTGCCGCTATAAATGTGGTGAAGCTAAGAAAGAAAAGCGTATCATTGCACGCTTATTTGAGGGGCTGGAATGCCGTATTTTATTTTCAGACTTTTCGGAAACAATCATCCAAAGGAAAATGGGTTTTGTGCGCAAATTGCGAGACCCGAATCAACTTCCCTTAAGTCAAATATCAGCTTGTACAGCCTAAACCGTTTGGTCGCCCTACCGTTTATCACCGCCCTAATCATCGCAATCATCTTTTCAGCGCAAATTTCTCGTGCTCAGGACGTTGGCTTTAGTCAGTTCTACGCCGCGCCGCTATATTTGAATCCGGCCTTTGCCGGGCAAACAGAATGCGGGCGTATTTCGCTCCAATACCGCAATCAGTGGCCCGGAATTGGCAATGCATTTCGCACTTACAAACTATCCTACGACCAGCATCTGCCCACGATCAACAGTGGTTTTGGATTTCAGGCTATGCAGGACCGTCAGGGCGGCGGCGTATTTAACCGCACTGCTTTTGCCGCATTTTTCGCAAGTCAGGTTCAGCTTGGCCAGCGAAGCACGCTTTCGGGCGGCATCAAAGCCGGAGCGCTACAGGATGCCTTGAACTGGGAAGCCTTACAATTTCCTGACAAGCTTAGCAATGGAATTTCCAACGAACGGCCTCCTGATGCTGCCACGCGTCTTTCACCCGATTTGTCGACAGGGATTATGTTTTCGGTGGACGAGGTAATGTTTGCAGGCATCTCGGCCGATCACCTCAACAGACCTCACATGAGCCTGTTTGGTCAGGATGATCGTCAGTTGCCCATACGCTGGACTCTTCATGCAGGGGTGAACATCAACACGTCCGACAGGCGCTATGGAGTTCGCGAAGATCAATCGCTGCTCATTCAGCCCAATATGTTATTTTTGCAGCAGGGAAACTTCAGGCAATTCAATGCCGGCCTTTATCTGAGCAAGTACCCTTTTGTAGCCGGAAGCTGGTTTAGGCATACTTTCGAAACCGCCGATGCCCTTCAGGTAATGATTGGACTTACTACGGGAGGTGTGGCCATAGGATACAGTTACGACATTACTGTTTCGGGACTTGGACTCAATGCCGGAGGTGCCCACGAAATATCGCTCAGTTGGGAGCTGTGTGTTGAACGTGATACAAAAAGGAAAATACGTGCAATAAAAGCACCCGTGTTTTAGTTATATAAGCCCAAAATGCAATTTATCCGCCAAAGCGATCGTATAATAGGATGAAAAACAGATTAATTCTTATTGCAGCAGCCGCTGCACTCATGGCTTCGGGAGCCTGCAGCAAAAAACAGGTTTCGCGCTCTACAGGCTGGAACTACAACGACCCCAAATTCGGTGGTTTTGAGGTTGCCAAAGAAAAAGAACAGAAAATTGGCCCCGGCCTCGTACCCATCGAAGGCGGCACTTTTCTGATGGGTGGCACGCAGGAAGATCTCTTGTACGAATGGAACAACATACCCCGCAGGGTTACTGTTCCTTCATTTTTCATGGACCAAACCGAGGTGAGCAATCTGGATTACCTCGAATATATCTATTGGCTGGAACGTGTTTTTGGTCAGGATTATCCTCAGGTGGTTCAGCGTGCCTTGCCCGACACCCTGGTTTGGCGCGACAGATTGGCCTATAACGAGCCTCTTGTCGAGCTTTATTTCCGCCATCCATCCTATCACGACTACCCTGTAGTGGGTGTGTCGTGGGTACAGGCCAACGAATATGCCAACTGGCGTACCGACCGCGTGAATGAGCTTCAGCTGATCAGAGCCGGCATCCTCGATTTCGATCCCGATCAGAAAAACGAAAATAACTTTAATACTGAAGCTTACCTGGCCGGTCAATATGAAGGCAGGGTGAAAGACGGTAAACGCGACCTCGATCCAAGCGGAACAGGCGTGCGTAATGTACGTTTTGAAGACGGCATCCTTCTTCCTAAGTATCGCCTTCCCACCGAGGCCGAGTGGGAATATGCAGCTTTGGCCCTTGTTGGAAACACTGTAAATGAGCGCATTGTTGAGCGCAGGGTATATCCCTGGAACGGCAACGGGCTTCGCACCGATCACAAAAAATATATGGGCAGCTTTGTAGCCAACTTCAAGCGCGGTCAAGGCGACTATATGGGCATTGCTGGCAGCCTGAACGACGGCGCTGCCCTTCCTGCTCCTGTTGGCTCATACTGGCCTAACGATTTTGGCCTTTACAATATGGCGGGCAATGTGGCCGAATGGGTGCTCGATGTGTATCGACCGCTCTCACACGAAGATGTGGCAGATTACAGCCCCTTCCGCGGCAATATTTTTGTAAACAAAAAGCGCGAAGCCGATGGTTCCATCGCACTCAAAGACTCCCTTGGACGTCTTCAATATGTTGAGATTACGCCCGAAGAAGCAGCCAATCGCAAAAACTACCGTCGCGGTTATGTGGTGAACCATCGTGATGGTGACTACGCCTCGACCATTCAGAGCGACTGGACCAATCTGCAGGAAGATCCCAATTCGACTGCCAAAATGTACGACTATGGCAATACCACCCTCATTTCCGACAAATCGAGGGTGTACAAAGGAGGCTCATGGGCTGACCGTGCATACTTCCTCAGCCCGGGAACACGCAGATTCCTCAACGAAGACGAAGCAACAAACTACATCGGTTTCCGCTGCGCCATGAACAAAGTAGGAAGCTCAATTGCAAGAAAAAAATAATCCCGGATCACCGGAAAAATAAACCCCGTCCTCAATAAGTGATGGGGTTTTTTACTTTATTTGGGTATGGAAATTACCACTTTATACGATCTTTTCCTTCGACAGGGCAGCGTGAGCACCGATACCCGGACAATGCAGCCCGGGGATATTTTTTTCGCGCTGCGCGGACCAAACTTCGATGCCAATAAACTAGTGCATAAAGCCCTCGAGCTGGGAGCCAGTGTTGCTGTAAGCGATGATCCGGCCATAGCCAGCGATGACCGGATTATTAAAAGCAATGATGTGCTAAAGACATTGCAAAAGCTTGCCAACCACCATCGGCGCCAGTGCAAGGCAACCGTCATTGGCATTACTGGAAGCAATGGAAAAACAACCACAAAGGAACTGATGGGAAGGGTGCTGGCTCAGAGCTACGAAACACTTTACACACCGGGAAACCTGAACAACCATATAGGTTTGCCACTTACACTTCTCAAGCTCAAAGACACAACAGAAGTGGCCGTCATCGAGATGGGCGCCAATCACCAGGGCGAAAACCGCCAGCTTTGCCTTATTGCTGAGCCCGATTACGGAATCGTAACCAATATCGGCAAAGACCACCTCGAAGGTTTTGGCGGATATACCGGTGCTATCAATGCCAACAGCGAGCTCTATAGCTATATCGACGATAAAGGCGGCATGGTTTTCGTAAACCGCGACAACGAACTGCTTGATCGACTCACAGCACGCATCAGCAGGTTTACCTTCGGATCTGCACTGGACAACGATCTTTTTGGCGAGCTGGTTTCAGCCGATCCTTTTATCCATGTTGCGTGGGAATACGGCAGGATGCAATCCGTTGTAAAGACCAGACTTATCGGTGATTACAATACGGAGAATGTGCTGGCCGCTATCGCCGTCGGATGCAAATTCGGCATCGGAAAGCAGCAAATCAACGAAGCTATTTCGGGCTATGAACCAAAAAACAACCGGTCGCAACTGATTGATACAGGGCGCAATAAAGTAATCATGGACGCCTACAACGCCAATCCGAGCAGCATGGAAGCGGCGATACGAAACTTCGACCAGATACGCGGCAGGCGATCAACATTTATACTTGGCGATATGCTCGAAATGGGTATTTACAGCGAAGAAGAACATGCCAACATTTTGAAACTGCTCACCGATCTGGATGCTGAATCGGTGATACTGGTGGGCCAGGAATTCGGCAAGGTATATTCAGGCGACGACTGGCTGCATTTTGAACACGTTGGAAAGCTGGCTGAGTATATTAATGCAAACCCCATTTCGGGCAACGACATTCTGATCAAAGCCTCACGAGGCATCAGACTTGAAACAATTTTACCCTATCTCTGATGATAAAGCACGATTATCATGTACTTGGGTTGATGTCGGGTACATCTGCAGACGGTCTCGACATGGCTTTATGCAGGTTTTTTAAAGAAGACTACCACTGGCATTACGAAATAGTGGATGTTCGTTATCAGCCGTACGACGACGAGTGGCACCACCAGCTTCTAGAAGCTATGCACTTAGACAACAAGGCATTAAAAACGCTGAGCAGGTCCTTTGCCACCTGGATGGCTCGTCAGGTGAACGCTTTTGTGGCAGATACCGGCGTAATTCCGCGCCTCGTGGCCTCGCACGGTCACACGGTTTTTCACCAACCCTCAAAAGGGATTACGGTCCAGATTGGCGACGGACAAACCTTAGCCAAACTTACCGGCCTGACTACGGTATGCAATTTTCGTGAAGCCGATGTGGTGAATGGCGGACAGGGCGCCCCACTGGTTCCCGTTGGCGACCAGCTTTTATTCAGCCAATACGAAGCCTGTTTGAACATCGGAGGGATTGCAAATATTTCATATAGCGTTGATAATCTGCGTATTGCCTACGATGTTTGCCCGGCCAATCAGGTACTCAATTTTCTTTCCGAACGCGCCGGCAAACCTTTTGACGAGGGTGGACGGCTGGCTGCTACAGGCAAGTTAATTCCTGAGTTACTAGAAAAACTCAACGATCTGGAGTATTACCATCAGCCCTATCCTAAATCGCTGGGCCGCGAATGGGTGCTCGAACGCATATTACCGCTCGTAAACGCTTACGATGCAAAAGTGGAAGACCTCCTGCATACCTATTGCGAGCACATGGCCCTGCAGATAGGTCGCGCCGCCGGCAGATTCGACCAAGGACGAATGCTTGTCACGGGTGGCGGGGCATTCAACACACATTTTGTGACGCGGTTGCAACACTATAGCCCTTTGGAAGTTGTCATCCCCGAAGATCATTTGATTTCGTTTAAAGAAGCAATTATTTTTGGATTTTTGGGATTAAGGCGGCTGCTCAACAAAACGAATGTCTGGTCAAGCGTCACAGGGGGAAAGACAAACCTCAGCAGCGGCGATATTTTTGAAGCTTAATTATATTTGATTGGCAAGACTAATTTAGTAGCCCTCATCGTTAGATAAAGCAGCCTTTATACTTGTAATAAACTTTAAAAACAAAGAATATAGTTTATGTTGCTGAACATGCTTTTGCAAATCCAATCGGTGCCCAACAGCCTGGGCCAAACTACACAGCCGTCCGAAATTTCGTTGTCGGTTATCGAGCTTGCCATGAAAGGAGGCTGGATAATGCTGGTGCTTGCTGTCTTTTCGGTGGCTGCCGTTTATGTTTTCGTTGAGCGTTATATGGCCATCACCAGGGCCTCGAAGCACGATAAAAACTTCATGAACAATATCAGGGAATATATCCATGCCGGAAGACTTGATTCGGCCATGACGCTTTGTCGCAATACCGACTCGCCAATTTCGCGCATGATCGAAAAAGGCCTTTCGCGCCTTGGCAAACCCCTGAACGATATTAATGCAGCCATCGAAAACGTGGGAAAGCTGGAGGTAAGCAAACTCGAAAAAGGTGTAGCAGCGTTGGCCACTATCGCTGGCGCAGCACCCATGCTGGGTTTTCTTGGAACCGTAATCGGCATGATACGTGCGTTTTACGATATGTCGATGGCGGGAAACAACATCGATATTGCATTGCTCAGTACAGGTATCTATCAGGCCATGATCACCACAGTGGGCGGCCTTATTGTCGGCATTCTCGCTTTCATTTTCTATAATGTTCTGGTTTCGCGAATCGAGAAGGTAGTTTACCTGCTCGAAGCCAGGGCCACAGAATTTATGGACGTATTGCACGAACCCGCACGTTAACCCCAGCAAACCATGGCTATACAAACCAGAAATAAGCGCATGGTAGCGTTCAGCATGGCTTCCATGTCGGATCTTGTGTTTTTGCTGCTTATCTTTTTCATGCTCACTTCCACCCTTGTTGCACCCAACGCCATCAAGCTGCTGCTGCCGTCGAGCAACAGCAAAACCATGGCAAAGCAAACAGTGACGGTGTATATCAACGAAACCTTCGACTACTTTATCGACGACACCAAGGTAGATGCCAAAGATCTGAGTAGTCTGCTAGGACCAATGCTGGAAGGAGACCCCGAAGGAACAGTTGTTCTACGCAGCGACCACACTGTTCCGGTGCAATATGTGGTCGACGTGATCGATGCCGTGAACGAAGTGAATAATCAACAGAAAACGAACCATAAAGTGATTCTTGCCACAAAACCCCGCAGATGACAGGTAACGGAAGTTATGCAAACCAGCAACTGAGTAGCCGCGAGAAAAAAGACCGGCTGCTGGCCGCCCTTACCACAGCGGCTGTGCATGTCCTGGTGCTTTTTGCGCTCTTTTTTCTGGCCTTGCGCACACCGCTGCCCCTTCCGGCCGAACAAGGCGTTGAGGTCAATCTCGGCTATTCCGATCAGGGCACGGGCACCATTCAGCCCGATGAGCCTCCAATGGCCGCCAATCAGGCCATTACGCCCCCGCCTCCAACCGAACGTGCCAGGGAAGAATTTGTGACCCAGAACACCGAAGAAGCACCTTCGCTGCCTGAAAGGCGCAACGAAAGGCCGGCCAACCGCGATCTCAGACCGGTGCGCACCGAACCGGCTCCCAGACCACAACCTGAGCCCCGGCCGGCAACAACGCCTCCGGCCGAGCCGCAACCGCAAGTAAATGAGCGAGCACTGTTTCGCAGCAGCGGAACAGGAGCCGACTCAGGTTCGGAAGGCATCACTGGACAGCAGGGTGATCAAGGTCGTCCGGACGGTTTAAGAGAAATCAATCGCTACGAAGGGCAAGGTGGTCAAGGCGGCGGACCGGCCTTCAGTTTGGGTGGCCGCGGTGCAAAATACCTCGACAGACCGACAAGCAATTTCCGTGAACAGGGAAATGTGGTAGTCGATATCTGGGTCGACCGCAACGGCAAGGTAGCAAGAGCTGAAGTGAGTTTGCGGGGCACAACCATCGTGGATAGCAATCTGCGCAACCAAGCCCTGAGGGCAGCTCTTAACTCGAACTTCACTGCCGATGCCAATGCCCCCGAGCTGCAGAGAGGAACCATTACATATACCTTTATTATAGGTAACTGACAGACGCAATGAACTACAACGAAACGCTCTCCTGGATGTACAACAAGCTTCCCATGTTTCATCGCATAGGAGCAGCGGCTTACAAGGCTGATTTGAGCAACACCATCAAACTACTCGACTATCTTGGAAATCCTCAGAACGCTTTTAGAAGCATTCATATAGCCGGCACCAACGGCAAGGGCTCCAGCTCGCATATGATCGCCTCGGTATTGCAGGAAGCCGGTTACAAGACAGGACTTTATACTTCGCCCCATCTTACCGACTATCGCGAACGCATAAGAATCAATGGTGAGGTAATTGAAAAGGAATACGTTCACGCCTTTGTGGAAAAACACCGGGAAGCCTTCGAGGAGATGGGTCTGTCGTTTTTTGAGATGACAACAGGCCTCGCATTTGACTATTTCAGCCAGCGGAATCCGGATGTTGCCGTTATCGAGACTGGAATGGGCGGGCGGCTCGATTCGACGAATCTGATCAAACCATTATTAAGTGTTATAACCAATGTGGGATATGATCATATGCAGTTTCTGGGCGAAACCTTACCCGAGATAGCCCGCGAAAAGGCCGGGATTATCAAGCCTGGAACCACTGTTGTTGTTGGCGAATGGCACCGCGAAACCTTTAAGGTGTTCGAAGAGGTTGCTTCAGAAAAAGGGGCACCTTTGGTCTGGGCCGAACACGTTTTTGATGCAGTGCGTGTTGAAACCGGAAACAGGGAGGTACAAACGTTTGACCTATGGAAGGACAGCCGACCATTTATTGAACAGCTTGAATTTCCCCTGATGGGTCAATATCAGCAAAAAAACATCGTAACTGCCTGTTGTGCAATAGATCTGCTCTGCGGTCTTTTCGATATCGAAAAAAAACACATCAAAGACGGTTTGGAGGCCCTGGTTCGCAATACCGGACTGCGCGGCCGATGGCAGATTGTGAGCCGCAACCCGCTTGCCATTGCTGATACAGGTCATAATGCAGACGGAATAAAAGAAGTAGTGATGCAGCTACGGCAAATGCAATTTCAACAGCTGCATTTCGTGCTTGGCATGGTCAACGACAAATCTCACGATAAAATCCTGCAGCTCCTTCCCCGTCATGCAGAATACTATTTCTGCAAACCCGACATCCCGCGAGGGCTTCCGGCCGAAACGCTCGCCCGCCAGGCCGAAGTGTTCAACCTCCGGGGTCAGGTTTACAATTCGGTGCGAGAGGCTTACCACACTGCTCTTAATAATGCACGATCCGGCGATTTGGTTTTTGTTGGCGGCAGTACCTTTGTGGTTGCCGAAGTAGTTTGACCACCCATTAATACCTTCATCATATGAAAAAAGCCCAACTCGCACAGATTAAGGAGTTCCAGCGCTACCGCAATACCGCATTGGCGGGCATCTCGCGCGACCCGAAAAAATTTGGCTACCAGTTGGCTCAGCTACTTACCGAACAAGGATACAGCCTCCGGCCCATTCACCCGGAAGCCGATGAAATTCTTGGACTAAAGTGCTACAAATCAGTTGCCGATCTTCCGGCTGATACCGACTCCATGGTGATTGCAACACCAAAAGAGGCAAGCGCACAATACCTCAAAGATTCGATCACCGCCGGAATACGGCAAATTTGGATACAACAATTCTCAGAAACGCCCGAATGCATCGATGTTGCCGGTAAAAGTGAAGCCAATGTAGTGCTTGGGCGATGCCTTTTCATGTACACCAATCCACGTGGTGTGCACAGGTTTCACGAACGCGTTGCCAAACTTTTCAGGGTAAAGGCCAGATAAAGCACTTATCAGCTCCCGCTATCAACCTTGTCATACATCGGACTAAGGTTGAACTTCTCGGGATGACGCCCCGTCTTATCTCGATAAAATGCCTTGATAATTTCAAAATCTGCATCGAAGTCACCTGTTGGATGCAAAACCGGCCCAAAACCACCAACCTTACGTTTGTAATCGATAAAGCCAATCACAATTGGCACATTTGCCCTTAAGGCAATGTAGTAAAAGCCTTTTTTCCATTCAGATACTAATCTTCTGGTACCTTCGGGCGTGATGATTACATTAAGCACATCATAATGATCGAACAGTTCGGCTACCTGCTCCACGAGGTTATTGCTCTTTTTTCGGTCAACAGGAATACCACCCAAAGCCTTTACCAAACCGCCCAATGGGTGATCAAAAGCTTCCCGCTTGATGAGAAATTTTACCGGTACACCAAGCCTCCAGTAAACAATGCGCGCAATGACGAAATCCCAGTTGCTGGTGTGTGGTGCGGCAATGATTACGCACTTTTTAATGTGTGCAGGCACCGAACCCGATACTTTCCAGCCGATGAGTCGGAGTATGAAACCAGCAATGTACTTCATGGTATGATAGTTTTGGCCGACTAAAATAATGCAACAGTTCGCTTGATTGACATTCCGCTGGCCATCAGCGCCTTAATATAAAGAAGCGTGCAGAGCCACTGCGTGAGTCGTACCTTATTCTCAAAGTATAGACACCCTCGCTAAGCTGACTGAGGTCGAGATTCATCGGGTTTTTTATGGCATCATAACGTTGCAAAAGTCGCCCATCAGCACTGTAAATCTCTGCTATGGCATTACCTGGCAACACCGGAAGTGAGACCGTGATCTGCGTTGAAGCAGGATTCGGGAAGATTTTTGGTGCAATGTTGGCTTCATCCTGGCCAACATACCATGTCATAAACTGCAGCGGGCCCGACCAATCACTCACATAAGCACTTTCGCACCAGGCCCTTACATAGACATCATAGGCGGTATGCTGATTGAGGCCACTGAGTGTATAAGATGCCTGGGTCAATCCCTGCACCAGCGTTCCGCTTGTGGCCGGATCAAACCCGGCCTCACCCCAGATCAAATCCCAATGATCTATGCCTGATGGCGAAACCCAGCTAATAAATGCAAACTGCTCGCCTACTGCATTTAGCGTTAATGAAACAGGTTGAGGACACACCAGAATCTGCTGAAAAACAGCAACCAGTGCTCTGTTGGCAAGCGCAGTAAAACTATAAACCGGTTCCTGCGATACCGTTTGACCCTGCTCGGTCCATGCAATAAACTGATAGCCTGTATTGGCCTGAGCGCTCACCGTTACGTTTTGCCCATGAGTGAATGTACCACCCCCGGCAGCCGTTCCATGCTCAGGGTTTGATACCGAAACCTGAATCTGATACGTTTTCAGGGAGAACCTCGCTGTGAGCGTGAGTGCATTGGCCGGCATCGGGAAACTGTAAGTCGGATTGGTCGACAAAATGGTGCTTCCCTGATTCCAGCTCATAAAATTGTAAGCGGTGCCTGGCGTAGCCTGAACAGTAACCTGTCCATTGAAAACATAACTACCTGATCCAGAAACACTACCTGCTCCCTCAGGATTAACCACAAGCTGAAGAGGGTAAAGTATTTGTTCGAAATTAGCCTGCAGTGACAGACCGTTGGCAGGCATATTGAAGCTATAGGTTGCACTCAGCGACACCACCTGCCCGTTGAGCGTCCAGCCCGTAAAGTTCCAGCCGGTGTTGGAGGCAGCCTGCACGGTAACCTGGGCATTGTAAACATAACTACCTGAACCGCTCACTGTTCCGGCGCCATCTGGACTCACAGTGAGTTGCAATGGATAGAAAAGCTGCTCGAAATTTGCCCACAGGAGCATGTTCGACGCAGGCATCGTAAAAGAGTAGCTGGGCTCTGTGGATACCAGCTGCCCGTCGAGCATCCAGCCAGTGAATGCCCAGCCGGTATTAGGTGTGGCTTGCACCTGCACCGTTTGGCCAAAAGCATAGGCCCCTGCCCCGCTCACGCTTCCTCCTGCCACAGGATTGGCCTGCAGCTGAACCATATAGCTATTCACACCAAAGTTGGCTGTCAGGCTTACGTTCTGGGCAGGCATGGTATAATCGAAATCGGGCTGAGTGGAGATTACCTGTCCTCCCTGTGTCCAGTTGACAAAATGATATCCGGGGGAAGGAATTGCTGATACACTGGCAGACTGACCGGGAAGATATTCACCGCCACCCGTGAGCGTTCCGGCACCTGAAGGCGAAGATTCGAGGCTCAACTGCCAGGTTTGCAACACCATACCGTTTTCGAAGCTCACAGGAAGCAAGCTGTTTAGTCCGGCTACCTGACTGCCTGGCATGAAAGTAAGTGGCACATCGCCGGTAGCTAACCTGGTGAAATTGAGGTAGAACACTATCACCGGCTGCGTACAGTTAACGGGAGCCTGAATGTTGGAATACTGCAGACTTAGCAAGCCGTTGGTCGGGATAGCCGCTACATTGGTGACCGCACCCGGCGTTACACCGGCAAATTGAAGTTTCTGGTTGTTGTAGCTCAGATAGAGATGGAAACCTGTCACACTGGTCATGCCAGGACCTCCCATGCGCACAGGGACCTGAATAAATCCGGTTTGAATACCCGCCGCTTCCACGCCGACTTCCTCTGGTTGAAGAAAATGGCCAGGCTGGTAAAGTAATTGAGCCTTAATGGATAATGTTGAGCATAAAACGAAAAGCAGCACCAATTTCCTGATGCCGCCCTGAACTTTACGATTGTAAGACATCGGCTGAAAGTTATTTGAAAATCAATCGAGCTTGAGCACTGCCAGAAAGGCTGTCTGAGGCACTTCAACATTACCCACCTGACGCATGCGCTTCTTTCCTTTCTTTTGCTTTTCGAGCAGCTTGCGTTTGCGCGAGATGTCGCCGCCATAGCATTTGGCTGTAACATCCTTACGAAGTGCTTTCACCGTTTCGCGGGCAATGATCTTTGAGCCGATAGCGGCCTGAATGGCAATGTCGAACTGCTGACGCGGAATGAGTTCCTTGAGCTTTTCGCACATGCGTCGTCCGAAATTATAAGCGTGGTCGCGGTGGATAAGTGTGGACAGGGCATCTACCGATTCACCATTGAGCAGCACATCGAGTTTAACAAGATTGGCTTGCTGATAACCGGCAATATGATAATCGAAAGAGGCATAACCCCTTGATATTGACTTAAGTTTGTCGTAAAAATCGAACACGATTTCGCTCAGCGGCATCTCGAAGGTCACTTCAACACGATCGGAAGTAAGGTAAACCTGATTCTTTAAAATGCCCCGCTTGTCGATACAGAGCGTCATGATGGAACCGATATATTCCGATTTCGAGATGATTTGAGCGATGATGTAAGGCTCTTCGATGAAATCGAGCTTTGTCGTATCGGGCAAACCACTGGGATTGTGCACTTCAATCATTTCGCCCGCAGTGGTGTAGGCTTTATACTGAACGTTGGGCACCGTGGTGATGACATCCATGTCGAACTCGCGGTCGAGGCGCTCCTGAATGATTTCCATATGAAGCAGGCCCAAAAAGCCGCAACGGAAGCCAAAGCCCAGTGCGGCAGACGATTCAGGCTCGAAAACCAATGAAGCGTCGTTGAGCTGAAGCTTTTCGATGGAGGCGCGCAGCTCTTCATAATCATCGGGATCAACGGGATAAATACCTGCAAAGACCATGGGCTTGACATGTTCGAAACCCTCAATGGCTGTGGGACAGGGACGGTCGACATGTGTTATGGTGTCGCCAACCTTTACTTCACGTGAAGACTTGATTCCCGAGATTATATAGCCAACATCGCCTGCCGAAAGGGTTTGTTTTGGCACCTGTCTGAGCTTGAGCACACCAATTTCGTCGGCATCATACTCTTTACCTGTAGCGAAGAATTTTACATGATCGCCTTTGCTCAGGGTTCCGTTCATGATGCGGAAATACGCAATAATTCCCCTGAACGAGTTGAAAACCGAGTCGAAGATGAGTGCCTGAAGAGGGGCATCAGGATCGCCCTTCGGCGCAGGAATACGGCTGACAATAGCTTTGAGAACCTCATCGACGCCATAGCCGGTTTTTGCGCTAACCCTCAGGATATCTGAACGATCGCAACCAATGAGGTCGACAATCTGGTCTTCCACTTCATCGGGCATGGCGCTGTCCATATCGATTTTATTCATCACCGGGATGATTTCCAGGTCGTTGTTCAGCGCCAGGTAAAGATTGGAGATGGTTTGTGCCTGAATGCCCTGCGTAGCATCGACTACGAGCAATGCACCTTCGCAGGCGGCTATGCTGCGCGAAACTTCGTAAGAAAAGTCAACGTGTCCGGGAGTATCGATAAGGTTGAGCGTATAAAGCTGACCATCCTGCATATACTCCATCTGGATGGCGTGGCTCTTTATGGTGATACCGCGCTCGCGCTCGAGGTCCATACTATCGAGCACCTGTTCTTTCTGCTCTCGCTGGTCGAGCGTATTGGTCAGGTCGAGCAAACGGTCGGCCAGGGTGCTTTTCCCGTGATCGATATGTGCTATGATACAAAAATTGCGTATATGCTTCATGATGGCGCAAATTTACAACAAATGAGGCTTGTTGCTCATCCGCACCCAAAAATCAGGTTGAACCTGGAGGTAGTTTCAATACCTTATATCCGATTGATCCAGTGCGTTTTCCACCGGATAATGACCGGCATAAATGTTACCCAAATTACCATCGATGGCAATCATATCGCCGCTGCTCACCTTCACGCCGTTGAACCAGCACTGGCGCCTGGCTTCGTCCACCTTGAGGTCGATGCAGTTGACCACACAGGTCTTGCCGAGTCGAACCGCCGTTACTGCGGCATGTGAGGTGGCGCCTCCCCTGGCCGTTATCAGTCCGTCGCAGCCGAAGACCATGCCGATGTCGTCAGGTACGGTGTCGGGGCGGATGAGAATGATGGTACTTCCGGGGAATTGCTTACGGAGCTGATCCATATCGGCCTCGTCGAAGGCAGCCAGTCCATTCATGGCTCCACCGCCTATGCCCATGCCACGACCGAGCAGCCTGAGATCTTCGGGAGCTGCGGTGAATACAGGAATTTCCTGACTGATATTGAGATCCTGATCGCGTGTTTGAAGAATGTATAGATCCTCGGGCCGACCGGTCTCAAAGGTAAACTCTATCTCCTGCGGACTGTAGCCGTGGTTTTCCGTCAGGTCGGTGGCAATGTCGTAGAGCCTTTTGTAAATTCCCGGAAAGAGCGACTGCAGCGAGTGACCTTCCAAACCTGCCTGAATCCGCTGGGTTTCGCTCACTGGCAAAGGCTTTACCAAACCGGCAACGATATCCTCGCCCTGACTGCGCAGGGTGAAATCGCCGAACAGATGCACGCCGGGCCTGCCCCTTTTCGGACTTTGCGTGAAAAGAACCCCCGTACCCGACTGGTCGTCGATATTGCCCATTACCATTTTTTGAACAATTACCGCCGTGCCCCAGTTGTCGGAAATTTGAAGATGTCTGCGGTAAACAAATGCCCTTTCCGACGACCAAGATTCGAACACCATATTGATGGTGCGTAGCAGCTGCCTCACCGGATCTTCCTCAAAACGAACATTATGGTCTGCCAGCACTTGCTTGTAGGCCATGGCAATCTGCTTCATCTGATCAGCGCTGAACTGCACCTTCTGCTTTACCTGATCGCGGCGCTTGAAGGCAATCATCACTGAGTCGAAGGTATCGCGTTCGATGCCATGGGCCATGCCCCAGCTTTGCAGAAGCCGGCGGTAGGAGTCCCAAATTGTCCAGGAGTATCTCGGATTATGGGCGATACGTGCGGCAAGTTCATCGTTTAATCCCACGTTGAGCAAGGTGTCCATAGCTCCAGGCATCGAAATGGCCGTACCCGAACGCACCGAAAGCAACAAAGGTTGGTCGGCCTCTCCATAATGGCATCCGGTTAACCTTTCGAGGCGTCGGAGGTGTTTCAGAATGAGCTCATGAAACTCCTTCTGCAAGGCCGGCAGCGCATTGATGGTGCTGTTGCGCCTGAATACTTCCGAGGTGATGACAAAACCATGCGGAACAGGAAACTTCCTGATTAAAAGCTTCTTAAGATGAAAGGCCTTGCTCCCGAGAAACACCTGATTGTCCATCTTGGGTGTAGGTTCATCAAGCGGGCTGATGACCATCTCGGAATTGTAGGTCATAATATCGGATATCAGGCGGTTATCGAGTCGGTCGTCCATGCTGCGGAGCGATTGCATGATGCGCGCCACAAAATTGTCGAGCGGCTGAACCAGAAAAGCTTCGGCTATAACGTCGCGGTGAAATTCTTCAGATTTTTTGCTTATGAGCTGAGCCAAATCCTTATCATTGAGCTTATTATCCTGGTCAAAAAGCTGGGGGATGATAATTTTTAGCGGGTATTCGTATGATTTCAGGAAGTATTTGATGATGATGCGTCGCACATCCTGTGCCAGAAACTGGAAGATATTGATATACTGATCGAAGGAGAAGCTGCGCGAAGTGAGGCTGTAGCGCAGCATTTGAAGATTGGAATTGAAACTTTGGTTGGTGATGCCGTCGAGCTCGAGACCGTCGCGGAAATACTCGAGTATGACATTGATTTCTTCGAGGGTAGTGGCCGAGATATAATCGAGGTTGATGCTTTCGACCACCTTTTCCATCAGCCTGGTGGCCACCTTCTCGAGCCTGAAAGTGAGACCGAGGGCTTCGAATTTATCCTCACGGTAAACACCGTACATCGAAGGAATACCAATGGCTATATGGCGCTTGTGGTAAATATGCTCCCAGCTTTCGCTCTCGGCCGGATTGAAGATAATCTTCTTGAGCCTGTTCATAAAACCGTAAATCATGCGGAGCGATTTACGATAGTCGTTGCTTTTCAGGGCTTTATCAAATTTCTCAATCTCATCGCCGGGTATAAAAGGATAAGCCCGCAGGAGCTGAATGATGTCGACCGCCTCGAAAGAGTATTTTTCTCTTAGGTGAGCATAGAGGCTGTGGATGTCGTGCAATCGCTCCTTATCGCGGCGGTTTTCTTCGGGCAATCGGCTCAGCATAATGTCGAACTCGCGCAGCGGAATCAGCAACAGTCCCTCAGGGTCGGTGCCGGCCATTGCGCAAAGCTGCCTAACCATTTGATGCACAGGCGCAAACCACTCACTTTCCAAATCAATGGCATCATACACATTGTTAGGCAGATAGGGCCTGAGCGCCTCAATATTGCCATCGTACCAAAACCTGAAAATGCGCAGCGTGAGGTCGATGAGGGTGTTGTTGCTTTCGGTGTGCACCTGCTTGCGCAGAAAATGAATGAGCTTATCCTGCCTGCCCGAAACCTCATCCATGGTAGTGGTCACCTTGCGTATTTCACCCTCCGCGCCAATCTCGTTGAAATAAACCGGGAAAATGCGTGTAAGTTGCTTCACCTTTTTATAATAAGGTGCGATATTGCTGTTCAGGATTTTTGTGATTTCACGCTGAAACAGGTCAGTATCGCTAATAAAAATACCGCCCAGACTCAGGTTGACGATAAGTGCCGAGAGCAGTTTTTCCATCACCGATTGCGATGACTCGATGAGCTGCAGCCACACCCTTATGTTTTTGATATGGTTGGGATTGACCGATAGCTGCCAGTCTTCGTCAACATAAACCATTCCGGGAGTGATAAAGCCAAAGGCGATGAGTTTTTTCTCAAAATGGTTCACCAGTTCCTTTTGCGGGCTGGTGTCGAGATCAATAACCTTGAGCCCAAGCGTCAGTTGAAAATCCAGAACGGCCGAAGTCTGCTCGAAGCGCAATTCCTCGGCCAGCTCAAAAATAAGGTCGATGAAAGGGATAATTTCTTCCTCTTTCAGCTCGTCCATTGTTTGACGGATGAGCCGGTCGAGATTCCATACAAGGCGCTCACCCAGGGTTTTCATTCCCGGCAAGTGAAGCAGATAAAATACAAACTGAAACTTACGGATAAATGTCTCCAGCAGATCGGCGGCATCGGCAAATCTCCCTGCAAGATCATCGAAGGCAGGCATTTGTCGCATTTCATCCCACGATTGAATGGCAGAAAGCTTCATTCTAAGGCCTTCGAAATAATTATCCCCAAGGAGCTCGCTGATTTTATACGCGTCCTTGCCAAAAATCTCCGCCTTCTGCTCCAGAAATCCTTCAACACGGGTGCTTTTCAACCAAAAGTCGTAGCAGGCTGTAAAGACTTTTTTTGTCAGGCTCATCGCCTCGTCTGCAGTGCCCGGAAAGGCAGAAGCCCCTTCCAGGTATCGCAAAAGGTTTCGCGTCGAAAGGATAAAGGCAAAAGCATTGTTGTCGAAATTTCGGTCAAGCACTCCCAGAGTGTGTTTTGCCAACATCCAGGCCTCCTGCTTTTTCTGCATCAGATGCCAGATAAACTCGAGTAAGGTTTTGATAATGAGCGTTCTCAGTTCATCGTTCAGCTTTTCGGCCAGCATGGTATCGAGCATTCCCAGCGGAATGAGCATGGCATCCTGAGGTATTTGCTCGCGGGTATAGAACCAAAAATCGGTGATTAAAATTTCGCGCAATTCCTCAATCACAAATTTGCGGTTCGACAAGGGGTGGTGAAACTCAACAATGCAATCGTGTGCACGTTTTTTTATTCCAAAGTACCCCTCGGACAAAGCGATGAAAGCCTGAAAGTCGTCAGGCACGTAAATGTCTCTATATCTGGTTTCTGCAAGATTTGCCTCGAGTGCTTTTGATACGAATGGCTGCGTCATGAAGCTTGTGCGTTTAATGATCTGATGGGCAGAAATTGCCTAATTTTGAGCTAAATTAAAGCATCCTGAACGGATGTTCAAGCAAACGGATTGAAGTTCTGTTAAAACAATAGCATTATGGCAAAGACAAAAATTGCGATCAACGGATTTGGCCGTATCGGCAGAAACGTTTTCAAGATTGCGCTCGAGCGCGAAAACATCGAAGTAGTTGGTATCAACGACCTCACCAGCACCAAGGTTCTGGCACACCTGCTGAAATACGACTCAACACAGGGCCGCTTCAACGGTAAGGTAGAATTCGACGAAACCGCTATCATCGTAAATGGTAAGCGTTACACCGTTACGGCCGAGCGCAGCCCTATCAATATCAAGTGGGCTCAGACGCCCGACGTGGTTATCGAATCCACTGGCATCTTCCGCTCCAAGGAAAGCAGCAAGGGCGGCTATGGCGATCACCTGAAAAACGGTGCCAAAAAAGTAATCCTCTGCGTTCCGTCGAAAGACCAGATCGACAACACCATCGTATTAGGCGTTAACGACAACGACCTGCGCGACAGCGATCAGTGCATTTCCAATGCCAGCTGCACCACCAACTGTCTGGCACCTGTAGCCAAAGTACTCAACGACCGTTTTGGTATCGAAAGCGGTATGATGACCACCATTCACAGCTACACCAACGACCAGGTGATCCTCGACGCTCCGCACGAAGACCTGCGTCGCGCCCGTTCGGCCGCCCTCAGTCAGATTCCCACCTCAACTGGTGCTGCCAAAGCCATCGGACTGGTAATTCCCGAACTCAACGGCAAACTCGACGGTCTGGCCGTACGTGTTCCCACTCCAACAGGCTCTCTGGTTGACCTGGTCGTAACGCTCAAGACCGAAGCTACCAAAGCGCAGATCAACGCTGCCATGAAGGAAGCCGCCGAAGGCCCCATGAAAGGCATTCTCGAATACACTGAAGACGAAATTGTTTCGGTTGACATTATCCACAACCCCCATTCATCCATTTTCGATGCCAAATCCACTATGGTTAATGGCAAAATGGTGAAGGTTCTGGCATGGTACGACAACGAGTGGGGATATTCCTGCCGCGTTGTTGACCTCGTTGAAAGGTTCCGCCTCTAAGCTTGAAAAGCATATCTCGGAGATATATGAAAAAGGCCTGCAATCGCGGGCCTTTTTCTTTAAATCATTGGGAAACTTTGAATTATGAATCCCCTTTGGTCTGCTCCTTGTTCGAAGCCAGATCCGCTTCCTCAATCACCTTCAACAGCGCTCCTTTTTGCTCATCGGCATGTTGTTTGAATGCAGCCATGTTTTTTTGCTCAACAGGCAGGGCCGGCGGCGATTCTACCTTGAGCGGATCAACAGGATTGCCATTTTTGAAAAACCTGAAATCGAGGTGCGGTCCGGTCGATAAACCCGTACTACCAACATAGCCAATCAACTGGCCCTGCGAAACCCTTGTACCCTGCTGTATGCCGGGGGCAAACTTCTGAAGGTGCATATAGGCGGTAGTGTAAGTAGCGTTATGCTTGATATACAAGAAGTTGCCCGCACCTCCTCCCTGAAAGCCTTTACGGGTAACCACACCATTACCGATGGAGTAGACAGGTGTGCCTGCCGGAGCAGCATAATCCACTCCGTGATGTGGTCGTACGTATTTCAGGATCGGGTGGTAGCGTCCGTGCGAGAAATGCGAGCTGACCCGGCTGTATTTTAATGGCGCTTTCAGGAAGGCACGCCTCAGACTCTGTCCCTCGAGATCGAAATAATCGCCTTGTCCGTTTTGTTCAAAATAAACAGCGTAATGATCCTTGCCGGCATGCCTGAACCTTGCCGACAATACCTTACCGATGCCAACAGCCTGTCCGTCGATGTATTTACGCTCGTATATCAGTTCGAAACGGTCATTTTTCTGAATTCCGAAAAAGTCGATGGTCCAGGCGTAGATGTCGGCCATTTTGATAGCCAGATCTGCTTCATAGCCTTGATTGACTAATGCATTCCACAAGGAAGAGGTTATTTGTCCGTGCGCCGATTCGATGCGTGTTTCAACAGGTTTTCGGCCACGATAGGCATAAATGGAATCAGAAAGCGAATACACCACATATTCCGAAGGACTGATCTCATAAATGAAGAAGCGCGGTGTGCGAAGCGAGTCGTTGCTGAGCATAAGAAAATAGTTGTTGCCTGCCCTGATGCGGCGCACATCGAAGGTATCGCGATATACGCGTGTAAGGTGCTCAATCGTGGGATAACTCACATTGTATTGCATCAGCAGGTCGGCCAGAAATTGATTGCGTCCCACCTGATCCTGAATCACTTCGAACGAATCAACCTGAATGTCGAACATGAAAGTAGGTTCGGCAATTTGCTCCTCTTCCGCTTCTGAAAGATTCTTTGGTGTGCAGGATGTTAATGCATTAATAAACAACAAAAAAATTGCCAGCGGAGCAATCCGCCAAAAGTGTAGCCTCTTATTCATCAGCTGATCAATACGTTATAAAAAAGCCTTAACCGGCAGCCCGGCAAGGCAAATGTAGGAAAAAGCCCTTAAACTACATCGAAGGAGGGTGTATCAATACCCTTCAGAACTTATTATGGATGTTTGAGTCTTGCCTTTCAGGGCTTTATTTGCGATATCGACCATTCACGTCCGGCCCTGAATGCTTTGATGTTCAGATCCACAATAGCCTGACCTTTAGCAGCAAAAAGCTCCGAAACCCCGGCTTCGAGCGAGGTAGCAGTTAATCCCAGCAAGGGCGAGGCAGCACCCAGCATCACCATATTTGCAGCTTTTATGCTTCCGGCATTTTTCGCCATATCGTCGGCATCGACGGTGACGTAATGATGGCATTTCCAGATTTCGCGCAATATTTCGTCGAGCAGGGGATAATTTGGAATATTCACAAAAGGGTTAATGCTCGTAACCACCCATCCGTCAGAAGCCAGCATAGGCAGATAGCGTAGCGCTTCCATAGGCTCAACCGAGAGTATGATGTTCGCCTTACCTTCGGAGATGATGTCGGAAGCTATCGGACTATCGGAAATGCGCAGATGCGATTGCACAGCGCCGCCACGCTGGCTCATGCCATGCACTTCGGCCTGCTTGAGTTGCAGACCCTCGCGAAGAGCTGCAAGACCAATGCAGGCTGCTATGGACAATATTCCCTGACCGCCAACACCTGCAAGAATGATATCTTTTTTCATGATCGAATTTGTTTCTGATACAATGACGATTATTCCTGAGCCTGCTTTGCGCGGGCTTTCTCACGCACCTTCCGGTTCAGTGTCTGCACACACTCGCGACGAGGAATAATCACTGATACTCCTTGATATTCAAGCTCTTTTCTAATGATTTCCACATTCTCTTCATGATGCTTTCGCAGAGGCTTAAGCACATGGATATGCTCCTCAGCCACGCCAATTCCCCGGCAGATATCCTCCACCTTGCCAAAAGCAGATGATGTTTGACCGCCGGTCATTCCTGTTGTGGAATTATCGAGAATGATCACAGTGATCGGACTGTTGTTGTTAACGGCGTCGAGCAGGCCGGTCATACCGGAATGGGTGAAAGTGCTGTCGCCAATGGCAGCCACTGCAGGCACCAGGCCGGCATCGGCTGCACCGATAGCCATGGTGATCGAGGCGCCCATGTCCACACAACTGTTGATGGCTTCGAGGGGTTCGAGTGCACTAAGGGTGTAGCATCCAATATCGCTGAAAACTCTTCCCCGACCATAGGCCTGAAGGGCCTCATTGAGGGCCATGAAAGCGTCGGTGTGTGCGCATCCGTCGCAAAGTCGCGGCGGACGAGCCTTAACGATTTGAGGAACAGGCTGTCCTGAAGTAGTTTGCAATCCCAAAGCCCGTGCAACAAGCACCGGATTCAGCTCGCCGTCGCGTGGCAGTGTGCCATCGAGTCTTCCGTGTACAGGCTTACCCAACTGAAGCATGCCGCGAAGCAATTCTTCCACCATTGGATAGCCGTCTTCGAGCAGCAGTATGCTGTCGCACTCGGCATAAAGTCTGCGCACCATATCGAGCGGCAAAGGATACTGACCCACTTTGAGCACCGGATGCGGCACTTTGGCATTGTCAAAATTTTCAACAAGATAATTATATGCCAATCCGCAGGCTATGATGCCTACCGATTTATCCTCTGCGTCGATGTAAATATTGAACCCATCGGTGAGCGCCCGCTTGCGCAGATGTTCCTGTTTCGACAGCAGATCGCGGTATTGAACCCTGGCAATAGCAGGCAACAACACAAATTGGCGCAGGTTGGCCGGAAGTTTAAGCTCATTCTGTTCACGAACTGCCCTTTGAGCCACACCGGCACGCGAGTGCGCAAGTCGGGTGGTGATGCGTATGAGTACGGGCAGGGCCAACTCTTCGCTCAGATCGAAGGCATAGCGCACCATATCGTAGGCCTGCTGCTGGTCGGATGGCTCGAGGATGGGCAGCAGGGCAAATTTTCCGTAAAATCTTGAATCTTGCTCATTTTGCGATGAATGCATCGAAGGGTCGTCGGCTGCTAGCACCACCAAACCGCCATTGGCGCCGGTGATGGCTGCATTGATAAAGGCATCGGCAGCTACATTAAGACCTACATGCTTCATACATACCAGTGCCCGTTTGCCGGCATACGACATACCCAGCGCAGTCTCCATTGCTGTCTTTTCGTTTGCCGACCAATAAGCCTTTATTTTTCCGTTTTGTGCTTCGGCCGAAGCCTGAACATATTCCATGATTTCGGTTGAAGGCGTGCCCGGATAGGCGTAAACACCTGAAATACCGGCGTCTATCGCAGCCTGGGCGATGGCTTCGTCGCCAAGCAGGAGTTTCTTTTCCATGTGGTTTGAGCGGATTGAGATTAATGTTACAAAATTAACAATTACCTCCAAGCCCACAATCGTTTGCGTAAAACATAACGAGTCTAAATAAGCGTCGGTTGAGCGAGGGGAGACAACTTTCAGGCATCGTTTTTGCTTAATTTTGCCGTGGATGGCCACGGTTGTCGCGTCCTGAAAGTTCAGGATGAGGAAAGTCGGGACAGCGCAGAGCACCATACTTCTTAACAGGAAGGGGCCGCACCGGAAACAGTGCGGCAACAGCGAGTGCCACAGAAAATTACCGCCCCGAAGTTTCGGGGTAAGGGTGAAAACGTGAGGTAAGAGCTCACGCTGCGGGCGGGCGACCGTTTGCAGGGGTAAACCTTATGGGCTGCAAGGCCAAATATGCCGGCGAGGCGTGCTCAGGCACGCGGGAGGGCTGCTCGTCCGAGCCGGCGGGTAGGCCGCTTGAGGCTGCCAGCGATGGCAGTCCCAGATAAATGACAACCTCATTACAGAATCCCGCTTATGAGGCCATCCGTAAAACACGTGCGCTCCGGCGCACGTGTTTTGTCGCAATATACCGCGCCGGGAGGCGTTTCTACCAACTGAAAACAGCATACATCAGAACTTTACCTCATCAATGATTGATAAAATATTAAAAATCAGTGCCTTGCTACTGCTTGGGCTAAGCTTGCTCACCAACGTTCTTTCAGCACAGCAGCATTTGCAGGAATTGCCTCCCGAAAGCCGGTACCTTCAGGCACTCGACCTGATTGCAAAACAGCAATACGGCGCGGCCCGTCAATTGCTGGAGCAGTTGCAGGAGTCGTACAACGACAACAACGCTGTACGCTTTGCCGATATCAGGTATTACCTGCTGCTGTGTGCGGTGGAAACCAACGACGCCAGCGCTTTACACGAAATAAACCGTTTCAGGGAGGAAGCCAGAGGCTCGGACAAGATGAATCGCGCCGACTTTCTGGAGGGCAGAATGCAATTTGCCCAACGTCGCTATAGTCAGGCACTGGCGGCATTCAGAAAAGTAAAGCCTGCCAGCCTCCCCCCTTTCGAACAAAGCGAACTGTTTTATAAATCCGGATTCTGCCTTGTGCGACAAAACCAGGTACGCGAAGCCATACCAATGCTTGAAAAGGTGCTTGTAACCAATAACATATACACTGCTCCCGCCCGTTATCAGCTTGCACATATTCATTATTCTCTCGGCAACAACGAAAAGGCACTGGCCCTATTTGCTCAGCTTCGCAATGAGCCTGCCTACCGAAAAATTGTACCGGTTTATGAGTTGCAACTGCAATATCGCTTAGGCCAATATGATCAGGTGCTCTCACTGGCCGACATTGCCATGTCGGGTGCCGACAGTCGCCAACAGGCCGAGGTCGCTCGAATTCTTGCCAATGTTTCATTCGTTCGAAACGACTGCCCAAAAGCGCTGAGCTACCTGAGCATGGTCGAGAAAAACCCACGACGTCAGCTCGCACGCGAGGACCATTATCAGGCTGGAAAATGCAGGCTTGGTTTGCAGCAATATAAAGAAGCCATAAACAATTTGCAGCAAGCTTCAACGGGCGATGAACCGTTTGCAGGTCATGCGGCATATTTGCTGGCTCAGGCCTATGCCGAAAATGGACAGAAAGTGTTTGCCCGTAATGCTTTTTTGGCAGCCTACAGAAAAAACGGAAATACCGAAACGGGTGTTGATGCTCTGCTCAATTATGCCCGTCTGAGTCTCGAAACCGAAGCCGACCCGTTTAACGAAGCCGCTGCACTACTCGAAAAATTCCTTGCCGACAATTCTAAATCGCCTCATGCTGCGGAAGCCGGCGAACTGCTTGTGCAGCAATACCTTCAGGGACGCAATTACGATGCTGCCTTAGCCTCGCTCGAACGCAACAGGGCCGCCAATCCAAAATTGCACGAAGCCTATGCCCAGCTTACCTTTAACATAGGTGCCGAGTTTTTGCGCCAAAACAATCCCAATGCCGCCGAACCATATTTCACGAGGCTGATCAACCTTAAGCCTACAACAAGGTTCAACACTCCTGCCCTGTTCTGGCTGGCCGAAACAAAATACCAGCAAAAAAATTATGTTGATGCGCAACGGCTTTACAGACAAATGCTTTCAGCCAAAGATGCATCTTCAACCGGACTGCTCGCAAAAGCAAACTACGGATTGGGCTACAGCCATTTCCAGCTCAAACAGTATGAACAGGCGCTGCAGGCCTTTAGCCAGTTTTTGTCGGCCAGCGGCAACGACCCTGCCATGACCTGGGACGCCTGGCTGCGAACCGGCGACTGCCATTTTATCTCAAGGCGTTATGAAAAAGCCATCGAAGCCTACGACCGGGTTGCAAATGCCAATGCCGGCGATGCCGATTATGCGCTCCTGCAAAAAGGGCTCGCTCAGGGTGCACTCTCGCGGCACAATCAAAAAATCTCCACCCTCGATCAGTTACTGAAAAGATTCCCGAGATCACAATACTACGATCAGGCACTCTACGAAATGGCGTCTACGAGCCTGGTTACCAACGACCGGCGTGCGGCACTGGCTTATTTTGATCAACTCATCCGCGAACGACCCCGCTCGGCCTATGCACGCGAAGCCATGCTTAAAACCGGACTTATTTATTTCAACAACGACCAGCCGGAACTTGCCATACAACATCTGCGCAGGGTGGCTGAAACCTATCCCGGCACACCTGATGCCCGCGAGGCCCTCAATACGCTTCGCGTTATCTATATGGAAACCAATAGAATAGATGAATTTTTTAAGTTCGCGCAATCGGTGGGTATGGGCAATATCAACATCAATGAGCAAGATTCGCTAACCTTTCTTACCGCTGAAAATTTTTACACCGATGGTCGATTAGCTGAGGCAGAGCGCGCGCTGGACAATTACCTTTCGAAGTTCCCCAATGGAGCCTATCTCCTGAAAGCCAATTACTACAAAGCTCGTATCCTGTTGCAAGCCAACAAGATACAATCTGCGCTCCCATTTCTGGAATACCTTACCGGTGTACCCAATAACCCGTATTTGAACGAGGCTCTGCTGCAACTTGCAAGATACCAGTATGATGCCGGCAATTTCGCAAAAGCAGCCGATTACTACGGCAGGCTTTACGACAACTCCGGTCAGCAGGGCGAGCGACTCGAAGCCCTGGAAGGCAAAATGAAAAGCCATTATTTCGAGGGTAAATATTCCGAAGCCATCAAGGCTGCAGGATTGCTGAGTATGGCCGACAATGTGAAACCGGAGCAGCGAATGCAGGCAAGCTTTATCAGTGGCAAATCGTATCTTGAACTTGGCCAAAGCCGCAACGCCCTTGAAGAGCTTAACAAGGTGAACAGGAGCGGACAAGGCGCTATGGCAGCCGAAGCCTGCTTCCTGATTGCAAAAATTCAGTTCGACAACAACCAGCTTCCTGATGCCGAGAAAACCATCTTTGAGCTGGCCGAAAAGCACAAACGCCACGATTACTGGGTAGCAAAAGGGTTCATCCTGCTGGCCGACATATACGTGAAAAACAACAACATTTTTCAGGCCAAAGCTACATTGCAAAGTATCATCGATAATTATCCGGGCGAGGAGCTGCGACAGGAAGCCCGCCGCAAACTCAATATGTTGAAATGAAACCAGAAAACGTGATACAATATCAACGACGCCGGGCTATTGCAAAAACAGCCGGGCTGATGCTTCTTGGGCTCTTGCTCATGCATTACAGGCCTGCGCAAGCACAAAACACCAGAGAGCAGGTAACCATTATTGGCACTTTTCAGCCAAGTCTTAAAGAATCAACGAAAATGATCTTGCTGCCCGAGACCACCGGCAATCCGATGCCCGCAGGCAGCCAGCAACTAAGTAAGGTGGAAACCTCAGTTGAGGTTAAAATTGATCCTGAACCCATCAGTCCGGTTCAGACGGAGTTGAATGAATCGAAAAACCTTTACCGAAATCACCTGAATCTGGGCGTAGGAACCAACCTGAGTCCTGTTTTCGATTTTCTGCATCACTCCGAGCTATCGAAAACGGTTGGGCTAAATTTGCAGGCCTTGCACCGCTCGTCGTGGACCAATGTGCGCGATTATGCACCTTCGGACTGGATGAACAACAAAGCCCGTATTTCAACGGATATCAACATTGGTGAGCAAACCATTCAGGCCGGGCTTGGCTATGGTTTCGACCGCTTTCACTGGTATGGATTTAAACCTTCGGATTATCCGGCCTTCGATGGCAACGGTAAGTCGATCCTTCAGCAATTCAGTATTTTTTCGGCCGACGCCTTATGGAAGACCAAATTCCGCGACCCTGAATCGGTCAATCATTACCTTGGTCTTAATCTTGACTTCTTCAACGATCGTTACCGTACCTTCGAACACTCCTTTGCCGTCAAAGGTGGTGCAAAAAAGAACATGGAACTATTTTCTATCGACGGCACGCAATATGCCATGATCGATGCCCAACTTGCCTACAACGCCGAAGGAGACAGCACCATGGAGAAATCGACACTGTTTATTTATGCCCGACCGGCGGCAGGATTGAAAGGAAGTTTCTACAGTCTGGAGGCTGGTGTGGGATTGAGTTCAGCTCAGGCCGAAAAGACTTATTTCCATCTGCTTCCCGAATTGAGCGGCAATCTTTTTATTTTTCAGGATCGCATGAGCATATTTGCTTCATTCGGGGGTAGGCTGGAGCATCACACCCGACGCAGTTTGCTGGCCGAAAACCCTTACCTGAGAAGCAACGACAGTTCCTACATCACAGTTGTACCAGGCGTTTTTCAGACTGGTATCAAGGGAAACCCCATGAAAGGACTTGAGTTACGTTTTGCATATGAACACATGACTGCAGAACAGTTGGGCTTTTTTGTCAAAGATTCCACATCGGTTTACAACCATATGTACAAAACGGTTTTCGACGACATAAGCCGCAATCGTTTCACAGCGGAGATCCGTTTCGATCCGGGTAACAAGGCAAGGGCCGAACTGCTTGTTCACATCGACAATTACGAGATGACGGGTCTTGCTCAGCCATGGCACATGCCTAAACTTGAGGCCAGACTTAACGGGTGGTATGATTTGAACGACAAACTTCGCTTAAATACAGGCTTTTTAATGTTGAGCGGTCGCAATGCACCCGCGGCTGACGGAAAAGCACAAAAACTGAAAGATATCACTGATATTCAGTTGGGTGCAGAATATCGCCACAACCAGCAGCTTTGGTTTTATGCCACCGCTTCCAACCTGCTGAATCAGCGTTACTTCCGCTTTGACGGCTATCCAGTGCAGGGCGCACAGCTCACTGCAGGCATGAAGCTGAACTTCTAAAGCGGGAACACGTGCACTTTGTCGTAAAGCAACGAAAGTTGAATTGAACCTGAAGGTGCTTCGGTCAGTTTTGCTGAAATTGTTGATTCCGACCCCGTTTCAGGCATACACCAGACCAGATATCCGTGCTGATCAGGCATCAAACGCCCAATCCGAACTTTGAATGCATCAGGTTCGCCGGCAACCGCCAAACGCAGAGCATCTGGCGGAAAAACCAGCAGGGCTTCCTTCGCCAATTTCAAGCTTAGCCCAGGTAAAGGACCGAAGGCTGAAATCCACTGGCCCTCTATACATTGCACTTTAAGACTGTTGACCCCACCCATAAACCGGGCCACATAGTCATTCACCGGATGTTGAGCAAGTTGCATAACTGTACCCTGCTGAAGCACTCTGCCATTTTGCATAATGCATACCTCGTCGGCCATCACCAAAGCGTCCTGCAGATCGTGGGTAACAAGAACGGTAGTGATGCCGGCCTTGTCGAGCAATTCGCGAAGCTCGCGTCTTACGCTGTCGCGCAATAGCACATCATAGCCACTGAAAGGCTCATCGAGCAAGAGCAAGTCAGGCTTTGGCGCCAATGCACGGGCCATGGCCACGCGCTGTTGCTGGCCACCCGAGAGCTGATGCGGATAACGATTGGCAAGGCCTTCGAGCTGAAAAAGTGAGAGCATTGCACTGAGCCTGTCGTTCTGCTCTTGTGAGCTAAGGCGGTTCAATCCAAAAAGGATGTTGCGGCGGACATTGATGTGAGGGAAGAGTGCAAAGTCCTGAAAAACAAGCCCCACTCCCCTGTTTGCCGGTTCAACATACACCCCGGCTGCATTAAGCTGACGATCGTTGACAACAATGCTTCCTGAATACGGATGTTCGAGGCCGGCTATGACGCGGAGCAGACTTGTTTTTCCACAACCGCTTTCACCAACCAAGGCTAAAGTGCCGCCCTTTTTCAAACCAAGGCTCACATCGTGGAGTATTTCCTGACCACCAAGACGGAGGCCAATATTTGAAACTTGAAGCATATCGATCAGATCATCTTGTTTTTACGCATTATCCACACCGGAAGAAAACCAGCCACAACGATCAGCAAGGCGTAGGGCGAAGCTTCGGCAAGGCGTTCGTCGGCAGCGTACTCAAAGGCCCTGATGGCAAGGGTATCGAAGTTGAAAGGTCGCAGGAGTAGGGTTAATGGCAACTCTTTCAGCACATCCATACTCACCATCACGAAGCCTGCAAAAACCGAGGGCTTGAGCGCGGGCCAGACGATATCGCTAAAAACCAGCCATGACGGTGCTCCGCTTAGCCTGGCCGCCTCCAGCTGCGACCTGCCAAGGGCACCCGCACCACTTTCAACGCTGTTCCATGATGCAGTAATAAAACGGGCAACATAGGCATACATCAGCACGGCTATGGTTGCGGTGAGCAGCCATCCTGCAAAGGCTGACATCACGGGATTAAAAGCCATGGTATTGACAAGCATCAGCATTCCGATGGCGATCACGGCACCGGGAAGCGCATAACCTGCAGTGGCAAATAAGATGAGAAAACCAGATATTCTGGATTGCAGTTTTCGACTCAGTGTAAGCAACAACAGGGCCAGAATGGTAGCCAGAGCTCCGGCACCGAAAGCAAGGATAAGGCTGTTTGTCATCAGCTCGCCAAAGTCGGGCCGTGTAATCAATGACCAGGCCTTCACGGACATTGCAGCCAGTTGCAACGCAGGTACAGCAAACCCAAAAACGAATGGAAAAGTAGAAATCAACAATATAGCTACTGCAGGCAATCCACTGATATTCAATCTTCTGTGTGGTCGATGGGTTAAGCGTTGACGGGTGGCAATCTGAGGTCTTTGCCATTTTTCGGCAAAAAAAAGCAGGAAAGCAAAAAGCAGCAGAAGTCCGGCAAGCCTGAAAGCGGCAGTAGAGTCGCGCAGCACGAACCATGCATTAAAAATACCTGTTGTAAAAGTTTCCACGCCAAAGAAACGAACCAGACCATAATCATTGAGCACTTCCATAAGCACCAAAGCAAGCGATGCAACAATGGCCGGCCTGAGATGCGGCAATAAAAGCCTTAAAAACACCCGACTTTGTCCGGCGCCCAAAAGCCGTGCCGCCTCGTCATAGGAGGGATTGAATGCCTCAAGCGAAGCCCGGGTAAGCAGAAAAACATAAGGATAGTAGGACAAAGAAAAAACGAGGATAACTCCCAGATTCGAATGCAAATTGAAAAGTAGATAGGGACCAGACTGAAAACCAAAATTCTGGCGTAGAAATACATAAAGCGGCGAGGCATAGTCGAGCAAAGCATGATAAGCCATGCCATTGATGTAAGCAGGAATAGCTAAGGGCAACACAAGCAATAATGGCAATATTCCGGAGCCGGGAAAACTATATCGGTGTAACAAAACAGCCGGCACAATGCCCAGAATCAGACTTAGTAGAATAACGCCTGCTGCTATGACAAGGGTGTTTTGGAAATAGACCGGCAGCAAGGTTGACCGCAACAGAGGCCAGTGTTCACCCGCCTGCCCGAAAAGACCGCTCAGTGCAGCAAGTGCAGGAGCCACAAGCAGCAAGACTAGCAATAGAAGCAAACTCCAACGGAAATAATTTCCTTTTCGGGCTTCGGGCATCACGGCAGATTATTTCCAGCCTCCCGAGCGAGCAATCATCAAAGCCTGGTCGAGGCGGGCATTGAGCTGGTTGAGATCGATGGTATCTTCCCTGAAAACGCCCCATTGACGAAGCAACTCAGCCATTTGTGCATCTGGATTTACCGGATACTCGAAATTACTATTGCTAAGATACTCCTGAGATGATTTGCTAAGCAGGAATTCGAGCAAACGCAAGGCATTCTTGCTATTGGGTGCATTGCGCAGCACACCAGCTCCGCTTGCATTAACATGGGTGCCGCGGTCATGCTGATTGGGAAACAACAAGCTGAGCGAGGCTGCCACCCTACGCTCCTCTTCGTTTGCGGAATGAAGCATCTGACCGAGATAATAAGTATTGACAACGCTTACATCAGCAATTCCCGAGGCTATGGCTTTCATCTGGTCGCGATCGTTACCCTGCGGTTCGCGGGCAAAATTGGAAACCACACCAGAAATCCAATCCCCGGCAGCAGACTCTCCTTCATGAACGATAAGCGAGGCTAAAAGGCTCTGGTTGTATTGGCTCTGGATGGATCGCATAATGAGGCGACCCTTGAGTTTATCGCCGGCAAGCGCTTCGTAGGTGGAAATGAGCGAACTATCGATTCTTTCCGGAGCATATACAATTACCCTTGCACGCATGGTGAGGCCTGTCCAAAATCCATTTCTGTCGCGATACATAGGCGGAACATTCATAAGCCAATCATTTTCGGGCAGCCTGGCAAGCAGGCCAAGCGATGATGCCCTGCTGAGCCGGCTAACGTCAGGTGTTATAAAGAGATCAGCAGGACTTTTTTCGCCTTCGATTTCCAACCGGCCAAGAAGTTGGTCGCTATCGGCTTTAATCAGGTTTACTTTTATCCCGGTTTCTTCGGTAAATTGAGCAAACAAGGCTTCGTCGGAGGCATAATGCCTTCCCGAATAGACATTTACTTCTTCAACCACTTTTGTACACGAGATGGCAAATGTTGCCAAAACCAGGGTCAGAAGGACAACTTTAAAATTCATTACTTTATTTGTTAAGCATTTGCAAAGTTAATTAGAATCGTTCTAAATAACGATGTTTTACCATTTAAGTCTGTGCAAAGGCTTGCTCAGAATCCACTATTTTTCAATTAACCCGGAACAGAAATCAGTATGTTAACTATGTTTGAAACAAGCTGCGACTGCACACGTTTGCATTGCTCAAATGTTGATAACTAAAGGGATTTAGACGACCTGACACAAGCCTCAAAAGCGCGAAAAACGTATCTTTGCACAATAGGATAATTTCAACATAAATCATTGAAAACCTGATGACGGAAGAACAGAGAAGATTGATTGCCTCAAGCGAATACACGGCAAACAACATTCAGGTACTCGAAGGCCTTGAAGCAGTGCGCAAACGTCCGGCCATGTATATTGGCGACGTTAACCAGCGCGGTTTGCACCATTTGGTTTACGAAGTGGTGGACAACTCCATAGACGAAGCCATGGCCGGCTTCTGCAACCGTATTGATGTTACTATACACGCCGATAACTCCATCTCGGTACTCGACAACGGACGCGGTATCCCAACAGGCATACACGAAAAGGAAAACCGTTCGGCGCTCGAAGTGGTGATGACCGTATTGCATGCCGGCGGTAAGTTCGACAAAGGTTCGTACAAAGTATCGGGCGGCTTGCACGGTGTTGGGGTGAGCTGCGTGAATGCGCTGTCCACATTGCTGCGGGCCGAAGTATATCGCGAAGGCAAGGTTTTTGTGCAGGAATACAGCTGCGGAAGACCGCTTTACGATGTGAAAACCATCGGCGAAACGCGGATGAATGGCACCAAAATAACCTTCAAACCCGACGAATCGATCTTTGTTGTAACAGTTTACGACTACAGCATTCTGGCCAGCCGAATGCGCGAACTCGCCTACCTGAACCGTGGTATCACCATTACGCTGACCGACGAGCGCGAGCAAAACGAAAACGGTTTCCGTACAGAAACCTTTTTCTCGGCAAACGGGTTGGCCGATTTCATTCAGTATCTCGACGAAAACCGCGAAAAGCTAATCCCCTCGCCCATCACCATCGAAGGGGAAAAAGCGAGTATTCCGGTGGAAATTGCCATGCAATACAACACCAGCTTTTCGGAAAACGTTCATTCATACGTAAATAACATCAATACCCACGAGGGCGGCACCCATCTGGCAGGCTTCAGGCGCGGCCTTACCCGAACACTGAAGACCTACGCTGAGCGATCGGGCATGTTGGCCAAACTAAAGTTTGACATCAACGGCGACGACTTTCGCGAAGGCCTCACCGCCATTATCTCGGTAAAGGTTCCTGAACCGCAGTTTGAAGGCCAGACCAAGACTAAGCTGGGCAATAACGAGGTGATGGGGATTGTAGATCAGATCGTTAGCGAGCATCTCACCAACTATCTCGAAGAAAACCCCAGAGAAGCGCGTACCATCGTAAACAAGGTGATTTTGGCTGCCACGGCGCGTCATGCCGCCCGCAAGGCCCGCGAACTGGTGCAGCGCAAGAGTGTACTTTCAGGCTCGGGATTGCCCGGTAAACTGGCCGACTGCTCCGAACGCGATCCCGCCAACTGCGAACTCTATCTGGTTGAGGGTGATTCGGCAGGCGGAACGGCCAAACAAGGCCGCGACCGCCGGTTCCAGGCCATCATGCCACTCAGGGGTAAAATCCTGAACGTGGAAAAGGCAATGCCCCACAAAATCTTTGAGAGCGAAGAAATTAAAAATATTTATACGGCTCTTGGTGTTACCATCGGCACCGAAGAAGACAGCAAAGCGCTAAACCTCGAGAAGCTCCGCTACCACAAGATTATCATTATGACCGATGCCGACATCGACGGAAGCCATATTTCTACCCTGATCCTCACTTTCTTCTTCCGCTATATGACCGAGCTCATCGAGAAAGGCTATGTTTACATAGCCACCCCACCCCTCTATTTGCTCAAAAAAGGCAAGAACGAACGCTATTGCTGGACCGACGAGGAACGTGAGCAGGTAACGCGGGAATGGTCGGGCGAGGGCAACGAGAAAGGCATTCATATCCAGCGCTATAAAGGTCTGGGCGAAATGAACGCCGAGCAGCTCTGGGAAACTACCATGAATCCGGCCACAAGAACCCTGCGTCAGGTGACCATCGAAAATGGTCTTGAAGCCGACCATGTGTTCTCGATGCTCATGGGCGACGAGGTAGCCCCTCGGCGCGAGTTCATTGAAGCCAATGCCAAATACGCCAAGATTGACGCCTAAGATAAGCTGACACCTCCTTAATAGAACCTGCCTGACCCGATGGCAGGTTTTATTATTTTCGACCCCTGCAGCCACCATCAGATGAAACAATTTATATTACAGCTAAGCTATATCATCACAGCACTATTGCTATTTCATTCGTGCGAATTTTTTCAGCCAAAAAAAGCCACGATTCCCCAGCCCCGGATGAGCATCGAAGACAGCCTGGCCATGGTGAGGTATCAGCAGTTTGAGCTTACCCTCGGCGATGCCGCCGACCAAATACGCAATGTGCTCGAAAACAGACTACCCGGTCAAAGATACTCCGTAGAGGAAAGGTCGTTATTTAGTTCTGTCCTGTTGCCCAGATTCTACACTGGACGGGCTTTTGCGCCATATTGGTTTGCCCATCCCGATAGTCTTGAAAAAGCCCGGAGCATGATAGCGTATATCGGAAGCACACGTTATCACGGTTTACAGGCGGAAGATTATCACTTTGAGAAAACAAAGGAACTGTTTGATAACATCCTGAATGACAGCTCCGCACGCTTCGATCCTGTTTTGCTGGCACGGCTCGACCTGCTGCTCACAGATGCATGGTTTATGATCGCTTCGCATATCTACAACGGCAAGGTGGACCCTGAAGAACTAACCAGCCAGTGGGGAATTCAGCGCAACAAGCCCGAGTTGATGCTCGATCAGCGGCTCGCACATTTCACGGGCAGCGATATCAATGAGCTGATGCAACAGTTCTATCCGCCGCATCCCGGCTATCAGGCAATGGTGGCCGAAGCTGCCAAAATCAGCCAGATGCAGGATTTGCCAAAAATAAAAATCAGTGGGCGACAAGCTTCGATTAAACCTGGCGAGAAATCGGAATTGCTCCCTCTTCTTCGCAGGCATTTACAACTTTGGGAGGTGTACGAACCTGACAGCCTGGCGGCATCCGAAATTTACGATGGACGAACTGCCGAGGCAGTACGCAGGCTACAGCAAAAGTTTGGATATCAAGCTGATGCTGTTATCGGAAGGCTTACCCTGAACGCCATTAATACAACGCTGAACGAAAGGCTGCAAAGCCTGTATGTGAATATGGAGCGCCTGCGCTGGCTGCCCGACTCGCTCGAAAGACGATTTGTGCTGGTCAACATTGCCGATTTTACCCTGCGTGTGATGGAAGTTTATGATACCCTGCTGGAGATGAAAACCATTGTAGGCAAGGACTACCGCGAAACGCCGGTGTTCAACGCCCGAATCACCTACCTGGTTTTCAGCCCGACCTGGACAGTCCCTCCAGGAATTCAAAAAGCAGACGTGATCCCTGCCACAGCGCGAAACGTCAACTACCTGAAAGAAAAGAATATGGTTGTGCTCAATGCACGCGGGCAGCAGGTAGATCCGGCAACGATCAACTGGCGACGCGACGGAATGCGCTACACTATTCGTCAGGCACCCGGACCGCAAAACGCTCTCGGCAAAGTGAAATTCATGTTTCCGAACAAATACGACGTTTATCTCCACGACACCCCGTCGAGGGAACTTTTTGCCCGCGATGAACGCACCTTCAGCTCCGGATGTATCAGGGTAGAAAAACCGTTTGAACTTGCCAGACTACTGCTCGAGGATATGCCCGAATGGACTGACGAGCGCATACGTCAGGCCATGAACAACAACAGTCCGCGCACAGTCGTGCTGCGTTCGCAACCGGGGGTTTACCTCTATTATCTGACAGCATGGGCCGACCGCGCGGGCAATGTTTATTACCGAACCGACATCTACAACCGCGATGCCGAAGTTTTTGCCGGTCTGCAACAAAAAAAGTCGGCTTCTTTACCTCCGCTCTCCGACTAGAAATACCATATTTGCATGCAGGACTGTTTTATGAGGAAAAAGATTGTCAGGTCGTTTTTAATTGCATTTTTCATACTTGCCACAGGCTGGTGGCACCTGCCTTTGGATGACATCCAAAATTTACCCGACCCTCGCACCTCGCTGGCCGTCCGATTTCCTGATGCAGGTATTAGTGCCGAGCTACGGGAAGTTTTCAATGACCGTTTCCCGCTTTTCTCTGACCTTGCCAGTCATCAGTTGGTTACCCTCATCGACTTCAGCCGCCCCTCGACGGAGAAAAGGCTTTGGACATTTGATCCCAAAACCGGAGCGCTGCTGTTCAACAGTTTGGTGGCCCACGGACAAGGAACAGGGGAAAACATGGCAGTGTCTTTTTCCAACCAACCCAATTCGCACCAAAGCAGCCTCGGCTTTTTTCTTACCGATACACCCTATAAAGGAAAACACGGCTTATCGCTTCGGTTGATTGGCCTCGAACCCGGAATTAACAATAATGCACTCGATCGTGCCATAGTGGTACACGGCGCCGATTATGTTTCTGAGCAGTTTGTTAGGCAATACGGCCGGCTGGGACGCAGCCACGGATGCCCTGCCCTGCCAACTGAAATGGTAGAACCTTTTGTCAAGGCCACTGCAAAGGGAACACTGATATTCATATACCATCCTGAGTATCAGGCCTTACTGACTAAAGTCGAAGCAAACACCCAAGTTAGCCAACATCTTTGAATACCAACTAGTTAGCAATCATTCTTATTTCGGCCTATGGCTTTTCGCCAACCCACTCACGCGCTAGAAAAACTTCAGCAAAGCGCTTTCTTACAAAATGCCTGACCTTCCGCAACGGTTTTAAGCGTAAAATAGCGATATATTAATCCTAAATAAAGCGCCGCAATGATCCCAAAATTGTAATATTGTGCTCCTAACTGAAATCACAGATTTGTGGAAACGATTTATCTGATTTTTGTAATAGTTCTTTTCATTCTGGCCGTTTCGGACCTTGTTGTAGGGGTGAGCAACGACGCCGTCAATTTCCTGAATTCAGCCATTGGCGCAAGGGCAGGTTCCTTCAAAGTGGTAATGGCAGTAGCGGCGCTGGGTGTGCTGGTGGGCGCAACATTTTCGGGCGGTATGATGGAGATTGCCAGATCAGGGGTATTTAATCCCGAGATGTTCAACTTCTCTGATATTATGCTCATTTTCCTGGCGGTAATGATTGCTGATGTCATACTCCTCGACACTTTCAACACACTTGGACTACCTACTTCAACCACGGTTTCAATTATTTTCGAGCTTCTTGGCGCCTCGGTAGCCATCTCGCTCATGAAAATCACTGCTTCCGACAGCGGCCACACCCTCAGCGAATACATCAACAGCAGCCGTGCGCTGGCCATTATTTCCGGCATTTTGATTTCGGTTGTTATTGCCTTCACCTTCGGCGCTCTAATTCAATATCTTACTCGCGCTTTGTTCTCTTTCCGCTATGAGAGACGGCTTAAATACCTTGGCGGAGTTTTTGGCGGATTTGCAATTACCTCTATCGTATATTTTATTCTTATCAAAGGCGCCAAAGATGCCGCTTTCATGACACCGGAAGCTTACCAGTGGATTACGACCCACGGCGGTACGATTCTTCTTTCAAGCTTTGTTGGCTTTAGTATCATTTTTCAGATCCTCCACTCACTATTTAAAGTCAACATTCTTAAAATCATTGTGCTCACCGGCACATTTGCGCTTGCAATGGCTTTTGCCGGCAACGACCTCGTTAACTTTATCGGCGTTCCGCTTGCCGGCTACGAATCTTACAAAGCATTCGTTAATAATCCCGGCATCGACCCAAATCTTTTCCCAATGGGTTCTTTACGTGAGGCTATAAAAACACCGATAGTGTTTCTTCTGGCGGCAGGTGTCATTATGGTCATCACACTCTACACTTCACGGAAAGCGAGATCAGTTATCAAAACCTCGGTCGACCTTAGCCGGCAGGATGAAGGTCAGGAGCGTTTTGGCAGCACACCGTTGTCGCGTGCAGTTGTCAGACTTTCCTTAAATGTCTCGGAGAATCTTTCAAGGTTTGTCCCAGAAAAGTTAAAAAGCTCATTATCAAAGCAATTTGTTCAACCCCCACACGACAAAAACGACACAGATGTCCCTGCATTTGATATGCTCAGGGCTGCCATCAATCTGGTAGTAGCCTCGGGGCTGATTGCTTTTGGTACTTCACTCAAGCTGCCTCTTTCAACCACTTATGTGACTTTTATGGTGGCAATGGGTACAAGCTTATCCGATGGTGCCTGGGATCGCGAAAGTGCAGTGTACCGAATCACAGGAGTATTCTCAGTGATTGGGGGATGGTTCATTACGGCTTTATCTGCCTTTCTGCTTTCTTTCACGCTTGCAATCATTTTCTTCTACGGGGGATATGTGTCCATTTTCGCGATGATCGTGTTGGCCGTGTTTCTGGTATATCGTACCCATGTGCTGCATCACCGCAAAGAAGAGCGCGAAGAATCGGCACGCCGTGAAGTCATGGAAATCAATAACGAGAATATTCTCGACACCTGCACCGGCAATATCACCGAGATTTTGTCGCAAACGCAGCTCGAATACAAACGATGCATCGATGCCGTTTCGGAGGAGGATATCCGCTCGCTGAAAAAAACCAAAAAGAAAGTCGAAAAACTCTCTGCTAAAGCCAAGGAGCGAAAGAATAATGTTCCGATTATTATTTCGAAGCTTCGGGAAGACGCGTCCGAAGCAGGGCATTACTACGTTCAGGCGCTGGATTATCTGCGCGAAATAATCCATGCCCTTAACTTTATTGTCCAACCTGCCCACGACCATGTGGACAACAACCACAAGCCTTTTACTCAGCCACAAACCGGCGAGCTCAAACTGCTTAGTCAGCATATGGGCAAACTGATGACACATGTGAGCACCGATATCGCCGAGAAAAACTTTAACAATCAGGAATTTATCATTTCGGAGCAGCAAAAAATTCTGGGAATGATCGACCTGTTCCGAAAGAATGAAGTTCGCCGTCTCAAGAAGAACGCTTCCTCAACACGCAATAGCCTGCTTTTCATGAATATACTGCAGGAATCGAAAAACCTTCTGCTGTTTATTGTCAACCTTTACAAGGCCCAGCGAGATTTTGTGACTTACCACGAAATGAGGAAAAACGTTGGCAATTAAGCCTTTAAAAGGCTTCTGATAAAAGAGTCTATTGCAAGTGAAAGTTCTTCTTCGGCAGGAAGAGCCGATCTTTGAACGATGCATCAATAAAAACGCCGGTCTGGGGAAAGCTCGATGCATCCAGACCGGCGATATTATTTTTATAGATTGTGATTACCTTGACGTGGGCTTGTAAATTTTAGCATCGTTTCGGTAACCCGGTCTGTTTTTGTACCAGTCGTTGAAACTGGCGCCGCCGCTTTCGGCCCATTCGCCAAACTTCAGGTGCGCATCAATCACTTCGGTTTTCTCGATGGGGTATTCGAAGCGCTCAACAATGTTGATTGCCCAGGGCAGATTGTTGCTGGTCTTGTAATACCTGCCTTGCGATGGAATACTGTTGTCGTGACCGCTGCCAAGCAGTTTTGGGTCAGCAAGGGCAGTGGGTGCTTTATCGGGAAGATGAACCTCCACGCCACGCTGCTTGTTTACAATGATAAACGGATTGAATGGGGCGATACCAAGCTGACTAAGTGGCACCGGCTGATTGAACATAATACGCACAAAAAGGGTATCGGGAACGATGAAAGGCACATCTGGAGTGGTATTGGCGCCTATACTAGTGCCCACCGGAGGGAGAATGTTGTACGAATCGTCCCACATGATAATCACTGCATTAGGCTGATTGGCCTCTGTTCCATTCGAATTCAACTGGATGTAATTGCTGCTCAGCCTTGTACCGCTGACCGACTTTACTGTTGATGATGAAACGGGAAGTTCGATACCAAAACCATTTCGGTAAAATGCTCCGTGAGCCCTGAGTATAAATGTGCCTTCAATTTCGACAACCTGATTACCTCCATTTGTTATCTGGTTGAAGTTGTAGTCGATTACCGCATCATTGAAATCGTAATCACCCCGATAGGGCCACAGGTCCTCGAAAGCAAGGGTTCCAAAATTGCCTTTCGTGAAGAAATAATTATTGAAGGCCTTGTTTGGATCGTCGGGATAATCGTCAAACTGATTAGGTATGCCATCGCCATCAGTATCTTGTCCGGTATAGTCAACTATGGGCAATTTGCTGGGATCGATGGATTGTACTGGATTGGCGGTAACGTAAAAGACAGCATCGTTAAAGTCGTGGTCGCTGCCGCTTTGATTGCGCTTAATATCCTCAATACCTAGCAGAAACAACTGACGGCCCGGGTCGCGGAGCAAAACGGTATGCTGCGAGAGCGATGAGGTTTCGGGGCCATTGAGACGTTTTGTGGAATAAACCGTCCACCGTCCATCGGTTACCTGGCCGTTTTTCCATCCGTCGGCGATCAGTGCAAAAGCTATGGTAGTTCCGGCGTTAAACCTTCCTAATTTTACTTTATTTCCAGGCTTTAGTCCTCCGCCGCTCCCTTGCAGTGACACATTAGGGAAAATAATCTTGATGGTGTCGATCGCAGCCGGCGTAGCTGGCGGATTATTTGTCGGATATGTGTAAAAACCCAATACGTTCAGATAGCCCGCCCCTTCGGTGACAAAGGTCACCCAAACGTCGCAGGTTTCAACCAGATTGATGTTGTGATCGTATTGCGGAAGAAAATACTCCGGATGAGAAACATCCAAACGCACGCGTTCGGGAAGCGTGTTGTTCACGTCATCCAGAAAAGAAGCTGAAATGGGATCGTTTTGCGGCTCAAGGTAGGCCGGAACACCCTGTGAGTTATAAGCGCCCAAAAACTTGTACACTGCGTTGGTGGCTTTTGGTATCAGCACATCCTTCATCTGAATGTTTGAGGAAATGCCCCCATAAACCACATCAAAACCGTTTGGTCCAAGATCGACATATCTGCCGCTGACCAATCCTACATAGTCTGTCTTGATGTACAAACTGGTATAATAGGCAGGAACCTGATAATCAACAACATATTTACCATCCTGTCCTGTAACACCACTTGTAATTAATGTACCGTTTTCAGCCGGATCATCGGTATATACTTCAAACTTGGCTCCACTTATGGGTTGCCCGAGATTATCGAGCGCAGTTACCGCAAACCTAGCATTCTTGGTAGTTTGCCAATTGAATGCAGGTGGCACGGCAAGGCGCTCCATATTGGTTTTGGCACTATCGTCCGGGCCGGTAACCTTTCGGCACGAAACTCCAAAAAGTACAGTTCCAATTAGTAATAGCAGAAGTATCTTTTTCATAACGCTCTTGTTTTGGTTGATTATTTTCAAATTAAATGCCTAAACTAAATCAACTTGATATTTAATGATTTATGTTTTTTACTTCAATTGCAGAAATCCTAATCTTAGAATTTTTTCCAAATCTGAAAAAATATTAAATTCTGGAAACTTCAATTGGTTAATGCAGTAAAGTTAATACCGAAAAGGTGCAATGCCAACACCAACTAAATCATTCGATATTTCGGTATTTAACGCGAAATAATTCCCTCCTCGATAAGCTGCTTAATCTCAAGCATTCTTGTATGCCCGCACAAAGCGCAACCGGCCATGAAGGTCTTCCAACACCTCTGTGTTCGATAACCCAAAACATGAGAATATCCCGGCAATCTCCCGCGTAAAATTGGCATGACACTCCACAGCAATCATGCCACCCGGAAGTAGTTGATTTGCCGCTCTTTTGGCTAAAGCGTGATAAAAAATCAGCGGATTATCGTTGGGCACAAAAAGTGCATGTGAAGGTTCGGCAAGCACGTGTTTGGCAAGCGTTGGCTTTTCAGCCAATGGTACATATGGAGGATTGGAAACGATCAGATCCAGCGAATCAGGCACTTCAAACGTATTTGAGAGTATATCTTCCTGTTGAAAATTGATCTGCACCCCGAACTTCTTTGCGTTAGCCGCAGCAATATTGAGTGCTTCTACTGAAATGTCGGTTGCCCAGATCTTGGAAGCCGGATGGCGCAGCTTCAGGCTAACTGCCAGGCATCCCGAACCTGTGCAGGCATCAAGCACATCGGCGTTTGGACGATCGATCAGAAACCCAGCCGCTAAGGTCAGCAGCCCCTCAGTTTCCGGCCGGGGAATAAGCACATCTTTGTTTACCAGAAAATCCCTGCCATCGAACCAGTCAATGCCGGTAACATATTGAACCGGCATTCCATAAAGCACCTCTTTTACCGCAAAATGGACCTCCAGCATTTCCGATTCCGATACGCGCAGATCTGGTGAAAGCGCAAGCTTAAGACGGTTGAAACCTAGAAAATGCTCAATGATAGTCCAAACGATGTTGGTTGCCTCGCGACTTTCGTAAAGCGTTTCGAGTTGCCTTTTATAATAGGCAAGCATGTCGACAACCCTGTTGGAAGGCACTTTCATAGGTCAAAAAATAAAAAAACCCGGACTTCGCCGGGATTTGGGTGGCTAATGGGACTCGAACCCACGACCCTCAGAACCACAATCTGATGCTCTAACCAGCTGAGCTACAGCCACCGCTGCAAAGATACAACGATTTTTTAAACTGAAAACAGAATTTTCATCATTTTGCAGATCAGGCATAGCTTCTCTATACAACCAATTGAAATACAGAAACGTCTTTTATGCTGACCATTATCTCTTTGTTAATACCGCTCATCATAATAATTATTTTTACACGTTATTCTGTCCGAAAACCTAATGCGTTAACCCAAAAACCACAATAATGAAGAGAATCATATTCACTTTAGCGCTTCTGGCAGCCTTTCAGCTTGCAAATGCCCAATTCGACCTTGGACCAAAGGTTGGCTTCACCGCTTCCACCCTCACCGTAAATCAGGACTCCATTGAGAATGGTTTCCGAAATAATCTGCTGTTTGGAGCCTTCGCCCGTTTTGGTGATAAAGTTCACATTCAGCCCGAAATTATCTGGTATACCAAAGGAACGGTTTTTAAACCGGTTAGCCTGAGTTCGCCCCTTCCCGTTGAACAGGAAATAACCCTCTCGGGAATTGAGATTCCCCTGCAACTTGGCGTAAAATTAATTGATCTCGAAGTACTGAATCTAAGAGTATTTGGTGGGCCGTCTGCTAGTTTTGTTGTCAATAAACAAATACAGACGAATCAAGGCTCTTCGTTTACCAACCCGATCAAGGAAAGCGACATCAAAGACGTCCAATGGGGCCTAAAACTTGGAGCAGGCCTCGATATCTTAATGTTTGCCGTTGATGTAAAATACTCGATGGGTCTGAACAACATCATTGGCACTGTAAATATCGGCGGAAATCCAGTGCAGTTCGATTCACGCAGTCAGGCATTCGAAGTGAGTATCGGCTGGAAGATCTTATAGTTTATAATGCTGATTATCAATCGTTATTTTATCATCTTTTTGTTCATTGCTTCTTTCGCGGGCAACGCTTGCCAGCGGAAGAAGCAATTGTTTTTTGTTGACGAGCGTCAACTGCAGGAAATCAATCTTCAGTACAGGGATTATGGAAAGGCGCTGTTCGATGCCGACACTAAAAACTTTGAGGCCCACCTGAGGAAAATTCAAAGCGATTTTCTTCCTTTTTTGGATGCCAACCTCGACGATACAGCAAGTACAAATAAGCTCCGCCGTTTTGTGGGAGACACCCTGACCCGGAGTCTTTTCAATAAAACCCTTCGGGTATTTGCTCAGAAAGAGGACTGGATGAAAATGATCAATACTTCGTTCAGGAGGTTTATTCACTTTTATCCTTATGTTCCGCTTCCCGTTATTTACACCTTCGTGTCCAATGTACAGGTGGAGCAGCCCGTTATGGTCGGGCATAACGAAGTGCTTATTGCACTCGATTGCTTTCTGGGATCTGATGAACCAGCCTATGCCCGTCTGGGAATACCTCGCTATATGACGGCCCGCATGACACCTGCCCACCTGGGCAGCGCTGTATGGGCGGCCATGTATGAAGCTCATGTGGAAGATCGGGTGCTTCGGACCAGAGTGCTGGACGAAATGATCGCATCGGGAAAAAAGTACCTTTTTATGGAAGCCATTTTGACGGGAACGCCCGATTATGTCCTTTTCGGTATTGACCAAGCGAAAATGAACTGGCTCCGTGAGCATGAAGCCGAAATCTGGACAGCTCTGGTTAGCGAAGGCATGCTTTACAGCAGCGATCCGTTTGCTTTTCGCAAATTGTTCGCCGACGGGCCTTTCACTGCCGATTTCTCCTACGACGCACCTGCACGCATTGGCGAGTGGGTGGGCTGGCAAATCATGCGCAGCTATGCCATGCAGAATTCCGGAAAAAGCCTCGCTGAAGTGCTTGAAGCCGGCGATGCTCAGACCATTCTTGCCGCATCGCGCTATAAACCAAGGCGATAGAATAATAATTAACAGGGCGTTCACGGTTTTACAGCATGGATGCTCGAAAAACCTGCCTGACCGAAAATTCCGATCTGGATTAAACGCTCTAAACGAAAATAATCAATGGACTGGCGTTATTGTAACCCTTACCGTAATGACAATGATAGCATGATGAAAATATTAGCAACCACAAAAAGTATTTCTCCAAAAAGCCTTTTCAGGCATTTGATATCTGGCTGGGCCATTGGCTTGCTCATCACCACCTTGTTGATTTTTTCAGCTGACGAATTTAAGCCGGAATGGGGCGAATGGTGGATGCTCAAACCACTTATTATCACGCCATTGGCTGCAGCCGCCGGAATGCTGGCTTTCTATCTGCGAAATTACCTCAGCCCAACCTCCGGTTTAGGCAAGATTACCGTTTTTGCAATCAGTTTGTTGCTTTTTCTTGCTGCGCTTTGGATAGGTATTGTGCTTGGATTTGATGGCACACTCTGGAATTAGGGGTCGCAGTATTTTTGTTTATCCTGCAACTGTTTGCTACCTTTGGTCAGCCTATGACCAACAATCAGTTCCATGCTCGTTAAAACATTCGGAAGCGCGCTATTTGGCATCGAAGCCATTACCATCACCATAGAGGTAAACATCGACAAAGGCATACAGTTTTTCCTTGTTGGTTTGCCCGACAGCGCCGTAAAGGAAAGTCAGCAACGCATAGAAGCCGCCCTCAACAATAAAGGCTATAAGTACCCAAAGCAAAAGGTGGTTATCAACATGGCGCCGGCGGACATTCGCAAGGAGGGTTCGGCCTACGATCTGCCCATCGCCATTGGCATTATGGCCGCCTCGGGGCAGATTAATACCGAAATGCTTGACCAGTACATTATTATGGGAGAGCTCTCGCTCGATGGCGGCCTCAATCCTGTGAAAGGCGCCCTGCCCATAGCCATCAAAGCACTGCAGGAGGGTTTCAGGGGGATGATCGTTCCTCGCGAAAATGCCGCCGAAGCTGCCATCGTTGACGAGCTGGAAGTTTATGGCGCCGAGAGCATCGATCAGGTAGTGGGTTTTCTGAACAACGAGCTGCTGCTGGAACGGCAAAAACCCGGCATTGACGAGGACTTCAATCAAAGTATCAACAATTATGAGTTTGATTTTGCCGATGTCAAAGGGCAGGAAAACATCAAACGCGCACTGGAAATAGCTGCTGCGGGCGGACATAATGCCATACTCATCGGCCCTCCAGGTTCGGGCAAAACCATGCTGGCCAAGCGTTTGCCCTCTATCCTTCCGCCGCTCACCCTAGAAGAGTCGCTCGAAACCACCAAGATACATTCAGTGGCCGGGCTCCTCGGCCGCAACAATGCCCTCGTGCGCGTGAGGCCATTCCGTTCGCCCCACCACACCATTTCGGATGCAGGCCTTGTGGGAGGAGGCACCTACCCACAACCGGGCGAAATATCATTGGCCCACCATGGCGTGCTTTTCCTCGACGAATTACCCGAATTCAAACGCTCAGTACTCGAAGTGATGCGCCAGCCCATGGAAGATCGCATCGTAACCATTTCAAGAGCGCGACTTTCGGTCGATTTCCCGGCAAGCTTTATGCTCATTGCAGCCATGAACCCCTGTCCTTGTGGCTACTACAACCACCCCGATCAGGAATGTGTTTGCGCTCCCGGACAGGTGCAGAAATACCTCAACAAAATTTCCGGCCCGCTCATGGACCGAATTGACCTGCACGTGGAGGTGGTTCCAGTTCCTTTTAAAGACCTGGCCAACCGCAGCACGGGCGAACCCAGCAGTATCATTCGCGAAAGGGTAATGCATGCCCGAAAATTACAGGAAGAACGTTTCAAAGGACATCCAAAAGTTTTTGCCAACGCCCAGATGTCCAGCAAGATGCTGAGCCAGTATTGCGATATTGACGACACCGGCCGTAGTCTGCTTAAGAATGCCATGGAGCGCCTGAGCCTTTCGGCCCGAGCCTACGACCGCATCCTGAAAGTGGCACGCACCATTGCCGACCTTGATCAGAGCGGCAGCATACGCTCCGAACACCTTGCCGAGGCCATCAACTACCGCAGCCTCGACCGCGAAACCTGGGGGATGTAGGAATTTGATTATGCATGAATTACATCGTTTACGTTGTCATCTGGAAAGCATACAGTCATTGATCACGCGTAATGACCTGATCTGATTGGTTATACTTCCGGTTTTTGCATACCCTCGAAAAAAAAACACCAGCCTCAGAGCTGAGACCGGTGTTTATTAGTTTATTTCAAACTTTGGTTTACTTCATCACCCAGCATCCCCATGCAGGCAGCACAATCTCCTGTCCGGCTGCAATGTCGCGTTGTTCGCCGCTAAGCAGGTCGGTGAAAGTGCCAGAGAAGTTCTTATCCGAGAGTATAAATACTTGTTCCTGTGGGGTGAGGTTCAACAGCACCACAATACGGTTGTCGCCCTTCTGACGCACGAATGAAAGCACTTCTTTGGGTTTGCTGCTCTCGAGCTTCTCGAACGAACCGCCATTGGCAGCATTCCACAGCGCCTCGTTTTCCTTTTTGATGCGGTTAAGATTGGCGTAAAACGATGTGTATTCTGATCCCTTGCTCCAATCGATAAGGTCTTTTTCGAAAAACAACAACCGGTGGTCAAGTCCCACCTCCTGACCGTTGTAAATCAACGGAAAGCCGGGTATGGTGTAGGTCATTACAGCAAAAGTTTTGGCTCCCTCGCCCATACGTTCGAATTCGGTGCCGTTCCATGAATTTTCGTCGTGGTTGGAGGTAAACATCATCCGATAGCTTGTGGGAGCAAAAAGTGTGTCCTCTTTTGCAAAGTAGGTCCAGACATCTTCGGCCGTTTTTTCGCCTTTGGCAATCTTGTTCATGATGTGATGAAATTCCCATGCATAGTTGGCATCGAAGGCTTTGATCATCAAATCGCGCTGGCCCTCGTCTTCCGCAAGCATAAACACCGGCTTGATGGCATCGAGCTCGGTACGTGCCTTTTCCCAGAAAGCCGTGGGTACCATACCAGCCACATCGCAGCGGTAACCATCGATATTTGCTTCCGCTACCCAAAACTTGAGCGCATCGATCATGGCATCCCACAACGCTGGGTTGTCGTCGTAGTTTAGGTCGGCCACATCGGTCCAGTCGAAAGGCGAAAGGATTTGTCCGTTTTCATCCCGGTTATACCATTCCGGGTGTTCCAGTGTCCATGGATGATCGTGGGCTGTATGGTTGGCAACCCAGTCGAGAATTACCTTGAAACCAAGCTTATGCGCCTCTTCGACCAAAAGCCTGAAATCTTCAAAAGTACCAAACTCAGGATTTACGCCTTTGTAGTCTTTGACCGAGTAATAGCTGCCAAGACTACCTTTTCGGTTTTCGACACCTATGGGGTGGATGGGCATAAACCATAAAATATCCACACCAAGCTCCTTTAGCCGTGGCAAATGATTGGCAAAGGCCTTGAAAGTGCCTTCGGGAGTGTACTGTCGGGTATTCACTTCGTAAATCACGGCGTTTTTGGCCCACTCGGGTGTAACAACCTGTGAGAATGGTTTTGGTTTGGCTTCGGCAGTGGTTTTTGTGCCCTTGCACGACCAGAACGAAATGCCGAGTACAATTACAGTAAGCAAAAAAGCGACAGCCTGCAGCATGTTTCTTTTCATTGTTAAGCGTTTTGGTTATTTTAATTATTTAATATTCAATACGTTGTCGTCACCAAACCAGATAAATCTGATATGCCAGAGTCCTTCCTCATCCTGCCAGAAACCTGGAGCAGATTGCGCCTGCTGCCTGCGATCGAGTTTTCGCAATTCAATTTCACCAAAGCGCACTTCGCGAATGGTTTTATTCTGGCCATATAAAATGAGGTCCACAAGCCTCGACTCGGGCATGCCTGCCCAGCCCTGGCCTTCGCGAGAAAGCCTGAGGCTTAGCTGCGCTACGCCTTGCTGGCCTTCGAACTTCAGCAATTCGTAAGCCCCTGACTCATAGGCACCGAAGCTAACTCCGTCGTCTTCGAACATCAGCCCGCTAAAAGGAAGTCCTGATCCTGGTAGATAAGCATGCAGATAAAGCCTTCGCGAGCTGTAATGGTCGGTGGTGTTGAATGGTTCCACGCGTGGGATAATGCTGCCGGCTTTCACAAAAACGGGTATGGTTTCCTCACCGGTTTGCACCTGTACGCGTCGGCCACCGTTTACACGTTGCCCTGTCCAGAAGTGGTGCCAAACGCCTGAAGGAAGCTCCACCATTGTTGTTTTCACCCCGGGCTCGGTGATAGGGGCAACGAGGATATCATCGCCAAAATAGTATGCATCGAAATACGAAGCAAAGCGCTCATCTTCAGGATGATGAAAAAACAACGGCCTGGTGATTGGTATTCCGCTGAGGCTGTTTTTCCAGGCAGCGGTGTAAATGTATGGGTGCAGCTCGTTGCGAAGCTTCATGAAACGCCTTACAATGTTTTGGGTTTTTTGGCTGAAATAAACCGGCTCGGAAGGGATGGTTGAACCATGTGGCCTGAGAATGGGCGTAAAAGACGAAAATTGCAACCAGCGGGTATAAAGCTCATCATCCTTTGTGCCCGTGGCAAATCCGCCGGCATCGGAATGCATGTAGGGTAATCCGGAAAGGCTCATATTGAGCATGGCGGGCAATTGTGCCTTGAGGCCGCCCCAGCTTCGGCTAACATCGCCGCTCCAGGGCACAATACCATAGCGCTGTGTGCCTGCAAAGCCACTTCGGGCTAAGAAAAATAATCTCCGGTCGGGAAAATCGCGGCGGAAGTTGTCCCAGATAGCCTTAGTCCAGTAGTGCCCGTAGATATTGTGCACCTCGTCGGCTTTGCCCCAAACGTGGACGATATCGGAAGGGTGGCTTTCGGGTTCGCCCAGATCGCCCCACAAGCCAGCCACGCCCTGATCGAACTGCCTGCGATACTGCTTCCAGAGCCACTGCTGAGCCTCAGGTTTGAAAATATCAATGAGCGAGCCGGTGCCGAAATAGAACTGTTTGTCGCGATACGACCTGCCTAGGCTGTCGCGCACAAGGATGCCAAGCCTGTCGGCTTCTTTCCAGTTTTTGAGGCTATCGATAATGTAAGGCTCAGATATGAGGATTGTTTTGACGCCTTTACTTTTAAAATCGGCAATCATTTTTTCAGGATCTGGCCACGAAGATTTCCACCAGTCGAGACGGCCCAGATGACCCAGAATACTGTCGCCGAACCAGTAGAAATCGATGATTACTGCATCAATCGGAAAGTCCTTTTCAATCATCAGCCTTACGATGCTGTCGGTTTCGGCCTGTGTACGGTAGGCCATGCGCGACTGCAGATTGCCAAAAGCCCAACGGGGAAGCATGGGCTGGGTGCCTGTGAGGCCGGAATAGCGCTGCATGAGCGAAGGATAGTCCTTTGCAACGATGAGATAATAGTTCATCGGTCCACCTGCTGCGCCAAACTCGAGCACTCCGTCGTTTTTCGAGTCCACATCGAACCAGGCTTTGTGGGGGTTGTCCACAAAGAGCATATATTTTTTGGACGAGACCAGTAATGGCACCTGATAGTTGAGGTTATCCGCTCCGAACTGGTAATTGTAGTCAGGCCGGTTATAAAGTCCAAGTTTACGACCCCGCAGGTTGATGCCGCTGGCCCTGAATCCCGAACCATAAAGTTTCTCTTCATCATCGAGCCTGAAACGCATGCCCGACCCATCAGTACGGGCGAACAAACCCCGTTCGTCCTGCAAAATCGGTTTCCCGTCCTTGAAATAACTTATTCGCAGGGGCTTTTTGCTGATCAGCACCTGAACCTGAGGTAAATCGTAAATAAGTGCATTGTCCGATTCGGCTACCATTGCGGTAACATATTCAGGTCGGGCAATTACGGCATGGGACTTTTCGAAACCCTTAAATCCGGCCGGATGCCAGCTGGTTTGAACGATCTGGTTGCTGAAAGGTCTGATCACCACATCGCCGTTCAATGTATTGATGATGAGCGATGTGTCGGTTTTTATATATCCCACATAACCCAGATCGTTGAATAAATATTCGGCGGGTTTGGCTATGGTCGGCTTATAACCTTCGAGAGGAATGTAGATATCCGTTTCTTCTTTGGTTTTTCCAACAACAGAGCCGTCGGCATTTCTGAAAACCAGCGCAATCTGCAGTACTTTCAGGTCCTTTTCTGCATTGAAGAACTCAAGGGGAATAAAGCTCACTTCATAAACGTCGGCTTTTACCTTTCGCATTACCACCCGTTCGTCCTGCTGGCCCCAGTTACCAACAACAAATTTCCAGTCGCGCTCGTCGCGGCTTTGGGCGGTTATGAGACCTGCATGGAAATAGACCGTTCCATCATATCCTTTCAAGGCTGCATTACCCCGCGAGGCATCGTAGGTAATGGTAATCCGATCGGTCATGCGCGGGATTTCAGGAACTACTGTAACTTCCTGTGCATGAGCATTCTTAATCAGAATAAACAGTCCGGCCGTGAAGAGCTCGAACCAATATTTCAGGCGACTGGGCATTGAGAGAATTTTATACAGTTATCGTTTCAGTTCGATGATGCGGGCCGACATGGCCGGGATGGAAATTGTACGCAGCTGATCGAAATAGGTGCGGTGCAACACATCAGTACCGGTTTGATAACCAGTCAGGTTTTCGGCAAAGCGCTCGGTGGTGAAAGTCCGGCTTTCTTCGTTATTGTTGATAACAACCATTACCGATTCGTTGTCGTCGTGCCTGAAATAAACATAAACACCGTTTTCGGGCACGTAATGCGTTGTTTTGCCATTGTGGATCACCTTTTTGTTCTTTCGCCAGTTGAGCAGCATCTGCATGAACTCCAGCGCTTCACGCTGATTTTCCTTGAGGCTTTTGCGGTCTTTGACACTCGACTCATCGCCATCCCAGCCACCGGGAAAGTCTTCGCGTATGAAACCATGACCCGAATGTTCCCAACCGGTCATGGCTATTTCGGTGCCGTAATAAATCTGCGGTATTCCCCTCACCGTGAGCAGGAAAGCCATGGCCATCCTGAATTTCCGTATATCGTCGCGCAATGCGGTGAAGATGCGGTCGGCATCGTGGTTATCGGCAAACACAACGATGTTCATGGGGTTGGCATATAGAAAATCGAGACTCAGACTTTCATACAAACGCGAGACTCCTGAACTCCAGCCATTTGATTCATTAAAAGCATCACGTATGGCATACTTAAGCGGAAAATCGAACAGGTGTTTGAGCTCTGAATTGAAACCGTCGGCATTGGCCGCATTGCCCATCCAGTAGGCAACCTGGGGGGTGGTGTTGAGCCATACTTCGCCAACCACCGAGAAGTTTGGGTATTCCTTATTGATTCGCTGTTTCCAGCGACGCATAAATGATTTGCCGCTGTAGGGATAGGTGTCCACACGAATGCCGTCGAGACCAGCGTATTCAACCCACCATATACTGTTCTGAATGAGGTAGTTGGACACAAAAGGATTATCCTGATTGAAATCGGCCATGGTGCGGTCGAACCACCCACGTAGCATGAGTTTTTTATCCGATTCGGAAGCGTAAGGATCGGTAAGTGTTCCTCCCCGGTAGTTCGATCGCGTAAACTCCGGCCATTGGTTTATCCAGTCGGCCGAAGGCAGGTCGTTCATCCACCAATGGTTTGTGCCAAAGTGATTGAATACCACATCTTTTACAATCTTCAGCCCTTTATCTTGAGCCTTCCGGATCAAATCGGCATAATCCTCATTGGTGCCAAATCGAGGGTCAACTTTATAAAAGTCGGTGATTGCATAGCCATGATAGGAATATGCCGGCATATTGTTTTCCAATACGGGATTCAGCCACAAGGTGGTTACTCCAAGTTTTTTAAGGTAGTCGAAGTGGCTAACAATGCCAGCAAGGTCGCCCCCGTGCCGGCCGTCCGGATTGCCGCGATTAGCCTTCTCGAGCATACCTGGCATATTGTCGTTGGCAGGATTACCATTGGCAAAACGGTCGGGCATAAGCAGGTATATCACATCTGCGTTGTCGAAGCCTCCTCTTTGTGCTGATCCCTCAGTCCTGGCTTTCAGTTCGTAACTGATCACCAATGGGCGTTTGCGGCTTCCCTGAAATACCAGCTGCATAATACCGGGCGAAGCCTGAGATCCAATGTTCAGGTTGATAAAGAGGTAGTTAGGATTTTCTACCATTACTACTTCCTTCAGTTCGACACCCGGATAGCTCAGGCTGACACGGGTTTTGCCGATATCTTTCCCGTAAACAAGCAACTGAAGTTCGCTTTCAGCCATTCCTGTCCACCAGAACGGCGGCTCAATGCGGCTAACTTCCTGTGCAAAAATGCCCGTTGGATGTTGTATTGAAAAAAAGCCTAATAGCAGCGACAGCCTAAAAAACCATTTAACCTTCATGCGTTATTTCGTTTGGATTTTGTTTTTTTCTTTAATTCGTAAAGATAGTAAAAGCCCGAAATTGCGGGATAAAATGACTGCCTTCGGACAACGGGATCAAACGCAAACGGTTGAAGCCTCAAGGTTTAGCCGCCAGCTTTTCGCGGATCGACTGCCGGTCGGGTTTGCCCGAGCCGGTGAGAGGAATTTGATCCATGGTTATCATGCGGCGAGGAAGGTCTTTTTTGTCTAGTGCCGATTCAAGCATCTTCCACAATTCGAAAAGCCTTCGCGGGCTGAGGCTCTCCCCTATCACCAATACCACCACCTCACCCGCCTCATTGTCAGGTAAAGAACTGATGATGAAGGGTGTATCAAGAAAAGCGGCGATTTGCCGTTCGAGTTTTTCCACATGGATCTTATGCCCGGCACTAACGATTACATTGTCGGCACGCCCGATAATCTCGAACGTACCATCCGGATAGATACGACCAAGATCATTAGTTATAAGCGTCTCCTCGTTCAAATGGGGAGCATCAATCACCAGGCACGAACGATCGTCGAAGCGCAGACTTATTCCGGGCAATAGCCTGAAACGGACTGATCGGCCCGGACCATTTATGGGCCGCAAAGCAATATGACTGAGGGTTTCGCTCATGCCGTAGGTATGCCAGACCTCAGTTTTGATGTTTTGCGCCTGATCCTCAAGCAGCTTCGAAACAGGGCCACCTCCCAGGATCAGCTTATCCACAAACGCAAACTTTTCAGGATTTTCCTTTATTGTTCTTGAAAACTGAAAAGGCACCATGGCGGCAAAGTCAATCTTTTGATTAAGATGGACGAGCGGACTCTCTTCGGGCTTGACAACCACGAGTTTCATACCGGCCACCAATGCTCTGATTACCATCATACGCCCGCCAATAAATGCCGGCGACATACACAATAGGGCCGTCATCCCCTGCCCTAGTCTAAAAAATTCGATGGTAATCCTTGCACTGTGCAACATCTGGCTGCGACGCACTTTCAACAGTTTCGGGCTTCCGGTGGAGCCCGATGTTTTTTGGATAAGGTATTCCCCATCGTCCGCCCATTGTCTGAGAAATGCTGAAAGTTCGGCCAAATGCGGCTCTGCAGAGGCCTCAAGCCAGCTTAGGCTATCCGGCCTGTCCAGATCGCAATCAACCCCATTGATATTCAATATATTGTTAACTATCAGGCCGTTCATCTCAAAAAGGAATTTCCCAATGGATCTGGGGATCGTGCCACAGCTGTGCCTCACGTATGTGCAGAGGACTTTTAAAATTATTGTTGTAAAGCTGACCTGTTCCGAGGCCCTGGGGTAGCGGATTGTTCAACGTGGCTGTCCATTGGGATATGGCACTAAGACCTACATTCGACTCAAGCGCCGAGGTTACCCACCAGCCAATATCCAGCTTTTGGGCGTGGTCGATCCATTGGGCGCTTCGTTTCAAACCACCCAAAAGACTGGGCTTTAGGATGATATACTGCGGTCGGATATTTTCGAGCAGCGTTTGCATTTGGCCGTCAGGCACTGCAATAAGTTCTTCATCCAATGCCACAGGTATCGGGTTGTGACAGCAGATCCGGGCCATCTCTTCGGGCTGCCCTGCCCTGATGGGTTGCTCAATGGAGTGGATATGAAATTGCGAAAGTCGTTCAAGTTTTTCAAGGGCTTCGTCCGTGCCGAATGCTCCGTTGGCATCCAGGCGCAGGCTGATGTCCGTTGGGCTATAGTGCGCTCGTATTTCCCTGATCAGCGCAAGCTCATCATCAAAATTTAAAGCGCCCACTTTGAGCTTGATCGTATGGTATCCTTGTTCGATTTTGTCTCTTATCCGCGCTTTCATCTCTTCGATGCTGCCCATCCACACCAAACCATTGATCGGGATTCCCATATGGCCTTCGGTAAAACGAGACGGGAACAGCTTCATGCTACCTAATCGTTCGAGGCTGGCAAGGGCCATTTCGAGGGCGAAAGCCATAGCCGGAAATTGCGCGGCATGGCTATTGATAAACATTTGAGGCTCAATACCTTCTTTCTCAAAAACACGGATCAGGCTTTCGATGTCCTCCGGCAGGTCGGGACTAAGTCCGGGGATCAGGCTGCACTCACCGATTCCCGACCTCCCGGGTGATGAAGGATCTGTCAGTTTGATCAGCCAACCATGCTTTTGGGTAAGAACGCCCCGGGAAGTACCGGCCCCGAAACGAAAATGCAAGGTGTAGGGCTTTGCCCGAAAACTATACATCAGAACTGAATGCTTAGTCCGTAAACAAGCACTAACAGAAAAGTCTTGATGGCCTGCTTGCGCAGATAGGGATCTAAATCGCTGTAGCCCGGAGAGTTGAGTATACCCCTGAGGTCTTTTAAAAACAAAGGAATCATTAGCAGATACACCCAGACAATGACGCCCTGGAGCCTGACAAGGTTAAAAATGGCCATGAGGATAAATGGGGTAACTACCAGAAAAATATGGTAAAGCAGCGCATTGTTATAACCCATTAACACTACGAGGGTGCGTTTGCCACTGAAACGGTCGGTGGCCATGTCGCGCATATTGTTGATGTTGAGCACAGCCGTGCTGTGAAGCCCTACGGCTGAGGCCAAGAGCAAGATGGCCGGGTCAAACTGTCCGTCGAGCACTAAAAAATAAGTGCCCGCAACACCGATGATGCCAAAAAAGATAAAAACAAAGAGGTCGCCGAGGCTGCGGTATCCATAAGGGCGACTTCCGACAGTGTATTTTATGGCTGCAGCAATGGAGGCAATACCTAAAAGCAACATCCCGAATGCCGATGCGTCGTCGAGGTGCGAAAGCCCGAACAGCAGCCAGAATCCGCTCATAAGCGCTGCAACAGCCATCAGGGCTACTGCTGTTTTCATTTGGCCCGGGCTTATTACACCGCTTTGCACCATACGCGCCGGCCCTACTCTTTGTCGGCTATCGGCGCCTTTGGAAGCATCGCCAAGGTCGTTGGCAAAGTTCGAAAGCACCTGCAGGAGAACAGTAGTTAGGGCTGCTCCAAACACTGCATTCAGGTTGAAGCCAGGCTCACGCGCTGCAACAAAGGCGCCCATGCCCATGCTTGCAAGGGCAAGAGGCAAAGTGCGCAAACGTGCTGCTTTTAACCAGTCGGAAACTTTTGCCATCCCGCGATCAGGGGAATTTGGGGTATTGATGGAAATCAGGTTCACGCTTTTCGAGGAAAGCCCGTTTGCCCTCCTGAGCTTCTTCGGTGAGGTAGTAGAGCAATGTAGCATTGCCGGCAAACTCCTGCAAGCCGGCCTGACCGTCGAGGGCAGCGTTGAGCCCAAGCTTGATCATGCGCAGGGCGATAGGGCTGCGCTTCATCATTATCTCGCACCACTCCACAGTAGCGTCTTCAAGCTGTTCGAGCGGCACAACGCGGTTCACCAGACCCATTTCGAGAGCCTCGGCGGCACTGTAGAAAAGGTTGAGAAACCATATCTCGCGGGCTTTCTTCTGCCCAACAATGCTCGCCAGATAGGACGAGCCAAAGCCGGCATCGAAACTGCCTACCTTTGGACCAACCTGTCCGAATCGTGCGTTTTCGGAAGCAATGGTCAGGTCGCAAACCACGTGCAGCACATGGCCTCCGCCCACGGCCCAGCCATTCACCATGGCTACCACCGGCTTAGGCATGGACCGTATTTTTTTTTGTACTTCGAGTACATTAAGCCTGGGTATGCCCTGCTCGTCGATATAGCCACCATCGCCTTTCACCTGCTGATCGCCTCCGCTGCAAAAAGCTTTATCTCCGGCACCCGTAAGCACAATTACATAAATATCCTGATCCTCACGGCAAATATCCAGCGCGTCCCCAATTTCGAATACGGTGGTTGGCCTGAAAGCGTTGTGCACCTCCGGGCGGTTGATTGTGATCTTGCCAATGTGATTCCACTTTTCGAAGAGGATGTCCTTATAAGCTTTAATAGCTTTCCAGTCTCTTTTCTGGGTCATATCTTTGTTTTTATGTCCAAATAACGCGGCCGGTACCAAAAGGTTCGGATGTGCAAATTTAGCACAAGCAGAGGGTTTCTGAAAATGGAAGTTAACCGGCTTGTGATGGGGGCCTACAATCAGACATCGTATTCGGGCCTGTTTTCCGTGAGGAATTTGAAATAGCACTTAAGCATCGATGCGCTTTTGGCGGAAGGCGTTCGCACTTCAAAAATAGCAGGACGATTGGCAGGGGCAAAAAACTGTGCAAGTTGACCTTCAAAGTCTTGCTCATTATCTGCATAATAGTATTCAAGTCCGAAGGTCTGGGCAATACCGCCAACACTAGTCTGGTGAGAGGCCTCAAAGAAACGTTCCAGCAAGCCGCTGTCGGAAGGCCCGTCAATAAAACGAAAGATGCCGCCTCCACCATTATGCACTACGATGACTCTTAGTTTTGGCGATATGTGTTTGTGCCAGAGCCCGTTGGTATCATAGAAAAATGCCAGGTCGCCGGTAATGAGCAGGGTCGGTTTCTGGCTGGCGTAAGCAGCTCCTGCAGCTGTGGAAACATTGCCGTCGATGCCGCTGGTACCGCGATTGGCAAACTGCCGCCGACCCTCAGGGTGTTCGAACAATTGGGCATAACGCACAGGAGTGCTGTTCGAAAGCTGAATATCATAATCTTCGGGTAAATTCCTGAAGATCAATTCAAAAACCTTTAAATCTGCAAAACCGCAGCGCGAAAGGTAATGTTCGTGAGGTTGCCGGCTCATCTGCTGGAGCTTTTGCCAACGTTCGGTATAGCCGCTTTGTTGGGGAACTGCCACATTTGTTAACAACGGTAAAAAGGCAGCAGGTTGTGCAGGAATGCTTAGACTGAGATGCTGGTAGGTATCGGGATGCACTTCAGCCGGATCAATATGCCAGTGTTGCAAACTTTCGGCCTTCCTCAGGAATGCCTTGATGCGTTTGGAAACCACCTGACCTCCAATAGTGATCAGCATATCAGGGTAATAGTCGGAGGGATCTGTCATCAGGCTCAGGCTGCGGTCGATAACACTCACAAAACGTGGGTTATGCACATTCGATGTTGTTTCGGTGAGTACCACAACCGAAGGATCGTCTGCAAGCTTGTCGAGTGCTGGTTGTATTTTTTCATCAGGCATCATTTGCCCTACGAGCACCATTTTTCGCCGGCTTAGGTTCCACTTTTCAGCGAGAAATTCCAACTCGCTATGGTCGGGCATAAAAGCTCCTTTTGCAATCCGGATGTCTTTCGGGGCTGTTGGCAACGTTTCGGGCAGGTTGTAGAGCGGTTCGCGAAACGGGAGGTTGATGTGCACCGGCCCGGCCACCGGCCAGTTCAGGGCATTGAGGGCTTCTGAGCAAAGGCGTCCGGCATGCCAAAGATCATCCATGGTGTTCACTTCAGCCGGCAGGCTCACGCTTTTACGCACATGCAGTTCGAAAACACGGTTTTGCCTAATGGTTTGCCCGTCGGCCTGATCCACCCACTCGGGCGGTCGGTCAGCGGTGAGCAGCAGTAGTGGAATGCGCTGGTAAAAGGCTTCGGCTACCGCAGGGCCATAGTTGAGCACAGCTGTTCCTGAAGTGCAGCTAAGTGCTACCGGTTCACCGCTTTGCTGAGCCATGCCCAGGGCAAAAAAACCTGCGCTGCGCTCGTCAACCACCGAAAAACATTCCATGCCCGCAAGTCTGCAAAGCACACTCACAACAGGCGCATTGCGCGAACCAGGAGAAACCACAAGCTTGCGAATGCCACGTTGGGTAAGCATGGCCGCAAGCTGCAAAAGCCCGCTTTTAGGATGAATCATGATGCAAAGTTGCTCATTTGGTGTCAAAAAGCCAAGAAAGTGTTCCGGCTTTCCAACTTGTCTCGGCCCATTCGCGTTCGGCCACCGATTTGGCGGTTATGCCTCCGCCCACATAAATGTGACTGCGATGAATTGAAAACGCCATGCAGCGCAGGTTTACAAACAAATGTGCAGCGCCTTTTGTTGACCATGGTCCCAGAAACCCGGTGTAATAGGCTCTGCGATGCTGCTCCAGACTGCGAATCAATTGTATAGCTTCGTCTTTCGGACTGCCACACACCGCAGGCGTGGGATGCAGAGCCAATACAAAACCGTAGCGGTTTCGTCCTTCCGGAATAAGGAAGCGTATCTCGGTTTTAAGGTGAAGCAACTTACCTGCTCTGCTTACAAAAGGCTGTCCTGCAACCACTTGCAAAGCACCTGCTCCTTTTAGGTTTTCAACGATGTAATCTGTAACTATTTGTTGTTCAACACGCTCTTTGTCCGACCATTCCAGGTTACCATCAACAGGCAATGTTCCGGCCAGCGACATGGTGAAAGCCCTGTTTCCATCGAAGCTGACCAAAGTTTCAGGGCTTGCCCCCATCCAGCGGGTGTGAGCGCCTGCCGAAAAGAGATACACGAATGCATCCGGTAAGCTTTGGCACAGTCCAAAAAAAGCCTGTCCAGCCTGCTGGTTGCTGAGCCCCGTTTTCTCAATGATGCGCGAAAGCACAATTTTTTTCAGCTTTCCGGTATTTATCGCCTCTACGGCACGATTCACCTGAGAAATATATTGCTCGTAGTCAACCACGTACTGAGAAGTGGCAGCATCTCCGCCGGGAATACTCAGTGGCTCGCTTGCTTGACCTTCCGCAGTAATAATGAGGGGACTATCTAACGAGGCATCAAAGGGATGTAACACAAAACCATTGATATCCAGCTCCGGCTGAAAAACTTTCAGGCCTCCTTCCATCCAATTGATCTGGTCGCCATGAGGCATGCGCCAGACGGCAAAAGGTTTCTCCTGATCGAGCAAAAAGCTTATACGCTCAATGGTATCCAACGAGTGTTGCTATTTCGAAATTACGAAGTTGGTCAACCGGCATGTTGACACCATTTTGTCCTGCTCGTCGGTGATGTCGATGTTCCAAACATGGGTATTGCGGCCACGGTGAATAAGACGCGCAACGGCATAGACCCAGCCCTGACGAACTGCCCTGAGATGGTTGCCGCTGATTTGCGCTCCGCGCACCTCATATTTTTCCATGTCCACCATCAGGGCCGAGCCAAAGCTGCCCACCGTTTCGGCCAGAGCAAGGCTTGCTCCGCCGTGCAATAGCCTGTTGGGCTGAAAAGTGCGTTCATCTACCGGCATTCGGGCTTTCAGATATCCCTCACCCACTTCGAGATATTCAATGCCAAGCTGCTCCATCAACGTTCCTTTGTTCATGGCATTCAGTTTGGCCATGTCGAGCGTAGCAAAATCAATATGCTTTTCCATGACAGACCTCAGGATGTCAGGGTTAATTCTTGATTCCCAGTTCGTTGAGCATGAAGGCGAATACCAGGGCCTGTTCTTTTAGTGCCTGAAAACGCCCTGAGGCCCCACCGTGACCGAATTCCATCTCGGTTTTTAGCAGCAGGGTATTGTTGTCGGTTTTCATAGCACGGAGTTTGGCTACCCATTTAGCGGGTTCCCAATATTGTACCTGGCTGTCGTGATAGCCGGTTGTGACCAGAAGTGCCGGATAAGCTTTGGCCTCTACGTTGTCGTAAGGCGAATACGAAAGCATGTATTCATAATAAACCGGGTCGTTGGGGTTGCCCCATTCGTCGTACTCGCCGGTGGTTAGCGGTATGGATTCATCAAGCATGGTTGTTACCACATCGACAAACGGCACCTGTGCAATAACACCTTTCCAGAGGTGAGGTTTCATATTCATCACGGCACCTACGAGCAGGCCACCCGCACTGCCACCCATGGCAAACATCCTCGCTGATGAGGTGTACTTTTTACTGACCAGATACTCGCCAGCGGCGATAAAATCGAGAAAAGTATTCTTCTTTTTGAGCAGTTTGCCGTCTTCATACCAATGCCGGCCCATTTCCTGACCACCACGGATATGCGCTATTGCCCAAACAAACCCCCGATCAAGCAGGCTGATGCGCGATGAGCTGAAATAAGTGTCCATGCTGGCGCCATATGAGCCATAACCGTAAAGCACCAAAGGGTTGCTGCCATCGTGCCTGAACAGCGACTTTTTGTAAACCAACGAAACAGGAACCATCACTCCGTCGTGCGAAGGAATGAAAAAACGCTCCGAGGCATACTCGTCGGGGTTGTAACCGCCAAGTACCTCCTGCTGCTTGAGCAATTCCCGTTCTCGGGTTTTCATATCATATTCATAGACCGTGTTGGGGGTAACGAGCGACATATAGCTATAGCGCAGCTTGTCGGTATCGAACTCCATATTCGTGCTCAGATAGGCCAGCCATGCCGGTTCGTCGAACTGGATATAATAGTCTTCGCCATTATTCCAACCCATAATTCTGATGTTGTTCAGCCCATTCTTTCGTTCAACAACTGCCAGATAATTCTTGAAAATGTCGAAATCCTCGAATAATACATCTTCGCGGTGCGGGATTACTTCCTGCCAGTTTTCGATACCTGTTTTGGTCACCGGAGTGCGCATCAGCCGGAAGTTACGGGCATCCAGATTGGTACGGATATAGAAGTGATCGCCGTAATGATCAATGCTATAAAGCAGATCGCGGCGGCGTGGCTGAATAACCTTGAACTCTTTGTCAGGGTCGGCGGCGGCCTGGTAGCGGTATTCCGACGAAACTGTACTCTCGGAGCCTATCACCACATAGTCGCGCGATTTGGTCTTGAAAACGAACACATTAAAAGTTGGATCGGTTTCATGGAAAACCAACGCATCCCCCTCGGCTGATTCACCGAGCTTATGCTTCATGATTTTATACGAACGCAGTGTTTCGTCTTTGATGCTGTAATACAGGGTTTTATTGTCGTTGCTCCATGCCATATTGCCCGAAGTGTTGGGAATGGCATCGGCATAAACTTCACCAGTTTTAAGGTTCTTGATGTAGAGTGTGTATTGCCGGCGGCTCACCGTGTCCACGCTGAAAGCCAGCAGATTGTTGTCGTTGCTCACCTGCCAGCCACCAATCTGAAAAAAGGCTTTGCCCTCGGCCATTTTGTTGCCGTCGAGCATCACCTCTTCGGCACCGACCTCAGTGTCGATTTTGCGACAGTAAACAGGATACTCCTTGCCTTCCTCAAAACGGGTGTAATAAACATAGCCGTTGAGCTTTACCGGAACACTCATATCGGTTTGCTGAATGCGGCCCATCATTTCGTCGAAAAGTTTTTGCTGCAAGGCCTCGGTGGGCTTCATCACCTGATCGGTGTAAGCGTTTTCGGCTTCCAGATAGGCAATCACATCGGCCGAATCGCGCTCGTTGAGCCAGTAATAGGGGTCGATGCGCGTTTGTCCGTGGATGGTGAGTTCTTTAGGTTCCTGTTTGGCAACGGGTGGTTTCATAGTTTCTTTGCTTTGCTTGCATCCTCCTGCAACAAAAAGCAAGAGAATGGCAACATAAAACGGGTATTTCATATCGATCGGTTTTTGGTCCTTTTTCAAAAGCTCAGCGTCATACCGAGGCTGGGCATGAGCGGAAGCTGGCGTACTACCTGATTGGTGATCTGGTCAACATAGAAAACGTTCTTTCTGTTGTAAACATTCGTAACGCTCAGATTGATCTCCAGTTCGGTGTTTTCGCTGAAATAGAAACGACGCTTGGCGTCAAAATCGAGGCGGTGATAGGTAGGCAACTGACCTTTGTTGAGCTCTGCGTAAATAATGCCCAGCTGGCCGTTGCGACGGATATAATCGTCGTTGATGCCTCCGGTGAATGGCAGGTATTCATAAAAGCCCTGCACCTGAGTGAATGGGAAGCCACTGCCAAAGTTCCAGCGGGCACCAATCTCCCATTCTTTTTTATTACCAGCAGTATAGCTGAAAACAAGATTTGTGTTGTGTCGGCGGTCGTAGTGCGGCCTGTAGGTATAAAGTTGACCCGGACGTTCTTCAAATGTTTTGGTGACAAAGCCGAGTGAATAAACCGCCCAGACGTAAATCTTCGGCGTTTCATATTTTAATGCAAGGTCGGCGCCGTAGGCCATACCTTTTTCAATGATAAAATCTTTCTTTTGGATATCCGGCACGGTGAAAGGTGCTGTAGCTTCGTCGTAAAGCTTGTTGCGATTGAGGTTTGTCAGCTGACCGAAGTTCTTCAGATAGCCTTCGAGGTTCATGTTCAATCTGCGGCTCAGGTCAGTCTCCATACCTATTATTATATGGTCTGCTTTCTGCAACTTGGTGGTGACCTCCCGGCCATCAAATTTTTTGGGGAGGTTGTCGGGACCTGACAGGAAACCATAGAAAAGATTGACAACGTCGCGGTCGCTGTTGGCAGCAATGAGGTTTTGCGAATAACGACCGGCGGCCATCTTCAGTCGGATATGGTCGTTAACAAGGTATTTGGCTGCCAGGCGTGGCTCAGGCGAAATGTTGGCCAGCGAGGCATACCAGTGCATACGCAGGCTGGGCTCAAAGATAAGTTTGCCGAAGTTGCCTTTGTAGCGTACATAGCCGGCAAGCTCGGTGGTATTTTCGATCTGCTGAATCAGGCGGCCAACGCCATTGGTGAAATTGAATTCGGTTTTAAATCCGAGAATTTCAACACCATACTTTATAAGGTCTTTACCGAGAAAATAAGTAAAATGAAATCCCATATTGAAACCGTCGATCGAGCTGGAGCGCTCTGGGGCCGACTGTTCAACAAAGCGGGCATCGTAGGCCGAATAGGCCAGATTGCCCTCAATGAGTACGGGTGATTTTCCGGGAATAATCAGAAAATCGGAGCCGCCGCCAAAGGATTTCCAGCCAAAATCGGACAAGGCTTTATAGTTCTTCACATCATCGTTGAAGCTAAAGCCGAAGAAATTGATCTTGCTGCCATTGGCGGCGTTGATGGAAGCTTTGCCGTAAATATCCAGAAAGTTGAACGGCAGGCCGTTGGGATCGATGTAGCTGTAAATGCTTTTACTCGTCTGGCCAAGGTAGGAGTTCTTAACAGTAAACAGGAAAGATGAACTTGTCGATTCGTTGGTTTTGGCTTTGGTGATGGGACCTTCGAGCAGAAGACGCGAGCCAAAGGTGCTGGCGCTTAGCTTACCTGCAAGACGGTTACGGTTGCCATCGCGGGTTGTGATGTCCATCACCGAGCTTATACGTCCGCCATAGTCGGCCGAAAAACCTCCGGTAAACACCTCGGCATTGCGAATGATGTCAGTATCAAAAACCGAGAAAAGACCAATGGAGTGGAAGGGATTGTAAACGATCATCCCATCGAGCAACACCTTATTCTGAATAGGTGAACCGCCGCGAATATAGAGCTGACCGCCCTGATCGCCCGTAAACACTACACCGGGAATTACCTGCATGTACTGGGCAAGGTCGGCCTGACCGCCTATGGACGGGAGTCTTTTCAGCGTTTTAGGCGTGAGGTTAATCACCGACGTTTTGGTCTCTGTTACCGCTTCAATACGCTCGGCGCTCACATAAACTGTCCCCAGACTGACGGCCGACTCGGTCATATTAAACCTTTTGTTGATCACATCGCCTTTGCGGAGGATAATCTGTTCGCGAATGGTATCGTAGCCAAGATAGGTTACCAGCAGGGTGTATTGTCCTGGAGGAATACGGGTAATGTTGAAGTAGCCGTTAACATCTGTGGAAGCCCCATAAGTGGTTTTCTCGAGGTAAACGTTGGAAAAAACCACCGGTTCGCCGGTCTTGGCTTCATAGACAAATCCACGGATCGAGGCATCCTGAGCCAGTACTGATGAACCGAGCAATATCGAAAATAGAATCGTTGCGAAAATCCTTGTCGGCATGACGTTGAAAAAATTGCAGGTTGAGTAAGATGTTTATGCCGTTAAGAACAAACGGGGAGGACATTTTATTCCTCCCCACTGCTCATAATGACCTGCAAAGAAACGAAAAAGAATGTTTAGGCGGCCAAATGGAAATCATTCACTGGACAGCCCGGCTAAGCCATCGGTATCATACAGTCCTTTTGCTGCGCGCCTGAGCCAGCAATTGCTTTTCTTCGTGACTCATGAATTCTGGCAAAACGATTTTTACCTTCAGCAGCAGGTTGCCGTAGTTTCCTGCGCTTCCGGCTTTGGGCATGCCCAGGCCTTTGAGCCTTAGTATCGCCCCGCTTTGTGTGCCGGCTGGCACAGGAACATTCACCGGACCTTTCAAGGTCTGGAAACTCACTTTTCCACCCAGCGCAGCGGTATAGAAATCCACTGCAAGTTCGGCCATCAGGTCATCATCCCTGCGTTCAAAAGTGCTGTCGGGCAATATGTTGACCGTGATGAGCAGATCGCCGGACTCTCCTCCGTTTTGTCCCGGATAGCCTTTTCCCTTCAGCCTTAAAACCTGTCCGTCTTTTACGCCGGGTTTTACCGGCACTTTCAGGGTCTGTTCGCCCACCCTGATAAGTCTGGTAGTACCACTCCATGCTTCCCCGAGGCTTATCTCCATTGCAGCCGACAGGTTGCTGCCCTTGCGCTGTTTTGGCGTTTGGCTGCCAAATCCCTGAAATCCGCTTCCGAAGAATGCTTCAAAAAAATCGCTGAAGCCCGAACTGCCACCAAAGAACGAGCCAAAATCGCCACCAAATTCGCTCTGGCCCTGACCTTTGCGGTACGACGGTCCTGCTCCCGAAAAAGCATGTTCATATTGCTTCCAGTTGGCGCCAAGTTCGTCGTATTTCTTGCGCTTTTCAGCATCCGAAAGCACTTCATAGGCCTCCGAAATGCTTTTGAAACGCTCCTCAGCGGCCTTATCTCCCGGATTTTTATCGGGATGATACTGCTTGGCCAGCTTCCGGTATTGCTTCTTTATTTCGTCCGTGCCGGCCGATTTGTCAACACCTAATATTTTATAATAATCCTTGTATTCCATAGCGCCTGAGTAGCGCAAAAAATATGCCATACCGCACTGATTGCCAAGAAGTCAGTACAGTATGGCATCTGCCGGTTGTCTGAAGAGCTATTTAGTTTGCAACGCGTCGTATTTCGAAGCTTGAAACGGCGGCGTCCACCTTTACATAAATCTTTTGTTCGGCTTCATCAAAGCCCGGCGTCTGATACTTTCCTTTGGAAATTTTGTCAAAGCCGTTGAGGTCGCGGCTTGAAAGCACAGTAGATCCGGTGAGCACGCAGCCCGCATTCTCAGGAATCTCAATGTAAATGGAAGATGCTCCGGCATTGATTCCTATTCTGGTTTCCGGCTGTTTGTCGCCTATTTTCAGTTTGATTGAGGAGGCTCCTGCATCAATATCAACATTCGAAACACGAAACTCTTTGAGGTCGAAATCGAAATCAGCAGCTCCAATATCAAATCTGAACTTCCACATGGGCTGAGGATTGAGCATAATGCTAAAGTCGGAGCTGCGGTTGCGTGGCTGCCTGCGTCCTCCTTCCTCACGTATCGTAATGTTGGCCTTATTGCCTGTTCGCTCTACCTTGTAGTTATACCTTGCATGGTTTCCTTCCTCCTTGCCAACAATTAGTTCGCCTGTAGTGCCACCCAGCCTGAAAGCTCCGGCGGCGGCATTAAGGCGCAGCGAAGACTCATCAACTCCGTCTTCCCAGGGTTCGGTAAAAAGTTGGCCGGTGGAAGTTCCCGTAGTATCGTCCTCATCCCATTCGTATGAAATGTTGAAATCTTTGGTCTTTCGCTCACGCTCAGGCATATTGAGATAAACCAGTACAAAAGCTCCTGCAAGCACAAGGGTTGCGGCCACCTTGTACATCCCATTAACAGGAAGTATGCTCACTCCCCAAAAAACCAGAAGGAATGGCCAAAGCCTGCCAATGGCCCACCAGTCGATGCTGAATACATCCAGACGGCTGAGCAACAGCAGAATACCGATAACTACCAGTACACCGCCCCAAAAGATATTATGATGTTTCATAACCGCTATTTTGTTGATTTAGCTTGCGAAAACAAAAGTGCCAGTCCGGCAACAATCAGCACAGCAGGCCAAAGATCGCGAATATTAAGCCATGTCACAAAATTGGCCATGAGAAACAGAATGCCGGCAACTATGAGGCCAGCACCAAGGATAACATTCAAGCGGCCAGGAGAATTGCCCGATTCAAATGCAGGCTGATTTTCCTGATTGTAGGGATTCGCGCCCTGATAGCTGCCAGTGTCCTGTCCGGGCTGTGTTCCTTGTCCGTGAAATTCCCAGGTCCGTTCGGGTACAACTATCCAAAGCACGATATAGATCAGCAGACCGCCGCCCCCAAAGAGCGCCAGAAGCACAAATATGAGGCGGATGATGCTCACGTCGAAATTGAGCCGCTCCGATAAGCCCCCGCAAACACCACCGATGATGCGGTTGACGCGGCTGCGATAGAAAGTTCTCTGTTGATTCATGTTACAAAATGTTTACACCCCGAATGACACCTCAGTTTGGCTAAGGTTGCAATGTTTTAGCAGGTCTTATTTGAACAAATGTAAAAATAAGCATGCGTGCATATTTTCCTTTTGCTAATAAAACCTAAATATCTACCTTTATCGACCGAATCCCCGGGATTACAGTTAGGGCGAACTCAGATAGCTTGAAATTCCGGAGAAAAAACAAAATTCTCTAATAATCAGTAATTTAAACATAGCTGAACCAGGCATGAATCCGACAAAAAACGTCTGCTCCCATCTTAAAAGACAAAAAAACAGGATTTTTACGCCTTCCAGACCAGCAATTTTTTTTTGAAACTGACATCGCAATCGTTTGTTATTGAAATTTGGTGAGTACACCCGACAAACAAATAAAACTAACAGCATAATCAATGTCGAACTTAAAGAACGTTCTCAGGCAGAAAATCGAAGAATGGCGTCCGCGCACCAAAAGGCTCCAGGATGAATTTGGCAAGGTGGAAGTGGACAAAGTGACTATAGGTCAGATCATTGGCGGGATGCGCGGCATAAAATGCCTCGTAACCGACATATCCTATCTCGACCCTAACGAAGGTATTCGCTATCGTGGCTATACCCTGGAAGAAGTTTTCAAGCTGCTCCCCAAGCCAAAGAATGCTGAAATGCCCTATGTGGAAGGGCTTCTTTACCTGCTGCTTACAGGCGAGATTCCAACCGAGAGCGAGGCACACGATCTGGTGGATGAGTTTTCGAAACGCCGTATTCTTCCCCGGTATGTTTATGAGGTAATCGATGCATGGCCCTGCTGCAGCCATCCCATGGCCATGTTTTCATCAGCCATTCTGGCTATGGCCCGCGAATCGTTCTTTGCCAAGAAATACAAAGCCGGCATCTCGAAAACGGATTACTGGGACCCAATGTATGAGGATGCCCTAAATATGCTGGCAAAACTGCCCGAAATAGGCACCTATATTTATGCAAAGCTCTACCGCGACGGAAAACGCATCGTAGGCAACCCCAATCTTGACTTCGGCGCCAATTTTGCCCATATGATGGGCAAAGTAAGACCTTACGACGACGTGTCGCGTATGCACTTCATTATTCATGCCGACCACGAGAGCGGCAACGTAAGCGCACACACCGCACATCTTGTAGGAAGCTCATTATCTGACGTTTACCTTTCCACTTCAGCTATGATCAACGGATTGGCCGGCCCACTGCACGGATTGGCCAATCAGGAAGTGCTTCGCTGGCTGCAGGACCTCATGGATAAAATGGGCGGTGAAGTACCCACCGAAGACGAAATGCGTCAGTTTGTCTGGGACACGCTTCACAGCGGCCAGGTAATCCCCGGATTTGGCCATGCCGTATTGCGCAAGACCGACCCGCGCTATATGATTCAGCGCGATTTTAGCCTCAAGCACCTGCAGGACGATCCCATATTTAAATATGTCGACATATTATATAAGGTAGTCCCGCCAATTCTCCAGCAGCACGGCAAGGCCAAAAATCCCTGGCCCAACGTAGATGCCCAGTCGGGCGTAATTCAGTGGCACTACGGCGTTACTGAGTATGACTTTTACACGGTTTTATTCGGTATTGGCCGTGCCATAGGTATTGTTGCCAACCTAATCTGGGACCGCGCACTGATGTACCCGCTCGAAAGGCCTAAGTCGCTCACCACCGAAATGCTCGAAGAAATGGCAGGCATCAGGGAGAAAAACCTGACCAACGACCTGCAGGACGAATAAAAAAATCTCGTGCTATTTTTGTGCTCCGGATGCCTCGGCATCCGGAGTTTTTTTATCGATGACCAGACAGATCTACATCAGATTACCAGCGTACAGGCGCGGTTTTCATTTGATCACCGACCTCATCGTCCGACAACTTGGGCCATTGCCCGAGGCCGGATTACTCCATTTGTTTCTGCAACACACTTCGGCAGCCCTGACCATCAACGAGAACGCCGACCCTGGTGTTCGTTTTGACCTGGAAAGGTGGTTCGAACGTCTGGTTGTTGAGCGCGACCCTCTTTATACGCATACCTTAGAGGGTGACGACGATATGCCTGCACACATCAAGACAGCCATCATCGGCCACAGCCTTAGCATTCCTGTCGTTGGAGGCAAACTTGCGCTCGGCATATGGCAAGGCGTTTATCTCTGCGAATTTCGCAACCATGCGGGTTCGCGGCAAATAGTGGCGACAATCATCAGCTAAACTACCCCGGCTGAAGCTGCACCCAAGTTTTGATTATGCGAGTAATTGTATCAAGCCCGTCGGTAAGCGCGGCAGGCCCCGGCTGAAGGATGATTGCCGGATCTATTTCAAAAACCTGACGGTTTGCAATGGCAGGAATTGACTCCCAGCCCGGACGGGAATAAATCTTCGACGGTATGAAACGCTTACCGCACCAGGAAACTAAAATGATATCAGGCGCAGCTTCTACCACCGCCTCGGGCTGCACCATTCTGCCTTTGGCCGAAGGCGAAAGCGACAGTTCGGAAAAACAATCGTCCCCTCCGGCTATGTCAATCAGCTCCGAAACCCATCGAATGCCGCTAATGAGCGGACCATACCATTCTTCGAAATAAACCCTGGGCCTTTTAATCAAACTCATGCCCGATTGGTTGATTTTGTTGAGCCGATCCTGCAGTTCGACGGCAAAATCCTCTGCTGCAACCTGCCTTCCTACCAGGGCACCAGTCTGACGAATAAGCATCAGCACTTCCTCAACCGATCGCTGATTGGAAATAAAAACATTGAATCCCTCTTTGATCAGCTGCCGCGCAACCTCGTGCTGAACATCCGAAAAGCCAAGAATCAGATCAGGCTTGATGTTTTTGATCAGATCCATATTCACCCCAGTGAAATCGCATACCACAGGTTTTCGACTCCTGATGCCCTCGGGGCGGACAGTGTAGGCCGAAATGCCTGCAATGCGTTGTTCTTCGCCCAATAAACACAGGATTTCCGTGTACTCCTCCGTAAGGCAAATTATGCGTTTTGGATATAGTTTGTGCATTTTACAAAAGAAAAAAGCCTAAGTAAAAAAGCAATTTAAGTGACATTTTATCAGTTGAAATTTATAATATCTGATATTTTGACATAGCATGTTGACAGAATCAAAAATTATCCAAAACTAAGTTCAGCAAAAAATCCTGATTTAGAGTCAATTAAAAAAGATCGCAAAAGTACCCTCTCAACCTTTTGCAATGGTATAAAATTTGTCAAAAGGCAGACGAAAATGAAACAATTAACAAAGAAAGGAGGATTGAGCCATGACACTGGTAAGATTTAATCCGCAACTGCCATCGTTGTTCGACCGGTTTTTCGACACTGAGCTGTTCGACTGGGCGAATCGTCATTTCTCGGCCACCAACACTACCATGCCTTCGGTGAATATTCTGGAAACAGATGATCACTTTGAAGTGGAAGTAGCGGCCCCCGGCTTGAAGAAATCCGATTTCAAGGTTCAGCTCGACCGCGATGTGCTCACCATCTCGAGCGAAAAAAGGGATGAGAAAGAGGAGAAAGAAGGAGAAAGGTTTACCCGTCGCGAATTCAGCTATCAGTCGTTCAGCCGATCTTTCACACTGCCGAATTCGGCCGACAGCGACAAAATCAAAGCCACATATATCGACGGAATTCTAAAGGTGGTTATTCCTAAACGGGAAGAAGCAAAGCCAAAACCTGCCAAACAAATTGAAATTCACTAATCGCAATAGGTAAATGATCTAGCCGCCTTCGGGCGGCTTTTTTTATAATTCAATCACCAGACCATCGTATGCCATTTTCATTCCCGAAGGCAATAGCAGCTCAACCTCAGCACTTTTGCCCATCAAATGGCTGACATGAGTAAACCACGTTTGACCAGCGCCAATTTTTCTCGCTGTTTCAATGGCTTCGGAGAGCGAAAAATGTGAAATGTGTTTTTCTTTCCGCAACGCATCGATGATGAGCACCTTAAGTCCTTTTAGATGCTTATACGCAGCAGGCGGTATGTAGCTTACATCGGTGATATAGGCCAGATCGCTAAAACGAAATGCAAAAACGGGCAATCTGTGGTGCATGACCAAAAAAGGTTGAACTTCAATATCCCCAATCCGGAAAGGCTCATCCTTAAGCAATTGCAGGTCAAACTCTGGCACGCCCGGATAAGGATTGTCGGAGAATGCGTAAGAAAACTCCTTTCGGATGTCTTTTTGGTCATTAGCACTTGCAAAAACCTTCATGGGTTGACGCATCAGGTAGTTGAACGAGCGCACATCATCGAGGCCCGCAATATGATCCTTGTGGGTATGCGAAATCAAAATAGCATCGAGCCTACGCAACCCGGCCCGAAGCATCTGCTGGCGGAAGTCGGGGCCCGCATCCACAACAATGGCTGTATTGCCGTGCTCAACCAATATGCTCGATCGGAGCCGCTGGTCGCGTGGATTATCAGAGGTGCAAACCGCACATTGGCAACCAATTACAGGAACGCCCTGCGAGGTTCCGCTGCCGAGAATAGTTATCTTCAAACGCTAACAATTTCAGACAAAAGTAAAACATCCCTCAGCTGAGTCGGGCATGGATTACAGGCTATCTTCTCCTGAAGTTAAAAAACCTCTTCAATATTAACAAAACACAAAATTTAAAAGCAGTAATTTTACTGCCCAACTTTGTCAACTATGGCTCTGAGGTATTTTCTTCGAAGGCGCATCCAACGCCATATCCAGGGCGAAAAAACACCCGTGCTCCAAACACTCGATGAGGCCGATAGTCTCATTATCCTAACACAAGTGCAAGGCAATGAAGCGGTTATACTGCTCAACCGGCTGCAAGGCCGATTCCCTCAGGCCACTGATATCTTGCTGATTAATCTGAACAAGGAGAAAAAACTCACTGTTCTGCGCGATGGGCACCGAACCCTGATTGAAACGGGAACAAACAACCTTACATTTTTTGGCGGACTGAGCAATTCCCTTCATGAACTGATTAAAGATCTGGGCACATCGGTTCTTATTAATACCGACAATGGCTCGGCTGATTTGCTTCACCTGATAGCCGCCAATATTCATGCCGGATTGAAATGCGGAATGCATAATCCTTTCGAGCTGCCGCTATACAACCCGCTCATTACCCCTGAAAAAGATCAAACCCCCGAAGAGTTTATCGAAACGGTGAATGCATATATGAAATCGCTCACCGGAAAAAAATAAACGGAATCCAAATCCACCAGAAGATTAAAATATGAAGCATAAATTTTCAGGAACCGGTGTAGCGCTTATTACACCGTTCCGGCCCGATGGCAATGTCGATATTCCGGCCCTTAGAAAGCTTGTAGATCATGTCGTTACAGGCGGAGTGGAATACCTTGTTGCGCTCGGCACCACAAGTGAGGCGGCCACACTAAGCGAAGATGAAAGAATGCTGGTGCTCGAGACAATTCTTGAGCAAAATGGTGGCAGAGTGCACACAGTGGCAGGAGTTGGGGGAAACAATACTGCAGAAGCGGTGCAAAAGCTCGGCAAAGGTCTTCCCAAAGGCGTGGACGGCGTACTTTCGGTGGTTCCATACTACAACAAACCAACGCAGGACGGTATGTTTGCGCATTTTTCTGCTGTGGCTCAGGCTACCGATCTACCCGTCATTTTGTACAATGTGCCAGGCCGGACTGCATCGAATATGAGAGCCCAGACAACCCTGAAACTGGCGCATACCTTTAGCAATATTGTAGCGGTGAAAGAGGCTTCGGGCGACCTGCTCCAGATGATGGAAATTATTGCCGGTAAACCAGAGGGCTTCGCTTTGCTTTCGGGCGACGATGCCCTTACACAGCCCATTATCGCCATGGGTGGCGAGGGCGTAGTTTCCGTTGTTGCCAATGCCTGGGCGCGGCCTTTCAGCGATATGGTGCGTCATCAGTTGGCCAACCGTACGCAGGAGGCGCAAAAGCTTCATTATTTATTGCTCGAAACCATCAACCTGCTTTTTGCCGAAGGAAACCCGGGCGGCATCAAGGCCCTGCTCAATCACATGCAAATCTGCGAAAACGTATTGCGTTTGCCGTTGGTAAAAGTGACCGAAGCCCTGAGCGAAAAACTTCTTCAACAAATGAACCTAATTAACCAGAACCTCAAACCATAACCTTCAATGAAACGTTTCCTCGCAATCGTTGTGTTGCTGCTTACCGCATCCCATTTGTTCGCGCAGCAACCCGACCTTCTTCAACTTCAAACCGAACGACAGGAATACTACTTCAGCCTCCCTGCCGACAATCCTAAAACTATTGCCGAGCTTAGCCGTCTGGTTTCCCTCGATGAGATTTTGCCCGGCAAGGTGATTGCTTATGCCAGTCCCGGCCAGTTCGAACGTATTGTTGCTTTGGGCTATAAGCCAGAGCTACTTTTGCCTCCAGGACTTCAGGTACCGGCCGGGGAGCTTCGCATGCTCGATGTGGATCAGCTTGATCAGAAAAGCAGCTGGGATTTCTATCCTACCTACCCTGCCTATGTCAGCATGATGCAGGAATTTCAGACAACCTATCCCAACCTTTGCACTATTCATAATATAGGTAACCTCAACAGCGGACGTCAACTCCTTGTTGCGCGCATCAACAACGGCAGCCCTGCCGGAAAACCTCAGTTTTTGTACACATCCTCTATGCATGGTGACGAAACAACGGGGTACGTGCTCACGCTAAGGCTCATACATTACCTTTTGTCGAATTACGGAATCAATCCAAGGGTTACCAGTCTGGTTGACCAGATGGATATCTGGATTAACCCGCTTGCCAATCCCGATGGCACCTACTGGGGTGGCAACAACACTGTGAGTGGATCACGCAGAGGCAATGCCAATAATGTGGATCTGAACCGCAACTATCCTGACCCGCTCGATGGTCCTCACCCCGACGGCAATTCATGGCAGCCCGAAACGCAGGCTTTTATGGCGTTTGCTGAGCAGCGAGACTTTGTTATGGCCGCCAACTTCCACGGAGGCGCCGAAGTGATCAACTATCCCTGGGACACCTGGCAGCGCCGCCATGCCGACGACAACTGGTGGATTTATGTGAGCCGCGAATATGCCGACACGGCTCAATTTAACAGCCCGGCCGGCTATATGACCCAATACAACAACGGCATCACCAACGGCTACGACTGGTATCGCGTTTCGGGTGGCCGGCAGGACTATATGAACTATTTTCAAAACTGCCGTGAAGTGACAGCAGAAATTTCGAATACGAAAACCCTGCCTGCGGCCCAGCTTCCGGCCCATTGGAACTACAACTACCGCTCGCTCCTCAACTATATGAATCAGGCATTGTATGGCATTCATGGAACAATTACCGACTCCGTTACCGGACAGCCTATTATGGCTAAAGTGGAAGTTTTAGGGCATGAACTCGACAATTCACATGTTTTTAGTGCATTGCCTGCCGGAAACTATCACCGGCCCATTAAAGCCGGAACCTACAACCTGCGGTTTACGGCCACCGGTTACCACTCAATGACAGTAAATAACGTGAGCCTGTCGGATAAACAAAAAGTGATTGTTGACGTGCAGCTTGTACCTGGCGCAATCATCGCCGACTTTACGGCAAGTGCCTACAACATCCCCAAAGGCGGCTCTGTCAACTTTACCGATGCTTCATTTGGGCAAAACATCACCTCGTGGCAATGGCAGTTTCCGGGCGCCAACCCATCCTCGTCCAACCTGCAAAACCCGAACAATATCATTTATCCCAACGCCGGCACCTTCGATGTGCAACTTACTGTGACCAATGCCAGCGGACAGTCGCACACAATCCTGAAACCTAACCTGATCAACGTTACTTCGCAATATGTGATGGGCAACGGGCAGTTTTACACCTGCGAAGGAACGTTTTTTGACCCGGGCGGACCAACCGGAAATTATGGCAATAATCAGGAATTTATTGCAACCTTTTTTCCCGACACTCCGGAAGCCTTAATGCGCGTACAGTTCACAGCTTTCGATCTGGAACCGAGCAGCACCTGCGCCTACGACTGGCTAAAAATTTACAACGGGGCCAACACCTCAGCCCCCCTCATCGGCACCTGGTGCGGTACCAACTCACCCGGCACAATCACCGCCAGCAATCCGCAAAAAGCCCTGACCTTCCATTTCAAATCCGACGGATCGGTTGTTCGTTCAGGCTGGGCTGCCAACCTTAGCTGTTTCTCTACAGTGTCGATCCACGAAAACAACAACATCAATGTAAGTATCAGCCCCAATCCGGTTACTGACAGTAAGTTGAGAATTGAAGCAAACAATTCGATACTTGGTGTTCTTGTTAAAGACAACGGCGGCCGGCTGCTCAGACAAATCAGCGGCGGCGAAACCAACAGCATGCAGATCGATCTGAACGGATTAAGAGCAGGCCTTTATCTGGTGGAAATAAACACCATGAAAGGGCTGATTGTCAGGAAAATAATGATACAATAAAAATTAGTGATCCTAATCAGAAGAGGCTGCTCCCTTGGACAGCCTCTTTTATTTTTTATGATGGACTAAGCCCGTTTTCAGTTCCAAGAAATATAGAAGGAATGGCTCATGAAGAGACGGGATATAATCAAGGCTGCAATTGCGGTGATGATCAACCCTTTCATTGGTCGTATTTGACGGGTTTCGTCCTCCTCGAAAAGCAGGTCCTGCATATACTGAGCGCGTGAATAGAATATCAGCAGCATTGTACCCAATACCACCCAGCCCCAGCGCTCATGAAACATATTTTTCGGATAGAAATACAGGAAAAGAAGCGCAGAACCAATTAGATAGGGCACAAAAACCTGTGCAGTAATGAAAAAAGGCGCCATCTTTTCGTTGTATTTCACGAAGTATGCGTTGGAGGAAATGCCAACCCAATAAGCAGCCATCAGCGAAATGACCAGTAAACCAAAAAACCCGGTAAGGGAGATGAGCATACGTGGCGTATCGAGTAAATACATCCAATTGAAAACATGACCCAGACCCTGCGTAAATAAATTGCCCAGAAGCAGGCCGCCAAAGACATAATTCCCGGCATGCATCACAAACCAGAAAAAGAACACCTTAACAGGCAATGCATCGGGTAAAACATAGTAGAAGCCCAAAAGCATCAACAATCCGAATATAAAAGTCAGCACATATCCCGACGAAAATATGGTAAACACGGCATCATGCGTCCATTGGTAAGGCTCAACATGAAAAAATACCGAGGCATAATCCACTGAAATCGGATATCCATACATGCCTGAAGTGAGCACATAGGACAGCTGATTGAGGTAAAAGATAATGAGGTACGACAGCACAAAGGAAGCCAGCGAGTTGATGGCAATGATCCAGAAATTGCGCCGGGTGAGCTGTTCCATTGGCATTAAAAAACGTCCGGCTTGCTGCCGGACGTTCAATGATTTGTCTTTAAAAAGCTGCCATCTCGGTCGAATACTCTTTTCTGACGAGCTTCTCTTTTACTTCCTTAAAGGCATTAATGGTATAGGCGACATCCTCGAGCGTATGCACAGCAGTAGGAATAAGGCGAAGCAGGATTACGCCTTTCGGTACCACAGGATAAGTAACGATGGAACAGAAAATATTGTAGTTCTCCCTAAGGTCGTGAGTAATCTGAGTAGCTTCACCCACACCGCCATATAACATTACAGGTGTCACCGGCGATTCGGTATTGCCAATATCAAGGCCGGCTTCCTTTAGGCCAGATTGCAGGGCATTTACAATTGTCCAGAGTTTTGTGCGCAGTTCGGGCATGGTGCGAATCATATCGAGTCTTTTTAATGCCCCAAGCACCATAGGCATCGGCAGCGATTTGGCAAAGATCTGCGACCGCATATTATACATCAGATATTTAATCACCTTCTTCTCGCCGGCGATAAACCCGCCAATTCCAGCCATCGATTTGGCGAAAGTGCCAAAATAAAGATCAACCCCGTCCTGTACGCCGAGATGCTCATCGGTGCCTGCGCCATTTGGCCCCATTGTTCCAAAACCGTGCGCATCGTCAACCAGCAGACGGAAATTATACTTCTGCTTAAGCGCAACAATCTCTTTAAGTTTTCCAAGGTCGCCCGACATTCCATAGACACCTTCGGTAATCACCAGAATACCGCCACCCGTTTCGGCCGTGAGCTTTGTTGCTCTTTTGAGCTGCGTTTCAAGGTTTTCGATATTGTTGTGCGGGTAAACGAAACGTTTGCCAAAGTGCAGCCGCATACCATCAATGATGCAGGCATGAGCTTCGGAGTCGTAAACGATCACATCGCGGCGGTCGACCATCGAATTGATAACCGACACCATCCCCTGATAGCCGTAATTCAGCAGATAGGAGGCCTCCCTGCCAACAAAAGCGGCAAGCTCGCGCTCAAGTTGCTCGTGATACAGCGACTGCCCCGACATCATTCGGGCTCCCATGGGATAGGCCATACCAAATTTGGCGGCAGCTTCGGCGTCGGCCTTACGCACCTCGGGATGGTTGGCCAAACCCAGATAATTGTTGAGACTCCAGATCAGGCGTTCCTTGCCCATGAAAATCATGCGGTTGCCTATTTCACCTTCCAGCTTGGGAAACATATAATAGCCTTCCGAACGATCGGCATACTGCCCCAAGGGACCCATATTGACCGTGCACTTATCAAAAACGTCGTTCATATTAGGATGTTTAGAAATCGTGATAACTTGAATTTTCGCGCAAAATTAGGAAAATGATTGATGTCAGTTCATCCCCTTTGAGCCGTTCAATCCCCGCTGTATGATATCATACTGTGTTTGCATAAGATGTGCTGCATTGTGCCGTTATGCTGCCAGATAAAAAATTGTAATTTTGCAGCATGAAAAAACACCTGATCCTCGCTTTCGTTTTCATTTCATTCTTGTTTGGCTCGTGTAGCAAATATCAAAAGCTACTTAAAAGCACCGACAACGACCTGAAGTACGAAACGGCCATGGATTTGTTCGAGAAGAAAGATTACAACCGCGCACTTGAGCTCTTCGATCTGCTGCAATCCGTTTATCGGGGCACTGCACGCGGTGAAGAGATCGGTTTCAACATGGCCTATTGTTACTATTATCAAAAGGATTATACCCTTGCCGCCTACTATTTCAAGCGGCATGCCCAAACCTATCCGAATACGCCAAGGGCTGAGGAGGCGCTTTTCATGAATGCCTATTGCTACTACCTCGATTCGCCCCGCCCCAGCCTTGATCAGGCCAATACACATCTTGCCATCAAGGAGCTTCAGGAATTCATCAATACCTATCCCCGTAGCGAAAGGGTAGCTAAAAGCAATGAACTCATTGATAATCTGAGAGATAAACTAGAGCTGAAAGACTACAACATCGCTATGCTCTATTACCGCATGCGCGACTATCAGGCTGCCATTACTACTTTCCAAAACATTTTGAAGAAGTACCCCGACACCAAAAGAGCCGAAGATATTTACGCTACAATGGTGCTTGCTTATTTCGAATATGCCGAACGCAGCATACCATCGCGTCAGCAGGAACGCTATGCAGCTTCGGTCGAAGCATTCAACAACCTGCGCATTCACAATCCGGAAAGCCCCAAACTCAAATCGCTCGAAAGCGTCTACAACCGTTCCAGAAATAAAATTGTAAATTAGCATATTGATATCAAATACCTATGGATTTTAAAAAGATCAAGACAGAAACCACCGCAGTCACCCGTCAGAAAGAGCTTTTCAACAAGCACACGGGAAATATCTACGAAACCACGGTAATCCTGTCGAAAAGGGCCAATCAGATTGCCGCTGAGATGAAGGAAGAGCTGAGCCGCAAAATTTCGGAATTCAGCTCGGCATCCGACAATTTGGAGGAGGTGTTCGAAAACCGCGAGCAAATTGAGCTGGCAAGGTTTTATGAACGCTTGCCCAAGCCCACCCTTATTGCCATTCACGAGTTTCTGAACGACCAGATCTATTTCCGCAACCCCCACCGCGAAAACAACGAATTCTGATCAGCGAAGTGGGCGGAGGAACATCCCCATGCTGAAGGGCAAAAAAATCCTTGTAGGCATCACCGGCGGCATAGCTGCCTACAAGATACCGTTGCTGGTGAGGCTGTTGCGAAAAGCAGGAGCAGAAGTAAAGGTGGTGATGACCCCTGCCGCCAAAGATTTTGTTACGCCGCTTACCCTTTCAACCCTTACCGGACATCCGGTGTGGAGCGATTTTTTTAATCCCGCCGACGGAAGCTGGCACAGCCATGTGGAGCTCGGGCTCTGGGCCGATCTCTTTGTAATAGCTCCTGTTACGGCCACCACTCTTGGCAAGATGCATCACGGCATAGCCGACAACCTGCTGCTGGCCACCTACCTTTCGGCACGCTGCCCTGTTATGCTGGCTCCTGCTATGGACCTCGACATGTACAAGCACCCGTCCACAACAAACAACATTAAAGCCCTCGAACAATACGGCAACATCATCATTGCCCCCGGTTCAGGAGAACTGGCAAGCGGGCTGTGTGGAGAAGGTAGAATGGAAGAGCCGGAAAATATTTTCCAGAGGATTAAGGATTTTCTAGCCTTCGACAAAATGTTCGAAGGCAAAAAGGTGCTTATCACCGCCGGACCTACTTATGAACCCATCGACCCGGTAAGATTTATCGGCAATCACAGCTCCGGCAGAATGGGTATCGAAATTGCCAAAGTATTTGCAAACCGAGGTGCCAAAGTAACGCTGGTGCTTGGACCAACCCAACTGAGCGTCAATCATCCCTCAATCGAGCTTTTGCCGGTTACAACCGCCGTCGAAATGTTTGAGGCCTGCATGGCGTTATCGCAAACCTCAGATATCATGGTGATGAGTGCTGCCGTAGCCGACTATCGACCGCTGAAGCCTTCCGACAAAAAGATCAAGAAACAGGATGAGAATCTGAGCCTTGAGCTGGTCAAGAATCCCGACATCCTGAAAACACTGGGAAGAAACAAGAAATCTGGCCAAATGCTAGTGGGCTTTGCACTTGAGACCGACAATGCAGTGGAAAATGCCCGAATTAAGCTCACAACTAAAGGTGCCGACTTGATTGTCCTCAATTCGCTGGCCGACGAAGGGGCCGGTTTTGGACACAACACAAACAAGGTGAGTCTGATCACCGCCGAAGCAACCGAGCATCTGCCGCTTATGCCTAAATCGGAGGTTGCCGCTCATATTGCGGACAAAATCAACCGAATGCTCCTGCAGCTGCAATAATTTTGCAAGTGCATGGTTTATAAACAGAAGCCTGTAGCCGCATGAAAAATATCATTCTTACCATTATTGTCATCATTCTTACCATCCGACTCCTGCCCGCCCAGGAGTTTCAATGCGATATCTCGGTGCAGGCGCCCACCATTGAAGGGACCGACAGACGCGTATTCGAAGCCTTGCAATCTTCGCTCTACGAGTTTATGAACAACCGTAAGTGGACGAATGTAAACATCAAAAACCTCGAACGCATCGAATGTACAATGATGATTACGCTGCGCGAAAGGGTTTCGTCCGACGAATACAAGGGCAACATCACCGTCATTCTGCGCAGGCCGGTGTACAAAACATCCTACAATACGGTGATGCTCAACTTTATTGACGAAAACTTTCAGTTCAGGTACCTCGAATCGCAGCCGCTCGATTTTAACGAAAACAGCTTCATGTCGAACCTAACCTCCACACTTGCATTCTATGCCTATGTGATGCTGGGTCTCGATTTCGACAGCTTTTCGCCCAATGGCGGCGACCCTTTCTATCAGGCCGCTGAAAACATCGTCAACAATGCACAAAACGCCAACGAGCGCGGGTGGAAGGCATTCGACGGCAATCGCAACCGCTACTGGATCATTGAAAACCTGCGCAACCCATCCTACAGAATGCTGAGGCAGTTTAACTATCAATACCACCGCCTTGGCCTCGACCGCATGGCCGACAACCCCGACGAAGGCCGGACTGCAATAGCCGAAAGTATTAAATACCTCGAGCAGGCATACCGTACAAGGTCCAACCTGCTTTTATTGCAACTTATCCTCGATGCCAAACGCGACGAAATCATCAACATATTTTCCAAGGGCAGCCCGCAGGAAAAAACGCGTGTTGTCAACATCATGCGGGAGATTGACCCTTCCAACGCATCGAAATACGAGAAGATACTGGCAAGCTGAGCAATGCTTTGGCCTGCCGCGATAATGTTTTACCTTTGCCCTGCATCACGGTGAAACATGTTGCATAAACTGCGCATAAGCAATTACGCCCTCATCGAACACCTCGAGATTGACCTGCAGGAAGGCTTTACGGTCATCACGGGTGAAACGGGTGCCGGCAAATCGATACTGCTTGGCGCACTGGGCCTCGTGCTGGGCGAAAGAGCCGAAACAGGCGTACTGTTCGACCCAAATAACAAATGCATTGTTGAGGCTACATTCAACCTCGACGGACTGGGTCTTGAGGCTTTTTTTTCGGAAAATGAGCTAGATTATGAGGCTGAATGCCTGCTGAGACGAGAGATAAGTCCGGGCGGAAAATCAAGGGCATTTATCAACGACAGTCCGGTAAACCTCAGCCAGATGAAAGACTTAGGTCAAAGGCTTGTCGATATTCATTCTCAACACGACTCGCTGCTCATCAGCAATGCATCACATCAGCTTGCAATAATCGACGACCTTGCCGAATCGGGAAGCCTGCTTGACAGCTACCGCAAAACATGGCACGCCTATAAAGCCCAGCAACAGCAGCTGACAGAGCTGCGGCAGCAAGTGGAAGAAAACCGTCAGCGACTCGATCTGATTAATTTTCAGCTTAATGAGCTCGACAAAGCCAAACTAACCGAAGGTGAGCTTGTTGCACTCGAGCAGCAATTGCAAACGCTAACCCATAGCGAGGATATTAAAACCGCCCTTTTTCTGGCAGCCAACAACCTCAATCTGGCCGAAATCAATGCAACAGCATTGGTAAAGGAGGCAAAGGCGGCCCTTTCGAAGATCAGCCCTTATATGGCCGATGCATCTGAACTGGCCGATCGGCTTGGCAGCGCTCAGATAGAACTAAACGACATTGCCCGTGAGGCGGAACGGCGGGCTGATAAAATCAATTTCGACGCAGGCGAACTCGACAGGCTCAACAAGCGGTATTCCGACCTCAGGGCGCTGATGGCCAAATACAAAATGACCTCCGTAGAGGAGCTCATTCAAGTGCGGGAAAAGTTGCGAGGCCAGATCAATGCTGTCGAAAACAGCGATGCTGAGCTCAATGCCCTGCGAAAAGCATTACGCGACACTGAAAACCAGCTCAACCGTCAGGCTGCAGAACTTCGTCAAAAAAGACAGAGTGAGATTCCAAACCTTGAACGTTCAATCGCGCAAACCTTGACCAGTCTGGGCATGCCCAACGCCAGATTCCACATTAGGCTCAACCTGCTCGAAAAGCCTGGCCCGACAGGCTCCGACGAAATCAAACTGCTCTTCTCGGCCAACAAAGGCATGCCACCAAACGACCTCGACAAAATTGCCTCCGGCGGAGAACTCTCGCGACTGATGCTGGCACTTAAAAGCACTTTTGCCGCCAGAAAACGCTTCCCCACCATGGTTTTCGACGAGATCGACAGCGGCATATCGGGCGATATCGCCGCCAAGGCGGCCCGCATCATGTCGGCTCTGGCCTCGAAAACACAACTTATCGTTATCACCCACCTGCCACAAATCGCTGCAAGGGCCGGTCATCATTATTTTGTTTTTAAGCGCGACGATCAGCAGCGCACCAAAACCATGATCATAAAACTCAGTCAGTTGCAACGCGTGGAAGAAATCGCCGCCATGCTCAGCAACGACCATGTTTCTGATGCCGCACGGCAGGCAGCCCGAGAGCTGATGAAAGGCTATTGATGTCAACGAATTGTTAATTTTTCACACTTAATCAACTATTTATCTGACTTTCAGGTATTTGATATAATACTCAGTTTTACCGGATTTTGTATCTTTGCCGACCGAAAAACCTTTCAACCAAAAACGACAATATGGCTTACAACCTACTCAAAGGAAAAAAAGGAATCATCTTTGGTGCACTCGACAACAAATCCATCGCCTGGAAGGTTGCCGAAAGAGCTTTCGAAGAAGGAGCAACGTTTACGCTCAGTAATACCCCCACGGCGCTTCGTTTCGGTGAGCTGAACGAGCTGGCCGAACGCACCGGTGCCACCATCATTCCTGCCGATGCCACCTCGGTGTCCGACCTCGAAAATGTGTTCAAAACCAGCATGGAGGTTATGGGTGGTCAGGTTGATTTTGTCCTTCACTCCATCGGTATGTCGCTCAATGTGCGTAAAAAGCGCGTCTATAACGACCTGAATTATGATTTTCTGATGAAAACGCTCGACATTTCGGCCGTTTCGTTTCACAAAATGCTTCAGATCGCCTACCGTTTGGACGCCATCAGCAGAGGCGGTTCGGTAGTTGCACTTTCGTATGTTGCAGCTCAACGCACACACTACGGCTACAACGATATGGCCGACGCCAAAGCCTTGCTTGAGTCCATTGCCCGTAGCTTCGGATACATCTATGGTCGTGAAAAAGGAGTTAGGGTAAACACCGTTTCGCAATCGCCTACCATGACCACAGCCGGTAGCGGCGTTAAAGGCATCAATGCCCTCATGGATTTCACCGATCGTATGTCGCCGCTTGGCAATGCCGATGCCGCCGAATGTGCCGACTATTGCATCACCCTTTTCTCCGACCTCACACGAAAGGTTACCATGCAAAACCTTTTCAACGACGGAGGTTTTTCGAGCATGGGTATGAGCCTTAAGGCCATGACAATGTACAACAAAAGTCTGGAATGCGACTGCGATAAACCCGGCAGCAGCCTCATCGAAGACTAAGCAATATTTCCTGACGTCATCCCGGACATAAGATGACCGCCTAAGGGCCGAATGCCTACCTTTGCACATTGTGAGAAAAGCTGGCATCATTCGGTCCTTTTTTGCTGTGGCAACTGCCATAACAGCTGCTCTGACCCTTATCAGCCTGCTCGAACCGCTGATGTCGTTCGAGGCTGCATCAGCACCTCAGCAAGAAATAATCTCAACACCAGGCGCAAAGTGGACGGAAGCAATGGAGAATCTTCCAACACCTGCCTATTTATGGTTGTTGCTCGTTTACGCTGTTGGAAGCCTATCAGCCGGCATAGTGTGTTATGTAATAAGCCCCCGTGAGAGCTTACTGCAAATTGTTTCTGTATTGCTCTCGCTCCTAATGCTGATCAACCTCAATTATACCCCAAATCCTGTATGGTTTTGGTTCCTGGCTGTTGCTGCCATAGGGCTGCCGGTTTATACTCCCGTCGTTATTTCCAGATTTCAGAAAATAAAAGCCTAGTGCCATGAAAAAAACACTTTTTACCTCAGTCATGATTGTACTTATCCTCAACACAGCCATTTCGAGGGCTGAAGTTTTACCGCCCAATGAGGTGGCCACACTTATTGAAAAGCTCAAATCATCAAGCGATGTAAGCCAGCATACACGCATTGAAAGAGGCGTGAAACAGGCAGCAGCATTCTGGCGGGCCGAAGATGGCACTTTTGAAGATTTTGCTGCGCTTAGCACCCAGCACAATGCTGTCAACGACGAGCTGCGCGAACAAATGTTTCGACGTATTCAGGATAATTTCGAACTGCTAATCGGTAGCTTCAACAAAATGAGTGTGGGGTTGAAATATCCCCTGCATGTTGCCGAAGGCGAGATAATGCCTGTCGACAGGCTTTTTGGCGGTTACGATGCAGGCGCACATCTCAGCGACGATTTCTATGCCAACAAACTGGCATTCATTGTGATGCTCAACTTCCCGTTCTACTCGCTCAAGGAAAAGGAAACGCTCGGACAAAACTGGTCGAGGCTTGAGTGGGCCTACGCCCGAATGGGCGATATGTACAAATCGCGCATACCGGCCGCCTTACTTCAGGAATACGCGCTTGCCAGCAGCGAGGCTGATGCCTATATCTCGGATTACAATATCTATATGGGTAATCTGCGCGACGCGCGTGGCCGAAAGCTCTTTCCGAAGGACATGAAACTTATTTCGCACTGGGGACTGCGCGACGAAATTAAAGCCAATTATGCTTATCCCTCTGGATTTAATAAGCAAGCCGTCATCTATGAAGTAATGCAGCGCATTATCCGCCAGGAGATTCCATCACAGGTGATAAATAACCCCGAATTCGAATGGGCTCCTTTCCGCAACGAGGTTTTTTCGGGGAACCAAAAAGTTGAGTTTACTACGGAGCCTGATACGCGTTATAGCCACCTGTTGGGCCTGTTCAAGATTACCCAAAAAATAGACGAGTACTCTCCCCTTTTTCCCAACTACATCACAAGGAAGTTCGACGATGAGATGGAGATCCCGGTTGAGCAGGTAGAGGCCATGTTTGTAGAGCTGGTTTCGCACCCGTCACTGAAAGAAGTTGCTGCGATCATCGAAAAGCGACTCGGCCGCAAGCTGCAGCCCTGGGATATCTGGTACGACGGCTTTAAAACCCGTTCAACCTTAGATGTGGCTAAGCTCGATCAGCTGCTCAAAACAAAGTATCCCAACAAAACAGCCTTCGAAAACGACCTGCCCAACATCCTCGTCAAGCTTGGCTTTAGCGCAGACTCTGCAAAAAGCATTGCCTCCAAAATCGCCGTCGACCCATCCCGTGGAGCAGGTCATGCCTGGGGCGCTGCCATGAAAGGTGATAAGGCACGCCTTCGCACGCGTATTGGCCCCGACGGCATGGATTACAAAGGCTATAATATTGCTATTCACGAGTTTGGACATAATGTTGAGCAAACCATCAGTCTTTACGATGTGGATTATTATATGCTCAACGGCGTGCCCAATACTGCATTCACCGAAGCTTTGGCCTTTACTTTCCAGGCCCGCGACCTTCAGCTTTTGGGCATGGAAAATTACAACGAAACAACCCGACACCTCAACGCGCTCGACAATATTTGGGGTAATTATGAAATAATGGGTGTTTCGCTGGTCGATATCAATGTTTGGCGCTGGATGTATGCCAATCCCAATGCCAGTCCTGCCGACCTCAAGAAAGCCGTCATCCGGATAGCAACCGAAATCTGGAATCAATATTATGCACCGGTCTTCGGAATCAAGGACTCCCCCATTCTCGCCGTTTACTCCCATATGATCGACTATCCACTGTATCTGCCTGCTTACCCTGTCGGACAACTCATTGAATTCCAGTTTGGCGAGCACCTTAATGGCAAAGATTTTGCCGCTGAAGTCTATAAAGCTTTCACCCAGGGCCGTCTCACGCCTCAGCAGTGGATGATTGGTGCGGTTGGCAGCAAAATATCCCCCAAACCTTCGATTAACGCTGCCCTGGAAGCCGTTAAGGCAATGAAATAAGCCCTGAATAAACGTTAAATAAAAGCCGTAATGAAACAGGTTTTCAGTACGGCTTTTTTTATTTCCAGTGCAGCCATGGTGGCATCAGACTTTCAGATATCTGTCCACCGAATACCGGCCCGGGCCGGCAACCAAAATAGTTAGATAGGCAAGCAAATACATCAGCGCCAGTTCTTTGCGTGCAAAAGGATCGGCCGCATGCACCATGAAAGCAGCCACAGCCATGGTAATAGCTAATGGAATAGCCGCCAAACGCGTACCCAGACCAAGGATGATCAGCAAACTGCATATCACCTCCGCAAAAACTGCAAGAATAAGCGAAGGCAAAACCCCGATCCCCAATGGGTCGGCAAAACTGATCTCCTGACCCGGTAAAAGTCGGGATAACTTCGGAAGGCCATGGGTGAGCATCATCACCGAAACCCCAACGCGGAAAACCAACAGCCACAAACTAAGTAAACCCTCGTTGAACTTCACCGAAAAAATTCTTCTGAGCATAGAAATAAGCCTTGATTGTTAGAAGCTTCAAAATTCCTTTATTTTCGCAAAACACCAACAAAAAACAACATCATGGTTCCAAAAGTTTCCACCCTCGGGGGCTATATCTTTGAATATCAGAAAAGTGTATCCAATCCAACAGGATTTTGGGCCAATGTTGCCGACAGCTACTACTGGCGCAAGAAATGGCAGAATATCCTCGATTGGGACTTCCGGCGTGGGTATATGCGTTGGTTTGAGGGTGCAAAACTGAATATCACTGAAAACATTTTTGAACGACAGCTCTTCTACCGGGCGAATCAAACGGCAATTATCTGGGAACCAAATGACCCGAACGAAGCCTGCCGCACAATGACTTACGGAGAGCTATTTGAACAAGTGAACCGATTTGCATCAGTGTTGTCGGGCATGGGCATCAAAAAAGGCGATCGTGTGGCCATCTATATGCCCATGGTTCCCGAACTTGTTGTGGCTATGCTGGCCTGTGCGCGCATCGGGGCTGTGCACTCCGTCGTATTTGCCGGTTTTTCGGCGCAATCCTTGTCCGAACGCCTCATCGATGCCGGTGCACGCATGCTCATCACCAGCGATGGCGGCTATCGCGGTAATAAAACCATACCCATCAAAGCTATTACAGACGAGGCCATGAATGCCTGCCGATGCGTAACTACCGCCATAGTGCTGAAACGCACCGGCGAAGATGTAGCCATGCAGGAAGGACGCGATTACTGGTGGCACGAACTGATGCAAAAGGAATTCCCGCCGGTTCAGGCTGCCGAAATGGATGCCGAAGATCCGCTGTTCATCCTCTACACCAGCGGCTCGACAGGAAAACCTAAAGGCCTGGTACACACTACTGGGGGTTATATGGTTTACACTGGTTATACTTTTCGCAATGTGTTTCAATACGGTGATGGCGACATCTATTTCTGTTCGGCCGATATAGGTTGGATAACCGGGCACTCCTACCTTGTGTATGGTCCCATGCTCAACGGCGCAAAGGTGGTGATGTTCGAAGGCATTCCCACCTGGCCCGATGCCGGTCGCTACTGGGAAATTATTGATAAGCATCAGGTTAATCAGTTCTATACCGCCCCCACAGCCATCAGAAGCCTGATGGCACTCGGCCTCGAATGGGTCGAAAATAAGCATCTGGGCAGTCTAAAGGTACTCGGCACAGTGGGCGAACCCATCAACGAAGCCGCCTGGCACTGGTATCACGACCATATTGGCAAAAACAAATGCCCCATCGTCGACACATGGTGGCAAACCGAAACCGGAGGCATCATGATCAGCCCGATGGCTGGAATTACACCCACCAAACCGGGCTATGCCACAATGCCGCTCATGGGCGTGCAGCCCGTGATCGTTGACCAGGAAGGCCGCCAACTGCTTGGCAACAGCGTCGAAGGCAACCTTTGCATCGGCTATCCCTGGCCGGGCATGGCCCGCACCATTTGGGGCGACCACGACCGTTTCATCAAAACCTATTTCAGTGCATACCCCGGCTATTATTTCACCGGCGATGGCGTCAAACGCGACGAGGACGGTTATTACCGTATACTCGGCAGGGTGGACGATGTGATTAACGTCTCGGGCCACAGGCTTGGCACAGCCGAAATTGAAAATGCTATCAACGAACACCCTCTGGTTGACGAATCGGCTGTAGTGGGATTTCCGCATCCCATAAAAGGTCAGGGCATTTTCGCCTTCGTGGTATGTACTCACTTCAGTACAGGCGGCGAAGAAGGCATCAAAAACTCGGTTCGAATGGCCGTGAGCAATATGATCGGGCCTTTTGCAAAACCAGACAAGATACTCATTGTCAAAGGTTTGCCGAAAACACGCTCAGGCAAAATCATGCGTCGTATCCTCCTCAAAATTGCCGAAGGAAAGACTTCCGATTTTGGCGATACAACCACCCTGCTCGATCCCGACATCGTAAACGAAATAGTGCAACTTGCCGGTCAGCTTACGGACTAAAGCCAATGACTGTTCATAAATATCTGCGAATCAACTAATAAACAGATTAAAATGCCAAGCCAACCCAATCCGGCTGTTGATGAATATTTCGATATTGGATGTGGCCGATGTCCGCTTGTGGCAACACCAGCCTGTAAAGTCAACAACTGGCGTGAACTGCTGCTGAACATCAGGGCTTTAGTGCTCGAAAGCGGGCTCAGGGAAGAACGAAAATGGGGTGTTCCCTGCTACACCTTCGAAGGAAAAAATGTTGTTATTATCGGGGCATTTAAAGCGTATTGCAGCATCGCATTTTTCAAAGGCGTGCTTCTGAAAGACGACAACGGACTTCTTCAAAAGCCTGGGGAAAACAGCAATACCAGCCGATTGATCAAACTTACCACACTGAGCCAATTGCACGACAATGCCCCGCAAATCCTGACGCTGATTGAGCAAGCCATCGAAATAGAACGGCAAGGTATCAAAGCGCCTAAAAACACAACGCCCATTCCTGTTCCTCATGAACTTCAGGAAAAATTCGACGAATCGCCTGGCTTCGAATCGGCATTTAAAGCATTAAGTCCAGGGCGGCAAAAAGAATACCTTTATTATTTCTCGCAGGCAAAGCAGGCCGCTACCCGCGCCGCAAGAGTAGAGCGTTATTATGGCAAAATAATGCTTGGAAAGGGCTATAGCGATTGAGCTCAACATAAAAAAACCCGGACGAAAGCCCGGGCAAAGCGTGTTATGTCAGAAAAAGCAAGAAGCCGTAACTATTTGAAATACAAACCAAGTCGAAGATTAATTCGGTTGTAGTAGGTGTAAACGCGACGCGTTCCGATCTGCGTCCCAAAGCGCCAGTCGATCATAGAGCTGTCGTAGCTAAGACGCTGGTGATGATAGCCAACAGAGACCGAAACACCAGTTTTTGATGAAAGTGGAAACCAAATCCCAGTTTCGGGATTGATCATTAGTCCGCCATAGGTTTTTCCCTCGCTCACCCAACCATAAATTCCATTACCGTCGTAGGTGTTAACAAGTGGAATTGCCCCTCCGGCCCTGAGCGATACCCACGGGTACAGTATATCATTAGTTCGAAAAATATAGCGGGTTTCGGCGTAAAGCGGCATTACCGGCCAGTTAAAATACTCGATACCGAGGCCTGCTCCAGCCATGAATTTATCGTTAAACAGATAACCAAAGGTCGTTGTCAGCGAAGGGAGAGGAACAAATCCGTTCTCTCCCTCGCCAAACAACAGGGTTAGTGAGCTTAGGTTATAAAATCCTTTATCTGCCGTAAAGTGCATCGACGACGCTTTACCGGCCATAATCGTATCTATTTCGTTTGGTGCAATTACCCTGATGCCGCAGCTATTCTCAATTCTAACGCCAGCAACCGGATCACTCGAGCGTATAACACCCTTTACCATCTCTCCGTTTTTGAGCAATACCATTTGCGTTCGCGGCTTCTGTGCCTGAAGCGGCGAATACGACATCAAAAGAGCCATCGCCCCAAAAACTATAAGTAATCGGGTGCTGCAGCGCATCAATGCAGGTTGGCAACCGCCTACCATAATGACCTCAGACTGATAGACCAAAGTTTGTTGAACTGTTTGGAAAGACGATTCTGCGAGCCAAAACGGTTGTTCCAGATGGCAGGCTGATTGGTTTCGGGCCGTCTGAAACTGGACAAGGGCCAGCGCACAAGGTCAATCATGGGTTTTCTGCGTTCCTTCTTTTTAAATAAACCGAACATGTGTCGTTGAGTTTAAGGTTTGTATTTATATATCAAGGTTTTACAACAGGAATATGACTAAGCTGAACCAACTGCTGGGGATTGCTGTAATCATACTGAAACAGTCCGTCGGCCCCAACAAGCAACAACAACCCATTATTGGGGATCACATCGTAGGTGCGGATATTCTGGAAATGCGCGATCAGGTTCTGACCAATCTGATAAGGATTGCTGGCATTGAACACCTTCAGACCGGCATCGCCATCGCAGATAAACAGCAAATCTCCATCTATCCCAAGGCCGTGTGGATTGTGCATGGGATAGGTCTTGAGGAGCTTAGGCTGCGTAATTGTTCCTATTCCGACCACATCAAGCTGATTTGCAAAACCCTCACAAACAGTGCCGGAGCGGAGTGTTACATAAGCCAAGGTATCCTGCACAACAACAGGATCGCATGAGTTGATGTGCGAAATTTCCGAAACAAATGCAGGAAGTTCGGGATTGCTGATGTCGTAGATAAGCATCCCTGTGGTTGTGCCAAGGAAAAGCTTGTCTTCCAGAGGGAAAATGGTTTCGATGAGGCGCGGTATACTCGTACTTACACCCTGTTTGATTCCCGGTATCGTGCTCAGGTCGAACAACATAAGTTTGCTGTTGTGCACCGCATACATAAAATCGTTGCGTATGGTGAACCGTGCCATGGAGCCACCCTGACCTGTCGAGGCGGCTGGCAGACCCACTTCGGCACCGCCAAGTGTGGGACGGCCCAGCCCGTCGAACACCAGCCAACCCCCATGCTGGGGATTGTTGTAATCGACGGTTTCAGTAACCATTTTTTGTTCCCAGCCCACCACAACGCCTTTCGAGAAGTCAAGTCCGTAAACCGGATACTCCGTTTCGAAGGGAGGCAAGGTATTGGGAAAAACATTCTCTATCCTGTCGACTACGGTGGGTTGCTGTGGATTGCTGATGTCGATTGCCACCAGATCGATAAAGCTGTCGGCAAAAAGAATATTACCCCTTATTGCAATATCAACATTACCGGGAATTTCGATAAAGGTCATATACTGAGGCGATGCAGGATTGCTATTGTTAAAAACGTGAACCCCTTTAAGATTCTCATTGACAAACAACAAATTATCCTTGATGTAAATTTTCCCTGGCTGTTCGAGCTGCTGCTGCGGACCGGCTTTAACGGCTGCCCTGAACTTGCTGAGCTCCATGTACACCGGAACATTGGCCTTATATGTCGTCTTTTCAAAAATCTTATCCCGGCACGAATTAAATGTGCCTGATATGATCATAAACGACAATAAAAGAAGTGAAAAATTAAACCTGCTTTTCACAATTAAAAGTTTGAAAAGAAAGACGCAACCGTTTGCGTTAAAGTTGCACCAGGATTAGAAATTCACGCGAATTCCGCTCTGATAAACCGGCCAGAGTTTTTTGGAGGATCGGATATTGAAAGGTTGCGTGTGGTTTAAGTAAAAAATTTGCAATCCGCCCTCGGCATAAAAGCTGATGTATCTGTGAACATTAAGTCCCAAACCAGCCGAGGTTGTTGTGGAAAGCTGAAAACCCTGAACGTCCTCGTATAATTTCTTTTTACCGATATTCCTGTCTTTTTCAAATTTATTAATGCTGTTGATGGCCGTCAAACCTTTTTCCGCCATCACATTCTGGGCGGTGTAAATGCTGAGAATTCTGGTTTGAAGCACATCGTAACGCATTCCCAGCGGAACACCCACATAAATAATTGATTGATTATATTCGAGGTGCACTCCGTCGAGCGGGTAGGTTTTGGTGTAAGTATTGAGTCGCGTATAACTGAGGCCTGTTTCGAAAGCCAAACGTTTCGATACACCAAGCGAAAATCTCAAGCCTGCAGAAAACGGAGCTTCGAGCCTGCTTTCCTGCACATCCTTGAAGTATCTGGTTTCGAGCGCCATATTTCCCTGAAATGGATCAGGACCATAGCGATAGTTCAAAATATTGTTAAATAAGCCATTCTGGCCTGTAATTGCGGCAGGGGCAATATTATAGACAAGCGCGATTGCCGGTTTTTTGCGCTCCGATTCCGATGCATCTGTAGCGTTTGCGGCGTTTTCATCCCTGAGTTTTGCCAGCATTTCTTCAACCGCCTGCTGAACCGCTTCCTGGCTTTCGGCAGCCATGGCAATGTCAGTTGTGTTGTCTGAGGCGGGAATATCTATCGATTCATTGGCACCGGCTGAGGGCTCACTTTGAGTTGCGACAGTGTTGTGTGCAACAGCAACATCTGATACAAATTTGGAAGTTTTAACTACCGGCATCAAAGTGTTTGCGGTCTTTTTGTCCAATTGTTCCGTGATGGGTTCAGCAGTCACATCCTGAGGTAAGGTAATCAGTTCATTCAGATGATTTTCAGAAGTTTGCCTGGTCGGCAATTCGAGGGGCTGCCTGTTGAGAAGAAAGGGCAGTCCGATCAGCAGCAACAGCGTGGCTGCTATGGCAGTAATGCGATAAATAAAAATCCTTCTGCGACGTCTCTGTGATGCCACTACGGCTTCCCAAACCCCTTGCGGAGGCTCGGGTGCCCAGTTTTTCAACCTTTCCCCGAAAAGGCCGGCAATTTTGTCTTCTTTGTTACTCATTTTCAAGATCTTTTTTTCCCAACCGCTGCATCAGCCATTGTCTGGCTCTGGCATATTGCGATTTTGATGTACCTTCGCTGATATTCAGCATCTTACCAATCTCCTGATGGCTGTAGCCTTCGATCGCAAATAAATTAAATACCGTCCGGAAACCCGGCGGTAGCGATTGAATGAGCATGAGCAGCTCTCTTTCCGAGAACTGATCAACCGGTGTAGCCTGATGGCTTGTTGTTCCCCTCAGCACTTCGAGCTCCGTTGTATTTTTAAGCACATCGTTCTTTCTCAGTTTCTCCAGCGCAGTGTTTACAACCACCCGGCGAACCCACCCCTCGAGCGATCCCTCAAAGCGGTACTGCCCCAAATGGTTAAAAACCCTGATGAAAGCCTCCTGCAAATAATCTTTCGCCGTATCTGCATCGTTGGCATACCTCAGGCAAACCCCATACATCCGCGGGGCGAAGGTGTCGTAAAAACGCTTTTGTGCTTTTGCGTCACCCCTAAGGCAGTCCTTGATCAGTTGCTTTTCGTCCATTCATCCGGTCAAAAACGCCTTTTCTCCCCGTCTGTGTTTCAAGATGAAAAGGCATTGGTTTGGGTTGCAGCGTTGTTTAAAAATCGAAACCAAAAATAGGTATTTCGATGTATGTCCTGTATTTGCATCATAACTCCAATTAAGCAAAAAAAGCCGGGAGATTTCCCGGCTCAATATGAAGTTGGTTAAGAGAAAATTACGGACGAGGTCCTGCTTCAACAAGTCTTTGACCTTCTTCGGTGTCGGTATATTTTTCGAAGTTGGCAATAAATTGTTTTGCCAGCGAATCGGCTCTGCGGTCGAATTCGGCCGGGTCGGCATAGGTGTTCTTTGTGAACAGGATATTGCTGTCAATTCCCGGGAGTTCGGTCGGCACGGTGAGCCTGAAACGCGGCGTCACACGGGTGGGTGCTTTTTCGATACTGCCATCCAGAATGGCATCAATGATGGCGCGGGTTACCTTAATAGGAATGCGTTTGCCAGTGCCGTTCCAACCGGTATTGACCATGTAGGCCTTTGCGCCGGCGGCTTCCATACGTTTTACCAGCTCGATGGCATATTTGGTTGGATGCAGGGCAAGGAAAGCATTGCCGAAGCAGGCTGAAAAGGTGGGTTGTGGTTCGGTAACTCCCCTCTCGGTGCCGGCCAATTTGGCGGTGAAGCCCGACAGGAAATGGTATTTGGTCTGCTCGCTGTTGAGGATGGCCACAGGAGGCAATACGCCGAAAGCGTCGGCCGTCAGGAATATCACCTTGGTAGCGTGACCGCCTTTCGAAACCGGCTTAACAATGCGGTCGATATGGTAAATGGGATAGGAAACACGGGTGTTTTCTGTTTTGGAGCGGTTGTCGAAGTCGATGCTGCCATCCTCACGAACCACCACGTTTTCGAGCAGGGCGTCCCTACGGATGGCGTGATAAATATCCGGTTCGTTTTCTTCGCTCAGATTAATGCATTTGGCATAGCACCCTCCTTCGAAGTTAAAAACACCGTCGTCGTCCCAGCCATGCTCGTCGTCGCCAATCAGCCAACGCTTGGGGTCGGTCGAGAGGGTGGTTTTTCCGGTACCCGATAGACCGAAGAAGATGGCCACATCGCCATCTTCGCCCATATTGGCCGAGCAGTGCATCGAAGCAATGCCCTTCAGAGGAAGGTAATAGTTCATCATCGTAAAGATGCCCTTCTTCATCTCGCCGCCATACCAGGTGCCGCCAATAAGCTGCATATGCTCAGTGAGGTTGAAAACAACGAAATTCTCGCTGTTCATTCCCATTTCCTTCCAGCGGGGATTAGTGGTTTTGCTGGCAGTAAGCACAACAAAATCAGGCTTATAGGACTTGAGTTCCTCCTCGGTTGGACGGATAAACATATTTTTGACAAAGTGAGCCTGCCAGGCAACTTCCATGATAAAACGCACACAAAGGCGGCTGTCGGGGTTTGCACCGGCGTAGGTATCCATCACATAAATGTCTTTTCCTTCGAATTGGGCAGCAGAGATGGATTTGAGGTATTGCCACTTCTCAGGCTCGAGCGGCCTGTTGTCGTTTTTACCCTGCGTTGACCACCATACCGTGTCTTTTGAGGCATCGTCGTAAACGATGTATTTGTCCTTGGGCGAGCGACCGGTAAATATACCGGTATCCACGGCAACAGCCCCGGTGTTGGTTATCACTCCTTTTTCGTAGCCTTCGAGTGCGGGATTCGTTTCGTGCTCAAAAAGGGTTTCATAATCAAGATTGTAGTAAATTTTGCCGACATTCTGAATGCCGTAGCCGGCCAGATCGGCCCTGAGTTTTGGTTCGTCGAATTGCATGTTTTGCGCGTTAGGTGAGCGACTGATTTTTCTTGACAGGCTGCAAAATTAAAAAAAGCATGTCCACCTAAAACGATTGCGGAAAAATTGTGTTGCATTGCAACAGAGCTTCTGAATTATTATAACCATCAATGTAGCCTGATTTATGTTATTAATAACGCTGTTGGCCGTAGGCTGAATATTATGGAGTTGGCCTTAAGCTGAATATTATGGAGTTGGTCGTAGTCTCGGACTACGACCAACAGATCAAATAATTGTGTTGGTCGGTCTGCAAACTACGACCAACAGTATCAAACAAAACGCTTACGCGACAGCATGCAAACTACGACCAACAGTATAAAATAAACGCGTTGGCCGCAGTCTGATTATATAGCATTTGTCGGACAACGACCAACAGTATCAATTAAAAGCGTTTGCCGTAGTCTGCAGACTACGGCAAACGGTAATATAAAAAACGCGCGACCATCAGGTCGCGCGTTTTAAAGATATTTAAGCTTGAAAAGCTAAGACCTTATTTGGACTTTTTCTTGTCCTTCTTTTCTTTCTTGTCTTTGCTTTCCTTCTTGGCTTTCTCGGCCATCTTTTCGGTTACTGCAGCCTGTGCGGCGGCCAGTCTTGCGATCGGAACGCGGAAGGGTGAGCAGCTCACGTAGTTAAGGCCGGCTTCGTGGCAGAAAGCAACCGAGCTGGGTTCGCCGCCATGTTCGCCGCAGATGCCAAGCTTGATGTCGGGGCGGGTTTTACGGCCTTTCTTTACGGCCATCTTAACCAATTTGCCAACACCATCGCGGTCGAGCACTTCGAATGGATCGTGTTTCAGAATTCCGAGCTTTTTATACACCTCGAGGAACTTGCCGGCATCGTCGCGCGAGTAGCCAAAGGTCATCTGAGTGAGGTCGTTTGTTCCAAAGCTGAAGAATTCGGCCGATTGGGCAATCTCATCGGCGGTTACCGCTGCGCGGGGTACTTCGATCATTGTACCCACAAGGTATTCGATGCTGTCGTTGCGTTCGGCAAAAACAGCCTCGGCAGTATCGCGGACGATCTTTTCCTGCATACGCATTTCTGCAAGGGTTCCGGTGAGCGGAATCATGATCTCGGGAAGCGCTTTGATGCCACGGGCTTTGAGGTTGAGTGCAGCTTCGATGATGGCACGCGACTGCATCTCGGTGATTTCGGGATAGGTATTGCCCAGGCGGCAGCCCCTGTGTCCGAGCATGGGGTTGAACTCGTGAAGCTCTTCCACCTTATGTTTGATTTGCTCAACACTCAGGCCCATCACCTTGGCCATTTCCTTCTGACCCTTATCATCGTGAGGAACAAACTCGTGCAATGGCGGGTCGAGCAGACGTACGGTTACGGGCAGACCTTCCATGGCTTCGAAGATGCCTTCGAAGTCTTCGCGCTGAATTGGGAGCAGCTTTTCGAGGGCTTTTCGGCGTCCGGCCTCGTCGCTGGCCAGAATCATCTCGCGCATGGCCACAATTTTGTTGCCGCCAAAGAACATGTGCTCGGTACGGCACAATCCGATACCCTTTGCACCAAAGCTACGCGCCACACGTGCATCATGCGGAGTGTCGGCATTGGTGCGCACGTACATCCTCGACTTTTTGTCGGCCAGCTCCATGAGTTTGCCAAAATCGCCGCTGAGCTCCGGCTCGCGGGTTTCGATGCGGCCTTCATATACCTCGCCAGTAGAGCCATTCAGCGAAATGAAGTCGCCTTCGTTGAAGGTGATGTCGCCCATGGTTACTGTGCGGTTCTTATAGTCAATCTTTATGGTACCTGCGCCCGAAACACAGCATTTACCCATACCGCGGGCCACAACAGCTGCGTGGCTGGTCATACCGCCGCGGGCAGTGAGGATACCCTGAGCCACATTCATACCCTTGAGGTCTTCGGGCGAGGTTTCGATGCGCACCAGCACAACTTTCTTACCTTGTGCCGCCCAAGTTTCGGCTTCGTCAGCATGGAACACGATTTGTCCCGTGGCTGCTCCGGGAGATGCGGGCAAGCCTTTGGCCAACACCTTGGCCTTAGCCAGAGCTGTTTTGTCGAATACGGGGTGAAGCAGCTCGTCGAGACGATTGGGTTCAACGCGCAGCAAGGCTTCGTTTTTGCTGATCATGCCCTGCTCAAGCATTTCCATGGCAATGCGAACCATCGAGGCACCTGTGCGCTTACCGTTGCGGGTCTGCAAAATCCAAAGCTTACCTTCCTGAATGGTAAACTCAAGGTCCTGCATATCGCGGTAATGGTTCTCCAATTTCTGCTGAAGGTCGTTGAGTTCTTTGTAAACTTCAGGAAGCACTTCCTCGAGCGAGGGATATTTGGCTTTGCGTTCTTCTTCGCTGATGTTTTGCAGAGCAGCCCAACGACGCGAGCCTTCGAGGGTAATTTCCTGAGGGGTACGGATACCGGCCACTACGTCTTCACCCTGGGCATTAATTAGGTATTCTCCGTTGAAGATGTCTTCGCCGGTCGAAGAGTCGCGGGTGAAAGCAACGCCAGTGCCGGAATTTTCGCCCATATTGCCAAATACCATGGCCTGAACGTTAACAGCTGTTCCCCACTCTTCAGGAATATTGTTGAGCTGACGGTAATAAATAGCGCGCTCGTTCATCCAGCTGTTGAAAACGGCCATAATGGCGCCCCAGAGCTGTTCCCACGGGTCGGCGGGAAAATCCTTTCCGGTTACATCCTTCACGGCTGCCTTGAAACGGCGAACGAGTTCCTTGAGGTCTTCGGTTGTGAGTTCGGTGTCGAGCTTCACTCCCTTTTCTTCCTTCATATGGTCGATGATTTCCTCAAAAGGATCGTGATCTTCTTTGGATTTGGGCTTCATACCCAACACCACATCGCCAAACATCTGAACGAAGCGACGGTAGGAGTCCCATGCAAAACGCTCGTTGCCGGTTTTGCGGGCCAGACCTTCCACAGCCTGGTCGTTCAAACCAAGGTTGAGCACGGTGTCCATCATACCGGGCATCGAAGCGCGCGAGCCGGAGCGAACCGACATCAGGCAGGGATTGTTGGGATCGGCAAAGCTTGTTCCCATTACCTTTTCCACTTTGCGCATCGCTTCTTCAACCTGATCCTTGATCAGCGCCACCACGTGGTCGCGTCCTTTTTGGTTGTAGAGGGTGCACACTTCGGTGGTGATGGTGAACCCGGGAGGCACGGGCATGCCAATAAGGTTCATCTCGGCCAGGTTGGCGCCTTTGCCACCCAGCAGGTTTTTCATCGAGGCATCTCCGTCGGCTTTACGATCGCCGAAGAAGTAAACATACTTGGTTTTAGCCATTGTTAATCGTTTAGATTATGTTGAGATTCAAATGATTATGCAGACAAAACATCTGGTTTTTCAAAGAGTTGCAAAGATAACAAAATAGGGGATTCGAAGTAGTTTGATTCGCTCCTTAAAGCATGGGCAGGAATGCAAACGGTTGAGTACAGCGAACAGCGTTTATTTAAACACTTTCTAAATTGGAGAAAAGCGAATCAAATAGGATATGAGGGCGCTTTTGGGTTGGAAAAAAATCAGCAATTTCGTTCCTCCCAAACAAGCATCGAAATCTCGGACTGTATGACGAAAACCATCGGCATTCGCCACGAAGACAAATACTTAATGGAACGCCGGGCAGCGATTACCCCGGCTCATGTAAAAAAACTCCTCGAATCGGGCCTCAAGGTCATTGCTGAACATTCGGACAAACGAGTTTTCACTGAAGAAGAGTACCTTCAGGCCGGTGCAACAATTGCCGAAAATCTGCGTCAGGCAGATGTTATTGTCGGTGTAAAGGAAATCCCGGAACATCATTTTGAACAGGGCAAAACCTATTTGTTCTTTTCGCATGTGGTGAAAGGACAGCCTTACAATATGCCCATGCTTAAAGCGATGATGGACAAAGGCTGCAATCTGATTGATTACGAAAAGATTGAAAATGAGGAGGGTAAGCGACTGATCTTCTTCGGACGTTTTGCCGGCCTGGCCGGTGCAATCAACAGTCTTTGGTCGCTTGGTCAGCGGCTTAAAGTCAAAGGAGTTGACACACCATTTTCCAATCTGAAACAAACCCACAGGTATAGCTCACTGGCCGAAGCCAGAGCCGCGGTTTCTGAGGCAGGTCTGCAAATTGCACGTCAGGGACTACCGGATGAACTTTCGCCCTTAGTGATCGGCATTACCGGCGATGGCAATGTGGCCAGGGGCGCCCACGAAATCCTGAACCTGTTGCCCGGCATCGAACTCACTCCGGCTCAACTGCTTGCAACAAAACCCGGCGATTTGCCACGAAATGTGGTGGTGAAAGTGATTTTCCGCGAACAGGACCTTTCCCGACCCAAAGATACCGATACGGAGTTTGAACTGCAGCATTATTACCGCAATCCTCAACTGTATGAAAACCACTTCGAACAGTATATACCGCACCTGAGCCTGCTGCTGAACTGTATGTACTGGGACGCCCGTTATCCGCGCATTGTAACAAAAGACTTTCTTGAGAAACTTTACAGTGCCGGCTCTCCAAAGCTCCAAGTGATCGGCGACATTACCTGCGATCCCGATGGTTCGGTAGAATGCACTCACAAAGGAACGCCAATTGATGATCCGGTATTCGTTTACAACCCCTTCACCCGCAAATATACCATGGGCTTTAAAGGCGATGGTCTGCTGGTCATGGCCGTCGACATCCTGCCGAGCGAATTGCCCCGCGAAGCCTCAATGAGTTTTGGCGACGCCCTCCTGCCCTACCTGCCTGCCATAGCAAAAACCGATTTCGCTCAGCCGCTCGACAAGCTCGGATTACCTTCGGCTATACGCAAGGCACTCATCCTGCATCAAGGAAAACTAACGCCGGAATATGCCTATATCGAAGAGCATATTCGTAAGCATACGTGATTGATTATTAACACATAAACAAGCAAAAAGCATTTTATGAAAAAAGTTTTGATTCTGGGTGCCGGAATGGTTGTAAAACCCATTGTGACCTATCTGCTTGAAAAAGGGTTTGAAGTGACAGTGGCAACGCGCACCAAATCGAAGGCCGAGGCCATGATTGATGGTCATCCCAACGGCAACGCCGTGTCGTGGGTTGTTGAGGACGAAAAAGGCTTGTCGGACATGGTGGCATCGCACGATCTTACGGTGAGCCTGCTGCCCTGGACGCATCACATCACTGTGGCAAAGCAGTGTATTGCCCACAAGCGCAATATGGTGACCACCAGCTATGTAAAGCCGGAGATGAAGGCATTGGACGAACAATGCCGTAAGGCTGGCATTATCATACTTAACGAACTTGGCCTGGACCCGGGCATCGACCATATGTCAGCCATGCGAATCATTGACCATGTTCATGGCAAGGGCGGAAAAATTGACGAGTTTTACTCGATTTGCGGCGCACTGCCTGCACCTGAGGCTGCCAACAACCCCTTCCGCTACAAGTTTAGCTGGAGTCCGAAAGGTGTGGTTATGGCCGGCAACAACGACGGCAAATACCTCCGTCACGGCAAGCTGGTAGAGATACCCACCCGCGATCTTTTTAAAAATCCTTTCAAGGTAAGCTTCCCCGAGGTTGGACCACTGGAAATTTATCCAAACCGCGACTCATTGCCTTACATCGAACTCTATGGCATTCCTGAAACACAGACCATGTTCAGAGGCACTTTCCGTCATCCGGGCTGGTGCGAAAGCATTGATGCCATCAAGGCGTTGAAGCTTATAACGAGTGACGAATACGACTTCACGGGGATGACCTATGCTGGCATGGTGGCCATGCTGATTGGCGAGAGCGATTTATCGGATATCCGTGCCAAAGCTGCCCGCTATCTTGGCGTAGCGCATAATGCTTACGCCCTTGATGCCATTGCCTGGCTTGGCCTGTTCGAAGATAAACCCATGAACCGCGCAAAAACCAGTCCTTTCGAAATCACCTCCGACCTGATGATTGAAAAAATGGAGCTCAAACCCGAAGAGCGCGACATGGTGGTGATGCAACACATTTTCAAAGCATCATATCCCGATGGAAATGAAGAGATTATAAAATCGTCCATGCTCGATTTCGGCACATTGGCCACCGATACTGCAGTTGCAAGAACTGTAGCCCTGCCGGCCGCCATTGGCGTGGAGATGATCCTTCACGGAGAAATCACCGAAACCGGAGTGCATATTCCGGTGCTTCCGGGCATCTACAACCCCATCCTCGACCGTTTGGAAGATATGAACATCCGAATGGTGGAAGAGTACGGACTACCCCTGTCCGAAAACATTCAATAATAGTTTAGGGCCATTCGACCAGCCGGTTTGCAGCTAAGCAAACCGGCTTTTTTGTGCCATCGCAGTCCAAACTGAGGAAAACTGCTATTGGCGGCTTTTGCGCTTTCGTTACTTTTGCCAAAAACCCGAACATGCTTTCTTTTTGGTCTATTATACTCATTATCATAGCAATATATTTCTTGTTCATCCTTCCAAACCAGCGAAGGCAGCACAGGCAGAGCCGGCCTTCCGGGGTTCGGTATGCCCGATGGATTGGCGGAGGGCTTGGATGGGCGCTTGGCGGACCGATTGGCGCATTGCTGGGCTTTGCCATCGGCAGTATGGCTGAAGCCCCAAAAACAACTGAAAGAGCCGAACCGATAACCCGCCCCGGCGACTTCAAGCTTAGCCTGATGGTACTCACTGCTGCCATCATGAAGGCCGACAACTCGATAAAAAAATCGGAGCTCAATTATGTTAAGTCGTTTTTGGTCAATCAGTTTGGAAACAACGAAGCCAGCGAATTGCTCATTGTTCTGCGCGAACTCCTGAAAAAGGATATCGACCTGGTTGCAGTATCGAATCAGATAGGCATGATGATGGACCCTGCAGCGAAGCAACAGCTGCTGCACTATCTTTTTGGCATTAGCACGGCCGACGGCGAGCTTAGCATGACCGAAACCTCGACGCTCAAAACCATTGCTCAGCACATGGGTATTCCGGATGCCGATTTCAGGGCTATGCTCTCGATGTTTGTGAAGAAACTTTACAACCCTTACGACATTCTGGAAATCAGCGCCGAAGCAACAGACGAGGAGGTAAAAAAAGCCTACCGTCAGGCAGCCCTGAAATATCACCCCGACCGTGTGGCCCATTTGGGTGAGGATGTTAAAAAAGATGCCGAGGAAAAGTTTAAGAAAGTTGCCGAGGCCTACGAAACGATAAAGAAGCAAAGAGGATTCAGCTGAAAATGAACACACTCAGAATCAGCCGCTAAACTTATACCCAAAACAGGACGGCCAGCCAACTGAAGGATAATGTGAAGCGCCTTGAAAAGGCTCACTAATAATAAAACCGCCAGTTCACCCCAAGTACAAATCGCTGGTCGCGCATCGGATAGCCTGGAGTTGTGAAATAGTAGGAATAGCCAGTCAGGCTGAAGAGGTTGGTTGCCTGAAAGAAGACGCGCGCGCGCTTGAGCTTGAGGGCAACGTGAGCATCAACATAAGGATAGTTACCCACCTTTTTACGGTTTTGCATGTGGAAGCTGCGTAAGGCTGGCATCCATGCATCGGCGTAATATTCCGAATGGTAACTGGCATCGAAACCCACCTGAATGGTAGCCACATTTTTTATTGCTTCGAAGGTGTAGAGCAAACGCGCTCTTGCAATCAGGGCCGGCACTCGGAGCACACTGTCATTGTCGGCATATTGCCAGGCAACGCGTCCGATAAAGTCGAAATTACCGGGGCTAAGGTGCATCTTTCCATAAAGCTGGAGCACGTTTGCCGAGCCGCCCGATTGCCTTGGCCGGCCTTCGGTGCCGAAATAAACAGGGCGGTCAATCAGGTTGTAAACGGCACCCGCCGAAATTCCCTTAATATGGTAACCACCTTCGAAACGGAGCATGCGCGTATTGACGAAATTGTTTTCCCATCGGAAATGATTGGAATAGTAGCGTTGATGAAACCAGGAGGGCGACTGATTGGCCAGAAGCAGGTTTCCGTAAAGATTGCCAAGGTTGCGTTGAGAGGTTCCAAAATATTGTTTTACGGCGCCCTCGAGGTAAAGATCGCCGCCAGCCCAGTTGCCGCTTACCACTTTAAGCCTGCCGTCGATGAAAAGGGAGTTGAGCAGATTGATGCTCACGCCTCCGTAAGGATTGAGCTGGAAGTAACGGTTCGACACGAGCGAATCGCTTTGCAGAATATTCACTAGCTCGATACCTGCATAAAGGTGCAGTGGCGGAGGGCTTTCGTGCATGCGATATCCCAAACTACTCCATTGGATTCTGTTGATTATCGCCGATTGGTAGGTGCTGTCGTAGGTGCCTTGCGGGTTGAGAACGGAGTCGTATGGCTTGTAAAAGTTCTCGAGGGGCGAGCGCTCGCTGTAAACCCATTGATTACGAAGATATTCAAAATGGTGCGTGATGCGTCCCAGCTGAAAGTTGCGCTTTTGAGGAAGCGTGTCGTCATCGCGATGCAGTACCTGAGGCAGCAGGATGAAATAATGTTCAAAGCCAAAGCCCGACATCTTCATGCGGTTTTGGGCATCCTGAAGGTTGACGCCATACAAACGCCGGTCGGTTTCGATATTGTTTTCGAAAATACTGTCGTTCACAATGCCACCATTTTCCCTGTTGGTCAGCTTGTTGTGAAAATACCAGGCAGCAGCGCCGTACCGAAGGTTACTGGTATTGTGACGGGCAGTGAAATAAACATTGTTTTGATCTACCAGGTGATTTTTGTAATAACCCGGTGAGTTGATCAATCCGTAGTCCATCCCAACCACAGTACGCGGGGCTACGAGACGGCTAAAATTGACCCTGAGGTGCTGCTCGCGTTTCGAACCCATGAGATAACTTATCTCGGTGAGCGGCGAGAGCGGTTGCCTGAACTGAACGTCTTTTCCGCTACGCTGGTATAGTCTGTAAGCCGAAGGGTAAAAATCGTAACCGTAGTATATTTCCGGTTTAAAGAACAATGATCGGGCAGGATTTGCCGTATTGCTCAAGGTTGCCATACCGAATTCGTCGAGGCTCGTAAAGTCAAAACGACTGAAATACAGCAGATTGGTATCGATGGCGTGCACTTTGCCAAGAAATAAGCTGTCGAAACTATGACTGAAATAGGTGGTTCGTGTGGAGTCGACTGTACTCAATGGCCTTTGCGCTTGCACCGGAATGTACAGACTCAGCAAGAGAATCAGAAATACTGATCGCCAGATTTGTACAAAGTTTTGCAAGCGAAATGGCTTTGTCGTGCTCATGCTGCAAAGGTAGGGTTTTCGCTTCAACGCACTTTCCGGCAGGTATGCACAAAAAAACCGGGCTTTTGACCCGGTTTTTTTAATTGCTAATTCTTTATGAATTTTCGCGTTGCTATTTGCCCGTTTTGTTTGAGCTGAAGCAGATAGGTCCCCGACGGAAGTACCTGAACATCAATGATACCGTTGGTTGTTGTTCCTGAAAGCACTTTTCTGGCAGATAAATCGAAAATTGCAAATTCAGGACTGCCGCTGCTGCCGGCGATCTTGAGATGATTTTGTGTAGGATTGGGGAATATGGTGAATTCCAAAGTGTTGTTTTGAGGAACTTTAGTTACGATCTCCCATGCGAGGAGCACTTTCCCCTGAATCATCCAATCGCTTAGCCATGGATCATAGTATTCCATTAAAATCGATACAGGATTTGCATTTGCATCATAGTCAACAATATAGCGTTGGCCATATGCAACAGCCCATGCTTCATTCTCCCAATATTCGGTAACCTCAAGAATACCAAAGCCATAATTATCATATTCGTAACGCTCTCTGGAATCGTTCACCCAACCGCTACCATCCCAGGCCTGAAAGGTTGAAGTTAGCAACATTTCGAGGGTGTTGTATTCACAAAAACCTTTGGCTTCGTTCTCCCATTCCTGACCATTCCACAATTGCAGCGTAACGGTAAGCCACTTCAATTCCGAAAAATCAAGCCATGAAATATCGATCGCCCTGCTATCCAGCTCCCATTGCTGGCCGAAATCCTCCCATACATAATAATTTACTAGAAGCCATTCATTCTGAGCGTTTAGGTCATATTCTTCGCGCCAGCTGTTTATCCATTTCCCATCAACATCCTCCCAATCCTGTCCTGTGGTGGCTATGTGCCTGCCGGCACTGTCGTATTCATTGAGTACTCTGCCCCATGGAAACCACTGATCCATATAATAATCAGCATAAGTGATGCTCACTACCTGGCCTAAGTCATTGTACTCGAAGAACGAACGAGTAGCAAATTGAAGGAACCATTGTTCGTTAGTTACATCCCAGAATTCGTTCAGGTACAATTGCTGGTTATCCATCTGGTCGTAGCGCCAGATTTCGCGCATAGAGTTGGCCCAGTTGCGAAAGCCTTCCCAATACTGGGATACCCACATGGTGTCGCGTTGCTGCTCATCGAAGTAGTAAAAAGTCTTATTGGATGGGAGAAAGGAACCATCAGCAAAGTAATCTTCGATGGAATAAGTAGGCAGATGTGAAAAACCTTCATAAAAATAATTCACCCGGGTATTGGTATCAAATTGACCATCAAAATACATCAGTGAGTGGGTCTGCAGGAGCCTCGAAAACTCTCGTGAGGCCGCAATTTTTCTCACATCAGGCTGCTTTGTCTGCCCGGTATGCTGAGTCTTTTGTTCAACATCAGCTTCCAGTCTCACAAAAGCTGAATGCTTCATTTTCAAGTCGTTGGCTGTTTTGCGCTGACCAAATGCGGTGGAGGCCAATAATACGGCCAGAAGAAGTGCTGTAAATTTTCTCATGTTTTTTCTCTTTTTGGACAGGTTGTATCATCCAAAGTTCGTACCAAAAATTATCACTTGTCAAGCGATGCCTTGAAAATGATGAAAACTTCACAACTGTGCATCAATTACCCTAAGCTCGGTAAATGCTAACTTTGCACAAATTTCTCCGCCTCCATGACCGAAAACTACACCGACGACAGCATTCAAACCCTTGACTGGAAAGAACATATCCGCCTGAGGCCAGGCATGTATATTGGCAAGCTGGGCGATGGCACATCGCACGATGACGGTATTTACGTTTTGCTCAAGGAGGTGATTGACAACAGCATCGACGAATACATGATGGGGCATGGCAAAAGCATTGAAATCACCATACAGGACACCATGGTCGTTGTGCGCGACTATGGCCGCGGGATACCGCTGGGCAAGGTGATCGACTGCGTGAGCCGCATCAACACCGGGGCAAAATATGGCTCGGGAGCTTTTAAAAAGTCGGTTGGTCTCAACGGCGTGGGTACCAAAGCCGTAAATGCACTCTCCTCATGGTTCACCGCACAAAGCATACGCGAAGGCCAGACCAAGGTGGTGGAATACCGAAAGGGTGAGTTGGTAAACGATTTCCCCATAGAACCGAGCGATGCAAGGCAAGGAACCATTATCTCATTCATTCCTGATGAGGAAATGTTTGGCAAGTTCCGCTATCTCCCTGAATATGTGGAGGAAATGTTGTGGAACTACGCCTTTCTGAACAACGGTCTGAGCCTGCATTTCAACGGCCAAAAGTTTCTGGCTAAAAACGGTTTGCTCGACCTTCTGGAACGAAACATTGGTTCGGAAAACAAGATCTACCCGATCATACACATCAAGGAGGACGACTTTGAGTGTGCCTTCACACACAGCAACAACACCTATAATGAGGAGTATTACAGTTTCGTAAACGGCCAGAACACCACTCAGGGCGGTACGCATCAGAACGCCTTTAGGGAGGCCTTCGTGAAGACGATTCGCGACTTTTACAAGAAGGATTACGACACAGCCGATATCCGCAATTCGCTGGTGGCGGCCATCAGTCTTAAGGTTCAGGAACCTGTTTTCGAGTCGCAGACCAAAACCAAGCTGGGATCAGTTTACATGGAACCCAACGGCCGTTCGATACGCAATTTCATTGGCGACATCATTAGTAAGCAGCTAGACAACTACCTGCACATGAACCCTGAAACGGCCGAAGCCCTGCAGCGCAAGATCATGCAGAGCGAAAAGGAGCGCCGAGATATGGCCAACATCAAGAAACTGGCCCGGGAGAGTGTGAAAAAAGTAAGTCTGCACAACAAAAAGCTCCGCGACTGCCGCATCCACTACAATTCGAACCACGAAAAGAGGCTCGAAACCACACTGTTTATCACTGAGGGCGATTCGGCCTCCGGCAGCATCACCAAGAGCCGCGACGTGCAAACCCAGGCGGTTTTCAGCCTCAAAGGGAAACCGCTCAACTGCTACGGCCTGAGCAAGAAGATTGTTTACGAAAACGAAGAGTTCAACCTGCTGCAGGCTGCCATCAACATCGACGAGTCGATGGAAAACCTGCGCTACAACAATATTGTCATCGCCACCGATGCCGATGTTGACGGGATGCACATCAGGCTGCTGCTGCTCACCTTTTTCCTTCAGTTTTATCCTGATCTGGTGCGGGCCGGCCACCTCTATATTTTGCAAACCCCGCTTTTCAGGGTTCGTAATAAAAAGGAAACGATTTATTGCTATTCGGAGGAAGAACGCCAGCAGGCGCTGAAAAAGCTTGGTCAAAATGCCGAGATAACCCGGTTCAAGGGACTGGGTGAGATTTCGCCCGACGAGTTTCGCTTTTTCATAGGGCCGGGCATGCGTCTCGACCCGGTGATCCTCAGGCGCGACCTTTCGATTCCGGAAATTCTGAGCTATTATATGGGCAAAAATACGCCTGACCGTCAGCAGTTTATCATCAATAACCTACGTCTGGAAGAAGACCTTACGGAAGACAAGGTCAAGGTTGAGTAAAATCGTCGCCCGCCAGCATACGGAATGCTTTACCAAGCTTAGAGGTAATATCGCCTGCTATCATACTATCCTGACCCAATTCACGAGCTGCCAGATCGCCGGCCAGTCCATGAACATAAGTGCCCAGCAGTGCAGCCTCGGCGGGTTCATATCCCCTTGCCAATAAGCCCGTTATGATGCCAGTAAGCACATCGCCGCTGCCGCCGGTGGCCATGCCTGGATTGCCGGTGCTGTTGAAAAAACAACGGCCATCGGGCAGGCTGATGCAGGTGTAAGCGCCTTTAAGCACGATGATCAGACCATGCCTGATTGACAAATGCCTCTGCATTTCAAGTCTCTCGAAGCTGTTTTGCCAGCTGCCTGCCAGCCGCCTGAATTCGCCCGGATGAGGCGTAATGATGCTACCCACAGGCAAAAAAGCAAGCCAGGTTGGGTTTTCCGAGAGGATATTCAAGGCATCGGCATCCAGCAACATCGGCGCGCGGGCCTGCTGAATGAGGAGCTTCAGGGCCGAAGCCGTTTCGGGAGCGGTGCCCAGACCGGGACCTATCCCAATAACATTGTATTGCTTGAGATCAGGCAGTTGCGAAAAATGATCACCGGGCTCATTGCTGATCATGGCTTCAGGAAGCCGGCTTAGAAAGGCACTTTGCAAGGTAGCTGGAAGATGAACATGCAGCAGTCCGGCGCCACTGCGAAGGCATGCCTCGGCAGCCAGCAATGCGGCGCCACCTTTGCCCGAAGAACCTGCGATAAGCAGCGCATGGCCAAAATCGCCCTTGTGGGCATGACGCCTGCGGCCTTTGAGCAAACTGCCTATGAAGTCAGGTCGCGTAAAGTAATAATTGGTCTGCGCTGTGGTAATGAAATCAGCATGCAGTCCAATGGGAACTACCTGCCACTCACCAACAAAAAACTCGTTTTCAGGCATCAGCAAGGCCAGTTTCGGCAGCTCGAAAGTGTAGGTATAATCGGCACGGATAACGGCCGATTCGCCTTTTGGCATTGGCTTGTCGGCAAAAAGCCCCGATGGCATGTCAACGCTCACCACAATGGCGCCACTCATGTTGATGTGCTCCGTAAGTTCGGCCGCAAGCCCCTCGAGCGGCCTGTTGAGACCCGAACCGAACAAGGCGTCAATAACCAGCGAATTGCCAGGCAAATGAGGAAATGCTTCCTTTTGCCTGATATCCAAAATTTTACCTCCAATATCCTTCAATCGTTCCAGGTTGATGGAGAAATCCGAGGTTTCGTCGTTTCCTGTCCTTAGTATAAAAGTATTCACCTGAAAGCCGTCGTATATCATAAGGCGCGACAGCACAAGTCCGTCGCCCCCGTTGTTGCCTGTCCCGCAAAAAACGAAAACCTGATGTTCGGGCCTCAGACGGTTTTTGAATTGCTGATACAAATTTGTAGCGGCACGTTCCATCAGGTCGACGGAACTGATAGGCTCTTGGACTATGGTGAAGGCATCAGCCTGCCGGATTTGCTGAGTGTCCAATATTTTGAGGGCCGTCATTGCCGGAGATAATTCTTGCATCAAGCGAAGTTAGTGTATAAGGCAGCATTTACACAAGATAAAGCCGATTTTGCAGATTAATTCAGATTTGGTATTTTCGCCATAATGGAAACCAAAACCCTTTTGAAATGAAAAAATTTCTGCTACCCCTCATTGCACTGACCCTGATGATCTCGGCCTGCGGAGGCGGAAAATCGGAAAAGAAGCTCAGCGAGGCAGACAAAATGCTACTCGAAACGGCAAAGCGGTATTTCGCCACGCTTCCGGCACCCAACGACCCCAACACTCCTCTGGCACAGCTGGGAAAGAAGTTGTATTACGAAACAGCGCTTTCGGCCAACGAACAACTGAGCTGCAACAGCTGCCACCCCATTGCCACCTACGGTGTTGATAATAAGCGTGTTTCGCCGGGCTTCGACGGAACTCTGGGCACCCGCAACAGTCCAACAACCTTCAACGCATGGTTTCATGTAGCGCAGTTCTGGGATGGGCGCTCACCCGATTTGGCCGATCAGGCCAAGGGACCGGTGCTGAATCCCATCGAAATGGGCTTACAGAGTCCTGAAGATGTAGTGCGTATATTGAAATCGAAACCGGAATACGTGGAAATGTTTACAGCGGCATTTCCTGGTCAGGAAGACCCGATCACATTCGACAACTTTGCCATCGCCATTGCAGAATTTGAAGGAACTTTGGCTACTCCGGCAGCTTTTGATGCATTTTTGGATGGTGCTGTTGAAGCCCTTGACGATCAACAGAAACAAGGATTAAGCATGTTTATCGAAACAGGCTGCATTGCCTGTCACATCGGTCCCGGACTTGGCGGCAATATGATGCAGCGCTTCGGTCTGGTTCACGGGCCTTACTACGAATACACCGGCTCGCAGTCTGACCCCGGTAGGGCAGCCGTTACGGGCAACGAGGCAGATAAGTATGTCTTTAAAACCCCTTCGCTCCGCAATATCGAGATGACCGCGCCTTATTTCCACGACGGCAGCGTTGAGAGCCTGGAAGAAGCCATCCGAATTATGGCCTACACCCAGTTGGGGAAGCAACTTTCGCACGAAGAGGTGGAAACGCTTATCGCCTTTTTCCGTACACTTACGGGCAAAATACCTGAATCCGCCTTGTAAAACTGACTATAACCATTTGATTGACAGAGGGTAGCCCACAAGGCTACTCTTTGTTTTTTGTGTCGAACAGTATGGTTACCGGGCCGTCGTTGATCAGTTCGACCTGCATCATGGCGCCAAAACGGCCAGTTTGAACCGGGCAAGAGGAGGTTTTTCGGAGCTCACTTACGAAATGCTCGTAAAGCGGAATAGCCTTGTCGGGTTGCGCCGCCCTGATATAGCTGGGCCTGTTGCCTTTTTTGGTGCTGGCGTGCAGGGTAAACTGCGAGACAACCAGAAAAGCGCCATTAATGGCCTGAATGTCGAGGTTCATTACGCCCTCGGCATCCGGAAAAATGCGCAGGCGCGACAACTTACCGCACAGCCATTCCACATCATCTTCATTATCAGCATCTTCTATGCCCAACAACACAAGCATACCATTATTTATACTTCCCGTTACCTCGTTTTCGATGGTTACCGACGCCCTTGAAACGCGCTGTACAACTGCTCTCATCCTTAAAATATTTCGCCCCCAAAAGTCGTAATTTTGCCGAAAAATAAGGAATGACAAGACTAAGTGTCAACATCAACAAGGTAGCCACCCTGCGCAATGCCCGCGGGGGTAACGTTCCCGATGTGCAACAGTTTGCCGTCGATTGTCAGCGCTACGGCGCAAAAGGCATTACCGTCCACCCGCGACCCGATCAGCGGCATATAACATTCAGGGATGTGGAATTGCTCCGGCCGCTGGTATATACCGAATTTAATATCGAAGGCAACCCGACAGATCAGTTTATTCAGCTGGTTATCAATAATAAGGCCGATCAGGTTACTTTGGTTCCCGACGATCCTGGCCAGCTGACCAGCGATCATGGCTGGGATACCGTGAAGCACAAAGCTTTTCTGAAAGAAGTCATTCAACGCTTTCATGAAGCCGGCATCAGGGTTTCGATTTTTGTGGACCCCGACCCCAAAATGGTGTTTCATGCCCTCGAAACCGGCACCGACCGCGTTGAGCTTTACACCGAAAGCTATGCAAGGATTTTCGATACTGACCCTTATGCTGCCGTAAAACCTTTTGTTGAAGCTGCTGCAGAAGCCAATCGTCTGGGCATCAGCCTCAATGCCGGTCACGATCTCAACTTGAATAACATCCAATATTTTGCCCATCATATTCCCGGATTGCTGGAGGTCTCAATCGGTCACGCACTCATCAGCGAGGCATTGTATTTTGGCATAGAAAATACAATCCAGATGTACAACCGGAAATTAGAGATGGCTCAATACAGTGATCGATGAAAGACTTGATAATCAGACCTATTGGTGTACTTCGGACTCAATATACCGAAGCGGGCAAGGTTCCTGCCAACCGGGAGGCGGCCTCGCGCAGCATGCTCTCCGTGGCCGAACTCGACGAGAACTATGCCAGCGGGTTGTCGGGTCTGGCGCCGGGGACTCATGTTTGGCTGATTTATTTCCATCAAAAGGTCAGGCCAGTAAATGCGGATAAAAGCGATTCCGGCGTTTTTGGAACACGGAGTCCCGTTCGCCCTAATCCACTGGGCGTTAGCCTGGTAGAGGTTGTGAAGGTGGAAGACAACAGGTTATACTTCAACTATGCCGACATGCCCGACGGTAGTCCGCTGATCGATATTCGGCCATATATTGCCTCGGAGGATTCTCCCTCGGCCGTAGTGGACTAAGCAGCTTCTCACCCGATCGTTTACCTGACGATCAGTTTTTTGCTCTCTACGGAATCATTGAGACGCACAACATAGATGCCCGGTTTCAGGCCACTAATGTCCAGTGTGTTATCACCGGCCTTCACCTCATGGCGCACAACCAGCTGTCCAAGAGCATCGTAAATGAGCAACTCCGTACTATGGATTGCCACAAACAGTTTCAAATTCTCTTTTGCAGGGTTGGGCAGAAGCACGAAGGCAGCACTGCCATTCTCTGTCAGACTGGTTGGTGGCACATGAATAACAGACACCTGATCGATTTCCCATAAGCCATTGGAGCTGGAGGTTTCTTCAATTTCGAACATGACTCTGATGCTGCTAAGGTCGGCATAAGTGGGCAGTAAAAAACTTGTGTCAACAAAAGCGCCTTGCGAACCCGTAAATTGTGCCAGGAGTTCAAGGGTTGGAAGGCTTGCTGTGTTATTGAAGTAAAATATCCTTGCTTTCGTTCCGGCGTTGTTAATGGCAAGCCGGTGGCTGACGGTGAGCCTCAGATGACCCGAAAGTCCTGCGGCAGGCAGCTCGGGACCAATCAGGCTGGCGTAAACGGGCGAGCCTGAGCTTCCGGCCGAACCCACTGTGGCAAAATTGCCCGGAAAAGTCCAGCGTTCAAAATTGTCGTTGTTCGAAACATTCATCCAGTCGAGAGGCTGTTCCGGAAGGTTGAAGTTTTCTGAGAATGGAAGCGTTTTTGGATGTTCGTATTCCATCTGCAGCTGAACTTCAGTGGGGCCGCTTACCTGCACGGTGCCGTATTTTTGACGGTAGCCTAAGCGCGTGGCAAACCAGCGATAATTTCCTTCCGGCAGAAGGAAAATGGCCTGCCCGTTGGCATTGGTGTAGATACTGCCGGTGGGCAAATCCACTTTTACATCCTCTAATGCTTGTCCGTTTCCAGTGATGGTAAACGTGAGAAGATGCTGCACCGGACCGCCTACCGTAAATGACTGCTCAGGAGCGAAGACCGACCCCATGAAGCCCGCATCGACCGACTGCACCGACCAATAATAAGTGCCGTTGGGCAGGTTGTTCAATACCCTGGAAAGCTGCTGCCCCTGATTGCCATGGCGGGGTACAGTGAGCATCCCGTTGGCAAGCGCGTGTGCGGCAACGATTTCCGAACCCCCTGGAGTGGTGCCCACCCTAAGATTGTAGGTGAGCGCTGATGATGGGGTTTGTGCATCGATGCCTGCACTCCAGTTTAGCTGCACATTGCTGCCATTTAAGGTGAATGAAAGGTTGGCGGGAGGCGTTGGCGGGGTATTGGCAACGGAGGCGTTATTCAGGAAAATAAGGGTTCGGTAGTCGCTTACGTTGAAATATCCCGACATCAGCAGGTCGAGCTTGCCGTCGTTGTTGGCATCGCCCCACTGCACCATCGAACGGCGCAAGGCTGGAAATCCGGCGGTTGTGAGCTCGGTGAAGGTGGAATTGCCATTGTTGGTGTACAGTTTTGTGACCCTTGTTGCTCCGGTTGGTACATCGGCGCCCGTAACTGCCACATCGGCCAAACCGTCGTTATTGTAGTCGCCAAATGCCACCCATCCCTGATAAACGCCGGCAAAGGGCGCTGTAATCTGTTGAAAATTACCTCCGCCAAGGTTTTTATACAGGGTGGTATGAAGCACATCAGTGTTATTTCCGCCCTGAATAATCACGTCGGGCAAACCATCGGCATCGAAATCGGCAAAATCGATGGCGGGATAGCGGGCTGGTTCAAAGCTAAAGGCCTGTGTAAACATCCCGTTGCCATTGTTCAGATAAAGATTTGATATATAGTTACTTGTTCCCAATCGCCCGCACAGGATAATGTCGTTCAGTCCGTCAAGGTTCATATCGGCAATGGCAACGGCCGATTGCGTGAGCTGGGGCAGACCGGCAGAAGCAGCGGTGAAGGTTTCGTTGCCGTTGTTGTAATAGATACCGGTAAATGCCGTGCTGGTTTGTGTGGTACCAGAAAGAACAAGATCGGGCAGTCCGTCGTTGTTTAGGTCGCCCCAGGCGGCGGAGGGTGTAAGCAGCGGGGTAAGTCCTGCCTGAATATCGGTGAAGCTACCGTTGCCATTGTTGCGGTAAATCCGCGCATCGTAGGCGCTTGCTCCGGTGTTGCCGGCCACAACGAGGTCGGGATAACCATCGTTATTAAAATCGCCCCAGGCGGCAATACTGGCACCCAGGGGCACAATGGATGTGGCTATTTCAGAAAAGGTGCCATTGCCATTGTTGCGATACAAATAGGACGAAGGCGCCGAGGTGCTTCCACCCTGGCTACGCCAGCCCGTGACGTAAAAATCCAAATAACCATCCCGGTCATAATCGGCAAAAACAGAAGCGCCAAGGTAAACTGGCACAAAGCTCTGTGGATGCTGGGTGAACGGGTTTTGCATAAAAGCTTTAGGCGGGAATATAGCTGTCAACAGGGAGGCTACAAGTAGAATTTTCTTCATGGCTGCGGTGTTTAAGTGCTACAGAATCCAAATGTAAATTTTAAAGGCTTTTAAAAACAAAAATGGTGGAACGAAAACATTTACAACTATGGAAACAGGCTTAATGCAGGCCAAGGTGGGCAAGCCATGCTCATGAGTAAACAAACCAATCGTTTGTATATTTGCTAAGAATGCAATCCGGGTCTGATGCTTAACAAGATCATTATAGCCTGTTTATTATTTTTAGGAATAGGTTTAAGCGGAGCTCGCGCTCAAGCAGACCATACCAGAATAATTGACAGCTTGCGTGTTGCTTTAGATAAAGCGCAGGAAGACAGCGTAAAGATTGCCATCAAATTAAAACTATCCGACCTGGCTCGTTCGTCTGACATACGAATGTCTGTTGAACTTGCCGAGTCAGCCATCGATATTGCCAAACGAACCGGAAATTTAAGACTCCTTGCAAGTGCGTATTCAAATGCAGCCTACAGCTATTTTAGTCTTGGAAACTTCACCAAAGCAGCCAAATACTTCTATCTCGTGCTCGACATGATGAAAAGACGCTCAGAAGACCTCGAGGTAGCTTATCTCCTGATCAACATTGGCGCGTTAAAAATTAAAACCAAACAATTTTCAGAGGCTGAAAAATTATTTCTTGAAAGCCGGCAAACACTGGATGAAATTCAGGTTAGCAAAAGCAACTCAAAGTATTTTGATGCTTATCTTACTATTTTCAACAATCTTGGAATTACGGCCTCCGAAATGGGAGATACACTAAAGGCCGTGAATTACTATAAACAAGGCATAAAGCTCGCCCAACAAGAAAAAAAGCATGGGCTTTATTATGCAATGCTTTTGAATAATCTGGGCAAAGTACTGACAGCTCAGGGAATGCTTAAAGAAGCGTTCCACCTGCTTAAAGAGTCGCTTGAATTGCGCGTGCAATTGAATGATATTACAGGTCTAGTTCAATCGCACAGAAACCTGGCAGCGTATTACGCCAAATCTTCCGACCGAAAAAAATCGAGGGAGCATTTGTATGAAAGCCTCCGTCTTGCAAGAATCATTGGCAATAATGATTTGCTGTCAACAGTTCTGGAACCATTGTACGAGAGTTATTTACTGGATGGCCGTAGCGACTCCGCGCTCAAGTATTTGAATGAGTTGAGAAATGTGGAGCAGCAAATCAGTAAGGATGAAGTGCTCAAGGAGATCACCAAGCTTGAGCTCACGGCACAATTTGAGGAGCGCGAGCGGCAAAGCCGTGCTGAGCATAAAAGACGTGAATTGATTTACATGTTTTCGCTCAGTACCCTGTTGCTATTGGCCATCTCTGCAATACTTCTTTATTCATTGTCGCGCAATCGCCTGAAGCGGATCAGGCTCGAACAGCATAATACCGAATTGAAGCAAAAACATTTGGAACTTGAAAAAAAACAACTTGAGCAGGAACTTGAATTTAAAAACAAGGAACTAACCACCAATGTATTGTATCAGATAAAGAAAAATGAGATCATCAATGATATTGCTCAAAAGCTGGTGCGGCACATTCATAGATTCAAGGCGGAGAACCAGGACATTATTTATGAGATAGTCCGCGATCTTGAGCATAGCCAAAAAGATGGGGTTTGGGATGAGTTTGAGCTTCGTTTTCAACATGTGCACAATGAATTTTTTGAGAGGCTTCAGGAATTATTTCCCGATCTGACCAACGGCGAACGAAGGCTTTGTGCATTTCTCAGGCTTAATATGACCACCAAGGAAATAGCCAGTATAACAGGACTTTCTCCCAGAAGCATTGAAGTTGCACGCACCAGGTTGCGCCGAAAATTGAAACTCACCAATGCAGACACAGGTCTTATCGAGTTTCTTTCTTCACTGTAATTTACTTATAGACAAGCACATACAAAGTTGTTGTGGTTTTGATATGGTGAATTTCGCCATTGTTGTGGTTATGTGCAGTACTGTTCCAGTCGCACGCTGATTTTCCTGATTACCATTGCACAAATTTTCTAACCGGCGTGGAATCTGGAAATAAAAAGCAATATCTGGAAGCGGGCTCTGGAATGGGCAACGAGATGAAAACAGCCAACAAGAAACTGATTCAGTACATGGAGGCATTGATTGAAAAGAATCTCTTGACAAATAGTGCATTGCGCAAGCTTCTCGTTCAAATGGATGAATCCAAGAAAAAAGCTGATAACAACGATAATCCAATTAACCATTAACCAAACTCAAAAGAAGATGCGAAAGCTTTATGATTTCTTTAGAAAGGGAAGGCCGCAAGCACTGATTATGCTTGCACTCCTTCTTCAATTTCCGCTTTGGCAAAATGCCCGCGGCGATGGCAAAATCGAATTGAAGAGAAACACTGCATTCTGGGACACTCATCAAGTCACCCCAAGAATGAGTCAGAGCCAACTTACCTACTTGTTTAACAAGGAGACCAACACTTCCGGCAACACATGGAACAGCACCGGGCTTAATTCAGCTACCGAAAAGCCGTCAATGGAGAGAAGCCGCATCGAATGGTTCGAAACCTTTGAAGGCAATGATTTTCCTCCAGCTGGCTGGTCAATATACAGTAATGCTGCCACAAGCACCAACTGGGTAGCATCGACACAAAACAACCATACGCCAACAGGTTCAAAATCTGCATTTCATAATTACGGTTCACCTGGTGTAAACCTCGAAAATTGGCTGATCACACCATCACTAACCATTCCTCAGTCCAACCTGATTGTTTTGAAGTTCTGGTCGTTCAACATCGACCCCTCATATTATGAGAGCAACAGCGTTTGGATCAGCACTTCCAACAACAATCCTGCCAGTGGCAGTTTCTCTCAAATCTGGACAACCCCCACAGTTCAGGCTTCGTGGGTTGAAACCACGATCGATCTGACCAGTTATGCCGGAAGCACCATATATCTGGCTTTCCGCTATCAGGGAATCTATGCGCACGGATGGTTTGTTGACGATGTATTGGTTTCATCCAATGTTGACCCCTCTCCAATTATCGTTGTTTCCCCAACATCAATCGCAAGGAACCTTCCACAGGGTCAGTCTGCCACAAGAATTATTACTGTAGGTAATCTAGGCATGGAAACATTAAATTACTCTACTTCAATTACCTATGGCAGCGGAGCATCGGGTTGGTTAAGCCTAAACCCATCTACAGGCAGTGTTGCAGGCGGACAAACAGCCCAAATTACAGCTACATTCGATGCTTCAGGTTTAGCTCAGGGCACTTATGAAGCTCAGATCGCTATAAACAGCAATGCACCAGCAAATCCGCAAGTATTGGTTAATGCAACGCTCAATGTTGTGCCTCCATCCTCTGCTGAATTAACGGTTATTGCAGATTTTTACTTCTTTCCAACGGGGATAAGTGATGATGGAACAAAGGTTTCAATAGCACCTTTTGGTGGCGGCGGAGGACTGTATTGGTCTGCTCAGAGCGGACTAACTCCACTGCCTAGCAACACTTTATCCGCCTATGGCATCAGTAATTCCGGATTAATTGTAGGAACCTTCACAAACCCGGATTTATTATACAACGGCCAGCCGGTGGAAACAGCCGGACGTTGGGACCCTGTCACAAACACATGGAGTTTTCTCGGAATCAACCCGGCTGTGCCGCAACCAAATTTTAGTTATTACAATGATGGATGGGGTATTTCCGCCGACGGAAATACTGTGGTTGGAATGCAATGGTATTCCGGATCATCAGTTAAGGCTTTTAAATGGACACCAGCGGGGGGATATGACAACAGCTTCGGAAATGCACATCCGATGAACAACAGACCTAATGGTGTAAACAGAGGCGGAAATGTAATTTTTGGGTGGGCACAAACAGATATGGCCCCAAGATCTCCTGCCATTTGGAATAATGGTGAATTGATCCTCCCGGCTTCAAGTCAGTATGGCGAAGCTACATGCGCCTCACCTTCAGGAAACTATGTTGCAGGAAATATTGGTTCTCAGGGATTCATTTGGAGCCCAGCAAATGGAATTACCACATTTGATAATACGCTAAATACAGGTAATATATCCTGCTTAACGATGCTCGACGATGGTACAATTTTTGGGTTCATTGTTGAAGGCTGGCCTCCGTTTATTGACAATCGCAGGGCTTTTGTAAGACATCCTGACGGACAGATGGAGTTCTTTAATGAATATGCAATGACCCGCGGATTTGCAGACGCCGCAGAGTGGACATTTTTTAGCATTAATGCAGTTACTCCAAACGGCAACACTTTTGTCGGTGCTGGGAATAGCCCTGAGAATCAATTCCAAACATTTGTGCTTTCATTTGGCAGTACCACCGGTAGTCCAAATATTGCTGTCAATCCCACCTCCATCAGCAAGACCTTGCAGCCAGGCCAGACGGGAACACAGGCGCTGACTATCAGCAACAGCGGCGCAGCCCCGCTCAACTACACTTTGACCGTGACCACCACTGCCCGTGGCACCAGCGCCGTGGAGACCCCGCGCGAAGGCTACAACCTGCCCATGGGCTCCGACCGTATGAACCCCACCGACGCTGCCACTCCCGCCGAGCCGGTGATCAAGCCGCTGGATACACCCATTTACCGCAATATGACTCAGGGCTTCGAAGACATCACCCTGCTGCCGGGTCTGGGATGGGCACTCACCAACAACAGCTCGCCTTTGGGCACCACCGGCTGGTTCCAGGGCAATCCCACAGTATTCCCCGCCCATGCAGGTCCTGAGACCTCCTACATCGGCGCCAACTAC
>JAJTAY010000032.1 GCA_021287165.1 Bacteroidia bacterium | reverse complement strand
AGTAGCCCTCTCCACTCAGCTTTTCAACGAAAGGGTTACCATCGACGGAAACTTTGGTATGGTCAACAACCGCAACGCCACACAAAACGCCAGTAATATTGTGGGAGACGTGGATATCAATGTTAAACTCACCCGCGACGGGCGATTAAGACTGCGAGGCTACAACCATTCGAACGTCAACAACTGGATCAGTGCAAGCGCATTCGATCGTTATTCTCCTTATACACAGGGCGTTGGATTGTCGTACAGGCAAGAGTTCGATCGCTTTAACGAAATATTCCGACGGAAAAGAAAACCAAAAACCAACCAGCAATGAAAACAATAATCAAAATCTTCTTTTGCCTTTCACTTTTCATATCTGCTCAGTTCGCAGCTGCTCAGATTACAATTACTTCCACCGATTTTGCCAGTGCCAACGACACTGTTCGCACCAGCCTGAGTGCCAACGTTCAGGGTTTTGATTTTGCAACTACCGGCCCAAACCACGTTTGGAACTATCAGGCACTTGTGTTCGATTCGCAACGACTTGATACTTTTTTTACTGTTAAACAAGTACCACCGGTATTTTTATTGACTTTTTTCAGTGTTGCAAACCTTGCAACAAAAGCCGGAGTTCAACAATTGTTGCCGGGAGTTGAAATTGCCAACGCATGGCAGTTCGTAAACAAGGGACTTACCAATTACCGCGACTGGGGCTATGGTTTAATAGTGGCCGATATTCCGCTTCCATTGCGTTTCACTACGCCTGACCTGCTTTACAACTTTCCGCTAACTTATAATCAAACATACAACTCCAACGCTTTTCTCGAATATCCCTTACCGGGTGTAGGCTATATCAGCATTGCACGAAACCGGCAGAACCATGTGGATGGCTGGGGTAGCCTCACCACTCCTTACGGCACTTTTCCAACCCTCAGGGTAAGGTCTAAAGTGATAGAAAGAGACAGTATCTACATCGATTCGATAGGTCAGGGCATCAGCATTAACCGTAGTTTCATCGAGTATAAATGGTTGGCAAAAAACCAAAAAATTCCGCTGCTTGTGGCCACAGTCGATTCCATTCTTGGAACCTTTGTGGTCTATAAAGACTCTTTACGTAGCCAGACAGTAGGAATTCCGGGAAATTATGTTTCCGGTCAAAGCGTTTATCCCCAGCCATTTAACGAGAGCTTTTATTATCAATTCTGTGCCAAACCCGACAAGGCTGTAAGTATAAGTCTTTACAGTGCCCAAGGCAGATTGATTTATGCTGATGTTGAAAAATTGCCCGAAGGATGCAGCAACCATTTGTTCCGCTGGCCCGCATTGCTTAAAGGCGCTGAGGGTTTGTTTTTTATGGTTGTAGCCGATGGCGAAAAACAGCAATCGTATAAATTGATTCGATCGAGGCGATGACGCTCAAGGTTTACCGTTCGTCGGCTGGCTCGGGCAAAACCTTTACACTCGCGCTCGAGTATCTCTCGCTTGCACTGGATTCACCGGGCGCTTTTCGTAGCATTTTGGGAGTCACCTTTACCAACAAGGCGGCCAACGAAATGAAGTCGCGCATTTTGAAGTTCTTACAACTGCTGGCCGACGAACAACATCCCGATACCAAACTGCGTGCGCTTTTGCTGGACCGCATGAGAGCTGCTGGACATGGTAGTGATGAACAGATTCGCGACAAGGCTTCAAAGGTGTTTCATCAGATTCTGCATAACTACGCCGATTTTTCTGTAAGTACCATCGATGCTTTCGTTTACCGCCTTGTTCGGACCTTCTCGCGCGATGTGGCTTTACCCACGCAATTCGAACTTGTGCTGGAAAGCAGCGAGATCATCAGCCGTCTTGTCGACAGGCTTTTCGACCGGGTGGGCATCGACCCTAAGCTCACCGATCACCTACTGGTTTTTCTGATCGAGAGCATGGATGACCAGAACAACCACAATATCGAATTCATCATACGAGATTTCTGTAAGGAATTGCTTAGCGAGCGTTCTGTCCGCCATGCCTCTGCCCTGTCGGCTATTGATGATGGAAGCTTCAGCGATATCAGGCTTGCGTTACGAACCGAGTATCACAAACTGGTCAATGAGTTGCTTGCCTATGCCGAAAATGCACTGAACCTGCTCTCGCAATACGGGGTTTCGCCGGAAGCGCTGGCGAATGGCAAGAGTGGAATTGGTATTCAATTGGTTAAGCTGGTTGAAACAAAAGATTTTAATTTCTTTTTCGAAAAAAGCAATGTTAAAAAGGCACTCGCCGAATCGGCTGAGATTTTCAGCAAAGGAGCAGCGTCTAAGATACCGGCTGGGTTGGAGACCGGTTTAAGGCTGATATTCGCGGATATCGCACAATGGCACCGGCAGAAATATATGCGTGCATTTCTTTTGGGCCTGATAATTCCCGGACTCAATACACTGGCTCTCACCTCGCAACTTTATCGCGAAACCGAACAAATGATCAGCGAGGAACAGATTGTGCACATTTCGGAATTTAATAAACGCGTGGCCGGATTACTGTCCGAAAGCGGGGTTCCTTTCATATACGAGCGTCTGGGCGAGCGCTACCAGCATTTTTTACTCGACGAATTTCAGGACACCTCAATACTGCAATGGAGCAATTTCCTGCCGCTCATCGAAAATGGTCTTTCAGGTGGTCATACGAGTCTGATTGTCGGCGATGCCAAACAGGCCATCTATCGCTGGCGCAATGGTGAGGTAGAGCTTTTTGTAAGGCTACCCGAAGTTTACCCGGCTGATGAACTGCCGCACATTAAACAGTATGCTTCGACCCTGAAGAATCATTATGAGCTCTACAACCTCAGTTCCAATTTCAGGTCGCATGCCGGCATTATCGATTTCAATAACCGTTTCTTTCAATTCGTTTCCGATGCACTGCCTGAGCGATTTAAACCTATATATGCCGATGCCCGCCAGGATGTTGTCAAGCAAGCGGAGGCAGGCTATGTTTCTGTCAGTTTCATCGAAGCGCAGGATGAGCTGAAAGCGGATGAAGTAACCGCGCAGCGATTAGTAACAAGACTTCAGGAGCTGTTTTCAGAAGGCTTCGCCCCTCAGGATATTGCCATTCTGTGCAGAAAGAATAAGGAATGTCGCGCCCTTGCCCGTGCGCTCACTGCCGAAGGCATTAAGATCGTCTCATCCGAATCGCTCCAGCTCAACAGTTCGGTTGCGGTGAATGCAGTTATCGCAGCCATGCGAAGTCTTTCGGAGGGCGTCGAAAAGCTTTTCAATGCCGAGCTTGTTTCCTCACTTGCCGCGCAGCGCCGGAACCCGGCATTGCGTAACGAAGCGTTTCAGCCTGGCTATGAACTTACTGCCACTATGTTCACCGATGCTGATTTATCGGACAAAATAAGCAGTCATAGCATCTACGATCTGGCGGAATCCATTATTCATCAGCTTGGACTAGATACTCCCTACGACCCTTTCCTTCAGGCATTTCTTGACAAAGTGCTGGAATATCAGATGGTCGAAGGTGAAGGTTTGCCGGCATTTCTCCGGCATTGGGAAGAGGAGCTGAAAACCACGAGTATCGTTCTGACGGCCGACAGAGAGGCGGTAAGTGTTCTGACTGTCCATAAGGCAAAAGGCCTGGAGTTTCCTGTCGTCATTGTTCCCTTTGCTGAGTTCTTTTCGCAGAACAAAAAGAATAGCAGAATTTGGGTGGATTTGGAACCGGGATTTATTCCTCCACTGCGCAGCGTGCTACTCAGGCCCTCAAAGAAGATGGAGGGGACACCTTTCGAAGCGCCTTATCTGGATGAAAAGGACAAAAGTGTACTCGACACCATCAACCTCACGTACGTGGCATACACAAGGGCCGAGGAAAGGCTTTATCTGATGTTTCCGAGGAATGCAGCCAAAAGTGGTTCAGGGATATCGGGGATGATGAAGGGTTTTTTGCAACAAAATGAAATGTGGGACAATGAGAAAACAGAATATTCCCTCGGAAATGCTGTTTCACCGTTAAGAAAAAAAACATTAAAAGCCGTTCCTTCGCTTGTGGCCGAAAATATGATGACCGGCCGGAAGAGAGGCATCCCAACTAAGACGCCTGTGTCGAATTCCAGGGCCAGATCTTTCGGCATCAGGGTGCACAAAGTCCTGTCATCAATTTTCTACTCGGCTGACATAGAAGCGGTTGTGAAGAAAGAAACCGCACAGGGCACCTTCACGTCCGACGAATCGCTTCTGGTGAGCAAGTTCCTGAAGGCCCTTGCTGCGCTACCTGAATTAAGCCCCGGTTTCGAGCCACCTGCAAGTGTTTTTAACGAATACTCATTCACCGATGGCATCGGAAATGTTTATAGGGTTGACCGCTATGTTGAGCTGATCGACAAACGGATGATTATCGAATACAAAACCGGTGATCCCGAAACTGCACATCTTGAACAATTAAAGCAATATGTGCAGCTTGTCAGTAAAATAGAAGAAGCTGATGTAAAGGGTTTTCTGGTATATCTGTCAGAAGAACCTCAACTTATCAAGATTTAATACTATCAGGCCTGAGCAGCCGGTCCCATGTTAAAGGGAGGCATATGATCGCCCCCATCTTTAATAACGCCGTTTACACTCTCAAATTTCTTGATGTTGTCGGCCAGGGCTTTGTAGAGCCTTTTGGCATGTTCGGGCGTGAGTATGATGCGCGATTTCACCTTGGCCTTCTGTACGCCCGGCATAAGCTTCACAAAATCAATCACAAATTCCGACTGAGAGTGGGTGATGATAGCAAGGTTTGAATAAACGCCTTCTGC
>JAJTAY010000022.1 GCA_021287165.1 Bacteroidia bacterium | reverse complement strand
CCTAATTATTGGTGTATAACCCAAGTTTTTGATGGCGGTGTGTTCTGTTTATCCATTTTATAAATCGTCGAAAGGTGAACGTATTTGCTGTAAGCTCTTTTGTGAAACATGGGTATATATTTCTGTGGTCTTCGAACTCTTGTGGCCCAACAACTCCTGGATGTAACGCAGGTCGGTGCCCCCTTCGAGCAAATGCGTCGCATACGAATGCCTAAGCCAGTGTAAAGTTACAGGTTTGCTGATTTTACACAACTGAAGCGCCTTTTTTAGCACCATCGCCAGCGATTCTTCCGAATATGGTACTCCTGCCTTTTGTCCTTCAAACAGCCATAGTTCGGGTTTGTATGCCTTGTAATAGTCGCGCAACATGGCAATAAGCTTGTCGGATATGGGCACTACCCTATCCTTTCTTCCTTTGGCATTGCGGATAATCAGCAAATGCCGCCGCGAATCAACATCCTGAGGCTTCAGGTTCAGCAGCTCACTGCGCCGGAGTCCACAGGCGTAGATGAGGCTCAACATCGTGCGGTGCTTCAGATTAGTTGGCGCTTCCAATATGGCCTTCACTTCCGCTTTGCTCAAAACATTAGGCAGTTTGTGTTCCCGCCTGGGCCGCTCCAGCGTGCCAACATCGAGCCTGCTGTACAACACTTGTCCGTAGAAAAGCTTCAAGGAATTGATCACCTGGTTTTGATAGGAAAAGCTCAGTTTATTGGCTATGATGTGTTCGTTCACATAGGCCACAACCTCATCGCGACCAACGGAATCTGCTGACCTTTCGCCCAACCAGCGCAAAAAACTTTGCAGGGAACCGGTATAGGTTTTGATGGTGGATGCACTGTAGCGTTTGTGCCTTAGCCATCTGTCGAAATCCTGAAGATGCAGGGCGGCCGATGCCGTCAGCTCGGGTAGCGTGTTTATTTCTGCGGCTGTCCTGCTCACCAGGTTTTCCTTCCCGGCGCGTAAGGCGGAATAATCCACCCATGCCAGTCCGCGAAAGGCATTAAAGACTGCGTTGAGCTTAAATCCTTCGGCTGGCACATACCAAAATTTGCGGCTCTGGCTCCAGGTTGCCCCTGGTAATGCCTTCACCTGACGAATAAGCGTTTCGTCCTTATCGAACTGAAAGCTCACCACCTCCATTCCACGGTGGAGTTCTTTACTCAGCACTATTTTCTTCGGGTTTTCAGGCGGCATCCAAACTTTTTCTAATGGTTTCTTTGATTGAGTGTCGCAGATGAAGCGCTCTTTTTTTGTATTTCCGGGCACGCATTCGCCCCGTCAGTCCCATCCGATCGACAGTTGCAAAACGTAATCACTTGATTTGCAGAATATTCTAACGGTTGGTCGACAAAAGGGTAAAGTTAGGGAGAATGTTAAAAAATGCAAATTTTTTGTATAGCTTTTTTTTGTGAATCAGTGCAGGTGATCTGCACTTTGTTGCCCTCAATAAAGGTCAACCCCTGGGCCTTTTCGCACAGCCTTGACACAGTTAAGTAAACTGTCGCTAGGAGTGAACACCAAACACAAAACAAAAAACAAATCAACCCTAACTACCAAATGTCTTAGTCATGGTGGGGTAAAGCAAAAGGGATGTAACAATATTCTTTAATTGGACCTTGTCGAGCTGCTCAAACACTTCGTCCAGGCGGCGGCGTTTTTCGTCGGTGGTGCCTGCCCCCTGCAAAATCTGCCGGATATTGCGCACCTGACTGCCGGTAAGCTCATCGGCAATGATGCCGGCCAGGGCCTTGATGGTATCGGGCGGCAACTGCTCTTCAACAAGGCCAAAGGCCTCAATCTCGAGCATGGCGGCATCGAGTACTGCGGCGGCGGTGCGTTTCACCCGCTCGGAATAAGAGCCGCTGCCCGAAGCATCGCGCAAACTCCATGACGAAAACTCGAACTCTAGCTTTTCGATCTGCTCGGCCTTGCCGTCCTTTTCGCCAAAAATGCGCCGTAGCAACAATGCCGTCTGCTTCTTCCACGGATCGAGGTCGAAATCCTTCGCAAAAAGCTTTTCCTTCTGCAACTGGAGTAGTTTGATGGCCGCATCTTTCATCTTATCAGCAATTTAAGTAATTATTCAGGATTTGAATTGGCAATGTTGATTCAAATTGTTGGTAAAGTTACCCCATAAAGCATGATGATGCTAATTTAGCGCAGCCGAATTTGTGCCATGATACCCCAGCAAACCGTAAGGAGTATACTCGAAACTGCCCGCATCGAAGAGGTGGTGGCCGACTTTGTTAAGCTGAAGCGCAGAGGCAGCAACCTGATCGGCCTTTGTCCGTTTCACAACGAAAAAACCCCATCGTTCACCGTATCGCCGGGCAAGGCGCTTTTCAAGTGCTTTGGTTGCGGCAAGGGCGGCGATGTAGCTTCGTTTGTGATGGAACACGAGCACATGAGCTATCCCGAGGCGCTCAAGTATCTGGCCCGTCGCTACAACATCGAGGTAGAAGAACGCGAAGCCACGCCCGACGAGATACTGCTTCAAAACCTGCGCGAAAGGCTGCTCAACCTCAACACCTTTGCGCAAAACTACTTCGTGCAGCAGCTTTTCGAAACGGCCGAAGGGCAATCGGTCGGCTTATCCTATTTCAAGGAAAGGGGATTCCGCGAAGCCACCATCAAAAAGTTTGGTCTGGGCTATTCGCCCCACCAGCGCGATGCTTTTGTGCGTCATGCCCGCCAGCACGGCTATCAGGCCGATGTGCTGCTGCAAACCGGACTGGCCGCCGGCTCGGAGGAGCGTCTTTTCGACCGTTTTCACGACAGGGTAATCTTCCCCATCCACAGCCTCACAGGTCAGGTGATCGGGTTTGGCGGCCGCATACTCGACAGCGACAAAAGCAAGGCCAAATACCTCAACTCGCCCGAGTCGGAGGTGTACAACAAAAGCAAGACGCTCTACGGCATCTTCTTTGCCCGTCAGGCCATAGCACGGCTCGACAACTGTTTGCTGGTGGAAGGCTATACCGACGTGATTTCGATGCATCAGGCAGGCATCGAAAACGTGGTGGCCAGCTCAGGTACCTCGCTCACTACCGAGCAAATCAGGCTTATCAAGCGCTATACCAAAAACATTACCATCCTCTACGACGGCGACCCTGCAGGCATCAAAGCATCGCTGCGCGGGGTGGACATGATTCTGGAGGAAGGTATGAATGTGCGCGTGCTGCTTTTCCCCGAAGGCGACGACCCCGACAGCTTTGTGCAAAAGCATCCCGTGAGTCAGGTGGAAGCTTTTATCAAAAATAAAGCCACCGACTTTATCACCTTCAAAACAAAGCTTCTACTCGACGAATCTGGCCGCGACCCTATCCGGCGGGCAGCGCTGGTAACCGAAATTGTCGAAACCATCGCGCTCATTCCGGATTCTATTTACCGCTCCGTTTACATTAAGGAATGCAGCCGGATGCTCGAGGTGGAGGAAGTGGTGCTGGTGAACGCCCTCAACAAGCTGCTGCGAAAAAAAATTGGGAAAAAGCTGCAGGAACCCTTGCCCGAAGAGGAACAGCCAAGGCCGGCCCAACCGCAACAACCACCCGAAGAAGAGTTCCCGCCCGGATATTTTCAGGAGCGCGAACTCATCAAAATCATGCTGCAATACGGCAATACGGACCTCAGTTTTGAGTTACAGGACGAGGAAGGAAATCCTGTAATCTACCGCGAGCCCGTAGCACAGCATATTCTCTCCGACCTTCAGGCCGACAGGCTGAGCTTCAATAATCCGCTGCACAACGCCATGCTCGAAACGTTTAGCCGCTCGGCTCAGGATGGGGTTATACCCACTTCCCAACACTTTTTGCAAAACCCAGATCCTGAGATTGTCAAACTGGCGGTCGACCTGATCACAAGCCCCTACGAACTGCACAACTGGGAGAGAAAAAAAATCTATGTCAAAACCGAACCCGATGTGCTCAAACAAGCCATCGAAGGGAGCCTTTACCGCTACAAGGACAGTGTGCTCAAAGCCAAATCGGACGAGCTTACCGAAAAACTCCGCGAAGCCACCGATGTTGACGAGCAAACCGCACTCCAGATAGAAAAGATGGGAATCGACCGCATGCGGATGATCATCAACCAAAAGCTGGGAATCGTAATTACGCGGTGAGTTGAGGGACAAGGGACATGGGACGAGGGACATGGGACGAGGATTTGGAGATTCAAAATTCTCTGTTTAGGGAAGTTTGGGTCGTTTGAGGGCTGTTGGGCTGCGTTGTTTGCGCGACTAATTGTTTCACAACAATTTTGACGCTTAGAGTTTTGTTGTACATTTGCACCCTGTTTTTAAAAACCTTAACCTAAGGAACTAAGAGGAATATGGCCGTAATTGGAAAAATCAGACAACGCTCGGGGCTGTTGATAGCAGTGATTGGTATCGCCCTGGCAGCATTTGTGCTTGGCGACTTTGCCAAAAGCAGCGGCAAACGCGAGTTTCACGTTGGCACCGTCGATGGGGAGAACATCAGCATACAGGATTTCAACAAAAAGTTTGAAGACAATGCTGAAGCCACGCGCCAGCAGCGTCAAACCGAAAGGCTGAGCCAGGACGAGCTTTTCAGCCTGCGCGAATCGACATGGAATCAGATGGTGCAGCAGATCATCATGCAGCGCGAATACGACAATCTGGGTCTGGTGGTGAGCACCGAAGAACTGTTCGACCTGGTACAGGGTCCCAACCCACATCCTGCCATCATTTCAAACTTCACCAATCCCGAAACCGGACAATACGACCGCAATCTTGTGCTCAACTATCTGCAAAACCTCGACAATATGCAGCCCGCTGCAAAAGAACAGTGGCTGCGTTTTGAGCAATACCTTAAGGAAGACAGGCTGAGCACCAAATATCAGAACCTGATCAACAAGGCCTACTACATTCCTAAGGCCATGGCCGAAATGATCTATCACGAAAAGAACGACAAAGCCGATGTGGAATATGTTGGCGTTCGCTATGCCAGCATTGCCGACTCGCTCGTCACCCTCACCGATAGCGACTACAAAACGTATTTCGAAGCCAACAAGAAAATGTACGAGCGCGACGCCATGCGCGACATCGAATACGTTGTGTTCGACATTCTGCCTTCGCAGGACGATAACGACGAAGCCCAGAAGGCTGTTCAGCGCCTGATACCTGAGTTCACGGTCACCACCAACGTGGAAGGTTTTGTAAACGCCAATTCCGACGAGCGTTACGACAGCACATGGTTCAGCCGCGGCAAGCTCTCGCCCTCCATCGAAGGCCTGATGTTTGAAGCCCAGCCTGGTTACGTTTACGGTCCCTATTACGAAAACGGCGCTTTCAAGGCTGCCCGCCTGGTGGATGTTTCATTCAAAACCGACAGTGTGCGTGCCAGCCATATCCTCATCGCATACGAAGGCGCCGCACGCAGCGAAGCCAAACGCACCAAGGAACAAGCTAAGGCCAAGGCCGACAGCATTCTGGCCGAAGTGAAAAAGAGACCTTCCAAAATGAAGGACCTTGCCCTTCAACTATCGGACGATGCAAGCGCCAAAACCAATGGAGGCGACCTCGACTGGTTTACCGAAGGCACCATGGTGAAACCTTTCAACGACTTTGTGATGAACAATAAGGTGGGCACCATCGGTATGGTGGAAACCGACTTTGGTTACCACGTGATCGAAGTGACCGGTAAAAAAGAGCCCTCAAAGCGTGTGCGCGTTGCTATCATTTCCTATCAGGTTTCGCCCAGCACCCGCACCTATCAGGATGTGTTTGCAAAAGCGAGCAAATTTGCCACCGAGTCAAAGACCCGCGAGCAGTTCGACGCCGCTGTTGAGCGCGACGGCCTGAGCAAGCGTCTGGCTCCCGCCCTGCGTAAAACCACCAACCGTTTGCCCGGCATCGAAAATGCCCGTCAGATCACCCGTTGGGCATTCGACGACAAGACCGAACGCGACGATGTGTCGACCATCTTTGAGCTCGACAATATGTTCGTTATCGCAGTGCTGACCAAGAAACTCGAGAAGGGCATTCCTACCCTCGACGAAATCAAGGAAACCATCGAGCCTATGGTACGCAACCAGAAGAAGGGAGAATACCTGCTGGCACAGTTCAAAAACGAAGGTAACGACCTGAGCAGGGTGGCCGCCAAATTCGGTGTTGACCGCACCAGCCAGCCCGATCTCACCTTCGATACCCGTTTCCTGCAAAATTTTGGTCAAGAAAACAAATTCGTAGGCCATGTATTTGGCACCCAAATCGGCCAGAATACCTCCATCGCGGGCACCAATGCAGCTTTTGTGCTCAAGGTAAACAACATCACCAAAGCCGAGGCACCTACCAGTCTCGATCAGGTACTTATGGAGCAGCGCATGAGCTTCGAAAGCAATGTGCGCAACAACGGCGCTTTCAGGGCACTGGAAAAGAAGGCAAAGATTGCCGACAACAGGCTCTTGTTCTACTAAGATATTTATCCGAAAAGGAGGCTGCTCTTTTCAGGGCAGCCTTTTTTTTGCTTAATGGGTCATTTCTGGCATCGCTGCGCTCATTCAAGCAGTTGGAAAGGGCATTATTAATAATACTTAAAAAATGCACCGTTTTCAATAATTTTGCCACTTTGCAGTTAAATAAGCGGAAAACCATAAAACAATGAAACACAATCCCGTCAGCAACGGATTCGCAAGAATGATGCTTCTAATGCTGCTTTTTGCAGTAACCATGGGAAGCACCACCTCGTGCAAAAGCAAGAAACGCCTCGCGCGCGAACAGGCCGCCAAAGAGTACGCCATGAAAGTGGAGCAGGCCAAAAAAGACCTCAACGCCATCCTGAACAACGAGACCAACTGGACGCTCGACCAGAAGCAACAGCGGCTCGACACTATCAAATCGTGGCAGCTGGAAGACGAAGAGGTGAAGCGCCTCATCAGTCTGGTTGAAAAAAAAATAGACGCCGAGCGACAGGAGAGCCTGCGTAAAGCTGAGGAGGAGCGATTGCGCAAGGAGGAAGAAGAACGCCGCAAACAAACTACGGGTAAATACACCGTGCTCGAAAACCACTTTATGTCCATAGCCGGCGCGCCCAGCATCCCGCTGGCCAACGAACGCATTGCCCAGGCGCTGCAAATGTTTGCCTCGCCCGACGTGCCGGTACTTATCATCATCAGCCAGACCGGAGGTTTCAACGATTACGACCGGCCAACCACCATCAGGCGTTATCTTGACTGGCTCAAAGACCAGAAATTATCGCCCAACCGCGTGGAGCAAGCCAAATACGACAACAACGGAAAGATTACTGAACTCGAACTTATCAAACGATAAACCATGAAAAGATTCATCGTGATATTGGCTTCAGCCGTGATGATGCTGGCCGCCACCAAGCTACAGGCTCAGGATTACATCAGCCCCGAACGAAAAGCCGCCATCGACAGTCTTGCACTCGAAAAAGTGCGCGACCTTGGTAAATACATCAGCATCATCGGCAACAAATCGACACCCTGGAGCGAAGCCAACCGGGTAATAGACAGGGCCGAGGAGCTTTTCATGCAGGGAGCTGAAATCGGTGTTTCGTCGCTCTTCAGCAATCAGGTGCAATATTATCGTGTTCGCACCTATTTTGAGCGCCTTATGCGCCTCAACTACGACAGGGTTGAGATTGAGTGGTACAACATTGAATATGTGAGCGACCTCCAGCGTCAGCCCGACGGCACTTTTGTTGGCGTAATCACCATCTTCCAGCGCTTCAGCGGCTACAACCGCGAGGGTGGGCTGGTATATCAGGACGTAACCAAAAAGGACATCACCGTGTATGTGCGCCGCAAGGAAACACAAATCGGCGGTCGCCTTATCGGATTCTGGGATGTTATGCTTGGCGATATCCGCGTAAAAGAAACCCGCCGTAGGTAAGCAGATAGAAAACAATGAATTAAGCACGATAGCAAAAACCCCGCCCGGCCTCTTCCGGACGGGGTTTGATGCTGTTAACCGTTAAAACAACACCCAATGAGCCTTCCTCTGAAACGCTGCCTCCCGCTCATCCTGCTGATGGTTAACCTTTTTTCGGCCCAGGCACAAAACCGACAGCTGGGCAACTTCGTCATCGACGAAACCGAGCTCTATGCCATGACCAAGCAGATGAGCCAGTTTTTCAGCCGTTTCAACAACGAGGAAGATCAGTTTGGAAAAAAATACCATCCAGCTTCCGAAAACTGGCGCAACAACGAAGGCCGGCGCAGAATACTGCCACTGATGTTCGATCAGCAAAACCAGCGCACCGCAGGCACCCTACGCGATTATTTTGTCGACGACCTCACCGGCGGCAAAGGCAGCTATCTGGAGTTTCTGGGCGGGCGGTGGTATGCCGAGGTGTCATCAACTTTCGAGTTTCAGGGCCGGCAGGTTCCCATCTCCCTCATTCTGATGATTCAGAAGTCGGGTCTGGGCTCCAAATGGGTGCTTACCAATGTGTATTTTGCACAGTTCAACCGCATGTTTCCGGTGGGCGAAATTGCCGAAAAGGAGAAACATTTCCTGCACCCCATGAGCCATGAGCTCGATTTTATGAACATTTATAAAGCCTTTCGCCAGCCCGAGGTGATCGAGTATTACGCCAGCGACGACTTCCAGCCCGACTATCTGAGTATCTTTTTTTACGAAGTGAAGCTTGGTCGAATGAAGTTCGTAAGAGTGGAAAGCCTCAAGTTTCACTTTTTTCAAATCCCCAACTGGTATTTTGAAGTGTCGTGGTTCAACAGACCCGGCATGAACAGCGGCTGGCTGATATCGAACCTCATGTTTGTGAAGGAAGAAGAAAAGAAACCCCTGCTGAAATTTTACGAACCATGAAGAGAATATTACTCTTTACATTTTTTCTGGCAAGCCTGCTACAGCTGAGCGCACAGCCAAAACCGGAGGTAACGCTTTCGGCTCAGGAAGTTGAGCAATACCGCAACCAGGCGCGCATGCTGGCACAGTTTCTCGAAGGCACACTCAATTTTTTGGGCGATCCCGAATCGACTGTACAGGACAAGGAAATCATCATCAACGAGAGCTGGGACAAGATATTTGCCAACGAAAACGTGCAGATTGAAGACGACCTCGACGATCGGCGCGATGTACCCGTGAACAAGGAGGTGAGGGCCTACCTGAAAGACGTTGACTTCTTTTTTCGTCACGCCGTTTTCACCTTCGATATCCTCAGCGTCGATCCCATGGTGGGCCAAAACGGGCAGTTCTATTTTCTAGTTACGCTCAACCGTCAGCTCAACGCACGGGCCATCAATGGCGACAGCATACGCTCGAGCAGGCAGCGATATATGGAGATCAACCTCGATCCCTTCAAAAAAGACCTGCGCATTGTGAGCTATTACACCACCAAGCTCAACGAGCGCGAGGAGCTGCGCAACTGGTGGAGCACCATGAGCCCAGAATGGCGGGCATTCTTTGGCAGCAACCTGATCGTATTCGATTCGATCCCATTGTCGAGAATCGTTTACGTTGACCACGAAAAGGTGGCCATCAGCCGCATGGTGCAACAAAGACGGCAGGGAAGGTTCTTTGTTGCCGGAAACGACACCCTGCCGGAAAGCAAGCGCAATTTGCTCTTTGGCCGCCGGCCCGACACAACCATCATGCTCAATGACATGGTGCGGGTGCCACGCATCGATACCACAAAAACCAATCCTTCCGAAGTGGACAACAGGCTGCGTCAGATCAGTCAGCGTCGCGAACTCAATATCGACAACCAAAAAAACCTCAACGACCTAAGCCCCGTTTCGCAACTCAGGCAGCTCGAAAATGTCAGCTTCGCCAATGTACCCGTAACCGACCTGAGTCCGCTGCGCAACCTGAATAAGCTGGCCACTGTGAATATGGCCGGATCGCTGATCGACGACCTGAACCCGTTTACCTATGCCACAAACCTGCGCGAGGTAAACCTTTCGCAAACACGCACCACCGGCATTGAGCCCCTGATGCACCTCCGACAGCTCGAGAAGGTGATGCTCAACCAATGCGCAGTAAGTAGCCTCGAGCCACTTGCCTATCTGGAAGATTTAGTAGTAATCGAGGCCGCAGCCACCCGCATCAGCAGCATCGAACCACTTACCAGACTCGAAAACCTGCGACTGCTCGACATCAGCCGTACTAACGTAAGCTCACTCGAACCGCTTCGCAACAATAAAGCCCTGCAGCAACTCAATGTAGAACAAACAGCCGTGACTGAACTCGATGCTTTGGCCGGCCTCACCGAACTCAACACCCTGCAAATCAGCAATACCGGGGTTGGCGATCTGAGCCCGCTGCAGAAATTGCCAAAACTCAAGCTCGTTTATAGCGACAACAACCGCGTTACTACCGCAGCCGCCACCACTTTTATGCGCTTACGGCCTGATGTGCTGCTGGTGTTCAACAGCGAAGAACTGACCACCTGGTGGCGCGGACTGCCCATAGCATGGAAAGCGCTGTTTGCAGCCCAGGGCAACATCAGCCAGAACCCAGGCAAAGAAGAACTGCATAAGCTGCTCAACATCAAGCGTATCGACCTGAGCGCCAGCGATCACATTCAGGAAATTGAGCCGCTGCGACGACTCTTCAACCTGCAGGAACTGAAATTGGCCGGCACAAGAATCACCAACCTGAACCCGCTGGAAAGCCTCAACAACCTCAGGACTGTAGATATTTCCGGCACAGCCGTTTACGACCTCGGGCCGCTGCGCAACAGCTTTATGCTCGAAGAACTGAATATAATGCAAACCCAGGTGCGTGCACTCTCGCCCCTGCACGAGCTGAAAAACCTGCGCCTGCTGTTGGCCGACAACAGCCTCGTGACCAGGGAAGATGTGATTGCCCTGCGCGAAAAAACACCTCAGGTAACGGTAGTCTTTCAAACCGAGACACTGCGTGTGTGGTGGAACAACCTCAGCCCCGAGTGGCGCGAACTGTTGTCGCAGGACATGAATTTACCTTCCCAGCCATCAGGACTGCAGCTTCAAAATGTGGTTGATCGCAGCTCTCTTCGCATTCGCAATATGCTTTGGGTTTCGAACCTCGAACCGCTTATCCCGCTCATATGGCTCGAAAACCTCGAACTTTCGGGCACTGCAGTAACTGATCTTGGTCCGCTTTCGGGCCTTGTAAGGCTGCGCGTTCTCGATTTGTCGGGCAATCCGGTTGCCGACCTTAAGCCTCTGTCGAACCTGAAACAACTTCAGCAGCTCAACCTCGAAAGCAACCCGGTTTCGGACCTCAGCCCCATAGCGCGCCTTACCGAACTGCGCCTGCTCAACGTTTCAGGTACCCAGATCCGGCACCTGAAAGCCCTCGGCGGGTTGAACCAGCTCGAAGAACTGTCGCTCTACAACACCCGCATTCGCAGCCTTGCACCGGCCGATAAACTTGCAAGCCTCAGGCATGTGAAATGCTACAACACCCGCATACCGCGCAAATCAATCGACAAGCTCAGGTTGAGCAGGCCCGATATCAACATTTTGTACTACTGATGTTCAGGGCTTAGGCCTGATGATGAGCGGCGAGGCCACTTCATTACTCAGGTTCAGCGCCCTGTCGGCAAGTCGAATGTGATACTGTATAGTATCGTAGGACGAATTGGGGTTGTACACATCCAATTCGTATTCGATAATGCCCTTGATGGAACGTTTCTGGTTTTTGGGAATCAACGGCGGAATGCGTGCACTGAAATTAAGCCCCGGCAGTTCCACCATCTGGCCGTTGCGGCGCTCAGAAAAGCGAATGATCAGGTTGTAATAAAAATCCCCTCCCGGATTGAAGGGCGCAAGCGTATCGCCCTGCTCGAGGCCAATATCGCCGTCGCCATCGCGATAGCTGATGTAGAGCCTGCCCTTACCGGTAAAACCACCTGTCGAAGTAAGCACAACCTTAAAATCGGCAAAAGCAATCTCGGGTTCGGGAGGAAACTCTTCAAACTTTCGGCACGAGCTTGTCCACAACAAAGCGGGCAGCATCAGCACAAAGAGACGTAACTTTGCTGTTGAATGCATGGGTCGGATTTTAGTACCCGATGCACAAAAATAAGCCTTGTTGTGAAACCAGAGGAACCGATCGACAATCTGCTGCGCAAAAAACTCTTCAGTATCGGCCCGGGCGAATTCGAAAGCCTTGCACTGGAAGTTTTCAGGTTTCAGTATTCTCACTGCGATATTTACAACCAATGGTGCAGGCAGCTGGGTGTGAGGCTTTCGATGGTAAAAAAACCTGAAGACATCCCGTTTCTGCCGGTCGAATTTTTTCGCACGCACAAGGTCATCACCCTAAAGCAAGAAGCCCAGGTGGTATTCAGCAGTTCAGGCACCACCTCCTCGATGACCAGTATGCACTGGGTGGCCGACAAATCGCTTTACGAAGAGAGCTATACAAAAGGATTTGGCTTGTTTTATGGCAAGCCCTCCGAATACGCCATTCTGGCCTTGCTACCCTCCTATCTCGAGCGCAGCGGTTCGTCGCTGGTGCATATGGCCGAAGGTCTCATCCGGCAAAGCGGTCGCCCCGAATCGGGCTTTTATCTCGACAATCTGGCTTCCTTGCACCAAACCCTCCTAATGCTCAGGGAGAAGGGCATTCCCACCCTGCTCATCGGCGTCACTTTTGCCCTGCTCGACATGGCCGCCGCATATCCCATTCGTTTTCCTGAGCTTATCGTCATGGAGACGGGAGGCATGAAAGGCCGTCGAAGGGAAATGGTGCGCAGCGAAGTGCACGAGCAGCTTATGGAAGGCTTTGGTGTGAAAACCATCCATTCGGAATATGGCATGACCGAATTGCTTTCGCAGGCCTATTCCAAAGGCGGAGGAGTTTTTGAATGTCCGCCCTGGATGCGCGTCATGATTCGCGAAATGAACGACCCCTTTTCCTATGTTGGCGAAGGCCGCAGCGGCGGCATCAACATCATTGACCTTGCCAATCTTTACAGCTGTTCGTTCATCGCCGTACAGGACATCGGGAAGACGATGCCCGACGGACGATTCGAGGTGCTTGGGCGTTTCGACAACAGTCAGTTGCGCGGATGTAACCTGATGGTTGGCTGAAATTTATCACCTCAGGTAATCAAGCTGCTTTTCTTTAGTAATTTCGTCAAGACAATCCTAACCGTTTAAAAAATGGCGCAAAAAAAGCGCGTCCTGCAGGTTCAGCCTTTCGACGATATTGTCGTACTGGGTATCAGCACCACGCTTTCCGATTACAAGCTTACCTGGTATCTGAATGAAGCCCTGAAGCTTGATCTGAAAAAGATGCCAGGTCTGCCCGGCAGCGATGAGGAAGCTGAACCTTTCTCCTTTTATTATTACGACGGGGGCGAAAACGAAAACATCTTCAGCCTCTTGCAGCTTGCCCGCGAAGGACGCCGGCTATTGGCCATGCCGGTACCGGTGGATTATCTAATGGTCGTTCGCAACAGCATCAAAGCCGAAGATCTGGCGCGTATGCTCTCGTCGATTCGATCGATCAGGGAGGTATTGGCCGCCTGGCAGATTGAGCCGGCAAAGACCAAAGGCCTCGAACCCTTGCTCGAAGCACTTGAATTTCATGAATTAAGCCTGATGCGGCAGCCGCCACCCCGAAGGTTCAGACCGGGTTGAACGTTAACGAAACACCAATATCACGATGAGAACCAAGATAATCGCCACCATCGGACCAGCCTCCGCTTCGCCTGAGATGCTTCAGCGCATGGCCGATGCCGGTATGGACGTCTGCCGGCTTAACTTTTCGCATGGGAATTATGATCAGCACCGCCGTGTTGTTGAAACGATTACGGAATATAACCGGCAAAACGACAAACACATTGCCTTGCTGGCCGACCTTCAGGGGCCAAAAATCCGCCTGGGCGATCTGCCCGAAGAGGGCGTTGCACTGCAGGCCGGTGAACGCATCAGCTTCACCACACGCGAAAACAACACCGAAGACGGACAGGTTTTCATCAGCTACGCCACTTTTGCCGCTGACGTGAAGCCGGGCGAGACCATTTTGGTGGACGACGGCAAAATAGCCCTGAAGGTGATAAGCACCAACAAACATGATCAGGTGGTGCTCGAATCGGTAAACGGCGGCGTGTTGCGTTCGCGCAAGGGCGTCAACCTTCCCGATACGGTTATTTCGCTGCCTTCGCTCACACGCAAAGATATCGAAGACCTCGATTTTATCCTCAGCCAGGGCGTGCAGTGGGTGGCGCTGTCGTTTGTGCGCTCCGCCATAGATATTCACATCCTGCGCAGCCGCATCGATGCCCATCCGGCCGAGGTGAAGCCGCGCATTGTGGCTAAAATCGAAAAACCACAGGCGGTGCGCGATATCGAAGCTATTGTTGAAGCCTCTGATGCCGTGATGATTGCGCGCGGCGACCTTGGCGTCGAAATGCCCATGCAAACCGTGCCAATGATCCAGAAAAACATCATCCGCCTCTGTCAAAAAGCCGGTAAGCCCGTGATTGTGGCAACGCAGATGATGGAAGCCATGATCGAAAACATCAGGCCTACGCGCGCCGAGGTAAACGATGTGGCCAATTCGGTACTCGACGGGGCCGACGCCCTCATGCTCAGCGGCGAAACTTCGGTGGGGAAATACCCCGTAGAAACTATCCGCACCATGCAGAGCATTATCAGTCAGATCGAAGACTACGATGCCATTTATCACTCGCACACCTCCAATCACCCAAAAACCGGAGACCGCTTCGGCAGCGATGCCGTGCTTTATAATGCTGTAGAAATGGCCCGCCTGACCAATGCCGGCGCCATAGTGGTCGTAACGCATTCGGGCTATTCGGCCATGCGCCTGGCCAGCCACAGGCCAAAATCGAAGCTGCTGGTCTTTTCCAACTGCCATCATATTCTGCAAACCCTCAATATGGTTTGGGGCGTGGAGGGCTTTTTCGACGGAGAGCCCGACAACAGCGACCAGCTGATGCAGCGCATTGGCCGGCGCCTCACCGAAAGCGAGTTGCTCGAACAGGGGCAGTATTACATACAAGTGCTCAGCACACCATCGTGGAAAAAGGGTGCATCGAACACCCTGAGACTCGGGGTGGCCGGTGAGGAATAAAAATTATAGCCTTAAACGAACGACTCGAACTGCCGCAGAAAACGCATGTCGTTTTCGAAAAACATGCGCAGATCGTTGATCTGGTATTTCATCATGGTGATGCGCTCAATGCCCATACCAAAGGCGTAGCCTGTATAAGTGCTGCTATCTATTCCGCAGGCTTCCAGCACATTGGGATCAACCATACCGCACCCCAGTATCTCCACCCAGCCCGAATACTTGCAAATGTTGCAACCTTTGCCGCCACAGATGTTGCACGAAACATCCATCTCGGCCGAGATTTCGGTGAAGGGGAAATAGGACGGCCTGAACCGTATGCGCGTTTCAGGACCAAAAAACTCGGTGGCAAAATAATAGAGCGTCTGCTTGAGGTCGGCAAAAGAAACATCCTTATCAACATAAAGCCCTTCCACCTGATGAAAGATGCAGTGGGCGCGGGCAGAGATGGCTTCGTTGCGGAAAACCCTTCCGGGAGCAATGATACGGATGGGCAGTTTGCCCTGTTCCATCACCCTCACCTGTACGCTGGATGTGTGTGTACGCAGGGCCACATCGGGCGACTTGCGCAGGAAAAAAGTGTCCTGCATATCGCGTGCCGGATGCTCTTCGGGGAAGTTGAGGGCGGTAAAGTTGTGAAAATCGTCTTCAATTTCAGGGCCTTCGGCAATGACAAAACCTACCCGCTCGAAGATGCTGTTGATTTCGCGCCTCACGATGGAAATAGGATGGCGACCTCCGGTTTCGGGCAGGACCGGCAGGCTGGTGTCGAACTGAACCGTGCTTTTCTGCTCTTCCTCAAAGCGTTCCTGAAGTTGTTTGAGCTTTTCCTCAGCAGTCTGCTTCAGGGTGTTGAGCAGCATACCCATCTCCTTACGCTGTTCGGCGGCAACCAGTCGGAAATCGGCGAACAGAGAGGGAATAAGGCCTTTTTTGCTGAGAAACTTCAGCCTGAATTCTTCCAGCTGCTCTTTGGTTTCGGGAACGGCATGCTGCACTTCGTCGAGCAGCTGCGCAATGCGGTCTTTCATCGGGTTGAGGCTTATTCGAGAATCACAATTTTCATCTTCACATCGGTAAGCGGACGATCGCCGGGGCCGGTTTTTACGGCCGCAATTTTGTCTATAACGTCCATACCGTCAATTACCTCGCCGAACACCGTGTATGCACCGTCGAGGTGGGGTGTACCACCGATGGTGGTGTACTGGCGTCGCTGCTCAGGGGTATATTGCACACCATTACGGGCTGCCATGGCATTGAGGGTTGCTTCGTCGAAACGCTGACCCTGAACGATGTAGAACTGCGAACCCGAAGATTTCTTTTCCGGGTTCACCTGATCGCCCATTCGGGCTGCAGCCAGCGCGCCTTTCTTGTGAATGTAATGCGGCCTGAACTCGGCATCAATGGTATAGCCCGGATCGGTCTGTCCGTTTTTATTGCCTCCGCCCTGAATCATAAAATTGTTAATTACGCGGTGAAAAGGCGAGTCGTCGTACCAGCCCTGCCTGACTAATTTGATGAAATTATCGCGGTGCTTTGGCGTGTCGTTGTACAACTTGGCCGTTATGTCGCCATAAGGCGTTTTGATGAGAATAAGGGTTTCCGGTTTGGGCTTCTGCTGGGCAAAGGCCGACAAAGTAGCCGCAATGAGGAAAAATGCTAACAGACTGCGCATAGGAAAGTGAGGTTTATAAGCCGCAAAACTAAGAAAAATGCTTAAAAGACAGCTGTTCAACCCTTGCCGCTGCGGGCTGCATTAAAACAGGCACGGCACAAAGGTTCATAGCTCTCGGTTTCGCCGAGCATGACCAGCTTGTCGCCTTCAACCTTACGATGTGAGTAATGTGCCAGATTGCCGCAGCGCATACAAATGGCATGAACCTTAGTAACATACTCTGCCACAGACATAAGCGAAGGAATAGGACCAAAGGGATTGCCCTGAAAATCCATATCCAAACCCGCCACAATAACCCTGATACCCTGATCGGCCAGCTGATTGCAGACGCTTACCAGTTCGCTGTCGAAAAACTGCCCTTCATCAATACCAATCACATCGCAATCGGCGGCATAAAACAAAATCTGTGAGGCGCTTTCCACGGGAATGGAGCGGATGGCATTGGCATCGTGCGACACAACATCCTCATCGCTGTAGCGTTTGTCGATATGCGGCTTGAAAATCTCAGCCCTTTGGCGGGCAATGCGCGCCCTGTTGAGGCGCCGGATAAGTTCTTCGGTTTTTCCCGAAAACATCGAACCACAAATCACTTCAATCCAGCCAGCCCTTTGCGTGCCGCGATTTTCTTTTTCCAAAAACATGCCCTAAACTTCGCTAAGTGTTTCTAATTTTACGTTTCCGCAAAAGTAGTCAAACGCATTCACGGATTTTGATTTAAAAACACATGACATCCATCAAAAACATTGGTCACCTGGGTCAGGCAGCACGCATTGCCCGCAAACTGGCCGATATGGCCGAAGCCCTTGCATCGTCGGCCCATCCGCTGCACAAGGCCGATTCCGAACTGCTGCGCATCAATGCTTTGCAGCTGTATGAAGAAGTTCTGCAGCTAAAGGCCGAAACAGGCGATGACCAGATTGCCCGGGCGGCGGAGCCCCGACAAGCCGAGGCCGCTCCTGAGGAGATCAAGGTGGCTATGCCAGAAGAAACAGCACCCCTGGCAGTACAAAAACCGGAGGATATCGAAACGCCGGCAGAGCCACATAACGAGGTGGTGACCTTTGAAACCCCTCCTGCCCCATCAATAATTCCAGAAACCCCAAAGCCGGCAGCAGCTCCGGAAGTTTCAAAACAGGAAAATCCTGCAAGAGAGAAAAGACCACCGCTTAACACCATTCCCGACCTGTTTTCGGACAGCACCGTGCATCTTGCCGACAAACTGGCCGCACAACCCGACAACAGCCTCGCTGCACGTTTGGGCAAAAGCCCGATCAACGACCTGCGCAAAGCCATTGGTATTAACGATAAGTTTCTGTTTATCAACGAACTGTTCGAGGGCAACCTTCAGCAGTATAACCATGCCATTGATGAGCTCGACGGCTTCAGGAGCTACAACGGAGCAAAAACCTATCTGATAGAGCTAAGTGTTTTGCATGGCTGGGACACCGATTCGCCCGCGGTGCACAAGCTTCATGAACTCATTGACCGGAAATTCGAACACGTATGAAAATCACGACTTGCAGGACTTTGCTCCTCACCATACTCCTATTGACTGTTTATCAAAGCATTGCTCAGGACCGCGCTTATGTGCACAGGGTTGTAAGCGAACTGGCTTCGCCGGCCATGCACGGCCGGGGCTATTACAAGGAAGGCGACCATAAAGCTGCGGCCTTCATTGCAGGCGAATTAACAAAGGCAGAGGTTATCCCCTTGTGGGACAACTACAGGCAAAGCTATTCCTTCAGCATCAACACCTTCCCCGGTAAGGTGATACTTAGGGCAGACGGGCGAAAACTCAAGCCCGGTCGCGACTTTGTGATAAACCCGGCCAACGGAAGTGTCGATGCGCTTTATCAATTAAAGTGGTTGCCCGATACGCTCACCAAAAGCCATTCGGTGTATGCAATTGTTGATACCAGCCAGCTAGCGGGCATCATGCCCGTTTTGCCCAAAAAACTGGGCGAAACCTACCGCTCAGGCCTGAAGGGTGTGCCTGCCCTGATGCAAATTGACGATAACATCTGGTGGCATGTTTCGCGAAGGCAATGGCCGTCAGGAAAGGTTGCCTTGAAAGTGCATCCCGATGCCATAAAACCCGGCACGGCGTCAGTGAGGGTCAAAGCCAAAGCACAATTGCTCGAAAACCGACCGGCCTTTAACGTGGGCGGAATGGTTCGCGGGCATATTCAGCCTGATAGTTTTGTGGTTTTTGTAGCCCATTACGACCATCTTGGCCGTATGGGCAACGAAGCCATTTTTCCCGGTGCCAGCGACAATGCCAGCGGCACGGCCGCAGTGCTCGATCTGGCAAGATATTATGCTGCTAATCCCGAAAAAGCCTATTACAGCATGATTTTTCTGCTGGTATCGGGCGAGGAGGCAGGGCTGCTCGGTTCGCGCCACTTTGTCGAAAACCCGCCTTACGACCTCACCAAAACTCGTTTTGTGATAAATTTCGATATGGTTGGAACCGGTAGTCAGGGTCTCAATGTTTTCAACGCCAACGCCAACCCGCTGGCTTTCGGTCATCTGAAAAAACTCAACGGGCAATATGAATGGTTTGGCGAACTGCGCGAACGGGGCGCTTCGTGCAACAGCGACCACTGTCCATTTCACCAGAAAGGTATTCCGGCATTTTTTCTGCTCACGTTTGGACCTGAAAACAGACACTACCATAACATTTACGACAGGGCCGAAATGCTTCCCTTTACACGCTACGAGCAGCTCTTTGCACTTGTAACTACCTTTATCGATAACCTTCCACAGCTTCCGTGGCAAACACCGATTGCAGAATGATTGAGCTGCTGATGCTTCTTTTTGCCATTGTGGTAGTTGTGCTGTTCACCTGGCTTTCGTTCTACACCTCCGTCAACAGTGGCGCCGACCGGTTCGAGCAATGGCTGCGCAGGATGACAGGAAAAAAATAGCACACATTATGTCGAAGCTGTACCTTATTCCCACGCCTATCGGAAACCTCGAGGACATCACCCTGCGGGCTTTGCGCATTTTGCGCGATGAGGTGCAGCTGGTGCTGGCCGAAGACACCCGAAAAACAGGAATGTTGCTCAAGCATTACGGCATTTCGAAACCCATGGCCTCTTATCATCAGCACAACGAACATCGTGTTTTGGAGCAATTCGTAAGCCGAATGCTGGCTGGCGAAACCATGGGGCTTATCACCGATGCCGGCACTCCGGCCATCTCCGATCCGGGGTTTTTGCTGGTGCGCGAATGCATCAAGGCACAGCTGCCCGTAGAATGTTTGCCCGGACCTACCGCTTTCGTTCCGGCCCTTGTCAACTCGGGACTTCCGGCCGATCGTTTTGTGTTTTTGGGCTTCCTTCCCCACAAAAAAGGCCGCCTCAAGCGTATTGCCTCACTTGTTGAATCACCCTATACTACGGTACTGTATGAGTCGCCGCATCGTTTGCTGAAAACCCTTACCCAGCTGGCCGAAGTGCTTGGCGGAGGGCGGCAGGCTGCCGTGGCCCGCGAACTGAGCAAACTGCACGAAGAAACCCGGCGAGGCACCCTGGACGAACTGATCGGACACTATGGCAACACAACCATAAAGGGCGAAATAGTGATCGTTATCGGCGCAGCCCAAACCGAACCGGCTGCAGATGAGGAAGAAACAATATATAGCGAAAGCTGAATATCAAACGATTTCGCTTATGAACTGTAAAGTCATTGCCGGAGAAGATGTTGTATATTTGGAAGTAAATAGCTTATTTTTGCAGCCAGTTTTAAACCTAAAACTTTGAAAATTATGTCAGAAGTAAGAGAAAAAGTTGTTGCCATCATCGTTGACAAGCTTGGTGTTGAGCCTTCGGAGATTACCAACGAAGCCAGCTTCACCGCTGATTTGGGTGCCGATTCACTCGACACCGTTGAGCTCATCATGGAGTTCGAAAAAGAGTTCAACATTGCCATTCCGGACGATCAGGCTGAGAAAATCGGCACTGTCGGTGATGCAATCAAGTTTATCGAAGAAAAGCTGGGCAAATAATAAAGGTATTTGATATGGAGCTTAAACGAGTAGTCGTCACCGGTATTGGTGCCGTAACCCCGATTGGCAACAATGCGCCTGCCTATTGGGAGGGATTGGTCAATGGAGTGAACGGCGCAGCCGACATTACCCGATTTGACTCCTCCAAATTCAAATCCCGCTTTGCCTGCGAAGTGAAAAACTTCGACCCCCTTGCCTATTTCGACCGTAAAGAAGTTCGCAAATATGACCTTTATGCCCTGTTCGGTATTGTCGCAGCCGATGAGGCGCTGGCCGATTCGGGATTGCTCGACGGCAATACCGACAGGGACGAGGTAGGCGTTATCTGGTCATCGGGCATTGGCGGGTTGATAACATTTTTTGAGGAGGTCAGCGCTTTCGCCAAAGGCGACGGAACACCGCGCTTTAACCCCTTCTTCATCCCCAAAATGATCGCCGACATCACGGCCGGTCATATCAGCATCAAACACGGCCTGCGTGGCCCCAATTTTGCCACCGTTTCGGCTTGCGCCTCCTCGGCCAACAGCCTGGTGGACGCATTCAACTACATTCGCCTTGGAAAAGCCGTCGCATTTGTGGCCGGTGGTTCCGAGGCATCCATCAACGAAGCCGGCGTGGGAGGGTTCAATGCCATGCATGCCCTTTCGACCCGCAACGATGACCCTGCCACCGGAAGCCGGCCTTTCGACAAAGACCGCGACGGCTTTGTGATTGGCGAAGGCGGCGGAGGCGTCATCCTCGAAGAACTTGAGCATGCCCGCGCACGCGGAGCAAAAATCTATGCCGAGGTGGCAGGCGCAGGTCTTTCGGCCGACGCCAACCACATCACTTCGCCCCATCCCGAAGGACTGGGAGCCCTGCTCAGCATGAAACGCGCATTGCAGGATGCAGGCATGCAGCTCACCGACATCGATCATATCAACACCCACGGCACATCAACACCGCTTGGCGATATTGCCGAGAGCAAGGCCATCAGTTCGCTTTTTGGAGAGCTGGCGCCCAAAATCAGCATCAACTCCACCAAATCGATGACGGGCCACCTGCTGGGCGGTGCCGGCGTTATCGAATCGATTGCCACCCTGCTCGCGGTACAAAACAACATTGTGCCACCCACAATTAACCACTTCACCGACGATCCCGAAATCGACAACACCCTCGATTTCACTTTCCACAAAGCCAGACATCGTCAGGTGAACGCCGCACTGACCAACACCTTTGGTTTTGGCGGCCACAACGTTTCGATTATCTTCAAGAAATTCGTACCCTGATACTGACCGGATACCTTACCGGCGCTAACTAACTGCTTGTTTAGCTTTGGGTTGGACAATATTCAAGTTGCCACGCGTACTGAGGCCTTCGAACGGTAAAGAAAACGGCCTGGTGGTTTCTATCAAAAACATTTTCGGGTTTACCCCCGGAAATGTTTTTTTGTATGAGCTGGCCTTCAAACACAAGTCGGCCTCCACGCAAGTGATCAACGGCTACAAAATCAGCAATGAGCGACTGGAGTATCTCGGTGATGCCGTGCTGGGTGCTGTGGTGGCCGATTATCTTTTCAAGCGCTTTCCCTACAAATCGGAAGGCTTTCTTACCGAAATGCGCTCAAGGCTGGTGAGCAGGCAACAGCTCAACAAAATCAGTCAAAAGCTTGGTCTTGACCGGCTTGTGGTGATCCCTGGCAATGGCAAGGCCGTTTTTCGCTCGGTGAACGGTGATGCTTTTGAAGCCCTGATTGGCGCTATATTTTTGGATAAAGGCTTCGATTTTACCCGAAAAATCATTGTTGAGCGCATTATTGAGCTTCATATCGACATGGATGCCCTTCAAAATACGGAAGCCAACTACAAGAGCCGGCTTCTCGAGTGGGGACAAAAAGAGAAGAAAAGCGTTGATTTTGTGCTTTCGGGCGAAAACGGCGAGGGATACAACAAACAGTATATTGTAGAAGTGCGCGTGGAAGGCACCGGCATGGCCACCGGAGCTGACTATTCCATCAAAGGCGCCGAACAGCTTGCAGCCGAAAAAACCTGGATGATGCTGCAAAATAAAGCAGAAAGCACTTCCTGAAGGGCATCTGAAGGCGCTTCGCAATTCCTGTAACCTTTAAGATTAAAAGCAAGCCGGCCAGATTGTTACGGTCAAACCGGGTAATCATACTGGTTTTGTGATTCTACTAAAGTTTTAGGTTATATTTTTACTTTGCCCGACCATAACATTTTCAGGCCTTCCCATAAAATCCCCGCCCTCCCTGCCAAACCACCAAAAAAAAAGGCCCCCATTCGGGAGCCACTTCAACTAACCAACACAAAATGGCATGAATGCCGGAAAGATTCAACGTAGTTTCTTGTGAGCGCGGGCTATCTCGGCCGTATTGAAAGGAATGTCGTTAATATCCTCCTCTTTGGGAAGCATATTGCGAAGGTCGTAACCGGCCTGCTCGGCAATCTTAATGGTATTGAAAGGAATATCATTGATCTCAGCTTCTTCGGCAGGACGTTCAGTTAGCGCTTCAATAGTATAGCCTGTTGATTTGTACGACACAGTAGCGGCCGAAGGGTTGAGCCCGGTGTTGTGCTCACCTGCACTCAGATTACCCGAAAGCATTACGAAAATCATTGCGAGTGTTAACATTGTTTTCATAGTTATAATTGTTAGACGCTAAACAAATCACAATTATCGTGCCATAAATATTATAATACTGATATAAAGCCGTTTATAATATACTTGGATTTTAGTAATCGTTTGCGGAACGATACAGTATGTGTTCGTAAACGCACAGCATGACAACAATACCGGACAGATTTGTCAGCACTGGGACAGATTGGACAAAGCGGGGATCAGAGCAGGTTGAGTCGGTTGGCGTCCTGTTTAATGAATACAAAAAGCATTAAGGTAAACGCCCACAAGCTTGATCCTCCGTAACTTACGAAAGGAAGAGGAATGCCGATAACGGGCATCAGCCCTATGGTCATGCCGATATTGACCATGAAATGGAAAAACACGATACCAAGCACGGCATAACCATACACGCGGGCAAAAACGGAGCGCTGGCGTTCGGCCATTTCAATCAGACGGATAAAAAGCGCCAGATAGAGACCAATAAGAACCAGCGAACCCACGAAGCCCCATTCCTCGCCCACTGTGCAGAAGATAAAATCGGTGCTTTGTTCAGGCACGAAGTTGAACTTGGTTTGGGTGCCCTGAAGAAATCCTTTGCCAAAAAAACCACCTGATCCAATGGCTATTTTCGACTGATGAACGTTGTAGCCGGCCCCGCGAAGGTCTTCTTCCAGCCCAATGAGCACATTGATACGTGTGCGCTGGTGCGGCTCGAGCACATTGTCGAACACAAACTCAACGCTGAGCACAAAAAGCACGGCTGCTGCGAGGATGCCCAAAAGCGTGAGGATATTCTGAAGATCACGCCGGACAAAGAAAAGCGAGATGGCAAACAAGGCAATAAGACCAATCAGCACGGCTGTTTGTGAAGTGTAGAGCGTTATCAGAAACAGCACTCCCGCCGCCATGGCGAGCAGCAAGGGCCAGCCAGGCAGTCCCTCGCGGTACAACACCAGCATGAAAGCACCAAACACTATGGCCGATCCGGTATCGTACTGCAGCAAAATAAGCAGTGCGGGCAGAGCGATAATTGAAAAAGCAAGGATTCTGGTCTTTGTCTGCTCAAGGCTGGTATCAATTCTTCCAAGCAGCGAAGCAAGTGCCAGTGCTGTGCTGAATTTGGCAAACTCGGCCGGCTGAAGCCTGAAGTCGCCGATCTGAAACCAGCTTTTGCTGCCGCTGATGGTGGTGCCAAACAGCAACACCATGATAAGCAATAAGATAGTTGCCAAATAGATTGGAAGAGCAAAAGCGTTGAAGAATTTAGGGTCGGTGAGCATAACAAAGAGTGCCAGCACCACCGCAAGCGTAATCCAGAGCAATTGCTTGCCGTAGCGTTGCGACAGGTCGAAAATGCTGTGATGCTCTTCATCATAAACGGCCGCATAAATACTGATCCAGCCAATAAACATGAGTGCGAAGCAGATGCCAACGGTTATCCAGTCGATATTGCGAAATATATTTCTTTCCTCGCGCATTGTAGTTGGGGTTAGTTGAGCATGGCTTCGAGCATGCGTTGTTCGAGATCTTTACGTTTTACCTCGCCGGTGAGGTATTGTTCCATCATGAGGCTGGCGATCGGTGCGGCCCAGGTGGCGCCAAAACCTGCATTTTCGACAACAACGGCAATGGCAATACGTGGATTGTCGAAGGGTGCAAAAGCCATAAACATTGAGTGGTCTTTGCCATGCGGGTTTTGAACGGTACCCGTTTTTCCGGCCGCCTGAAAATCGGCAATTTTATAACGGCGTGCTGTTCCGCCCCCGCCTTCAAACACATTGAGCATGGCCTCTTTCACAATTTTGAAGTACCTCTCATCCACGCCTGTATAAATCTTCGTAGAAAAGCTCTCGGGGAGGCTATCCGAGCCATTGCCAATTTGCCTGACCAGATGCGGGGGATAATACCAGCCTTCGTTGCCGATGACAGCTGCCAGATTGGCCAATTGCAAGGGTGTAAGCAATATTTCGCCCTGTCCGATGCTGAGCGAGCGCACAGTCATGGCGTTCCAGTTTCCACGGTAAACGCGGTCGAAAAAAGCTCTTGAAGGAATGTTGCCGGGAAGCTCAAATGGGATGTCGGTATCGAATTTATGACCCAGTCCAAAAGCCATCATCATGTCGTACCAATACTGATAGGCATCCTTCAGGTTTTTGAAGCGCGAAGCATAAAGGGTGCTCCGGAAAGTGTTCCAAAAGAAGGGGTTGCACGAATGCTCTATGGCTTCTTTCACTGCGAGCGGGGTCACGTGGGCATGGGTGCATTTAATGGGCTGACTGCCCTTTCCCTGACAGGAGAAGTGTGTTTGCTCGGTTATGGCATTGCATTGCAGGGCAACGAGGGCATTCACCATTTTGAATGTTGAGCCAGGAGGGTAAGTTCCGCTTATAGCCCTGTTAATAAGAGGTTTGCGTGGGTCGTTGAGCAATTGGTTAAAGTTTGCACCCCTTTGCCTGCCCACCAAAAGATTGGGGTCGTAGCCCGGACTGCTTACCAAAGCCAGAATTTCACCCGTACGCGGATCGATGGCCACCACACTTCCGGTTTTATTGGCCATGAGCTGTTCGCCATAAGCCTGAAGCTTAAGGTCTAAGCCCAGGTGCAGGGTTTGCCCGTTTTCGGGCAGGGTGTCAAAACGCCCTTCCTTATAGCTGCCTTTTTCGCGGTTGTGCACGTCAACCATCACCACGCGCATGCCCTTTCGGCCGCGAAGGTATTTCTCGTACGAACGCTCCAGACCCGACTTTCCAATGTAGTCGCCCATTTTATAATAGGGATTGCGTTCTATTTCGGCCGGACTAACCTCGCCGACATCCCCCAAAATATGCGCTCCAATGGCCATGGGATATTTACGCAAGGTTCGGGTCTGAAAATAAAAGCCCGGATATTGATACAGTTTTTCGGATATGTAGCCATAGTCCTCTTTCGAGATCTGTTCAACGAGTACCGAAGGCTTTACCCTTGAATAGTTGCGCGCTTTGGTTATTCTGGCCTTCAGTTGCTGGGGATCAACTTTAAGCAGACGGGCAAATTCTAGTGTGTCGGAAATGCGCGCCTGGCGGGGAATAAACACAAGATCGTAAGCCGTTTCGTTGTACACGAGCAGCTCACCATTGCGGTCGAGCATGGTGCCGCGCGGCGGATAGAGGGTTACAAAACGAAGTACATTGTTTTGCGAAGAGAATTTATACGACTGGTCGATTACCTGCAGCCAAAAAAGTCTGATGAGGTAGATGACCACCACCAGCACAATGCCCAGCAAAAGATGATATCTTCGGAACGCAAGCTGCCTGCTCCTCATGAATAATGATAATTGACCGCAAAATTAAGTTTTAATAAGGCACCCCGGTTTGGGGATTGACACAGGAAGAGATCAGAGATACTCTTTTTCCTCGAGCAGCTTTCCCTGCTCATCCCACATAAACCATGATCCGGTTTTTTTCCCTCTGGTGTACATCATTTCATACCTCAGCGTGCCATTATCGTCCCAGATGTACCATTTTCCGTGCTTGAGGTCGTTTTCGTAGCTGGCTTCACCGGTTTTCTTTCCAAGCGCATTGTATGTTACCCAGATACCGTGCTTCTTTCCGTTGCTCCATGCGCGCAGCTCTATCAGATTTCCCTGGGCATCATAATATTTCGAAACACCATCTTCAAGTCCTTTGATAAAATTGCGCACCGATTCGATCTGTCCGTTGTCGTAACGGGTGATGTGCTCGCCGGTGAAAAGCTGTCCGTTGAGGTAAAAACCGTCGCCGCCCCTGATAAGATCCTGTGAATAGACGTTGATAGAAGCCGAAATAAATAAAGCAATGGTCAAAACTGCCAGCTTAACAGGCTTAGATATCTTGAATGAAGTGTCGATTGTCGTTGTCATAGTCGGTCGGCATTATTATTTCAATTTTTACCCGGGCGACCCTGGTTTTGCTTTAGAATAACCGTTATTTCGGGTCGTGATTTTCAATTAACAAAGTTAGGTAAAAGGCATGCTTTTTAGGCACTTTCGACTGTGGGCCGCGAAAATTTAATACTGATCAAACAAGGAGTTGATCTGGTCAGGGAAAAAAAAACTCCCTTTCGGGAGTTGCTTTTTTTTATCTGTTTTCTGCTACTTCGATTGAAGTTTTACCTGAAGCTCCCTGGAAACAGATTGCGGAGCTACATTTTGGATTGAAGCGTCTTCGTAGGAGATGTATTTAACCTTGATATTCAATGCGTTTTGAGTATCAACAGTGAGGCTGAACTTTCCATCGAGATCGGTGAAAGCCTTCAAAGCGGTTCCTTCCACCTCAACCTGAGCGCCTGCCAGTGCTTCGCCCGACTGGCTGTCAACAACAACACCTGTGAGGGTCACGCTTTTAGCGGGCACCAGCGGGTGGGAAGGTGTGCCTGCAAAAAGCTGATTACCAAAGGTTAGGACTACAAAGAGAAAGGATATAAGGATAGTTTTCATGGTTTTCATGATTTATGCCACAAAATTACCGTCATCAAATGCCTTTTGCTGTTAACCCGCGCTTAAGATTAGTTTAGCGAATTGTTAAGCCAATATTAAGTGGTCTCAGAATAGCAGTACTATGGGCAGATATAAGCTTGTATGAATTCTAATCAGCATTCTCTATGGATAATGGCTTCGATTTTCTCTACCTTTAAAGCCTCAAACCAGAGTGCCGATTAATTGAACAGGTCAAACCCAAACCATTAAAAATTGTACACATTACGTTCAAAGATTGATGTCCGTTCGGATGATTTCAGGCAAAACAAGGCTGCGTACCTGGCCCTGATGGAAACATACTACCAGCGGATGAGGTTGGTTTCGGCCGGCAGCAGCCAGGCTGCTGTGGCGCGTCACAAGGAGCGGGGCAAGCTTCTGGTGCGCGAGCGCATCAATATGCTTGTCGATCCCGGCACTCCTTTCATGGAGCTGTCCACACTGGCCGCATTCGGACTGTACAAGGACGAGTTTCCCTCGGCAGGTATTGTTACCGGTATCGGGCTGATACAAGGCCGCGAGGCAATGATTATTGCCAACGATGCCACGGCCAAAGGGGGCACCTATATGCAATACACCATCAAGAAACACCTTCGCGCACAGGAGATTGCCATGGAAAACAATCTTCCTTGCGTTTATATCGTCGATTCGGGAGGAGCTTTTCTGCCGGAGCAGGACACTGTTTTCCCCGACCGTGACCATTTCGGGCGTTTCTTTTACAACCAGGCGCGCATGTCGGCTATGGGCATTCCGCAAATCGCCATCGTCATGGGCTCCTGTACGGCTGGCGGCGCCTACGTGCCGGCCATGAGCGACGAAACCATCATTGTACGCAATCAGGGCACTATTTTTCTGGGTGGACCACCACTGGTAAAAGCCGCTACAGGCGAGGAAGTTACGGCCGAAGAACTTGGCGGTGCCGAGGTGCATACCTCCATTTCGGGTGTGGCCGATCATATGGCCGAAAACGAGCCGCATGCCCTTGCAATTTGTCGTCATATCTTCGAAACACTTGAAAAACCTGTAAAGCAAAAGTTAGACATCATCAGTCCTGAAGAGCCCCTGTATGACCCGGAAGAGCTCTACGGAATAGCTCCGGTTGATTTACGCCGAGTGGTCGATCCGCGCGAGATTATTATGCGTGTGGTCGACGGTAGCCGTTTTCAGGAATTCAAAGCTAAATATGCTACCACTGTGGTAACCGGATTTGCCTACATCATGGGAATGCCGGTGGGTATTGTCGCCAATTACGGCGTGCTTTTCAGCGAATCGGCCCTCAAGGTTACGCACTTTATCGAGCTATGCTCGATGCGAAACATTCCACTCGTATTCCTGCAAAACATTACAGGATTTATGGTCGGACGCGAGTTTGAACGCGGCGGCATTGCCAAGGACGGCGCCAAAATGGTGCATGCCGTGTCGAACACCAATGTGCCCAAGTTTACGATAATTTTCGGCGGAAGCTTCGGCGCAGGCAACTACGGCATGGCCGGAAGGGCGTTTGGGCCAAGATTGCTTTTCATGTGGCCTAATGCCAAGATTTCGGTGATGGGAGGCGAACAGGCGGCCAATGTGCTGATCACGGTGAAAATGGACCAGTATCGCGAAAAAGGCCAAACGATGCCACAGGAAGAAGAACAGCAAATGCGCAAAATGATATTGGAAAAGTACGAGCGCGAAGGTTCTGCCTATTACAGCACGGCACGACTGTGGGACGATGGCATCATCGACCCCGCTCAGACGCGCAATATTCTGGCTATGGGCATTGCTGCCTCGCTCAACAAACCTTTTCCGCCACCACAGTTTGGAGTCTTCAGAATGTAAAACAATGGATACCATCAAGTTGCATCACAATGGTCCGGTTTGCACCATCTGGCTTAACCGACCCGACAAACACAACGCGATCAACCCCCAGATGATGCAGGAGCTTCTTGAAGCTTTCGAAAATTTGGGGCAGGTCGAAAGTGTTCGAGTGATTGTTTTGCGTGGCACCGGTCGCTCTTTTTGCGCCGGGGCCGATCTTGCCTATATGCAGCAGGTGTCAGCCTACGATCAGGACGAGAATATGCGCGACGCGCTGGTACTTGCTTCATTGTTCGAAACCATATATACCTGCCCCAAACCCGTTATCGCGCTGTTGCACGGTGCTGTTTACGGGGGTGCCAACGGGCTTGCTGCCGCGAGCGACATAGTAATTGCCGATATCGACACCCGATTTGCTTTTTCTGAAGTGAAGCTGGGCATCACCCCTGCCACAATTTCACCTTACGTGATCCGTCGGTGCGGCGAAACGGCTGCCCGCGATTTAATGTTGACGGGCAGAGCCTTCGGTGCTCAGGAAGCGAAAGACTACAACCTTATTAACCAGATCATTACAACTGAAACAGTGGATCACGCATTGGACACCTATATCGGTAACCTGCTGCATGCCGCACCGGGAGCCATTGCCCAATGCAAGCAACTTATCCGCAACATCAGTAATACCACGCTCGCCACGAGCGAGATTAAAAACGACACGGCAAAACGTATTGCCCGGCAGCGTGCTTCGGAAGAAGGTCAGGAAGGCCTAAGGGCTTTTCTTGAAAAACGCAATCCAAACTGGCTGATTAACAGGGAATGAAGACCAAAACCATAAAAAAAGTACTTATCGCCAATCGGGGCGAAATAGCGCTTCGGATTATGCGAACGCTTAAGCGCATGGGTATTGCCTCGGTGGCTGTGTATCACCAGCAGGACAGTAAAGCTGCTTTCGTTAAGCAGGCAGACGAAGCGTGGCCTTTGGGCGATGGTCCACTTTCAGAAACCTATCTCAATATCGATAAGATTATTGGTGTTGCCTTGCGCTCAGGTGCCGATGCCATTCATCCCGGTTATGGATTTCTGTCGGAAAACCCTTTATTTCCGGAAGCTTGTGCAGCCAGCGGCATCACTTTCATCGGTCCGGAAGCCCGTACAGTGCGTCTCATGGGCAATAAAATAGAAGCCCGTAATCTGGCGCTGGCCAACGGCTTGCCGGTTACGGAAGGATTTACCGGAACTCCCGCTGAACTGGCTGCTATGGCCGACCAACTGCCCTACCCTGTGCTGGTTAAAGCTGCGGCCGGTGGCGGCGGCAAGGGCATGCGTATTGTTCGCGGGCCGGAAAAACTAAGTGAGGTTTTGCAAACTACTTCGAGCGAAGCGGCCAATTATTTCGGCGACGGAACAGTATATGTGGAACAGTTTGTCGAAGAGCCTCGTCATGTTGAGATTCAGGTGCTTGCCGACCATCATGGCAATATTGTTCATCTGTTTGAGCGCGAATGTTCTATCCAGAGGCGCTACCAGAAAATTATCGAGGAAGCCCCATCCCCTACCCTCGACGAACAAACCCGTCAAATCATGGGCAATGCCGCAGTAGCGCTTTGCAAAGCAATAGGATATCGCAATGCCGGCACTATCGAATTTTTGCTGGATGCCAATCAAAAATTCTTTTTTCTGGAGATGAACACGCGCATCCAGGTCGAACACCCTGTAACAGAGCTGGTTACCGGAATCGATCTGGTTGAAGAACAGATACGTATTGCGCAAGGATTGCCATTATCATTCGGACAGCAGGAGCTCTCGCTTAATGGACACGCCATTGAGTGCCGCGTATATGCCGAAGACCCGGAAAACAATTTCCTTCCCTCGCCTGGCGAGATCGTTGCATACCGTATTCCGGAGGGTGAAAATATTCGCATTGACAGTGCAGTGGATGGTCCAACGGAAATATCGAGTATGTTCGACCCCATGATCAGCAAACTGATCGTTTGGGGTAAAACCCGAAATGATGCCATAGCCAAAGCCAGTGAAGCGCTTGAAAACTTCTTTGTCGCAGGCATTAAAACCAATATTCCGTTTCTCATCGCCATGCTCAGCGAGGATGATTTTGTGAGCAACAGAATCAGCACCGCCTATACCGACAGGGCTACCACGTCAATTGTTCAAAAGGTTAAGCAAAAGCACACCGATGCACCAATAGTGCCGGCTATAGCAGCCATGCTCTGCCGTATGATGCTCAGGCCCAGGCACGATATATCTGTTTGGCATCGCATAGGATATTGGCGAATTTTGCCTGTTGTGGCCTTGGAATGCAACGGCCGGACATACCTTGCCGAGATCGTTTCAGCCAAATATAACAGACTGGTATTCAGAATGAACGACAAGGAAACAGTTGTCGAAGAAATCGGGATGAGGGAAGAAGCCATTAGTTTTTCGATCGACCGGACTGAATACAAGTGTTCGCATTATACTCCTGACGATAATGCAGCAGTGGTGATGTGCTCAGGAATTACCTACAACCTCAGTTTTCCGGAAGTGCTTGCTCCTTCGGTGGATCATGGAGCCGAAAAAGACAGTGTGAACAATGGGGGCTTTGTTTCGCCCATGCCCGGAAAAGTGATCAGGGTGAATGTTTCTGAGGGCGAAGAAGTGAACCGCGGTACGATAATGATTGTTATAGAAGCCATGAAGATGGAAAATAACATCGTGGCCAGCAATGCAGCAATCGTCGAAAAACTGAATGTCGCTGTTGGAGACATGGTGGATACAAAAACGGAACTTATTGTATTAAAAGAACTTACCAATTAACACAAGGCGGGATGAATTTCGATTTAAGTGAAGAACACCGGTTGATCAGGCAAACCGTCCGCGATTTTGCGGAGCGTGAGATCAGGCCTGTGGCACAGGAACTGGATGAGAAAGAACAATTTTCGGCGGAGCTCACCCGTCGCATGGGCGAGCTGGGGTTGTTCGGCATGAACCTGCCACAGGAGTATGGTGGTCAGGGTTTGGATACCTTGTCCTACATCATTGCCGTGGAGGAGCTTGCGCGCATCGACGGCTCTCAGGCAGCCACCCTTGCCGCCCACAACTCGCTGGGCATAGGTCCGATTTACAGCTACGGCACAGAAGCCCAGAAAAAGAAATATTTACCATTGCTTTGCACAGGTCAGGCCCTGTGGAGCTTCGGTCTTACAGAACCTGAAGCCGGCAGCGATTCGCGCGGTTCGAAAACCACGGCCATGCTGGAAAATGATACCTGGGTGATCAACGGCTCAAAAATATTCATCACCAACGGGGCTTCCGACATCAATATCGGTTGCACCGTACAGGCTGTTTCGGGGGTGGATGCCGATGGCAAAAAGATTTTCACCACCATCCTTGTGGATAAAGACACGCCAGGCTTCACCCGACAGGCCATGCACAACAAGATGATGTGGCGGGCCAGCGATACGTCGCAGCTGTTTTTCGACAACGTTCGTGTGCCAAAGGAAAACATTCTTGGCAAGGAAGGCCAGGGCTCAAAGATTATGCTTGCCACCCTCGATGCCGGCCGCCTGAGCATTGCTGCCATGGGACTTGGTGCCGCGCAGGGTGCCTATGAGCTTGCACTGGCCTATGCCAGGGAGCGCAAACAGTTTGGCCAACCCATTGCCAAGTTTCAGGCTATTGCCTTCAAGCTCGCCGATATGGCGCTCAAGATTGAACTGGCCCGCAATCTGCTTTACAAAGCCTGCTGGCTCAAAGACGAGGGAAGGCCTTTTGGCATGGAGGCGGCTATGGCCAAGCTTTACTGCTCCGAGATCGCCAAAGAAGTTTCCGACGAAGCCATACAGGTGCACGGCGGCTACGGCCTGATGAAAGATTATCAGGTGGAACGCTTTTATCGCGACCAGCGTCTGCTTCAGATCGGCGAAGGCACTTCCGAAATTCAAAGGCTCGTCATTTCGCGCTATCTGGGCTGCTAAGGTATCCCCTCCAGTAAAATGCTAATGTGGATCGTTACCTTTCTGGCAGCAGGCCGGTAAGCGATCGTGGGCTTTCTGGTCGGCCGGCATATCGTCGGCATCGTATCCCAAACGACTGATGGCTTTCTTTAGCCGTTCCTTGTCGTTTTTACCCTTGCGATATTCAATGGTAAGCACTTTGGTTTCGTCATCAAGGCTTACCAACCGAACCCCTTTTTCGAAAGCAATATTCTTTTCCAGCCGGTCTTTGCACATGCCACAAACCGCTGATGTTTTGATACTTACGGTTTCAAACTTATCATTCTTCGGTTCCTGCGGCCGGGCAAAAAGCACTGCAGTGTTCATCACAAATAGCACTGCAATTATTAGTTTCAATGTTGTTTTCATAGTGGCATAGTTTTAATCAATGGTATAGCGTAATCCTGCATACACTTTCGTTCCCATAATTGGTCCCCAGATAACAGAGGCGTCGAAGTCGGTTCCGAAAGGGTTGGATGCTGCCAGAATAGGGTGATGCTGCATATAATTGGTCAGGTTTTCGCCGCCAAGATAAATACTCCAATTGCGGAAGTTTCGCGTCAGCTGTGCATTGGCCGTGAAGAAGGCCGGCGAAAACGGCTCAGGTGTATCAGGATTGGGCTGTACGGCCCAGCGTGGTAAGCTGGCCGGACCAGTGATCAGTCCTGTAAGGTCGGCCTGCCAGCGCGCATTGGGTTTGTAGGAAAAACTGAGCAGACCTTTGTAACGACTCACAAGGGGCTTTTCCTGAAAGTCGTTGATATATTGAACCTTAACATCATTGTACCGGAAGGCCGCAGTAGCGTCGAGTCCCCTGAAAAGCTCGTAGTTCGCCTCAATCTGGAAACTATTCGAATAGGACCGGCCATCGAGCGTATAAAACAATACTGCCGTGTTGTTCGACACCCTGTCCACCACCAGCTGATTGACAAAGCTGGTTCGGTAAGCATCGATGTTGATTACCATTTCGCGCTGCGCGATGTGCACATATTGGCTTACGTTTATCCCAAAGTTCCATGCCTCTTCGTAGGTTTTGAACAGCATCGGGTTATTCTCCCAGACAAACGCCTTTCCTGAGGCAAACAGCGACATGTTTTCGGCCAGCACGCGGGGCTTTCGGTAGCCCTTGCCCGCCGAGATGCGCAAAATAGTGTGCTCAGCAAAATTGTACCGCGCATGCAGACGGGGTGTAACGAAAACGCCGACATTCTCATCATAGTCGGCCCTGATGCCAGCAATGGCGTTGAAACGTGCACCATCGCTGAATGTGTATTGATAAAACACGCCCGGAACGATATCCTTATTGCTGTAAATCAGGTCGCTTGAGCTTTCGTTCCATTGATCGTACATAAGGCTGAAACCCGTGGTGTAGCTGTGCCGGGTGTCGCCAATGAACGATTGAAACAAGGCATTCAGGTAATAGGACTTTTCCTCGGCATGATAATACCTCGGTCCGATATCGGAGTGAATGTTGTGGCGCGTAAATTGCTGCTGAATGCCCAGACTGGTAGCAGGCCGCTGAAAAATAAATCCGGTTTTCAAAAAGGCCTCAAACCGTTCATTTTTTATCCCAATGCCATAAACGCCAGGTTGTTCCTCTCCCGGCCGTTTATGATCAAAGTCGATCTGCCCGCCTTTACGATTCTCCGATAGGCCTTTGATCCCGAACTTAAACTCAAAACGCTCGGAATTGTAGTCCCAACGATTAAATAGATTGATTTGTGTATAGAGCGGGTCGTCGAGAAAACCATCCTTGTTTCCGTCGTGCTTCAGGCTATTGTGGCTGGCATGTCCAAATACCATGGTACTCAGTTTGTCATTAAGCTTGAAGCGTAAGTTGGTGTTTGCTTCCGATCGTCCGGTGTGGGCTTGAAAAAGATTTAGAAAAAAGCGTTCGCTGTCGTGCGGCTTTTTGTATTCCACATTAATTTGCCCTGTAATGCTTTCAAATCCGTTGAGGACCGATGATGTGCCTTTCGACACCTGAATGCTTTCCATCCAGCTTCCAGGAATATATAGCAGGCCAAAGCTGCTGGCCAGACCGCGCAATCCCGGCATGTTTTCGCTCATCATCTGGGTGTAAATCCCAGCAAGACCAAGCATCTCAATTTGCTTTGCCCCGGTTATGGCATCGCTGTAATTAACATTGACACTCGCACTGGTTTCGAAACTTTCTGACAGGTTGCAGCAAGCAGCCCTCTGAAGTTCGCCAGAAGTGATTTTTGTGCTGTTCACGGTGCTCATCCGCGAAACGAACTGGGTGCGTGCACGTGTGGCAACTTCCACTTCCGATAGCTCCAGCGGACTTTTCATCACGTGAAACACGCGTTCGCCCGCATGCACATGCAATGTGTCGTTGCGGTAACCCACATAACTAAACACAAGGTAATGGGTGTTTTTAACCGTCGCAATGCTGAACCGGCCTTTTGTGTCGGTTACGGTTCCCTTTTGGCTGCCCTGCCAATAAACATTGACACCGGGCAGAGGAATGCTATCGACCCCGGCACGCTCAAAGACCAGACCTTCAACCTGCTGACCTGCTGCCGATAAGGATAGCAACAGAAGGAATGCAAATTGTGTGCGCTTTAATAAATTATTGATTTTTAGCATATTAATCCTGTTCTGAAATGATTAAATAAAACCTTAAGTCTCAAAGAGCTATAGGTTTCAGGCCAGATCAGGATCTAAACGCATTTGGTGATAAATAAGAAGCATTTTCCGCGCCGGAATGGGCGGCGATTCGAAGTTTAGCTTAACAACTTCGGTTGTAGCCACAGGCCGGTCGCAAACAAAAGAATGCTGATAGATAAAAAGATCGACAATTTGAAGGATTCTAAGCGACTGTTTGACGGGCAATACCTCGTCGGGAATGCTGTTGAAGTGATAATTATCGACACAACATACTCCCTGAAATACAGGTTGTTGCGAATCAGACGCACTTTCTTCCACGCAGCATGCTTCGCCGGAATCGCACGTAACAGCTTCATGCTCGTGGCAGCAGGTTTCTTCCAGGTCGTGGTTGCAGCCTTCCGATTCCAATGCAAGGCTTACGATCCGTTGATGGTGTGAGTAACAAATATGTTCGCTGAATCCAATGCCGGAGTAGCCTGCCAAAACGAGTAAGGCAAGCAGCAGCGATAAAATGTTTGTCCGGCGCAGCGAATTCATTGGGGCAAAAATATAATTTTTACGTATGCCCGATTATTTCGGTCAGGCTTCGCGCATATCAGTCAGGTTTTTGGCTAAAACGCTTAATGTTAATACTCCGTAAACGATTGCGGGCAGTTTGAAAAAATGGCTATTTTTGACCATTAACGAATCATTATGGAATACCAGATTTTAAAACCGGCGCTTAACGAGGGCGTACTGATGGTGACCATTTCGCGTCCTGCTGCACTTAATGCTTTGAACAGCAGGTTTTTCGGAGAAATGGAGCATTTACTCGAAAACGAAGCCAAAGGCCCGGGTATCCGTGCCCTGATCCTCACCGGCGAGGGCAAGGCATTTGTTGCCGGTGCCGATATAGCCGAAATGGTTCACATGAGCACCACAGAGGGCGAAGCTTTTGGCAAACGCGGTCAGGCAGTGTTTGCCGCCCTCGAGGAATTGCCATATCCGGTAATTGCTGCCATCAATGGCTTCGCATTGGGCGGTGGTCTTGAGCTGGCCATGGCCTGTGACTTTCGCATTGCTTCCGAGAAAGCAAAATTCGGACAGCCTGAAGTCAATCTTGGACTGACGCCGGGTTATGCAGGCACACAGCGTTTGCCACGTTTGATCGGTCTGGCCGACGCGCTCCTTTTGCTGACAACAGGCGAAATGATCGATGCAGCTGAAGCTCTCCGGCTTAAACTGGTACAAAAAGTTGTGGCTCCCGAGCAACTGATGGATGAAGCACTCAGGATTGCCAATCTGATTGCCATCAAAGGACCGCTTGCAGTGAGCAAGGTTAAGATGCTCGTCCGTAAAGGATTGACAATGAGCATGGAAGAAGGCTCTGCACTCGAAGCCAGGCACTTTGGCTCGCTCTTCGGACCGGGCTCGCAGGGAGAGGAAGGCATGAAAGCTTTCCTGGAAAAACGCAAACCGGAGTGGCCGGCAAAATGAATTGACAAACCAGAAAAACAACATGATATGACCTACGACGAACGTTTACAACACGTTTCGGTGCTGGGTGCCGCCGGCAAAATGGGCAGTGGCATATTGCTGCTCACTGCCGTTGAGATGGCCGACCTGAGCCTGAAACCAGAAAACAAAGGCAAGCGCTTTGTACTCAACGCCATTGATTTGAGCGACGATGGTTTGGCCGGTCTGATGGATTACCTCCGCGCTCAGGTGCTCAAGGTGGCCGAAAAGAAAGCCGTCTGGCTCAGGCAGATGTATTCCGATCGCTCGGACCTCATCGAAAATGGCGAAATCATTGAGCAGTACATTCAGGATGTGCTTCGCATGGTGCGCCCCACCACCGCTATGGAAGTTGCGTACCGCTCCAACCTCATTTTTGAAGCTGTAAGTGAAAACAAGGACCTTAAGATCAAAATTTTAAGTCAAATTGATCGCAACAACCCGAACCAAGCCTGGTATTTCACAAATACCTCGAGTGTGCCGATTCATCTGATTGAGGAAGGTGCCGGACTGAAAGGTCGCGTACTCGGGTTCCATTTCTATAATCCACCGGCAGTGCAAAGACTTGTGGAGTTGATCGTTACTCCCAATACCCTGCCCGAAACAAGACAATTTGCCCTCGATTATGCCAAAGCCTTGAAAAAAGTGGTGGTGCCCAGCAACGATTTTGCCGGGTTTATCGGCAATGGCCACTTTATGCGCGATGCCCTGTTTGGCATCAACACCGCGCTCGGGCTTGCCAACGAAATGCCTCTGCCTCAGGCCATTTACATCGTCAACAAAATCAGTCAGGATTATCTGGTTCGGCCAATGGGCATTTTCCAGCTAATTGATTATGTGGGTGTTGATGTAGTACAATTTATCATGCAGGTGATGAATCCATTTCTTGCCAACGAAGATCTGCACTCGGATCTGCTCGACCGCATGATGACCATTGGGGTGAAAGGCGGCCAGTTTTCGAGCGGCGCGCAAAAGGACGGATTCCTGAAATACGACAAAGGCGCCATCACGGCAGTTTACGATCCTGACAAACAGGAATATATTGCCATAGAAACCTTTGCAGCCGCTGCAAATGAGTGGATGGGCACCATGCCCGAAGGCTTTGTTCCATGGAAAAACGCGATCAGGATTGCCGATAAGGACAGCCACTTCAAAGCCTGGTTTGGTCTTTTGAAACAATCAAATTCCAAGTCAGCAAAACTGGCTATTGCATACGGAAAAAACTCCGACGCCATTGGCCGTAAGCTTGTAACCGATGGTGTTGCAAACAATACCGATGACGTAAATACGGTGATGCTCACTGGATTTTTTCATGCCTATGGCCCTGTTAATGAATACTTTTCGTAAAACCCCCGAACCATGAGAAGAAAAATTTACATGGCCGCCGGAGCCAATACCATATCGATGGGAACCGGCCGCAAGGAGTTCAATCCTAAAAAAGAGCGTCCCGGTCTGGAATACTACATCAACGAAGCCGGCAAGGGCGTGCTGGCACAAATTACTGATCCTGAAGCCATCGACGAGACCGTGATCGGCAACTTTATGTCGGGTCGCTTTAATAAACAGGCTCATCTGGGAGGCTTTGCAGCCACCATACATCCTGCATTGCAGTACAAACCCTCGCACAGCGTGGAAGGAGCCTGTGCCTCTGGCGGGCTGGCACTGATGGCAGGCATTCGTTCGGTGCTGGCCGAAACGGCAGAAGCCGTGCTGGCCATAGGCGTAGAAGTGCAGAATACCGTTAAAGCCATTTACGGCGCCGATATTCTGGCAGGTGCCGGATGGTTTCAAAAACGCAAGCAGGGTCATGCCTACTTTTTCCCGGGACAGTTTTCCGACCGTGCCGGGGTTTATTACGAACGTTATGGCTATGATTACTCCCGCGCCGGCATGCGCCAATGGTTTGTAAACGCCATGGAAAACGCCCGGCTCGATCCCACTGCGCAGGAGTATCACAACAACACAGCCGACCTTGCTGCCTTGTACGACAGCATGAAGCCCAACGGGAAATCCTTTGTTGACCATCTTAATGTTCTCGATTGCTCCAAGGTGAGCGATGGCGCTTCAGGGATTATCATCGCCTCCGAGGAAGGACTGCGCAGGCTCGGCATCAGCAAAGCCGATGCCGTAGAGGTTGCCGCTTTTGCGCAGCTCACACGCAACATCACCGAAGACCCTGCCGATCCGGCTTCGCTGACAACCATCGGACGCACTGCCGCATTAGCGTTGAGCCGTGCGGGTATTACGACCGGACAGCTGGGCACCATCGAAACCCACGATTGCTTTAGCATTGCCGGTCTTCTGGCCGTCGAAGCCCTAGGTTTTGTAAAGGCTGGCGAGGGCGCTGCATTTGTGGCTGAGGGTCGCACTTCGCGCAATGGCGATATCCCTATGAATACCACCGGAGGCTTGATCGGTTGGGGGCACCCTACCGGCGGAACAGGCGTTCATCAGGTAGTTACCATTTGGCAACAGCTCACAGGAAAAGCCGGTGCAGCCCAACTGAACATCCCTGAGCAGAAACCCTATGGCATGACCATCAATATGGGTGGTGATGATGTGACGGTAGTTTCGCTGGTTCTAAAGCAAGTATAACACCTTAATTAACAATCAAAAATCATGAAAAAATTTGCAGTAGTGCTTGCAGGCTGCGGCGTGTACGACGGGGCCGAAATCCACGAAGCCACGCTTGCCCTGCTGGCAATCAAGACACAAGGAGGCGACTATCAGTGTTTTGCGCCTGATATTCCGCAGCACCACGTCGTTAATCACCTAACAGGACAGGAAATGCCCGAACAACGCAATGTGCTGGTTGAATCGGCGCGCATTGCCCGTGGCAACATCAAACCGCTGAGCGCATTTAAGGCTGAAGATTTTGATGTTCTGCTCTTCCCGGGTGGATTTGGTGCTGCAAAAAACCTCTCCACCGTGGCCTTCGACGGCCCCAACGCCAAAGTGAATCCGGAAGTGGAATCGGCAGTAAAGGCCATGCATCAGCTGGGCAAGCCCATCGGAGCAATGTGCATTTCGCCGGTGTTTGTGGCGAAAGTGCTTCAAAATGTGAAGGTTACCATTGGTAAGGATGAAGGCACTGCCGCCGCCATCGAGGCCATAGGTGCCGAGCACGTAAAAACAGGGCATGGCGAAGTGGTCATTGACGAAACCAACAAAGTGTGCACTACCCCATGCTATATGCTCGATGCCAACATAGCGGATATCTGGGAAGGCGCACAAAACCTGGTGAAATCCCTCATGAAAAACTAAACGAACCGTTAAAAAAACGGTAGCCGGGACTTTGTTCCGGCTTTTTTATTTATCAATTTCTATTTTTGACGCACTTAACAAGAAACCTGTGAAATTGATTAAACTTTTAAAGCTTTTTGTTGCAACCACGCTCTGTTTCACATTGCATGGTCAAACAGCAGTCAACTTCAGTGTCAAAGACTGCACTGGACAGCTTTACACCTTGTTCGACGAGCTCAATGCAGGAAAAGTTGTTGTGCTTACCTGGACCATGCCTTGTGGCTCGTGTGTGCTGCCGCTCAAGACGACATACAATGTTGTTCAGAGTTTTGAGAGCACACATCCAGGCATGGTTCAGATGCTTTTGGCCGACGATTATGCCAACACCTCCTGCTCCTCTATTGACTTATGGGCTACAAGCAACGGAATGCCAAATACCAAAAGGTTTTCCAATCCCGCTATCCGTATGTTGGACTATGGTTCGAACGGCATGCCAAAGGTGGTTGTTGTTGGCGGTCCGGAAAAACAGGTTTTCTATAACGCCAACGATGCAGTGAATCATACTGCCCTGCAAGCTGCCATACAATCGGCGATTTCGGTGATAACGAGCCTTGAAAATCCAAAAATTCAAGAAGACCTCAAACTAACCTATTCTGCACCTAATGGTAGTATTTATGTCAACGGGAAACTTAGCGAAACCACTCCTTCCAGGCTTGAAATCTATAATTTGTCCGGACAACTGGTGCATATGGCAGAAAAGAATTCTGAACCAGGTGTCACTAATACGACATTCCAATTACCTGCACTGCATCGGTCAGTTTATGTAGCAAGAATTTTCAGCGGCAATAGCTACGGCATGCTTAAACTGTTAATCGAATGAGGTTTACGTTTCATCTTTCCTTTTTTGTTCTCGCACTTTTCTTATGCAGGCCCGAGGCGCTTCAGGCTCAGTGTTGCGGTGTTGGAGGGGGAAACCCCATGGCGGGCGACGCCTCAAGAGGCGTTCTTAAGCATAGGCAGATCGAAGCTGCCTTGTACTACCAGTTATCCCGTTCAGACCAGTTTCTCAAGGGCAGCGAAAGGGATACCGGTTTTATGAAAAACTTTTCGTCCGATTATCTCTATTCAAGAATTGCCTACGGCCTTAGCGAAAGTGTTACACTCGGCATCGAAATGGGGTATTGGATTGATAAAACACAGGAAGGCTTTCGCGAGTGGGACACTTACCGTTCTGGTGGGATTGGCGACATCATTCTCTATCCACGCTTCAATATTCTTAAGCCTTCGGTTGCCAACAGATTTAATGAACTGACTGTTGGACTGGGCTTTAAAATTCCTGTTGGGCTTTTCAATGATTCCATAGGATTTTATGAGCCTTTTTCCGGCGAGACCTTTTATAGCACGATGCCGCCGGCAGTGCAGGCCAGCTCGGGTGCCAACGATGTGCTGCTTAATCTTTTCTGGAGCGCTCCACTTAGGCCCGATGGAATCCGCCTGACAGCCAACGCAATGTATATTTTAAAAGGATGGAATCCGCTGGGAGAAAAGTTGGGCAACTATTTGAGCTTCGGCATTTTTGGCAGCCGCAGCCTTGCCAGTAATGTTTATGCCGCACTTCAAATGCGGTACGAATGGATTGGAAAGATGAGCGTAAATCCGGATGTGATGATGATCAGTTTTCCCAATTATGACCCGGAAGCCACCGGAAGCAGAAAAATTTTTGTCGCACCCCAAATCAGCTATTCACCGCTCGACAGGTTAACAATATTTGCTCAGGCTGAATATCCGCTCTATCAGCATGTAAACAAGACACAGCTGGCTTCGCAGCATCAGTGGACCATTGGCCTTGCTTACCGGTATTTGAATGCGTCGAAGGATGTAATCAATCCTTCGTTTAAGTTGAAACAATAAAAAAAGCCGCCATAAATTTGGGCGGCTTTTATTCCATATTTTTCAAGAACGATTATCCGAGCCATGCGTTGAGCATCCAGACCGTTTTTTCCTGCTCGCGGATGTAGTCGCTCATCAGGGCGTTGGTGCCTTCGTCGCCGGCTTCGGCAGAAAGTTCGAGCAATTCGCGCTCCAATACGATAATTTTTCCAAAAGCTTCGACAAGCGAACTTACCGCCGTGCGCCCATCGCTCACATTTTTCACCTCCTTGATATCGCTAATCTCGTGATAGGTGCTGTAAGCGTGCGCAGGTGTGTGACCCAAGGTCAGAATGCGCTCGGCAATCTCGTCGATTTTTACCTGAAGGTCGTTGTAGATTTCTTCAAATTTCAGGTGAAGCTCGAAAAACTTTTCGCCGCGAATGTTCCAGTGAAAGCCTCGAACATTCATGTAAAAAATAGAAAAACCAGCCAGCAAATTGTTGAGCTTGGCAGCCAGCTCGGCCGACTTTTCGATGTCGAGACCAATTGAAGTGAGTCGTTTCATTATTGCATAATTTGGTGAATGGCATAAAGATAATAAAATCAGGCACGGTTTAAAATCCGCGCCTGATTTCCGGTTACACTGATCAACCAATCGGTTTCTTTGCCAGATAAAAATCAATCATTTCATAGTCCGACTTAAGCCTTTCTTCCATCTCGTCGATTGTTTTCGGCGGAGGAACGATGGCTTTTTCGCCGGGCTGCCAGTTGAGGGGCAGAGCAACCTTATACTTATCTGCGGCTTGCAGAGCCAGCAAAGCACGCATAATCTCGTCCATGTTGCGGCCCACATTGAGTGGGTAGTACATGATCAAACGAATCTTGCCGTTGGGATCGATGAAAAATACGGCGCGAACGGCAGCTGTTTCGCTTTCGCCAGGCTGAAGCATGCCATAGAGCTTAGACACCTTCATGTCGATATCGGCGATGATGGGAAACTTCATGAGGATACCCATTTTTTCGCGCACATTATTCACCCATGCCACATGCGAGTGAATGCTGTCGATGCTCAGGCCGATAAGCTTGGTGTTGAGTTTGGTAAACTCGTCTTCGCGAAGTGCAAAACCAGTCATCTCGGTTGTGCAAACAGGCGTAAAATCGGCAGGATGCGAAAAAAGAATCACCCAGCTATCCTTGATAAACTCCGAAAACTGAATCATGCCCTGCGTGGTCATGGCCTTAAAATCAGGAGCCGGATCGCCGATACGGGGCATGGTAACTACGTTTTGATTTTCCATTGTTTTATGAATTTTTTATGTTAATGATTTGTTAATGGAGCAAAGGTATCTCAATCTCTTTCATTTGTCAATTCAATTGTTGTTAATATTCCATAAAGAAAATCTATATTTGCAAAAACAATTGCCATGATAACCCTTGTTCAGCTCGAGTATGTGGTGGCAGTGGACACTTACAGGCATTTTGCCCGGGCGGCTGACCATTGCAATGTTACGCAGCCAACACTGAGTATGCAGATAAAGAAGCTGGAAGATGATTTGCAGATACGCATATTCGATCGGCAGAAACAGCCAGTAATGCCCACCGACCACGGTGTGGAATTTATTGAGCAGGCGCGGCGGGTGCTGGCCGAATCAGGGCGGCTGATGGAACTGGTGGAAACGTTCAAAGGCAAGCTGGGCGGACTACTCAGGCTTGGAATCATTCCCACATTAGGACCATATCTGTTGCCGCTTTTTGCAGGTCATTTCAAAAAACAATATCCTACCATTCAGCTATTCGTCGAAGAGCTTGTAACCGAGGAGCTTGCACAGCGCCTAAAAAGCGACCAGCTGGATGCAGGTATTTTTGTTACGCCCTACGGCGACAAAGGTATTGTTGAAGAGCCTCTCTTTTATGAAGAGATGCTGGTTTATGCCCACGAATCGCACCCACTTCTTCGGCAGGACAATATCCGGCCAACAGATATGGCCATGCCCGACCTCTGGTTGCTAAGCGACGGACATTGCTTTCGTAATCAAGTAATAAACCTTTGTGCCTTGCCTCCGGGCAGCCGTCAGGAACTCCCTTTCCAACTCGAAGGAGGAACTCTTGAAACATTGATGCGAATTATCCGGCGTGAGGGTGGTTACACCCTGATCCCCGAGCTGGCGGCTGCCGATGCAGCTTCGTGGCAACCCGGCAACATCAAGCATTTCAGTGGGGTTAAACCTTTGCGCGAGGTAAGTTTGTGCTATTCGCGGCACTTTGTCAAAGAGCGACTTCTGAGGGTGTTAAGCGATTCGATACGAAGCTCAGTCCCAGCTGCTTTGCTTGATAAAACCAGGGGAGAAGTGGTTGGCTGGAAATAATTCTCTGAATTTCAGCGCTTCGCAGGCGTTTTTTCAACTACAAGACCCACGGAGGCTATGCCGGCCATATTAAACTTTGTCATCTTGTTCTCTATTCTCACCCTTGTAATTCCGGTTTCAGGAAAACGCATGCCAAGATTCACAGGAAAGATGTTGGAGTAAAGTTCTCCTGATTTTTCTCCAACCCATTGCATCTTATCATCCTGCAGTCGGAACTCGTAATCCCTCGACCGCATACCTCCATTCGGAAAATAAAAGGTAATGTTCATGGCAATGTGGTCGGAAGGATAAACATCAGTGTGTACAAAACTAACCTGCACGTCATACAATGCATCGGTATCCTCTACAGGGAGTTCCATTTCGATGATGTTAAAACGATTCCAGATAAGGTCGTCGAATGCAACTTCCTGTTCAAAGATCGGCTTGACGCTGCATGAAGCGATCATAAGCAGCGCTAAAACGACAAAAGGCTTAACGATTGATTTCATGACGCAAATTTAATCAAGTCCGAAAAAACAAGCCAAGCAATCATAATCTCAGTCCTGCAGTTGAAAACCAAATAAACCACCATGCATGAAGGTTGGCTTTATATTAAGAGAGCAACTTGTGCAAAAAGGTTTAATTTTGCGCATCAACACCTCACCCAAAGGAAACAACCAAAGATGGATTTCTCGAAAATTAACCTGTTCCGTGCAGTATTGCTTGTTTTGGCGGCTTCGGCGATGTTTGCCTGTGTTCCACAACGCAAAATGCTCTATTTGCAGCAGGAAGCAGACAAGAATGCCCAAACACACTTCGAAAACGAGCGCGCCTTATCGTACCTGGTTCAGCCCGGCGACAACCTCATTATTAGGGTTGTCAGTCTCGACGAAAAAATGTCGGCGCTCTTCAACCCAATGGATCGCACCCAAAACTATGGCCTTTCGGATCAGACGGTCTTTCTTAACAGCTACACCGTGGATGAGCGCGGGCAGATCGATTTCCCGCTGGCAGGCAAAATTTTTGTACAAAACCTTACGACCGAGCAGATCAAGGAACGAATAAAAGAGGTGCTTGACCAATACCTTAAGGAAACCGTGATCATTGTCAAACTGGTCAATTTTAATCTCACCGTGCTTGGCGAAGTAAAGCGGCCGGGTCAGTACAAAGTTTACCAGACCGAAATCAATATTTTCGAGGCCATTGCCATGTCGGGCGACCTGACCGAATTTGCCGACCGCAGCGAAGTGATGATTGTTCGTCAAACGAAAAAAGGCTCGGAAATCATTACCGTTAATATGGAGAAAGCCTCTATCTTATCGTCCGACTATTACTATCTCAAACCGAACGATATCATATATGTTCGTCCGCTTAAAATCAAGCAGTTTGGTTTTGCCACCTTCCCCTACAGCCTCATCTTCACCACCATTTCGACCGCTCTGCTGCTTATAAATTTCTTCAGTAAATAGTGCAAACGACGAACAACTAAACCCAAAATCATTTTAAAGTGGAAAATTTTCAGCCATACCAGCAAGAAGAAAGCATCGACCTGAAGGCTCTGTTTTTCAAATTTGCCAGGTTCTGGCATTTGTTTGTCATTTCGGTGTTCATTGCACTCCTGCTGGCCTTCTTGTTCAACAAATACACAAAGCCCGTTTACGAAGTAAAATCAACCGTTCTGGTAAAAGACCAAAAGGGAGGTAAGCTCGACCCGACGGCGATGCTTGGCCTCAGCTTTGGTACGCAGCAAAATGTGCAGAACGAAATTGGCATCCTGATGTCCTATTCCTTAGGGGACCGTACGATCAAGAGCCTCGATTTTGAAGTTTCGTATCACAAGGAGGAAGGATTTATCAGCCAGGAACTTTATAAAAACGCACCTTTTGAAGTGATCATCGACCGAGAGGTGCCACAGTCGGTTAGTCTGCCCTATATCATCACCTTTGTGGACGGCAACACTTTTACGCTTGAGGCCGAAGGAGAAAACATAACCCTTTACGATTTCAAATCGGGAAAACCCACAGGTAAGAAAAATGACAGGGTGCGCTGGAGCGGCACCTCAGCTTATGGCGAGTGGACCGACAACGGGTTTAATCGTTTTAAGATTATTCTGAACGAAAAGTTCGACCTGGATGAAGTGCGCAAGGGTACCTACAGCTTTGTCCTGAACGACTATCGGTCGATGCTTAATCTGCTCAGGGGCTACAAAATTGAGCCCATCAACCGCGAAGCCAGCATCCTCGAAATCTCCCTGCGCGGCAACAACAAGGAAAAAATCACCGACTTCCTGAACCGTCTCACCGAAACTTATGTACGCCGTGGCCTCGAGAGCAAGAACCAAATAGCCGAAAGCACCATTTTATTCATCGATCAGCAGCTGGTTGACATTCAGGATTCGCTTCAAATTGCCGAATTGGCCCTGCAGGAATTTCAAACGCGCAACGAATTGCTCAACCTCGATTTCCAATCTCAAAAAGTCTATGATTATCTGAAAGAGCTTGATAAGCAAAAGGCCGAGCTGATTGTGAAAAACAAGTACTACCGCAGCATGCAGAAGTACATTCAGGAAAACATCGACAACCTCGACCGCCTCGTAGCTCCAAGTGCCATGGGTATCGACGACCCTCTGCTCAACAGATTAGTCCAGGAACTGGTTAACCTGTCCTCCCAAAAAGCGGAGCAATTGCTTACCTCTACCGAGAAACACCCGCTTGTGATTAGTCTGGATGCCCAGATCGCCAACACAAAGCGTACGCTACTCGAAAACATTAACAATATCATCCGAAATTCAGAACTCGCCATCACTGATATCAACCGACGAATGGCGGAACTTGAACTGCAGATCAATAAACTCCCCGTTACGCAACGATTATTGCTGGGCTATCAGCGTAAATTCCAGCTCAACGATGCCATCTACACTTTTCTAATGCAGAAAAGGGCTGATGCACAAATTACCAAGGCCAGCAATGTGCCTGACAACGAAATCATTGATAGAGCGGATGCCCAGCTAGCCACTATGGTGTTTCCCAAGAAAAGCCTCAACTATACAATAGCCTTACTCATTGGCCTGCTCATACCGATTGCCTATGTGCTGGGCCGCGATTATTTTGACGACAAGGTTCATGAAAGACGCGATATCGAAAAAATAACGAAAATACCCATCATCGGGCAGGTGCTGCATAGTAACAAAGAAACCCAGCTGGTGGTGCTTGAATCGCCAAAATCGTCAATATCAGAGTCTTTCCGTTCAGTGCGAACCAATATTGACTACATCACCCAGAATGCAGATAAGTGCGTGGTATTGGTTACATCCGATATGGTAAACGCCGGAAAAACTTTCATTTCCATCAACCTTGCAAGCATTTATGCCTTGTATGGGAAGAAAACGGTGCTTCTTGGGTTTGACCTTCGCAAGCCAAAAATTTATCAGGACTTCGGTTTATCAAACACTTTGGGTCTCAGCGACTACCTCAGCAAGAAGAACAGTCTTGATGAAGTGATTCAAAATTCAGGAAAGAGCGAGAACTTCGACCTGATCATGGCCGGTAAGGTGCCGCCAAACCCTGCCGAACTCATTGCCTCAGATCGTTGTGCCGAGTTGTTTAGCGATTTGCGCAAGCGTTACGATTATATCATCATCGATACACCCCCAATCGGCTTGGTCACCGACGCCTACCTTTTAATGAAGTATACCGACGTGAATACCTTTGTAATCCGTCAGGGCTATACCCACAAGCATATCTTCGAAACAATTATAAAGGATATTGAGGACCGGAAGATTCCAATGAGCCTGCTGGTAAACGATATCAAAATGGGTGGAGGTTACGGCTATGGCTATGGTTACGGCTATGGTTACGGCTACGGCTATGGTTACGGCTACGGCTATTATACCGACGAAGACAAGGAAAAGAAACCTGGCTTTGTAAAGCGTCTGCTCAACAAAATCTGACGTCCTGACATCTTTGTTCAAGAGCGTTTCCGGTAATGAGCGATGAAAAGAGATGGTATGCGGTTTACACCCGTTCGAAAGGTGAAAAAAAGCTTGCCCTTGAGTTGCAATATGCTGGCATTGAGCATTATTTGCCGCTGGTGAAGCGCCTCCGCCAATGGAGCGACCGCAAAAAATTGGTCGAAGAACCACTTTTCAGGAGCTACATCTTTGTATTTATCAACGAAACTGATTACTGGAAAGTGATGAATACCCCCGGAGCGGTGCGTTTTATTAAATTTGAAGGCAAGCCCGTGGAGATACCACAAAAACAAATCACCGCTATCAGGCTTTATATCGAAGATCCCGATCCGGACGAATCAGACCTTACCGACCTCCAGGAAGGTCAGCTGGTGCGGGTGAAGAGTGGCCCGATGGAAGGGCTGATTGGCCGTCTGGTGCAGGTAAGGAGCCAGTTCAGGCTGGTGGTGCTTATTGAGGCTGTCGGAAAAACCATAAGGCTCAACATACCCCGTTCGCGCGTGGAAGCCATCAACGAAAACTGATTCATGAGCTGGAAACAACAATTTGGGCAACAGTTTGAAGGATTAAAGGTGCTGGTAACCGGTGGAGCTGGTTTTATCGGGTCGAATCTTGTAGAAGTTCTACTGGGTTTGGGCGCCGAAGTTACCTGCCTCGATAATTTCGCTACAGGTTTTCACTACAACATCGCGACCTTTAAAACCCACCCTTCGTTCCGGCTAATTGAAGGCGATATTCGCAATGCAGCACATTGCGCTGAGGCTTGCAATGGACAACACCTGGTGTTTCATCAGGCTGCACTGGGATCGGTTCCACGTTCGATTAATGACCCTCAAACCACCAACGAGGTGAATATCAGCGGATTTCTTAACATGCTGGTTGCCAGTCGCGATGCCGGAGTAAAGCGATTCATTTACGCGGCAAGCTCAAGCACCTATGGCGATTCGGAAAGCCTGCCAAAGGTGGAAGAAAAAATCGGCAAGCCGCTCTCACCCTATGCGGTCACCAAATACGTGAACGAACTTTACGCCGATGTCTTCGCCCGCACCTACGGCCTGGAAAGCATAGGTTTGAGGTATTTCAATGTTTTCGGCCGAAGGCAAGACCCAAACGGCGCTTATGCGGCCGTAATCCCGAAATGGGTGATGCAGCTGCTTCGCCTTCAAAGCCCCGTAATAAACGGAGCAGGCGACTACAGCCGCGATTTCACCTACGTGGATAATGTGATTCAGGCAAACCTGCTGGCCGCAACCACCAAAAATGATGAAGCAGTAAATCAGGTTTTTAACGTGGCCTACGGCGACCGCACCACACTCAACCAGCTTGCCACGGCGCTCAAAACTATTCTTGCCGAATACAAACCAGCAATTGCAGCGGTAGAAATCGTTCACGGCCCTTATCGCCAGGGCGACATTCCCCATTCGCTGGCATCGGTCGAAAAAGCCCGACGTTTGCTTGGTTACAACCCCCAATACGACCTCTATAAAGGCCTGAGTGAAGCCTGCCAGTGGTATGTAGGCAATCTGGTTTAAGGCAGGCTGTAAGTCACTCTTACCAATCCTCTGCGCCGTAATCGCCCGGGCATATTTGCTTTTCAGGCGGTTATTGTTAATTTTGTAGCAATATTGCTATTATCTATGAACTCTTTCAGCGGAAACAACAACACCCGGTGGCTCTATATTGTGCTGGCTGTATTAGCACTCATTATCATTGCTTTGAGTATCTGGCTCATCTCGGCCAAATCGAATTTGAGAGACTTACAGGAAGAGAAAGAGGCACAGCGCATTATGTTTCAGCGCGAGGTGGACAGCCTAATGGACGAGCACAACAAGGTAAAAGCCGCCTACGGCACTCTTGCCGACTCGCTGCTGGCGAAAGACTCAATTATTCAGGCTAATGCCGTTGAAATCAAGCAACTGCTAGATACTCAATGGGAATACAATCGCATCAAACGCAAGCTGCAACAGCTTCAGGTTATTTCGCAAAACTATGTAAGGCAGATGGATTCGCTTTATACAGTGAACCGGGAGCTTACCCAGGAGAACGAACGCATAAAGGAGGACCTGAGTCAGGAACGCCGAAGGGTACAGCAATTGCAGCGAACCCGCGACGAACTGACAACGAAAGTTGAACAAGCCGCCGTTTTTCGCACTTATAATGTGGAAGTGAGCGGTGTGCGTCAACGTGGCAGATCGGAAGTGGAAACCGACAGGGCTAACCGAACCGAGCGCATTAAAATATGCTTTGTGCTGGCCGAAAACAGCATTATCCAGCCTGGCAACAAAAACATCTACATCCGCATCGCCGCTCCCGATTCGAAGATTCTCATCAAGAGCCGCGACGATGCCTATTCCTTTATCTTCAAAGGCGAAAGGCTTCAGTACAGCATCATGGAAGTGGTGGACTACAGGAATTCGGACACTCCCATCTGTGTTTACTGGGATAAGCGCGACACACAAGAGCTAAAGCCAGGTTTATACTACGTTGACATTTACGAAGGCGACCATCAAATTGGCGAAGCCACGCTGATGCTCAAATAGCGCCTCGGGACAGCCTCTTATTTATCTGGTAAACAATATTTTAAGTTTAGGCTATTTTTTATCGTCTAAATAGCCTATCTTTGCCGCCGTTTTCAGCTAAAACGAATACGCCATGCCAGAGCCTATTGTCAGTATTTTTTCGGGCAGAGCTTCCGAATACCTAGCAAAAAAAATTGCAGACAATTACGGCACGGCGCTGGGCAAAACGATTTTCACCGATTTTTCCGACGGCGAGTTTCAGCCCTCATTCGAAGAAAACATCCGCGGGCGTGATGTTTTTTTGGTACAAAGCACCTTCCCTCCTACTGATAATCTTTTCGAACTGCTGCTGATGGCCGATGCCGCACGCAGGGCTTCGGCACGCAAAATCACAGCCGTTATTCCGTATTTCGGCTTTGCCCGACAGGATCGCAAGGACAAACCCCGCGTGGCCATTGCAGCCAAACTGGTCGCAAATCTACTGATTACGGCTGGCATTACCAGGCTGATTACTATCGACTTACACGCCGATCAGATACAGGGCTTTTTCGATGTGCCAGTGGATCACCTTTATGCCTCCAACATTTTCATTCCTTACATCAAAAGCCTCAATTTGCCCAACCTCGCCTTCGCATCGCCCGACACCGGGGGAACGCGCAGGGCGGCTTCCTATGCCAAAATGCTCGACTGCGGCTTTGTGATCTGCTACAAGCAGCGCGCCAAGCCCAATGTGGTCGAGGAAATGGCCCTGATTGGCGATGTGAAAGGAAAAGACGTAATTCTGCTCGATGATATCATCGACACTGGAGGATCAATCACCAAGGCAGGCGAACTGATCATGCAGGAAGGGGCCAACAGTGTCCGTGCATTCTGTACGCATCCCTTGCTATCGGGTGAAGCTTACGAAAGAATCGAAAGGTCGCCATTTGTTGAAGTGGTGGTCACCGATACTATCCCACTTCGCAAACACAGCAACAAAATAAAAGTATTGACAACAGCCGGTCTGCTCGCCGAAGTGATCCGCCGTGTGGAAAACTATGAGTCGATAAGCTCGTTGTTCAAAGTATCCAAATAATTAATAATCAATAATTTACACAACCCATGAAAACAGTATCATTGAGCGGTGTGCCGCGCGCGCACGTAGGGAAAAAAGATGCTAAGGGTCTTCGTAAAGAAGGCAGGGTGCCCTGTGTACTTTATGGCAACGACACCGAGCAGGTGTTGTTTCATATTGATGCAAAGGCATTTAAACCCGTCATCAACACTCCCGAGACCTATCTGGTTGAAATCACCGTTGGCGACAAAGTTCACAAAGCCGTGCTGAAAGAAGTTCAGTACCATCCGGTATCGGACAATGTGCTTCACGTTGACTTTTACGAAGTTCGCAGCGACAAACCTGTTCTTGTTTCGCTGCCCGTTGTGCTTAAAGGCACTGCACCCGGCGTAATCCGCGGTGGAAAGCTAAAGCTCAAAATGAAGCGCTTGAATGTTAAAGGTCTGATTAGCAACATGCCCGAAAACATCACCGTTGACATTTCGAAGCTCAATGTTGGACAGACCATCAAGGTTAAGGACCTGAAGTTAGAAAACATTGCCGTTACCGACAACTCAAACAGCGTGATTGTGGAAGTGAAGACCGCCCGTGGCGTGGTCATCGCTGCCGAAGATGAATCAGCCGAATAATACAAGGCGCTGAAGCCATGAAAGGCATAAGGCCCTCTGTGCCTTGTGCCTTTCTTTTTTAAATCAGCTTTCGTTATGAAATATCTCATCGCTTGTTTGGGAAACACAGGGAGCGAATATGCCAACACCAGGCACAATATTGGCTTTATGGTGGGCGATTTTCTTGCCGGCGATCTGGAATCGAAATTTAGCACTGAACGTCTGGCTCAGGTGGCAACGGCAAAATACAAAAGCCGCACACTGGTCATCATTAAACCCACCACATACATGAACTTAAGCGGTAAAGCCGTTCAGTATTGGCTCAGGACTGAAAACATTCCGATAGAAAACCTGCTTGTGGTGGTCGACGACATCGCTCTTCCGACGGGAGTGCTGCGCATGAAGACCAAAGGCAGCGATGCCGGCCATAATGGATTACAAAACATCATTGAAACCCTTGGCACCCAGGATTGGGCAAGACTACGCTTTGGTATCGGCGACAACTTCCCACGTGGAAAACAAGTGGATTATGTATTGGGGCAATGGTCATCGCAGGAGCTGGATATCATTATGCCCCGCATCCCCGTAGCCGCCGACATGGTCAAAAGTTTTGCAAGCATAGGTGCAGCACGCACCATGAACCTTTATAACAACAAATAGCTTCTACTATCAGGTTCAGCACCAGATAAGTCCTTCTGCTTCATTGCCGTAAACCGCTGATTTACCGTTTGCTTTCAGCCATCCTGCAAACCAGGCCAGTACACTGTCTGTTCCGTGCTCATTCAATTTAGAGGCAGGATCAAGCCCTAAGCCGGTAATAGTTCGTAGTTGATAGTCAAGTATTTGAATATCAGGCCGATCGCCGCCCCCAAAATATTGCCTTACGAGGGTAGGCCAGGTTTCGTAAAACGGAATATTATGCGGCCTGAAAAATGCCGCAAGTTGCATGGCACGAGCGGTGAGCCCTCCAAGAAACATGGGCGACATGGCTCTGATCTGACGGTCGGCCAGGCGAAAAAAGTAATCGGGATTTTCGATTTTCGAACTTACTGGATTGCTGCAATAAACAGCCGGCAAAGAAAGCGGGGCGTCGATCATTACAAAATTGGGCTGGATTTCTTCGATTATTTGCTTGCAGAAAAGGTCGGCATCCTGCCTTTTATTCGAATACAACACCAGCAACGCCCTTTCGTGCTGAAAGCAGACTGCCGTAGTACCAGCCATTCGCGCACCAAAATCGATGCCTATGTGCATGGCTAAACACTGAGTGTTGAAAGGCCTCCATCAACGCCAAGTACTTGTCCGGTGATCCAGCCACTGCTTTCGCCGAGCAGGAAGACTGCCATGGCGGCTATATCGTCGGCCCGGCCAACCCTTTGAAGCGGATGGCGCTTTGCACTGGCCTCTTCCTTTTCAGGGCCCGAAAGCAATCGGGCCGCCAGAGGCGTATTTGTCAGCGAAGGTGCTATGGCATTAACCCGTATTGCAGGAGCCCATTCGGCGGCCAGCGACCTTGCCAGACCTTCGATGGCGCCTTTTGCTGCAGCTATACTGGCGTGGTAAGCCATGCCACGGCCAACAGCCACTGTGCTAAATAACACCACAGATGCGGATGGGCTGTTTTTAAGTGCCTTAAACGAGGCCTGCAATACCCTCACTGCGCCCAATACATTGATATCGAAATCGTTCTGAAAATCTGCCGTTTTCAAGCCCCTGAAAGGTTTTAGATTGATGGTGCCGGGCGCATACACCAGCCCGTCGAGCTTTTCGGGCAAGCCCTGCGGGTTGAAACCGTCGTCGAGAAAATTGCCCTCAACAAAGTTTAAACCTTCAAGATGCCCGAGTTGCTCAGGGTGACGGCTTATGACATAAAGATTATGGCCCTGATGATGCAGCGTTTCGGTTATCCTGCGGGCAATGCCCGACGAAGCTCCGGCAATAAGATAAGTTCGCATAAAAGGAGTTTTCGAACTTAAACAAGTCAAGGCATCGAAAGTTTGTCAAAAGCTGAGGGTAAGATTGACGGATTTAAATGCTCATAATAGTTATTTGTTGATTTACAGCATCTTAAAACCCATATTACAAAGCTTCCGGATATTCCAAACCGATTTTCCTCACTCTTAAAAGTGATGCGAAGAATCAGAAAATCCAAAAATATCGGCGCTAACAAATCAAGCAAAAAGTCTGGTTATCGACTAGGTTGTGATAACCCAATTAAAAAGCATCCGCTACTGATTATCGTAGCGTTCTACCTCATTGTTTAAAAACTCAAGTTTTACTCCGGCCTCGGCAAACATAGCCTCAGATTCGGCGCCTGCATGATATTTTTTTTCACACACCACCCTTTCGATACCACAGTTGATGATGAGCATGGCACAGGTGCGGCATGGGGTCATACGACAATAGAGTGTACTGCCTTCGAGCGCAATGCCGCGTCGGGCAGCCTGTGTGATGGCATTTTGTTCGGCATGAACAGTGCGCACACAATGTTGGGTCACGTTTCCATCCTCATGAATGACTTTCTTCATCAAATGACCCACATCATCGCAATGTGCGAGACCGCGGGGAGAACCCACATAACCGGTGACAAGAATCTGGCGGTCTTTTACAATCACGCATCCGCTTCGGCCGCGATCGCAGGTGGCTCGGCTGGCCACGCTGTCGGCCAATTTCAGAAAATATTCGTCCCAGCTTGGGCGGAAGTATTTGGGTTTCTCCGGATGACTCATAATAGTCAGAGCTTTAAGTCTTTTAGTATATGGTCTGTCTGTTCAAAAAGGTCTTCTGTGCTGCCATTATTGGTCAGACGATAGTCTGCCTGTCTGATGCACTCCATGAGGTTCTGGTGGTTGGGATCGAGGCTGTGCATTTCGCGCTGCTCGTTGGACAGAAAGGTCTGATAATCAATATTATCTGTTTCGCTACCTCGCTGAAAAACACGTTTGTACCTCAGCTCAGGATCGGCATCGACCGCCAGTAAAACAAAGCGACCTTTATCGCGAAGCGATGCAATTTCGCCGGGGGTGCGAATGCTTTCAATGATCGCATTGCCACCGCTTTTTGCAGCCTCCCTGAAAAGCTCGTCCACGATATACGAAGGACCATGCAAGGCTCTCAGTTCGTTGGCTAAGCTGGTCATGGTATCGCGGTTTACAGGCATTCCGCGTTCGTTGAGCGAACGGACGAGAAAACCCCTCACGCTAAAATGTTTGAAACCTTTTCGTCCGACAAGATAATCGACGATGGTACCCTTTCCTGCTCCCAGGGTTCCTGTTATACCGATGATCATAGTTGACTACTCTCCTTTTTGATGTCGTCAATCCATTTTGCAGTTGGAACAGCTTGGTACTTCCTAAGCAAATCCGGTATTTCGTGTGCCTGCTCAGCCACCAGCAAACACCGGCGATGCTCGGGTCTAACGAAACCCTCGCCAACGCTGTGGTCGAGAAAGGTGAGCAAAAGGTCGAAATAGTTTTCGGTATTGAGCAAGGCTATTGGTTTGTCGGCCAATCTTAGCTGACTCAGTGTTATGACTTCGAAAAGCTCGTCAAGAGTACCAAATCCACCCGGCAGCACCACGAAAGCATCCGACATATCAACCATCATCTGTTTGCGTTCGGCCATCGAACTCACCTCGATGAACTTATGCAGGCCATTGTGTGCCACCTCTTTGGCCACCAGGCTCGAGGGCATGATGCCGGTGACATGAGCGCCTGCTTTAATTGCAGTTTCGGCAAGCACTTTCATCAAGCCGACATTAGCCCCACCATAAACAATCCCGAGGCCGGCAGCCGCAAGTACTTCTGCCGTTTGCCTGGCAGCCAGCCTGTAGGTATCGCGAAGGCCCGCGCTACTGCCGCAAAACACACAAATATTTTTCATGCAGAGGAATTGAGGCCGCTAAATTAGGTTATTACCGCAAAAGTGATTTCGTGGCTTTCGGGTGCAGTCATTAAAACCGACTATGATAAGCGATTATTTTACCTAAATCGTTTTTGGTTTACATTTGTAAGCGACTATGACGGGGCAGTCGTAGTTCGAAAAGTCATTTCATCATGAATACACTTTACCCGCTTTCCTTTAAACCAATTTTCAAGGAAAAAATCTGGGGCGGACAGAAAATCAAACAATTTTTGGGCATGGACACCGGGCTTTTGCCCAATTGCGGGGAAGTCTGGCTACTTTCAGGAGTCGATGGAAATCCTACAGTTGTTGCCAACGGCTATCTGTCGGGTAACGAGCTCAACGAACTTGGAGAAGTTTTTATGGGCGATCTGTTGGGCGAAAGTGTTTATGAACGTTTCGGCGGAAAGTTTCCCATTCTCGTTAAAGTCATCGACTCAAACGATTGGCTTTCGATTCAGGTGCATCCCGATGATACCCTCGCACAAAAGCGCGGAACAGGCTACGGCAAGACAGAGATGTGGTATGCCATGCAGGCTGATGAAGGTGCACAATTGATTTGTGGTTTCAACAAGCCAATGGACGAAGGCACATACCTTGAATACCTGAATGCCGGAAAACTGCCGGAAATCATGAACTACGAGCAGGTGGATCAGGGCGATGTGTTTTTCATTCCGGCCGGAAGGGTGCATGCCCTTGGACCTGGGCTACTGATAGCCGAAATACAGCAAACCAGCGATACCACTTACCGCATCTATGACTGGGAAAGGGTGGACGACAAGGGTAAGCCTCGCGAATTGCACACCGACCTGGCGCTTGAAGCCATTGATTATACGCTGCATCCCCATTACAAAACTCCTTATAACAAAGCAGACGGAAAAGCCCAAACCCTAGTGCAGTCGCCATTTTTCACAACCAATATCCTCAAACCGGCAACTGCACTGCAAAAGAATTATGACGGCCTCGACAGTTTCGTAATTCTCATGTGTACCTCAGGCGGTTGCAAAATTGAAGGAGAAGGTCAAAATATTGGCCTTAAAGCCGGAGGGGTGGTGCTTCTACCTAATGCCGCAAAGAGCGTGACTATTTATCCCGAAAATGATTGCGTACTTCTTGAAGTGTATATTGAATAACTAAAACCATTGAAATGAAGCGATTATTCGGATTCATCCTTATTCTATTGGTGTCGGGTTTGCAGGCCCAGCAAAGCCTGCCCTCGCTAAACTTAAAAAACCTGGAAGGAAAAACCATCAACACGGCCGACATTGCCAAAACGGGTAAGCCGGTTATCCTGTCGTTCTGGGCCATTTGGTGCAAGCCCTGCCAAAAGGAACTCGACGCATTCAACGAGCATTATGCCGAGTGGCAGGCCGAAACAGGCGTGAAGATTGTTGCAGTTTCCATTGACGACTCCCGCTCGGTTTCGCGCGTGGCTCCTTTTGCCAGGAGCAAAGGCTGGGAATTTGAAGTATTGCTCGATCCGAATGGCGACTTCAAACGCGCCATGAACGTGAATATGATTCCGCACACCTTCCTGCTCGATGCACAGGGCAAAATAGTTTCGCAGCATACAGCCTATTTTGAGGGAGCAGAATTCGAGCTTTACGAAAAAGTTAAGGCCTTGGCAGGCAAAAAGAAGTAATCGCCAAATCAGCTAATCGGGCATGAAAAGGATAATTATTTCAATACTGCTGGCTTTATTCTGCTCGGCAGCCAACGCTCAGCAGCCTACAGTCAATGGCAGTTTTCAGCTTGATGCGCAGGCCTATTTTACTGACGCTGCGATAGGCATTACCGATTCGGCGCTGGCAGGGCAGCGGAGCGGATTCAACGGATTTGGCAATGTACTCATCAATTGGGGCGACTTCAGGGCCGGCTTGCGTTATGAAGCTTATTTGCCGCCTATGCGCGGCTTCGACCCAAGGCTCGAAGGCAACGGTTTTGCCAATGTTTGGCTTAGCTATCGCACGGATTTTGCTGAGATTACGGCAGGGAACTTTTACGAGCAGTTTGGCAGTGGCTTGCTGCTTCGCACTTATGAGGAATGGTCATTAGGTTACGACAACAGCCTCAACGGCTTACGGCTGCAACTGTTTCCCGCCAAAGGTATCACCCTTAAAGGGGTTTATGGAACACAACGCTTCTTTTGGCAAGGCTACCAGCGCAACAGTCGCGGCCTTGTAAGGGGGCTTGACGCCGAGTTCAACCTCAACGAGCTGTTGCCCGATCGGGAATCGGCGCCATGGCGTCTCAGCCTTGGCATAAGCGGCCTAAGCAAATACCAGCGCGATGCCGACCCCATTTACGTTCTGCCTGAGAACGTCGGCGGTCTGGCCGGTCGCATCACGGCCGGCTGGGGCAATTTTACGCTCGCTGCCGAATACGCCCAAAAGGTGAACGACCCCTCTGCCACCAACAATTTCATCTATCGCGAAGGCAGATCGGCACTGGCCTCCCTTTCGTATGCCACACGTGGGTTTGGGGCGGTGGTGCAATTGAAGCGGGTTGACAATATGGGTTTTAAAAGCGACCGCTCTCAGCTCGGCAATGCCCTGGATATCAATTTTATTCCTCCTATCAATCGTATTCACGCCTACAGCCTGACGGGAAAGTATCCCTACGCCACTCAGGCGAACGGAGAAATGGGAATGCAGCTGCAGCTCAACTATAAAATTCCGCGCGGCAGCCTGCTGGGCGGAAAATACGGAACATCTGTGGCGTTGAATTTCAGCCAGGTAAACGATATTGCCCGAACTGCATTGAACGATACAACCGCCATAGGTCAGGACGGCACTAAAGGCTATCATTCGAAATTCTTTGCAGTATCGGACCATGTGTTTTTTCGCGATTTCAACATTGAGGTCGATAAACGCTTCAGCCCGAAACTCAAAGGCTTATTTCAGTTTATGAACCTTCACTACGACATAGCCACCCTTCAGGGACATGCTGGTGAGGAAGCCGTTGAGGCCAATATTGCACTGGCCGATATAACTTATAAGCTCAGCAACCGCAAGGCACTTCGCGTTGAGGCGCAGGTACTTATGACCAAGCAGGACATGGGCGACTGGGCGGCCCTGATGGCCGAATACACTATTGCTCCCAAATGGTTTGTTTCTGTTGGCGATCAGTACAATTTTGGCAACCCTGGCAAAGCAATGCGCAAGCACTATTACACCGTTTCGGCAGGAACAACGCGCGGCGCAAGCCGCCTTGCCCTTAGCGCCGGACGACAGGCCGAAGGCGTAGTATGCATTGGCGGGGTTTGCCGACAGGTGCCGGCGAGCAGCGGGGTAACTGTCACATTTTCAACATCATTCTAATCTGATTGATTATGATAAAACACCTCATAAAACCCGGCTTTGCAGTTCTGCTCACCATTCTTGCTGCAGCCTGCGACCTCATAGAACCTCCTTTCAAGCAGCAGGCCGGTCAATCGGGCACTGCCGACCGAAAAGTGCTGCTCGAAGATTATACCGGTCACACCTGTGTGAACTGTCCCACTGCCGCGTTGCTTAGTCAAAACCTGAAAAATCTTTATGGCGACAGGCTGATTGTAATGGCAGTTCATGCCGGCTATTTTGCCCGGCCACAATCGGCCCCATTCAATGCCGATTACCGTAGTCAGGCTGGGGAAGCATGGGATCAGTTTTTCAACATTTCGGCCAATGGCAACCCCAATGCGCTGATAAACAGGTTGAAAAACAACACTTTCTGGCATTTCCCTCCCGGCAACTGGGCTACAAAGGTGGCCGAAGCCATGGAAAGTGAAGCTGCTGCAAAAATCGAACTGAGTGCCAACTACAACACAACAAGCCGAAAACTCGACATCACAGCTAAAACCACCTTCCTCACGGCCTTGCAGGGAAATTTCAAACTTCAGGTTTGTCTGGTGGAAGATAGTCTGGTAAGCGCGCAACGCAATAACGACCCCAATGCCGGCCCCACGCCCGTTATTGCAGAGTATGTGCACAGGCATGTTTTGCGCGAAGCCGTCAACGGCATCTGGGGCGATCAGATTTTAAGCAATCCTCAGGCCGGAAACTCAGCCACAAAAACCTATCAGCTCACCTTGCCAGCTGCCTATAAACACCAGCATTGCTCGGTAGTGGTTTTCGTTTACGATGCGGAAACTTACGAGGTACTTCAGGTGGAGGATAAGCATCTCTGAGCGGTAATTTCAGAAGCTCTTCCTCCCATCCGTTTAGGTGCTAAACCAGTTGTAGCGCTTAAGCTTTGCTATTTTATCACAAAATTCCGGTAAAGGTTGAATCCAAAGTAGATATCGCCTTTTGCCCATCGTCCGGCCGACTCGGTGATGAAAGCCCGCTCGAACATAGCGCCTGCATTGCTGAAATGCAATTGAAAAACATGTCCTCCGGTTTCGATATCAAATCCTACTGAAAGGGCATCATGCCTTTCCATTGTTGTTTGCGACGAGGGATAGAAAAAGTACTCTGCGTTGAAAGAGGCTCTTTGGGTTAGTTTGAAGCGTCCGCCGGCACCCAGTGCATAAGAGGTGTTCTGGTCATCGCGCGTGGGAACAAGATTTTTGTGAATAACCGTCGGGCTGAGCTGAAGGCTGACACCCGGACTGAACTTGCGGGCAATGAGCAGCTGATGGTAGTAGGATAAGCGGGAGCTGAAAAAATTCTTTCTTTCGGGATTGGACCAGCGGCTGCTGTTGAGCGCCATACCTGTTGCATAGGAGAGTGATACAGGCATGTTGACCTCTCCCGAACTCTGTCGCAACAGTTTGACCTTTAAGCCCGCATCGTATGTTTTCTGCCAGGTGCTGCGTCCGGCAGCAAGCATTATCCTATCGTTGAGCCCATATTCCAGAGCCATGCGCATGGTGGCGCGGTCGAGGCCAAAAAGGTCGTAAAAACCCGAGTTGACCGAGCCAAAATTGTGCTGAATCAAGAACATCATATTGCCTTTGGCAGGCTGCTCCACGCTTTGACCGTAAACTACCCTCGGGGCCTTGAAGGTGGCATAGGCATATTCGGTTTTGGGCGTTTCGTCTTCAAACATATCGAGCAGGTTGCTCTGGGCCAAGGCATTGGCTGTCAGAAACAGAAAAATCACAATCAGATTGGTAGCAGGCTTCATATCAGATTCAGGTTTTGGTAAAATTTAGCTAATTGTTTGGTTTGCCCTGGGCCACCCAGGCTTCGATCTGGCTGATCTGGCAGGTGGTTAGCTTCGGCCCGGAAGGTGGCATGGCCGAAAAGCCGCCTTGATGTTTTATGGCCCCAATGAAACGTCCGCCATCAATGGCTGCCGAAACCTCGCTGTGGTTCGACAGGCGGATGCCGGCCGAAGCTCCTGCCCCACTGTGACACGAAACGCAGTTGGCGTTGAGCACAGGTTGAATGGTTGCACTAAAGGAAACATTGCTCGTTTGGCAATTATTTCCGTACAAATCTTCCTCATTGTCCTTATAGCAGCTGTTCAGCGAAAGGCTCATCAATGCAAGAAAGCTGATGGAAATCAGCAGGCGTTTAGTTGTTGGGAGTGCCATTGTTAATCCATTTTTTGATTTGAGTGATTTTACAATTGTCGAGTTTGGGTGCCCCCTGAGGCATAGCGGCATAGCCAGGGCTGTGCATCACGCTTCCGAGTAGCCGGCCGGAAGCAGCAGAAGCAGCTATGGTGGCATAAGAGGTAAGGCTTACACCACCCTGAGGCTGGTTGCCCGAATGACAGCCGGTACAGTTGTTTTGCATCATAGGTTGAATATGCGCTGAAAAAGAAACATTCAGCGTATCGCAATTGTTTGATTCGCAACGGTTATTTTTAGCTCCTTGCTCAATCCATCGGCGCACCTTGGTAATCTGATCGGTGGTAAAAGGGCTTCGGGGTGGAGGAGGCATGCGGTCACCAGGGTCGTTATCGATAAGCACTTTGTAAAGTTTCGAATCATTGGGTTTTCCGGGCTTCACTTTACCTGTGCTGATGATTTTACTGTAGTCGGTAAGCACCACGCCATCCTCAGCGGAGGCTGCATTGTGACAACCCGAAACTGCACAGCCCGAATTAAGCAGTGGAAGTATCTCGTTATGGAAATATACGGTGTCGGGATCACAGAAAGCACTTGGAGGTGGATCTTGCCCGTTATCCGGAAAAACAGGATCGTGCTTGCAGGAAGAGATTGCTGTGAGCAGCACCAACAGTGAAGCTAAAACATTCAATTTCATTCTCGAATTCATGGTCTGGTCTTTGAGATTCCTCATAGCGATAACACTCTCTAATTATTGCAGCATGGCAAATAATTAACATCTCGTTTGCAATTCACCCTCAATAACATCTAATTTTATCAATATTTTGATTCCTTCTTTTGTCTGTATAATTTTGAGTTCTTACCAAAAACCAAACACACAATATGGCAAGAGTTGTTGTACTCGGGGCAGGCATAGCCGGCCATACGGCGTCGGCCTATCTGCGAAAAAAGCTGAGCAAAAAACATGAAGTGGTGGTGGTGGCCCCAAATGCCTATTACCAATGGATTCCTTCAAATATCTGGGTGGGCGTTGGCCGCATGACCATCGATCAGGTACGATTCAAGCTGGCACCCCTTTACAAACGCTGGGGCATCGAGCATCATCAGGCAAAGGCTGTAAATATTTTCCCTGAAGGACACAACGGGAGTAAACCCTTTGTGGAGGTAGAGTACACCTCGGAAGAAAGACGGGGCGAAACTACACGACTTGAGTATGATTATTTAGTGAATGCCACTGGCCCCAAACTCAATTTTGAGGCAACAGAGGGTCTTGGCCCTGGAAAAAACACCGTCTCAGTTTGCTCCTACGATCACGCCACCCATGCCTGGGAGAACCTTAAAAAGGTTATCCGAAAAATGCAGCAGGGTATTCCGCAGAAAATCGTTATAGGAACCGGGCATCCCATGGCCACCTGCCAGGGAGCGGCATTCGAATACATCCTCAATGTAGCTTTCGAAATTCGCAAGCGCAAACTCGAGCATATGGCCCAGCTCACCTGGATCACCAATGAATACGAGCTTGGCGACTTTGGCATGGGTGGTGCGCACATTAAAAAAGGGGGTTATATCACCAGTACAAAGGTGTTCGCGGAGAGTTTCCTGCGCGAGAATAACATCAGCTGGATCAAACGGGCAGGAGTGAAAAAAGTAGAACCTGGCCTGATTCACTACGAAACCCTTGATGGTGAAAACCACACCCTCGAATTCGACTTTTCGATGCTCATTCCCTCCTTTGCAGGGGCAGGTATCAAAGCCTTTGATTCCACAGGGGCTGATATAAGCTCCCGATTGTTTGTTCCCAACGGCCTTATGAAAGTGGATGCAGACTATACCCAAAAACCATTCGAAGAATGGAGCATCGACGATTGGCCATCAACTTACCGCAATCCCGACTATCCGAACATTTTTGCTCCTGGCATTGCCTTTGCCCCGCCGCACAGTATATCGAAGCCCATGACCAGCAAAAATGGCACGCCCATTTTCCCAACACCACCACGAACCGGTATGCCCTCGGGCGTTATGGGAAAAATTACCGCACTGAATATCATTAATCTCATCAAGAAAGGAGAGCACGAACTGAGGCACCGCGCCTCCATGGGAAAGATGGGTGCAGCCTGCATCGTTTCGGCCGGCTTCGGAATGACGAAGGGCGTTGCTGCTACCATGACCGTATTCCCCATTGTACCCGATTTTGATAAATACCCCGATTACGGTCGCAGCATCAGCTATACCATGGGCGAACCCGGCCTGGCGGGTCACTGGCTCAAGTGGTTTATGCATTATATGTTTTTGCACAAAGCCAAAGGCTACCCCTTCTGGTGGCTGCTTCCGGAATAAAATATCAATCTATAGGCAACAAATTAAATGTCAATGATATGTATAACAAAAGCATTACTCCATACACCGAAGAATCATACCCTCCGGTGCCAACAAAAGCGACCAGATTCTGGCGAAGCTTCGTCCCCTGGCAGCTTGTAAGATTCATTGTCCTAAATATCAAAATCTTAAGAATTGTAGTGGGCGGTCACTCCTGAAATGGAGCGACGCAGCCTTCAAATCACATTGTCAGACTGCCTCGTCGGCGAAAAGGCTGGCGGCTATGCCGTCGGCAAAGAGTTTTCCTTTGGCTGTGAGGAAAAGCCGATTCCCGGTTTGCACTATATTACCCTGATGAATAAACGGCTGAACTGATTTAAGGCAAAATTCAGCCATGCCAGCTCCAAAAACCGAGCTGATATGTTCAAGATCAGTCCCCCAGCTGGTGCGCAACGAGGTCAATATATATTCGTTGTAACGTTGCGTTATGGTAAGCACTTCCTTTTCCTGCACCACACCTTCGGTGGCACTGCCGCTAACATACTGATCAAGCCTTGCCACGTTCCATTGCCTTGTGCGACCATTGAATGAATGGGCCGAAGGCCCCAGACCCAGGTAATGTCCGCCAAGCCAATACAGGCTGTTGTGGCGCGAGTAATGCCCCGGCCTGGCAAAATTGGAAATTTCGTAATGCACAAAACCCTCTTTTTCCATTCGGTTTAAGAGGATTTCGAACTGCGTGGCAGTTTGAACTTCGTCAACAGGGGTTAGTTTTCTTTTACTGATTAAGTGATCGAGCGCCGTTTTTGGCTCTACTGTGAGGGCATAGGCCGAAAGATGGGCTAAACCCAAAGCGAAAAAAGTATCGAGATTCTGATTCCATGCCTCATGGTTCAGGGTTGGAATGCCATAAATAAGATCGACGGTCAGATTTTGAAAACCCACCTCCTTAGCCCGCTGCACCGACTGCAAAGCATCTTGCCCGCCATGAACGCGATTAAGATAATGCAGGTCCTCATCCCTGAAACTTTGAATTCCGATACTTAGCCGGTTCACACGGGTTTTGGCAAGCTGCTTCAAATAGGCTTCGTCAAGATCATCGGGGTTGGCTTCGAGCGTGATTTCTACATCAGCATCCAGGTCGAACAGCTCCGAAAGCCTTGAGATTATTTCCCCGATCACCTCCGCGCCTAACAATGAAGGGGTTCCTCCGCCGAAATAGATCGTCTGAACTGTTTCGCCTTCCAGGTACTCCCTTCTCGATATCGCTTCGCTGATAAGGGCTTGCGGAAATATTTCCCTGTGACGGCCCGTTGCCAGAGAGAAAAAGTTGCAATAGTGACACTTTTGTCTGCAATAAGGGATATGTATGTATATACCAGCCATTTAGACAGATTTACCCGTAATGCTAACTTAAAAAATCATAAATAAGCGAACAATAACCAAAAACATGTGTTTTTTTGCATGTGTTTATTGACGCTATCTATAAACATTATGAAAATATTCATTTAATGTTATCTAAAACCAAATCATTCAACCACAATGAACAAACTAATTTACGCAATCGCGGCCCTCTTTATCATGACCTCCTGCGGGGGCGGCGGACAAAAAACAGCTCAGGAAGCCGGTGAAGTAGCATCGGCCGGTGAAAACGCCGTAGTATTCAACGTTAACACCGATGCCAGCACCCTCAGGTGGGAAGGCGCCAAAATTACGCAAACCGTTCATCACGGTACCGTTAAAATCAGCGAAGGTTCGCTTGCAGTTGACGGAGGCTCGCTCGAAGCAGGAAATTTCGTGATCGATATGAACACCATCGTTTGCGAAGACCTTGACGAAGCCAGCGGAAAGCTCAAGCTGGAAGGCCATCTCAAAAGCGGCGACTTTTTCATGGTGGAAAGCTATCCCACTGCAAGATTCGAGATCACCGTTGCCGAAGCTATCAACGACGGCAGTGGCGCCACGCACCGCATCACCGGCAACCTTACAATTAAGGATGTAACCAAAGGTATCAGCTTCCCGGCAGTTGTCAGCATTGGCGAAAACGGCGTTACTGCAACGGCACGCTTCGAAATCAACCGCAACGAATGGGGTGTGGTTTGGGGCGGATCGCTCACCGAGCAGAGTGTAAAGGATTTCCTTCAGAACAACCTCATCAAGGACACCATTGCATTTGACGTAAATCTAGTAGCTGCCAACTAAGCTATCCTCTTAAAATATCAAAAGGCCACCCGATCGGGCGGCCTTTTTTTTTGTGTTTTTGCGTCAACAACAAAGAATAGGTCTCAGACTTCTGAGAGGAAGGTGTCGAGGTTGTCGAATTTGTGGTGGTAATCTTCCATCGATCTGCGGATGATTTCGTGAGCCTCGTCAATGCCGAACACATGCGTAATCTGAACCTTACTTTCCCTTCCTGGGAGGTCCTTGTAGGTGAGGAAATAATGTTTCAATCTATCCAAAACCAAAGGCGGGCAGTCGGTAATGTCTCGGTAGTTGCCGTAAACGGCGTCATCGTTGAGCACGCCAACAATCTTGTCATCGGCTTCGTTACCGTCGATCATTCGGAATCCACCAATTGGTCTCACTCGCACAAGGATATCGCCGTGCGTTATATCTTTTTCCGTAAGTACACAAATATCAAGGGGGTCGCGGTCGCCACGAATATCGGTACGGCCGGTTTTTTCATTGCAAAACTCTGCCACACGGTTATGACAGAAGGTTTGCGGAATGAACCCGTAAAGCGCAGGTACCACGTTGGAGTATTTTTGCGGGCGGTCGATACGCAAATAGCCCGAAACCTTGTCCACTTCGTACTTCACTGTGTCGGTGGGCACCATTTCTATAAAGCAGGTAATCACTTCAGGGGCGTCGGGACCTATTTCCACACCATGCCAGGGATGCGATTTATAGCGTAAACCCATCAGCCTTCCGATGGGATCCATGATTTTCGACATTGTTGATTATTTTTTGCAATTCAACGGCAAAAGTAATGCATTTTGATGCCTTGCCGATTGACAAACGGAGAAGACAGATCTGAAAATTAAGCTGCGAATTCAATCACTGAATTCTTTCAGATCCCATAAGTTAATGCCGGAGTACTGCAAGCCCTTTGTCCTCTCGTCATTTTCTCCAAAAATGCCTCGAAAAGAGCATTAATACAGTGAAAAGCTCAAGCCTGCCGAGCACCATCAAAAACGAAAGCACCCACTTTGCGGCATCGGGAAGAAATTCGTAGTTGAACACCGGACCAACTTTGCCGATACCCGGGCCAATATTACCCAGACAGGCCGCAGAAGCGCCAATGGAAGTGTCGAAATCAATGCCCATGGCAGTGAGCACCATTACACCAGCGGCAAAAATGAGGATGTAAACAAGAAAGAAGGCCATCACTTTGTACACGATATCCTGCGAAACGCTCTTGCCATTATATTTTGCAGGCAATACAGCCGCAGGATGTATCGCCCTGCGCATCTCCATAAAAGAGTTTTTGAGCAGCAAGGATTGCCGAATGACCTTTATACCACCGCCCGTGGAGCCTGCACTGCCTCCGATAAACATCAGCAGCACAATAATCATCCACAGAAACGTTGGCCATTGCAGGTAATCGGTAGTAACAAAGCCCGTTGTGGTGAGAATGGACACAACCGTAAACAACACATCGCGAATTATTGGCTCGATTTGTGCCGAGGTATGCCAGTAAAGATTAACACCGATTATGATCGTGCTAAGTGCTATGATGTAAATGTAGGTGCGGAACTCCTCGTTGCCCCACACCTTGCCAAACCAACCATGCAAGGCGAAGTAATGCATAGTAAAGTTGGTGCCGGCCAGGATCATGAACAGAATGATAACATACTGACTATAAGGACCAAAAGCAGCCACGCTCGCATTGCGTGTCGAAAAACCGCCGGTGGCCATGGTGGCAAAGGTGTGACATGCCGAATCGAACCAGTCCATTTCTCCGGCCCAGAGAAGCAAAAACTGGGCAACTGTGAGAATTACATAAATGCCCCACAACCGTTTAGCCGTGTCGGTAATGCGCGGATGAAGCTTGTCGTAGGTAACTCCGGGCATTTCGGCCATAAAGAGCTGCATACCGCCAATGCCGAGTATAGGGAGCACAGCCACCGAAAGGACAATGATACCCATTCCGCCGAGCCAGTGCGTTAGACTGCGCCAGAACAGCAGATCACGGGGCAATGCCTCAATATCGGTGATGATGCTTGCTCCGGTTGTTGAAAAACCTGAAACAGTTTCGAAAAAAGCGTCGGTATAGGAATTAATGGTTCCGCTCATGTAAAATGGCAAGGCCCCAAACGCCGAAGTGACAATCCATGTCAGAGAAACTATGATGTAGGCATCGCGTTTGCCTACCATTGTAGGCGCGTTGCGTCCGATGAAGAAAAAAAGCAACCCGGCGGCGATAGTAGCCAGCAGGGCATCAGTGAAGTATCTTTCTTTCAGCGTTTCATCGATAAATGAAATAGGCAAAACAGTGGCCATAAATGCAGCTTCCACCAGTAGCAGAAAACCCAGGATGCGGGCAATGATGCCGAAGTTGAATTCCTGAAACCTGCCTTGCATGGCCATGCCGGATTAGTGGAATAGTTTCTCAATCTTGTAAACGGCCTTGGGAAGAGCCAATACCACTGCCTTATCGTTGGGCTCGATCTGCATATCCGCATTGGCAATATATGCTTTGTCGCCCTTTACAACGCCGCCTATGATGGCGCCTTCGGGCATTTGCAGCTTGCGGATGGGTTTACGCGTAACGGCAGAGCCCTCTCTGGCTACAAGCTCCATAGCATCAGCCTCTATTCCGCTCAGGCACTTTAGCTGCACTACCTCTTCGCTCATGGTATATTTTACCATATGGCTGGCGGCAATCAGCTTTTTATTGATAATGGTATCAATACCAACACTTTGCGAGATATCGATATAATCGATGTTTTCTACCAGGGCAATCGTCTTTTTTACCCCGTTGGATCGGGCGTGCAGGCAGGAAAGAATATTGGTTTCGGCACTGTTGGTGAGTGCAATAAACGCATCCATGCTGCTGATGTCTTCATCTTCAAGCAGTTGGATGTTGCGCGCATCGCCGTTCACCACCAGCGTATCTTCGAGGTAGTCGGTGAGCACCATACACCGCTCTTTGTCCCTTTCGATGAGTTTGATGTTCATCTCCTTTTCCAGACGCTTGGCCGTGATGCGTCCCACACGACCGCCACCAACAATCATCACATTTTTAATGGAATGCTGCACTTTACCGCCCAGCGACAGTAAATTGTCAATAGCATTGGGTTTTGTAATCACATAGGCCAGATCGTTCACATTGAAACGGTCTTCACCCCTGGGGATAAAAGTTTCCCTGTTGCGGTGTATGGCTAGTGCCCTGAAATCGAGATTGCGGTGGGTGGAAGCAATCTCGTTGAGCGACTTGCCGATTACAGGGGCATTGGCTTCGAGCTTTATCATAAACAGCTGGAGCAGCCCATTGGAAAATTCAAATACCTCGGTGGCGGCCGTTTGCCTGAGAAGCGATATAATTTCCTGAGCAGCAATATCTTCGGGGGAGAGCAATGCATCAATACCCAGTTCCTGATAGATTTTTCGGTTTTGAACGCTCAGGTTTTCCATGGTATTTACACGGGCAATAACCTTTTTTGCTCCCAGCTTTTTAGCCAGAATACAGGTGAGCAGGTTGACTTGCTCCTGATGAACAACGGAGATTAACAGGTCGGCCCTGTGCACATTAGCCCTCTGCAGGGTTGAGATCGAAGTGCTGTCGCCGTTGATGGTCATCAGGTCGGCGTGCGACTCAATCATCCTGAGCAGGTCTTCGTGAGGGTCAACAACCGTAATATTATGGTTGCTGTTTACAAGCGATTCTGCCAGGTGGAAACCCACTTCTCCATCCCCGGCGATAATGATATTCATGTGAGTTTATCTGTTGAACGGGCCAAATTTAACGTAAAAGCATCCCAATCTGCAGCTACCTGAAATTTTCTCCTGAAATCCAACAGTGGCCCGGCTTCCAGTATTCCTTCAAAAATCTCTTGATAATGCGGCTTGGCCTGCCATAACACCTGTCCCTTGGCATCAATCAAGCAGGAATCGCCGCTGTAGGTGTTGCCAATACCATCTTCACCAATCCTGTTCAAGCCAATTACGCAGGCCTGATTTTCGATGGCACGGGCAATAAGGAGCTGCTTCCATGGAAATGACCGTGATTCGGGCCAATTGGCCACAAAGAGCATTAGGTCGTAATCGAAATCACCGTATTGATAGGTATTCCTGCACCAAACCGGAAAGCGAAGGTCGTAGCAAACCATCGGTCTGATTTTCCAGCCTTTCAGTTCAACGGTTGTAAGCTTTTCGCCCGGCATGATGCTGTGATGCTCGCCGCCCATCCGGAAAACGTGTCGCTTGGCATAGGTGCTGAAAGTTCCGTCGGGCCGCATCCACACAAATGTGTTCTGAAAACCTTCAGGTGTTTCGAGCAAAAGGCTTCCGCAAACCACTGCCCCAAGGTTTTTAGCCTGACCGGCCATCCATTGCATGCTGGGACCGTCGGGCTTTTGGGCAAATCTCGAGGCGTCGACAGGAAATCCCGTATTGAAGGTTTCGGGTAGCACCACAAGGTCGGGTCGTGTGGTGAGCCGGCTAAGCAAGGCCCCGAAATGCCTGTGGTTTTCTTCTGCATCCTCCCACACAATGTGGGTCTGGAGCAGGGCAAGGCTCAAATCCTGCATAAAACTTCAGCTGCTTTGGTCAGGGTTTCTTCAGTCTTGGCAAAGCAAACCCGCACAAGCTGTTGGTTAAACTGGTCGTGATAAAAAGCCGAAAGCGGAATGACAGCCAATCCGTGTTCGCACACCAGCCAGGTAGCAAACTCTTTTTCAGGCAATTCGGATACGGCCGAATAATCGAGCAGCTGAAAATAAGTGCCATAGCTGGGCAATACCTTAAACCGTGACTCACGGAGAAGCGCGGCAAAAAAGTCGCGTTTGGACTGAAAAAATTGCGGCAAACTGTTGTAATTGGCTTCATCCTTCAGCATGTCGGCAATGGCATGCTGTATTGGGGTGTTCACGGCAAAAACGTTGAACTGGTGCACTTTGCGAAACTCAGCGGTAAGGTTGGCCGGCGCAAGTACAAATCCCGTTTTCCATCCGGTTGCGTGAAAAGTCTTCCCGAAGCTGCCTACTACAAGACTTCGATGCGCCAGTCCGGGATACAGGCAGGCGCTGAAATGCTTCTTACCATCAAAAATGAGGTGCTCGTAAACCTCATCGCTCAGCACAATGATGTCGCGATTATTGGTCAGTTGCTCAAGCTGCTTCATATCCTCATGGCTCAGCAGGCTGGCCGATGGATTGTGCGGACTGTTGATAATGATCATGCGGGTGCGGTTCGAAACCATCTTTCGCACAGCATCCCACTGTATCGTGAAATCGGGTTGGGCAAGACGCACATATTTTACCAATCCTCCCTGTAGCCTCACTGCAGGAGCATAGCTGTCGTAGGCTGGTTCGAAAATGATAACCTCGTCGCCTTCCTTCACAAAAGCGGCAATAGCGGTGAACAGCGCCTGAGTAGCTCCGGCGGTAATGGTGATTTCCGTTTCGGGATCATAATCCACCTGATAGGTGCGGCTTACCTTGTCGGCAATGGCCTTGCGCAAAACCGGCACACCCGGCATGGGGGCATACTGATTGAACCCCTTTTTCATGTAGTGATTCACGCGTGCCACGAGCTTTTCAGAGATCGGAAAGTCGGGAAATCCCTGCGAGAGGTTTATGGCGTTGTGTTCAATAGCCAATTTGGACATCACTGCAAAGATGGAAGTGCCAACATTGGGGAGCTTGCTCGTGAGCTGTCCTGGATATTCAGGCATACGCGGTGAATTGAATACAGTTAGTCTGCAAAATTAACGAATTAGGCCAAGCGGGAGCAAGCCATTCAACCATCGTTACGCTGCTCCCGAGTGGGCTTTTTCAGCGTCCTTATGAAGTAAAATATCCCTTAGAGGTCATAATCGGAACAGCTTCGGTGCTGTCAGGTGTAAGGCAATATGCCACATCCCGTTCATATCCTGAGGCCTCGAGAAATAATTTGTGTGAGCATCGCTGCAGCTTTTGCCCTATTGCGCCTTCCTGCAATGCCATATTCAACAGAAGTTGACCGAGGTCGTCGGTTTCAACGGCGGTATGCTTTGAAAGCCATGCTATGGCCATGCCGGCGCAGAGTGCATCGTCGAGCGAGAACCGACCGTTGGTTCCTGCACAAAGCAATTCGACCGGCAAACCGGTTTCGAGCAGCATTTTTGAAGCTGAGCTGAGGTTGACAAACGACATGGCCAGCAGCACCTCAGCACTCAGGGCAGCTTCCACTGCCCTGGTGCCGTTGGTCGTACACATTATTATCTCCTTGCCCTCAACAACTTGCTTTTCAAACTCATAAGGCGAATTACCCAGATCAAAACCTTCGATGCGACCGCCATTCCGCTCACCGCACAACAAAGCGTTCGGTCCAAGATCATTTTTCAGTCTTCGGGCTTCTTCAATTTCGGCACGTGCATAAATAGTTCGTGCACCGTTGTGCATGGCAGTAGCCATAACAGTGGTTGCACGAAGCACATCGATCACAGCCACCGCTTTGCCAACCAGGCCTGATTTGGGCAATTCGGCGGGCAAAGCCCTGACACTTACAGAAAGCATCAGGGATTATTGATGTCGATACCCAAAGAGATGCCTAAACCGGTTGCGGTCTTAACCAAAGCATTGTCGAGGGTAACATAGTTGGGCTTGGCAATGGCGTCTTTGAGCGGTACCGATATAAAATAGGGATGACGGTAGGAGACCATTTTGCCAAATTCGCCTTTGAGCGCCATTTCGAAGGCTTTCACGCCAAACTGAGCCGACAAAACCCGGTCGTAGGCAATAGGAATGCCTCCGCGCTGAAGGTGACCCAGTACTGTTTCGCGCATATCAGGCTCGAAACCGGCATCCTTGAGCTGACGGATGAGCTGGCGGCCGATACCACCCAGACGCAGGTTCTCATAGCCCACCTCATCGCTCGTTTCGTATACCATTTCGCCGTTTTTCGGACGTGCACCTTCCGAAGCTACAACAACCGCAAATCCGCGACCACGGGTGAAACGCGCTTCAAGCTTTTCCTTTACGATGTTGATATCGTATGGAAACTCAGGAATCAGACAAACTTCGGCACCGCCTGCAACAGCCGCATTGAGCGCAATCCAGCCTGCATAACGTCCCATTACTTCCACTACAAATACGCGGTTGTGGCTGGCCGCAGTGGTAACCAGCTTATCGACGGCCTCGGTGGCTACCTCTACAGCCGTTTGAAAACCGAAGGTGGAGTCGGTGGACGAAAGGTCGTTGTCGATTGTCTTTGGCACACCAATAACGGGGAGCCCCTTTTCGAACAAAGCCTGCGAAATGCGCTGAGAGCCGTCGCCGCCGATGTTGATTACGGCGTCAATGCCAAGATACTTGATCTTGCGGATCATTTCGTCGGAGCGGTCAACAGCGCCCCATGTTCCGTCTTCGTTGCGCACCGGCCAGGCAAATGGGCCGCCCTTGTTGGTAGTTTCAATTATGGTACCTCCCTGAAAGTGAATGCCGCGAACCACTTCGGGGGTCAGCACCTTCACTTCGGTTGGTTCCCATAAAATACCATTAAAGGCCTGTATGCTTCCGAGCACTTCCCAGTCTTTTTCCTGACTGGCGCGTTTTACAATTGCCCGGATTACCGCATTAAGTCCAGGGCAGTCACCACCACCCGTGACAATTAAAACTCTTTTCATATTTTGATCAATGTTTTGATTTCAATCCTGATTATTTCGATAACTAATCACTTAGTAATCAAAGAAAACATACTTGTTGATGGTGCAAAGGTACGCAAATGAGAGTGCCGCCTGCTACGATGGGCCAGTGCTGAGCATGATAGTCGATTGCAATCGGTTGTGAAAACAGAAAACGGCAAAACGCACGAAAAAGAAAAAGCCAAAACACTGTTTTTGAGCGTTTTGGCTTTTGTGGTACCACTCGGATTCGAACCAAGGACACACGGATTTTCAGTCCGTTGCTCTACCAGCTGAGCTATGGTACCAGCTTGTTTGGGAGTGCAAAGATAAACCAAAACTTTAATTATGAATTAATGATGTCTAAAAAAAAATGAGACCGCTCAAAATCAGTACTTTTGCAAGCCTGAAAACAAGACTATGGGCATACGCCTCGCTATCGACCTTGGAAATACCGCTTCGAAAGCCCTGTTTTCGGGAACAGGCGCTCCGGATGACCTTGTGTTTTTCGATCCGGAGTCGCCCGAAGCACTCCAAATGGTTTTGGAAGCGCATCCGCCCTCAGCAGCCATCATATCATCAGTACGCGAAATACCCCAAGCTCTGACGGTGCTGATTGAGCAGTACTGTAATCTTCAGCAACTTAGTCATCTCACACCCCTCCCTTTTTCGATTGAGTATCAAACGCCCGAAACCCTCGGACGCGACCGTATAGCCGCCGTAGCAGCCGCATATGCACGATTTCCAGGCCGCAATGTGCTGGTCATCGATATGGGCACCTGTATCACATACGATTTGCTTACTGCCAAGGGTATTTATCAGGGCGGAGCGATAAGTCCGGGCATCAACATGCGCTTAAAAGCCATGAATGCTTTCACCAGCCGTTTGCCCCTGGCCGAAGCAAGCACAAAGGTGCCGCTCATCGGCCAAACCACCCTCCAATCGCTTCAATCCGGGGCCGTAAACGGTGCAAGGGCCGAGATCGGTGGAATAATCAGGATGTATGAGGAAAAATTCCCCGAACTGCTTGTGCTGGTGGGCGGCGGAGACAATATTTACTTTGATTCTAAGTTTAAAAATAGCATCTTTGCAGCCTCAAATCTCGTGCTTGAAGGTTTGCAGGCCATCATGGAATTCAATAAGATAGGATAAGTTGAGAAAAGGATTCTTTCTGCCTTTGGCACTCTTTTTTGCCGTGGCATCGTTTGCCCAGACTGGTATCGATTCGCCATATTCACGCTTTGGACTTGGCACCCTTGCGCCAAAAAGCAACCATACACGACAGGTAGGCATGGGCGGAATAGGCAACGCCTTGTCAACCAACCGTTTTGTAAATCCGGCCAACCCGGCCAGCTATACCGCCACCGATTCGTTATCGTTTTTGTTTGGGACAGGCGTGAGCTTTACCGGGGTGAGCTACCGCACAACTTTGCAGAACGAATCGGGCAATTATGCCAACGTTTCCTTCTTTTCGGCTGCATTCCCCGTAACCCCCTGGCTACGTACCGGACTGGGATTGCTGCCCTACAGCAACATTGCCTTTAATCTGACGGCCACAGGAACTACAGCTCAATCCGTTCGCTACAACAAGATATACGAAGGCAAAGGCGGCATCAACAGGCTTTTTCTGGGCAATGCCATCAAACTGGGCAAAAATGCCTCAGTGGGTTTTAACGTAAACTACCTTTTTGGCCGAAACAATACCCTGAGCTATCTCTACTTCCCCGATTCAACCAATATGGCCACCACCAAGGTGGATAGCCGCGTAACGGCAAGCGCTTTCAGCTTCGATGCCGGTTTGCTATATAAATTCGACCTTGGTAAGGAAACCAGCCTTCAGCTTGGAGCTACTTACGGATTTGGACACGATCTTCCGGTGAAGCGCGAATTTCTGGTGCAATCGCAATTTGGGGGGCTGTTTGGAGAGATTGAATACGTTATCGACACTATTTTTTACCGCCCTGAACAGCGCTCCACGCTTAGTTTGCCACAATCGGTCGGCGGCGGCTTTGTGCTCGAGAAAAAAGACCGATGGCTTGGCGGGGTAGATTTTAACTGGCAGAACTGGGAAAACTACAAATCGCCTCTGTATGCCGATTCGCTCATCAACAGCTGGAATGTGGCCGCCGGTTTCCAGTATCTCCCGACACATACTGCCATCTCAAATTACTGGCGTAAAGTGTTTTACAGGGCTGGCGCACGCTACCAGCAAACCTACCTGAGCATCAACGGACAGCCAGTGAATGAGTTTGGCATCAGTTTTGGAGTTAGTTTGCCGTTGCCTCGTACGTTCACCACTGTTGACCTAAGCCTTGAAGCAGGCAGCAGGGGCACAACGAAAAGCAACCTTGTCCGCGAAAGCTTCATCAACTTCAGGGCAGGTGTTTCGATCTACGAGCGCTGGTTTATAAAACGTAAATACGATTAGACTTCAATGTTTCAACACACAATACCATGAAACCCTACACTTACCTTAAGGCTCTGGTTGCGGCTGTGGCTCTGCTGGCAGCGATCAACGTTCAGGCTGCCAACGACAGATTCAGTTTTGAGCCTCAGGACAATATGCCCAAGTATGGAAAAGACAGCGTAAACTGCGTGGTGAACATCTCGCTCTACAGGGAGTTTTACCGTCAGTGGAGAGCAAGCAATTTTGAATCGCCGGTGATCAAGGACATTATAGGTCCATGGCGCTGGGTTTTCAACAATTGCCCTCTGGCCAGCGAAAACACCTATGTTGACGGCGTCAGGATCATGCAATACCGCATCGAAAATGCTAAAAACGATGCAGAGCGCGGCAAGCTAATCGACACTTTGCTAATGGTTTACGACCAGCGCGTGAAGTACTTCCCAAATCACTTTCGCACTGGCAAACCACAAAAAGGAGCTGTACTCGGAAGAAAGGGCATCGATTTGTTTACCTACGATCAGGAGCGCTACGAAGAGGCATACAACATCCTGAAACAATCGATTGAAATAGATCGGGATGAGTCCGACGGAACTGTGCTGATCTACTATTTCCGGGCCGTTGTGAAAATGGCACGCAAAGCCAAGGTTGACACCGCTTTCATTGTCGATACTTACGATCAGGTTTCGGAAATTCTCGACCACAATATCAGCAGGGCCGTGGCCAACAACGACGAAAAGTGGGCCGAGAACTACAGAAACTTTAAAAACAATATCGAAGCCTCTTTCGAGCCATTTGCCAGCTGCACCGATTTAGTAAGGGTTTATGGCAACAAGCTTAAAAAAGCACCTAACGACGTGGACCTCCTGAAAAAGGTTACCAGCCTGCTCGACAGGCGCGGATGCCAGAGCGACCAGCTTTACCTCGATGCAAGCGTTCGTTTGCACAGGCTGCAGCCAAGCCCCGAATCAGCATTTAATATTGGACGTTTGATGTTGCGCGACGAAAAGTTCAACCAGGCCATACCTTACCTGGAAGAAGCCACCCGTTCGGCCGATCAGGAAAGAGCACACAGCGCATTCAAGCTACTTGCCGAAACCTATAAGGCTGTTCGCAATTTCCCCCGCTCACGTCAGGCCGCCCTCAGTGCATTGCAGATCAATCCGAGCGATGGGGCTCCCTATATTACTATCGGTGATTGCTATGCCTTGACAGCCAAAGACTGCGGCGACAACGATTTCACCAGCAGGGTAGGCTACTGGGCTGCCATTGACAAATACAATCAGGCCAAGCGCGTTGATCCCTCGCAGGCCGATGTGGCAAACCGCAGGATTGCTACCTACAGTGTTCATTTTCCTTCGGTAAACGTGATTTTCTTCCACGGTTACGAAGAAGGCCAAACCTACACCATCGACTGCTGGTATAAGGAAGAAACCACTATCAGGGCTTCCAAATAACAAAAGCACAGAAATCCCTTGGACCTAAGAAGTCTTTTAACCCACATCATGGCGGTAATGGCCGGAATGATGTGGGTTTCCTGTGAAAACTCACTTACGGTGATTCACGAAGTAACCGCCGAAGATACCCTTTCGGCTGTGCGGGCCACCAATATCGAGTATGTGCGGAGCGACTCAGGTAAGATTTATATGCGGCTTGTCGCCCCGCTCATGCTGCGTTTTGCAGGGGAAGATCAAAAAGTTGAATTTCCCGAAGGTTTCGAAGCGTTTTTTTATGACTCTACCGGCTTGCAATCGTCGCGTATAAAAGCCAACTATGGGCTTAATCTGGAGAAAGAGCAGTGGATGCTGGCACGCGGAGATGTGGAAGTGGAAAACTTCCAGACCGGTGAGCTTATGCAAACCGCTCAGCTGATCTGGAATCAGCGCGACAAAACCATACGCACCGGCGCTCCGGTAAGAATAACAGGGCCCGACAAAAACCTTTCTGGCGACAGCCTCGCCGCAGCCGACGACCTCTCACAACGCACACTCTACAATATCCGAGGAACGCTTGAGATGGAAGATGACGACGACACCCGCTGATCATCCTTATTATATGTTATCTTTGCGCCAACAGCCCACAGAGCTATATGACTGATATTCAGATTATACTGATAACACTACTGTTTTCGGCATTTTTCTCAGGCATTGAAATAGCCTTTGTGAGCGCCAACAGATTGCGCCTCGAAATTGACCTTAAGCGTAACCTGCTGCCCGCAAATATCCTTAATGCTTTTTACCGTAACCCTTCCCGATTTATTGGTGCCATGCTGCTGGGCAACAATATTGCATTGGTGATTTACGGCATGGCCATGGCCAACCTGCTCGAACCGCTGCTGCTCAGGATGTTTCCTGAACTAATGGGGAACAACATCAATCTCATACTCACCCAAACCTTGGCCGCCACCCTGCTCATCCTCATTTTTGCCGAGTTTTTGCCAAAAATCCTGTTCAGAATCAATCCAAACGCAACGCTGGGTTTTTTCTCCATTCCAATTTGGCTGATTTATCATTTGCTTTATCCACTGATCTGGATCTATACAGGTCTTTCCGAACTGATCCTTAAAGCTGTAACCGGTCTGAAGTTTGAGCACGATACTTACAAGTTCAGCACTGTTGACCTTGACAACTATCTGAAAGACTACACTTCCGACGACGATAAACGCACTGAAGAACTTGATCCCGATCTGCAGATTTTGCAGAACGCTATGGAATTCAGACACATAAGAGTGCGCGACTGCATGGTGCCCCGGCCCGAAATTGAGGCCATAGCCGGCGACAGCACCGTTGACGAATTGTTGGAAAAGTTTACCGAAACCAAGCATTCCAAAATATTGGTCTACGAGGACAGTGTGGACAATATCACCGGATATGTGCACTCCTACGACATGTTTACCAGGCCTGAGAGCATTCGGCAGGTGCTGCGCAGCATAGAGGTTGTGCCGGAAACTTATCCTGCCAGCCGACTCCTGAGCCGATTCATCCAAAACCGGCAGGGTATTGCCGTAGTAGTGGACGAGTTTGGCGGAACGGCGGGCATCGTTTCCATGGAAGACATCATAGAGGAGATCTTTGGCGAAATAGACGATGAATACGACGAGGAGGTCACCATAGAAGAGCATCCGCAGCCCAACACCTGGATTTTCTCTGCCCGACTCGAAATCGACTATCTCAACGAGACTTACAAGCTCGGCATACCCGAATCGGAAGACTATGAAACCCTGGCAGGTTTCATTATCAGCAAATATGAAAGCATACCCGCGCTGGGCGAAGAAATTTTTATCGATCCTTTTAAAATTACGATCCTTAAAGCCACTGGCAACAGAATCGAAGAGGTTAGGCTGGAACTTGAGGACTAATCGCTTACTTGTTCATTGGTCGTTTGATTACCAATTGCAATAGCGACTATTGAACCCATAAATCACAAAATTTCTTAATATTAGATGCGTTCCGGAAGGCCGCAACCATTATTGTCGCATTTCCACCTCCACAAGCCTTCTTGAAAAGGCTTTGAAGCAAGGGTGGGAATAGCCGTATCGCCGTCGGATGCTGCAAGCAAATGCAGCTGAGGCACTTGCCTCAGCTTGCCCCGAGCGTATTCCACAGCACCAGCGCCCCTGAAAACCGTAATTTCCTGGTGTTCGTGCAACCACATGGCCTGGCCCCAATGGCTGAAACCGGCAGGGTATTGCGCCATGAGCGAAGCCTGATTGCGGATCATTCGTCCGGCAAGGTTTAAAAGATAATCATCCTCAAAGTAGATGCCTAAAACGGTCATTGCAAGGCACATGGCCGCATTCGACGAAGGAATCACATTGTCGTAAAACTCGCGGGGTTTAACAACAAGGTCGTTGCTTGCATGGCTGGTATAGCTGAAAAAATCCCCATCTGCGATAAAGAAGTGATTTATTGTGTAATCGGTCAGCCTGCGTGCCTCAAAAAGGTATTCTTCCTCGAAAGTGCATTGATAAAGGGAAGTAAGTGCTTGAATGTAAAAAGCATAGTCGTCCAGAAAAGCCGGAATGCGGGCTTCGCCGTTTTTGTATGACCGAAGCAGGCCTCCGTCGGGCATTTTCATTTTTTTTTGGATAAATGAAACCACATCCTTTGCAATCTCAAGCCATTCTGTATGGCCAAAAGCCCTGAAAGCACTGCACAATCCTTTAACCATCAGCGCATTCCACGAAAGGAGCTGCTTGTCGTCGAGGCCCGGACGAATGCGCTTTCGTCTTATATCGAGCAGAGTTTGGTTCCCCTTATTAAGCAATGATTGCCAACGTACTTCATCGAGCTGATGTTTCTGGCAAAATGCTTTGATATTATGAGGACGAACAAGCACATTTTTATCGTGCTCCCAAACCGCCTGACCGCCAATGCCATACCATTCGGCAAGCAGCGAAACCAGTTCGGCCGGAAGCGCCTCGAAGTCCTTTTGCGTCCAAACGTAATATCGCCCTTCTTCCCCTTCGCTGTCGGCATCCAGGGCCGAGCAGAACATTTCGCCGGGCTTGTACAGATCGCTCAGGCACCAATGGATGGTTTGCCTCACTATTGCCTCATAATCACGCTGGTCTGTTCCCATTGACACTTCTGCATACAATCCGATGAGCTGGGCATTGTCGTAAAGCATTTTTTCGAAATGCGGAACATGCCAGCGCTCATCGACTGAATAGCGGGCAAACCCGCCCTCGAGTTGGTCGAAGATGCCACCACGAGCCATTCGGTCGAGGGTGAGCAGCACATGATTGCGAAGCCCTTCGTCAGGCAGCCTTTGGGCTAATAACCATTGAAAAAGAAGCAGGTCGGGCATGGGGTATTTTGGAGTGCCACTGCGCCCGCCCAGCCGGCCATCGCCTTGCCTGAGCATGATGCGGGCCATTTGTTGAAAAATCTGACCGGCATCATAAGGCTGAGTGTCAATCTTGATCGACAGCCTGTCAATCAATCCGTTTTGAACGTTTTCGGCCTGATGTTGCAGTGCAGGGTCGCGCCGCTCCCACATTTCAGCAAAATGTTGCAACACCTGCAGCCATTGAGGCTTCCTGAAATAAGTACCACCCCAGATGGGTCGGCCGTCGGGCAAAGCAAAACAATTGAGCGGCCAGCCCCCCTGCCCTGTGATCAGCTGCACGGCCTCCATAAAAATATGATCCACATCAGGACGCTCTTCACGATCAACCTTGATGCAAATAAAATGCTCGTTCATCAGCCGAGCTACCTCCTCATCTTCAAACGATTCATGCTCCATCACATGGCACCAGTGGCAGGCCGAATAGCCGATGCTGACCAATATCAACTTGTCGTTCTCAATGGCAAGTTTTAACGTGTGCTCATTCCATGGATGCCAGTCCACAGGGTTATAGGCATGTTGAAGCAGGTAAGGGCTGGTTTCCCGGATGAGCCGGTTTGGGTTATGTTTTTTATGGGTCATTGCGTTGAATTTGAAAGTTGTGGGCAAAGCCGCTTTGGCAAATGTAACTGAATCACAAACCTAACAACAAAAGAACGGATTGGTTGAGCGAAGGCTTGCTCATGATGATGTGAACCGGTGATGGTTTCCATAACCTGATCCCTTGTTTTTTTGTAAATGAACAGCTCGCAGACATCAATCGCCCTATTTTTACAGTTTAAATCAATCAAGGCATGTCGCAAACCCGTCCAAAACTTTTTCTGCTCGATGCCATGGCGCTCATTTACAGGGCCTATTTTGCCATGAACAAAAATCCCCGCATCAATTCAAAAGGATTCAACACCTCAGCAATTTTGGGTTTTGCCAACACGCTGTACGATATCATCCGCAACGAGAAACCAACCCATCTGGGTGTGGCCTTCGACACCATGGCGCCAACCCAACGCCATACCGACTTTGCTGATTACAAGGCAAACCGGGAAAAAATGCCCGATGATATTGAAAAGGCTATTCCATTTGTGATAGAATTGGTGAAAGCCTTCAACATTCCTGTGCTGATGGCCGAGGGTTTTGAAGCCGACGACGTGATTGGCACCCTTGCAAAAACAGCTGAAAAACAAGGGTTTATTACCTACATGATGACCCCTGACAAAGATTTTGGCCAGTTAGTCACCGAAAATATTTTGATGTATAAGCCTGCCCGTGCAGGTGATGCAGCCGAAGTGTGGGGTGTGGCCGAAGTGTGCGCACGCTATGGTATCGAAAGGCCGGAACAGGTGATCGATATCCTTGGCCTGATGGGCGATGCCAGCGACAACATCCCCGGTATTCCGGGCGTTGGCGAAAAAACAGCTATTAAACTAATACAGGAATTTGGCTCAATGGAAAACCTGCTGGCCAACACCCATCAACTCAAAGGAAAGCTCAAGGAATACGTGGAACAGTTTGCCAGTCAGGGACTTCAGTCGAAGCAATTGGCCACCATTATTACCGATGCCCCAGTGCCCTTCGAGCCCGAAAACCTGAAAATGGGAAGGCCCGATTACGAAAAACTAAAGGCCCTGTTCGACGAGCTGGAATTCAGAACTTTTGCAAAACGCGTTTTTAGCGAAATGCAGCCTGCCACGGGCGACCTCTTTGGCGAACTTCCTGAGGATGAACAAGGCAGAGAGGCCGGTGCCCGCAAGACAATCGCAACGGTTGATCATCATTATGAACTGGTGGAGGGCAGTGAGGCCGTCAAATTGTTAATGGCAGAATTACTCAAACACAATACGGTGAGTTTCGACACCGAAACCACTGCCCTTGACGCGCACACTGCCGAGCTTGTAGGGCTGTCCTTTGCCGTAAGGCCGCATCATGCATGGTATGTGCCCATGCCCGACAACTATCATCAATGCCAGCAAATGCTCGAGCTTTTCAGGCCATTCTTTACCAATAGTCAGATTTTAAAAGTGGGCCAGAACATGAAGTACGATATCTCGGTGCTCCGCTGGTATGATATGACCGTGGCCGGCCCGCTTTTCGATACCATGATAGCGCACTACCTGATTGAGCCTGAACAACGTCACAGCATGGACTATATGGCCGAAACGCTCCTCAACTACAGCCCAGTACCCATTGAAAACCTCATTGGCAAAAAGGGCAAAGACCAGGGCTCGATGCGCGATGTGCCCCTTGAACAGATAAAAGAATATGCCGCCGAAGATGCCGATATCACCCTGCAGCTATATCACAAGCTGGCCCCCGGGCTGGAAGCCGGCGGACTGGAAAAGCTGATGCACAACATCGAAATGCCACTGGTGAATGTGCTGGCCGATATGGAGGCCGAAGGCGTGAAGCTCGACATTTCTACCCTAAAGGAAATCGGTGCTCAAATGCAGAGCGAAATCGTTCAGCTCGAAGCCGAAATACACGCACTGGCAGGTAGTGCATTCAACATAGCCTCGCCAAAGCAGTTGGGTGAAGTGTTGTTCGAAAAACTTGGCCTGAGCACTTCGGCCAAAAAAACCAAAACCGGCCAATACCCCACTGGTGAAGAGGTCCTCAGCCGGCTGGTTCACGAGCATCCTATTATTGAGAAAATACTTGATTACCGGCAACTTACCAAACTCAAATCCACTTATGTGGACGCACTTCCTGCCCTTGTGAACCCCCGCGACGGTAGGGTGCATACTTCATACAACCAGGCTGTTGCCGCTACCGGGCGTTTAAGTTCGAACAACCCCAATTTGCAGAATATCCCCATACGCACCGATCGCGGTCGCGAGATACGCAAGGCTTTCGTGCCCCGCAACAAAAGCTTCACCTTGCTGGCTGCCGACTATTCACAGATCGAATTGCGCATCATTGCCCACCTTAGTGGCGACAAAGGCATGATCGAAGCTTTCAATACCGGCCACGACATTCATGCCGCTACGGCTTCAAGGGTGTATGGAATACCGATCGACCAGGTAACCAAAGAAATGCGTAGGAATGCCAAAACCGTGAACTTTGGTATTATTTATGGCATTTCAGCCTTCGGATTGTCCGAGCGCCTTGGCATCGCAAGGGGCGAAGCCTCGAAGATCATTGCGAGCTATTTTAGGGAATATCAAGGAATCAAAGAATACATGAGCAGGCAAATCGAATTTGCCCGCAAGCATGGCTATGTGGAAACCATGCTGGGCCGCCGGCGCTATCTGCGCGACATCAATTCGGCCAACAGCGTGGTGCGCAGTTTTGCCGAGCGCAATGCCATCAACGCCCCCATCCAGGGCAGTTCGGCCGATATGATCAAGCTGGCCATGATCAACATTCAAGCCGAGATGAAAAAACTTGGTATGCAATCGAAAATGATACTACAGGTGCACGACGAATTGGTGTTCGATGCCCACATGGACGAACTTGAAACACTTAAACCGCTTGTAGCCAGCTATATGCGCGATGCCTTGCCCCTCTCGGTGCCTGTGGTTGTGGAGATGAATACAGGAAACAACTGGCTCGAAGCACACTAAAAATCCAGGCATGATGCTGAGCGTTCAAAGCGACGAACATTTTATGGCCGAAGCCCTTCGCGAAGCCCGTAGGGCAGCCGATGCCGGCGAGGTGCCGGTGGGCGCCGTGGTGGTGAGTAATGGACGCATCATAGCCAGGGCGCACAATATGACGGAAACCCTGAACGACGCTACTGCCCATGCCGAAATGCTCGCCATCACGGCGGCAGCTGGTCACATTGGTGGTAAGTACCTCGATAACTGCACCTTATACGTCACCCTCGAACCTTGTCCTATGTGCGCTTCGGCCCTCAATCTGGCCCAGGTAAGCAGAGTGGTTTGGGCTGCCGACGATCCCAAAAGGGGTTTTAGCCTGTTCAGTCCTACATTGCTTCATCCAAAAACCGCTGTTAATAAAGGACTTATGGCCGAGAAGTCTTCGCAATTGCTCGTGGATTTTTTCAAATCGCGCCGATAGGCTCCAACACTATACTCCATAGTGTTGATATTTTTTGTTGATAAGTAAGTTTTCAAGTGCCCCGATCTGCATAAATCATGCTGCTAATTTTATGCGCAGCCAACAAGGGCGATAAACAGCAGCAACCTATGCCCGTTAAAAAACCTGCTCAACCGAAGATTTTCGTGCTCGATACTTCGGTAATCCTCTACAACCACAATGCCATCAACACTTTCGAAGAGCACGACGTGGCCATTCCCATCACCGTTTTCGAGGAGTTGGACAACTTCAAAAAAGGCAACGACACGAAAAACTACGAAGCCCGCGAATTCATCAGGCTGATGGACCGCATTTCGGGCAAAACGACCATGAAAAACTGGCGCCGTATCAACGGTCCGACCAGGGGTCGTTTCAAAGTGCTGATGAACGAAATCAGCAAGCTCGACTCGCGTTCGGTATTTGGCGCCGACAAGCCCGACCACCGCATCCTCAACGCCGCCATCAAGCTGGCCGAAGACAATCCCGACCGTAAGGTGATCCTGGTGTCGAAAGACGTCAACCTTCGGCTTAAAGCCAAATCGCTCAACCTTCAGGCCGAAGATTACGAAACTGGCAAAATCAAGGACGTTGAATCGCTTTACACCGGTAAGAGCCACCTCGACGATGTGCCTGCCGAAGCCATCGACAGGCTGTTTATAGAAGGCTTTTGCCAATTGTCGGATGCAGGATTGCAAAAGGCCATTCCAAATCATTATTTTACACTCAGAAGCAACCGCAACTCGGCGCTGGCCTTTTACAACCCGCTAACCGACAGGCTCGAGCGTATAGATAAGCAAGCTGTTTCGCGTATTACGCCCCGCAATGCCGAGCAGGTGTTTGCCCTGCATGCCCTGCTCAATCCCGAGATTAAATTGGTTACTATTCAGGGTATAGCCGGAACCGGTAAAACCTTGCTGGCGCTGGCTGCCGCATGGGAACAACGACGCAATTTCAAACAGGTTTATCTGGCCCGGCCTATTGTGCCTCTGAGCAATAAAGATATCGGCTATTTGCCCGGCGATATCAAATCGAAGTTAAACCCCTATATGGAGCCGCTTTGGGACAACCTTAAATTCATCCAGAACCAATACGGTGAAGAGGACAAGGAGTACAAAAGGATCACCGAAGCCATTGAAAAAGAGAAGCTTGTAATCACCCCGTTGGCATATATCCGCGGCCGGAGTATTTCGAATGTGTTTTTCATTGTTGATGAAGCCCAAAACCTTACCCCGCACGAGGTGAAAACCATCATCACCAGGGCCGGCGAAAACACGAAGATTGTGTTTACGGGCGATATTTTTCAGATCGATACGCCTTATCTTGATGCGCACTCCAACGGGCTCTCGTTTCTTATTGACAAGATCAAACATCATGGCATCTATGCGCATGTCCGCCTTGAAAAGGGCGAGCGCTCCGAGCTGGCCAATCTGGCCAACGATATGCTTTGATACAGGCAGCAGGCACACTATTTTGTAACTTCGCCCTATCAAAGCTTTTGGCAATATGGTGGCACTGGACGAAGAAAAATTCAATAAGCGAAGGCTGGCAGGCAGCTATATCACGTCGGTGGTAAGCATCTGGCTTGTACTTTTCGTTCTTGGCCTTTTCGGACTCATACTGATCAATGCCCAAAGCCTGTCGCTATTGATTCGCGAGAATATTGGCCTTGAAGTAATTTTAAAGAAAGGGGTGAACGAAGCCAGCATTCTACAGTATCAGAAAATGCTCGAAGCAGAGCCTTTCGTGAAGTCGGCAAGATACATCCCGCGAGAGGAAGCCACCCGAGTGCTGGCCGACGACCTTGGAGAAGATTTTGTTCGTTGGCTTGGCGATGCCGACAACCCGCTTCTTCCTTCCATTGAGCTTAAATTCAAGGCCGACTGGGCCACCAACGACAGCCTCGAAGCCATTAGCCGACGCCTGCTGCTCAACCCTGACGTTAAAGAAGTGTATTATCAGAAAACCCTGATTGATCTGGTAAACGACAACTTTCGTCGGATCAGCATAATATTACTGGGATTTGGTTCATTGCTTCTGCTTATCGCTATAGTGCTCATTCATAATACTATAAGGCTTTCTATTTATGCAAAACGCTTTATCATCCGCAGCATGCAGTTGGTTGGTGCTACCGAAGGTTTTATTCATCGTCCGTTTTTCATCACGGCATTTCTACAGGGATTAATCAGCGCAGTGCTGGCTCTGTTGCTGCTTAGCGGAGTGCTATACGCCGCCCTTGGAAATATCCCCGAGCTATTGCTGCTATACGACCCTGTCCATGTTGCAATCCTGTTTGGTGCCACCTTGCTGACAGGCATTCTGCTTACCACATTGTCCACTTGGATAGCACTGCGGCGCTACCTTCGGGTCAAAACCGACAAGTTGTTTATCTGACCCCGGACAATTGGCGAAATGAGTATTTTTGCAACAAACCCGGAGCGTTATGCCACCTAAAAAACCTATTACTTCCCCCGCCCCCGAAAAAAGCAGTGATCTGTTTGCATTCACCCGCGAAAACTACAAATGGGTGTTGATTGGCCTTGCTTTTATTGTGCTCGGCTTTGTGCTGATGATTGGCGGAGGATCGAAAGACCCCGATGTTTTCAGCGAAGGCATTTTCAGTTTCAGCCGCATGACCCTGGCCCCAATTCTGGTGCTGGCGGGCTATGCCATTGAGATTTACGCCATTATGAAAAAAGACTAAGGCTGCGATGAGCTTGTTCGAGGCTATTATCATCGCCATTGTAGAAGGAATAACCGAGTTTCTTCCCGTTTCGTCCACAGGTCACATGATCATCACCCAGGAACTTTTGGGCATGGAGATCGACGACTTTGTAAAAGCTTTCACCGTCAACATACAGTTTGGCGCCATCCTGAGCGTAGTTGTACTCTATTGGAAACGCTTTTTCCAATCGGTTGATTTCTATCTGAAGCTTTTTGTTGCCTTCCTGCCAGCTGCAGTCATTGGTTTTCTGGCCAGCGATTTTATCGATCAGATGCTCGAAAATGTTGTTGTAGTGGCCGTGATGCTGGTACTGGGCGGCATTGTGCTTGTTTTTGTAGACCGCTGGTTTAAAAACCCTTCCCCTGATCAAACCGTCACTTACAACAAAGCAGTGAAAATAGGCTTCTTTCAGGTTATTTCAATGATACCCGGCGTTTCGCGCTCTGCGGCCACCATCATCGGAGGGATGACACAAAAACTCGACCGTAAAACCGCTGCCGAGTTTTCCTTTTTCCTTGCCGTGCCTACGATGTTTGCCGCTTCGGCCTACAAACTGCTTCAAAACTACAAACACATTGATGCAGATCATATAGATATATTGCTGATTGGCAATGTAGTAGCATTTTTTGTGGCCATGATAGCCATTAAAACCTTCATCAGCCTGCTCACCCGCTACGGGTTTAAATGGTTTGGTTATTACCGCATTGTGGTTGGCCTGATCATCCTGATAATGCTCGCTATGGGCTACGAACTGAGCATGGTATAGGTAGGAGGGTTGTTTTTGTTATCAGTGTTCTGAGGTATTTTAACTGGCTTGGTTCGCGCGATGGAATCGCGCGTTAGCATGCCTTTATGTTAAGCACACACTGCCCAAACCCAGCAACCCGTAACCAGCAACTAACTTCCCGTCCCTTGTCCCTTGTCCCTGAAAAAGAGCCAAGTAAAAAGGAAAAAGAGCCAAGTTTAGAGCCTGAGCATTAAACGCTGAAATCCAACGAATTATTGAATCTTGAATTTTTGAATTTTGAATTCCCAGCTCCCGCAACCACTAACCCGGCAACCGGCACCCAGCCCCTTTTCTCCCTATCTTTGCCGCATGATGCAGGATTTTGAGGGCGGAGCCCTTTTGCTGATCGACAAACCAGAGGGCTGGACGTCATTTGATGTGGTCAATTTTATCCGTATTCAGATCAGACGCAATCTGGGCATTGCACGCATCAAGGTTGGTCATGCCGGCACGCTCGACCCTCTGGCCACAGGGCTTTTGCTTGTATGCACCGGAAAGATGACACGTCAGATACAACAGCTTCAGGATCAGGATAAAGAATATACCGGAACGATTCGTCTGGGTATTACCACCCCATCTTACGACCTTGAAACTGAACCCGACAGTGAGAGCCCCTGGCAACACATAAGCAACGAGGATATACTAAGTGTGCTGCCATCTTTCACTGGTGAAATTATGCAGGTGCCCCCGGTTTTTTCGGCCATCAAGGTTGACGGAAAACGGGCTTTTGAGGCGGCCAGACGCAACCGCAGCATGACGCTTGAGGCCCGTAAAGTAAACATCAGTTCATTCGAAATCACGGCATTCAACCTTCCGGATCTCCAATTTAGGGTTCGCTGCAGTAAAGGCACATACATACGCAGTTTGGCGCACGATTTTGGACAAGCTCTCGGAACAGGTGCGGTTTTGACCGCTCTGCGCCGTACGGCCATAGGGCAATATCATGTAGATGAAGCCATTAGTCCTGCCGATTTTAAGCTTCATCTGGAGTCGGCCGCAGGTTAAAAAAGCTTAAACACGGGGCTTCATTCCTATTCAACAAGCACTTACATTGCCCGATGGCTTGACAAGGCCTCGTTCTTGGGCTACCTTTGCAAACCCTACCTTTTTTCGTTGCTTAAACGGACCGGAGGATTTTTAGGAAATCAAGTTGGAAATTAACAGGTTAAGCAAATGAAACTATCCCAATTCAGGTACAACCTACCCTCAAACCTTATTGCAAGCTATCCGCCAAAAAACCGTGACGAATCCAGGCTTATGGTGCTCAACCGCAAGGAACAGACCATCGAGCACAGGATTTTTAAGGACATCGTGGAATATTTTAAGGATGGCGACGTGCTTGTGCTCAACAACACCAAGGTTTTTCCCGCACGCCTCTATGGCGAAAAGGAAAAAACCGGAGCTAAAATCGAAGTTTTTCTGCTGCGAGAACTCAACCGCGAAAGCAGGCTATGGGATGTATTGGTCGACCCGGCCCGTAAAATCCGTATTGGTAACAAGCTCTATTTTGGCGACAATGATGATCTGGTGGCCGAGGTAATCGACAACACCACTTCGCGTGGCCGCACCCTCAGGTTTTTGTTCGACGGCCCTTACGAAGAATTCAAGAAAACCATCTATTCCCTCGGCGAAACCCCGCTGCCAAAGGTGCACGAGCGTCCCGTTGAGCCCCTCGATGCCGAACGCTACCAAACTATTTTTGCCAAGCACGAAGGCGCCATTGCCGCCCCCACCGCAGGTTTGCACTTCAGCCGCGAATTGCTCAAACGCCTCGAACTCATCGGGCTGAATTTTGCCGAGATCACCCTGCATACCGGGATGGGCAATTTCAGGCCTATTGAGGTGGAAGACCTGACCAAGCACAAGATGGACTCCGAAGAAATGTTTATTGACGAGGAAAACGCCATCATTATCAATGAAGCCAAAGCCCGTGGCAACGCGATTATTGCCGTCGGCACAACTTCGATGAAGGCACTTGAAAGCGCAATGACCATCCCCGGACGCATTAAGCCCTACAAAGGCTGGACAAACAAATTCATCTTCCCGCCCTACGATTTTGGCGTTGCCGATGCCATGGTTACCAATTTCCACCTGCCCAAGTCGCCCATGCTCATGCAGGTTTCGGCTTTCGGCGGTTACGACTTCATCATGAAAGCCTACAAGGAAGCCGTAAATATGAAGTACCGCTTCTTTACCTATGGCGACGCCATGCTTATTCTCTGATTTTAAGATTGTTAATTAGAACGAGCCGGATTTATCGTCCGGCTCTTTTTTTAAAATTGCCATATGAATCACAAAATGCGCTGCGATTGGGCCGAAGTGCATCCGCTGATGCGGGATTATCACGACAACGAATGGGGTGTGCCTGTGCACGACGACCTGAAGCTGTTCGAGTTTTTGGTGCTCGACGCTTTTCAGGCCGGCCTGAGCTGGCTTACTGTGCTTAAAAAGCGGGAAGCTTTCCGGGAGGCTTTCGACCATTTCGATGCCGAAAGAATAGCCAGATACGATGAAAATAAAGTGGAAGCATTGATGCAAAATGCAGGAATCATTCGCAACCGGCTGAAGATCAATGGCACTATTCGCAACGCCCGCGCTTTTTTGAAAATCAGGCAGCAATATGGTAGTTTCGACCAGTTCATCTGGCAATTCACAGATCACAAAACCCTTGTGAACCACTTCAACAACGTCAAGGAAATTCCCTCGCGCAGCCCTGAATCGGATGCTATGAGCAAAGCGCTTGTAAAAGAAGGCTTTACCTTTGTTGGAAGCACCATTTGCTACGCTTTCATGCAGGCCTCCGGTATGGTCAACGACCACCTGACCGGGTGTTTCAGGTATGAAGCGCTTAGATAAACCGACTTCCACCAAGCGTTAGGATTACTCTGAATTATTTGCAAATCATCGATATAAAGGACAATTTGTTATATTGTAATTTTATATATACAAATTTACCTATTTTTGTATATTATTTTTTACACAATGAGAAGAAGGCTGTTGTTTCATACCATCGTTAAGCAACTTCAACACAAAAACGCGCTGGTTATCACTGGTATGCGGCAAGTGGGCAAGACCACACTGATGAAGCAGCTGTATGACGAATGGACGGGGCCGAAACTATGGTTCGACTTTGACAATCCATTGGATATGATGGTCTTCGAGAACCCCGATTACAGGGCTATTTTCGAAAATCTGAGAATCAAGGCAGGAGTTTCGGTCAACGAGCGACTGCTCGTTTGCATTGATGAGATTCAAAATATGCCCGAAATCACGCGAATCATAAAATTTCTGATTGACCACAGCGGTGTAAAATTCATCCTTACCGGATCATCAAATTTTTACCTGCGCAATTTATTTCCCGAATCGTTGAGTGGCAGAAAGTTTCTATACCATCTTCCGGTTCTATCCTATAAAGAATACCTGTATTTCAATGATAAACTGGATTCTGAAGCGATTGAGCCTCAGACCGAAGCACTTGTAGCCGCAAAAATGGGGGCCGAAGCATACAGAAATAGGGAGCTTTTCGATTCCTATCTGAAATACGGAGGATTTCCGGAGGTGGCAATGACACCTGACCCAGAAACCAAACTTTTAGTAATCAGAAACATATTCTCGTCATTTTTCGAAAAGGATGTCAGGGTTTTTGACGAATTCAGGGAGGTGCGCGAGCTGCGCAACCTTATATTACTATTGGCACCGCGAAATGGCGGACTGATTGATGTTTCGCGTCTTTCGGCAGAATTAGGCGTAAACCGGGTAAAAATTTACAGTTATCTCGAATTGCTCGAAGGTACCTTCTTTTTAAAACTGTTGCCTCGCTTCACAGGAAGCATTGACAGGCAGGTAGCCGGAGGAAAAAAAGTCTATTTTACCGACACGGGATTGCTCAATTTGGCGGGAAATGTTACCGATGGTCAATTGCTTGAAGTAGCTGTGCATAACGCACTCATGTCTTATGGCCAACTCTCATTCTACAACAAACGCAATACTGCTGAACTGGATTTTATTCTTAACGGCGAAACTGGTTTTGAAGTTAAACAGACTGCAACCCCGCACGATCTTGTGCGCGTTCGCAAACTCGGAAGTGCACTTGGGCTAAAACAAACCAGACTTATTAGCGGTAATATTACTGATCTTGAGGATGTTATTTATCCATGGCATCTTTGAGTGCTTTTTTGGTTGCAATCACCGCCTGTTGCATCAATCGGTTTTATTCAGCCATACGTGAAGTTACACCCGGCAGCATTCAATACGTTTGCAAGGACTGAGAATCTTACCCCATTTTTTTACCTTTGCGCCCATGAATCAGGACGATTTTTTCAAAAAACTGACAGGCCATGCCAAGGAGTATGGGTTTGTGTTTCCGTCGAGCGAGATTTACGACGGGCTGAGTGCTGTATATGACTACGGCCAGAATGGTGTTGAGCTGAAGAACAACATCCGCAACTACTGGTGGAAAGCCATGGTGCAGCACCACGAAAATATTGTGGGCATTGATGCAGCCATCTTTATGCATCCTACTACCTGGAAAGCCTCGGGCCATGTTGATGCCTTCAACGACCCACTGGTTGACAATAAGGACTCGAAAAAGCGCTATCGTGCCGATGTGCTTGTGGAAGAGCACGTTTCGAAGCTTGAAGACAAGATAGCCAAGGAGGTAGAAAAAGCCCGCAAGCGTTTTGGCGAGAGCTTCAATGAGCAGCAGTTTGTAACCACGAATGCCAGGGTGCTGGAGATCAGTCAGCAAATCGAAGATGCCAAACGCCGTCTTTACGGATCAATGGAAAGCGGCGATATGGCAGCCATTAAGCAGCTCATCGAAGATCTTGGCATTGTTTGTCCCATATCGGGCACCCGCAACTGGACCGATGTGCGTCAGTTCAACCTTATGTTTTCCACCCAAATGGGCTCCACAGCCGAGGGCGCAAGCGAAATTTATCTGCGCCCCGAAACTGCTCAGGGCATCTTTGTGAACTACCTGAACGTGCAAAAAACCGGCAGGATGAAGATACCCTTCGGCATTGCCCAAACCGGCAAAGCCTTCCGCAACGAGATTGTGGCCCGCCAGTTCATCTTCCGTATGCGCGAATTCGAGCAGATGGAAATGCAGTTTTTTGTTCGTCCGGGCGAAGAGCTCGAATGGTTCGAATACTGGAAGCAGCAGCGCCTGCGCTGGCACCTTTCGCTCGGCATTCCAGCTTCGAAATATCGTTTTCACGATCACGAAAAGCTTGCCCACTATGCCAATGCCGCTGCCGACATCGAGTTTGAATTCCCCTTCGGCTTCAAGGAACTGGAAGGCATACATTCGCGCACCGATTTCGACCTTGGGGCGCACCAGAAATATTCCGGCAAAAAGATTCAGTATTTCGATCCCGAGCTCAATCAAAGCTATGTGCCTTATGTAGTGGAAACCTCCATTGGTCTCGACCGTATGTTTTTGGCCATGCTGAGCAATGCTTACACTGAGGAAAAGCTCGAGGACGGATCGGAGCGCGTGGTGCTAAAGCTGCCACCTGTACTAGCCCCGGTAAAGGCAGCCATCCTGCCGCTGGTGGCCAAGGACGGACTTCCCGAAAAGGCGCGCGAAATCATGGAAGCGCTTAAATACGATTTCTATTGCCAATACGAGGAGAAAGATTCCATCGGCAAGCGCTACCGCAGGCACGACGCCATTGGAACGCCCCTCTGCATCACCGTGGACCATCAAACGCTTGAGGATAATACTGTAACGCTTCGCGACCGCGATACCATGCTTCAGGAAAGGATTGACATTGCCGCGTTGGGAAGCTTGATTGGCCAAAAATTGAAACCCCTAAGGGTCTGAAAACTAATTTTCTAAGCAAAGAAAAGGCCGGCGAAATAACCGGCCTTTTTTATATGTCAAACTTCCTGGGAGCATCGTGCAGCTCATCGCTCAGTTGTATGGTTTTCTGCAGCACAATGTTGTTGGGAATGGAAACCAGATTTCCCTCGTCGGTTTTAATATAGGTGAAAAAAAGCGAAATGTTGTCGACAAAGCCTTCGATAGGATACTCCTTGTCGAGAATCTTAATATAGGCGCCAATGCGCACCGGGTGATTGAAAAACAGGATAAGGCTGGCGCTGATGTTGGACAAAATGCTCCATTGGGCAAAAAACGCCACGCCAAGCACAGTGAGTATCGAGGTAATAAAAACCGTAAACTGCTGAGGCTTAACACCCCAAATAGCCGCAATAAACACAAACCCAACCAGAATCAGGAAAAAATTGATGATTTTGCTGATGATGCGTTTGCGCTCCAATGCAAAGTGAAATTTTTTCATGATGCCGTTTACAAGACTGCGCAGCACTATTTTGCTAACCGCAATAAAACCCAACACAATCAGGGTTTGAATGAGCTGTAGCTGAGAGGTTTCCATATTATTAACCTGTAACGAATAATGATCAGACCATTATATAGTCAAAAAACATGCCATTCCGGTAAAAGCCCGAAAGGCTGTCTTGTTGTCAAGACAGCCTTTCGGTTTAGTTGTCATTTATTAGTGGTTATCCGGTGCGGTCATGCGAAGTCTCTCGCCTGCATCCTCAACCACTTTGCGCAGGAATTGCTCGCTGTAGCCGGGCTGTTTCACCTTGGGGTTGCGCTGACCGGGCTGACGCGTTTTGATATTGCCGTCCATATATTTCATGAACAGCTCCTGATAAAGATGCTTATAGCTGTGGAAAGTGCGTGCCACCTGATCGGTGCTGTAGTCGGTGAGGAAAGCCACAGCCGAAGCTTTGTCTTTCTCATAGAGTTTCAGGGCAGCAGCATCCACCATGGGTGTACGTTCGATAAACATTTTCTCCAGACCATCGCGCACCTTTTCCACATCCGGCTGAATGTACATCCAGCGAGTGTAGGCCAGGTTGGATATCTGGTTTGTTACCCAAAAGAGCGAGGTTTCCGACCATTCCATCATGCCGCCATTGCCTTCGGCAATGTGCTGAGGGTTAGCGGTCATACTGGTATAAAGGGGCATATAAACGCAGGCATTTGCATCGTCGACACCCCACCAGATGATTCCCCCGATTTCGTCGGGCAGCCACGAACGCGACTGGCTTACAAACGAGAAGCCGGTTTGCTGCGTAACGGTAGCACGTTCGTTGACATAGGTAATGCCATCAACCTTCCAGGTGAGCGGACGCCAGCGGTAAGGCACGCCATAGGGGCCTGCACCAAGATCTTTGGTCATATCAAGTTCTGTACCCTGCAGGTGGTCGCGCATGAACATCATCATGTCGTGCAACGAGATCTTTCTTTCAGGTTTCACCCAGAGCGGCATACGGTTGGTAGCATATTTATTGGGGTTTGGGCGCCCGTCGGCAAAGGATTCATCGTGGCGGATATTGCCCTTTACATATTCCCAATAGTTGTCCATTCCTTGCGATACTTTGTTGAACATGGTCCAGACGCGAATGTCGCAAAAACGCGCGCCGCCAAAGTCAACCGGAGCATAGGTATCGCTGAAGCTGAAATGTGCATCTTCGCCAACATACCAGCCTTTGCTGCGGGCAAAGCTGATTACATCGTGTGCGTAAACTACCTCAACCTCAGGATTGAAGATCTTGTTCATTTCCTTTGAGGTGATGGAGGTTTTGCCGTTGGCCAAAGGGAAAGTCTGAATTCGGGCCTGATTGGCATGACCACTCACATAGCCGTCGGGAATACGCAGTGCAACCCAAACGGCACCTTTGTTGGCATTGAATTGCTTTTTTGTTTTGCGATCGGTTTTCATATCGGTTCCCTTGCCGATGAGCTCCATAATCCAAACCTCGTCCTTATCGGCAATACTGAACGACTCGCCGGAGCTGTAATAGCCGTACTCATCGAGAAGTTCCGAAATTATTTTGATGGCTTCGCGGGCCGAACGGGCGCGCTGAAGCGTTACATAAATCAAACTGCCATAATCCATGATTCCTGTGGAATCTGCCAGTTCGGAGCGGCCTCCGAATGTGGTTTCGCCTATGGCCACCTGAAACTGGTTCATATTGCCCACAACGTTGTAAGTGCGGGGTGCCTGACGGATTTTGCCCAAATACTTACCGGTGTCCCATTCGTAAATGTCTATCATCGTTCCGGGGGCATGTTCACCGGCCGGCCAGTGGTAAAGCTCGCCGTAAAGAACGTGCGAGTCGGCGGCGTAGGTAATCATGGTGCTGCCGTCAACAGAGGCACCTTTGGTTACCAGATAATTGGTGCAGGCCTGACCAGTGCGGGGCAATACCAGCATCAATCCGGCCAAAATGAGAGCGGAGAAAAATTTAAGCTTCATATGCATTTGCGATGAGTTTGTGTTTCAACAAATGTAGGAAATTTTTGGAAATCAGCCCTCTTGAGCCACAGTGGAAGGCTTGATACGGGCGGAAAACGGTTGAACGCCGGAATAGATCTCAGGAGTAGCTGTTGCCTGATTAAAAAGCACAAACCATAATCAATTTCAAGCCTTTAAAACGTCTCTAATAACGAACTTGACTGTCAGTATTTTCGGTTTTATTGTATCTTTCTGGAAAATTCAGATTTAATATGGCAAACAACACAAAAATTGTTCGTTATACTATTCTTTTATTAGCTGTCAGCTGGGCTTTGGCTGGTATTTTCTACTTGCTCGGATTTGAGTTTTCGGGCATCAATGCAACGATATTTGGGTTCGCCTATATGTTTCTGCCTACGCTCGCTGCGCTGGTTTTCAAGCCGAAAGAGATGAGCTTCAGATCGTTGGTTTACTTTGATACAAAACTGAACATCTGGTATTTATGGGCCTGGTTAATCCCGCCAGCAGTAGCGCTTTTAAGCATAGGCATCGCCTTACTGATGCCGGGTGTGGAATATTCTCCCGATATGCAAGGTATGTTCGATCGGTATGCGGGCAGGATGAGCGCTGAGGATTTGGCTATTATGAAAGCGCAAATCGAAACCTTGCCCGTGCATCCTTTCTGGATAGGTCTTTTTGGCGGCATGATTGCGGGGTTGACCATTAATCTTGTTGCGGGCATGGGCGAAGAAATGGGCTGGAGGGGCTTTCTTTTGCGTGCTTTTAAGGGGAAAAGTTTTATTAAAACCTCACTTGTCGTTGGTTTCATCTGGGGAATATGGCATTTTCCGCTCATCCTCATGGGTCATAATTATCCCGACCATCCTCAGATTGGCGTGCTTGTAATGACATTATGGTGTATGATGCTCGGGCCTTTATTTCTTTACATCACCCTCAAAGCCCGGTCGGTGCTGGCGGCTGGCCTGTTGCACGGAACCTTGAACGGAACAGCGGGAACGTCAATTGTGGTCATTAGTGGAGGCAATGACCTTATGGTTGGGGTAACGGGTGCTGCGGGCTTTATTTCGCTCGCAGTCGTTTTAGTGGCGCTGATTGCATATGATTATTTCTCCGGCCAGAAAATCATGTGGTCCAGCGTTCAACTTCACGAAACTCAATTAAATGGTAATCAGCCCATTGATGAGGCTGATGTGGTTGTGGGTCAGGAATGATTGAGAATGCTAAGGGCCTTAATTCTGTCCTTTTCGAGCTGATGGCTGAGCGCTTCGAGCGAATCAAACTTGTGCTCGTCGCGTATGCGCTCCACAAAGCTGATGCACAGTTCGTCGCCATAAATTTCCTGATCGAAATCAAACAGATGTGCTTCGATGGTTAGTGTTTCAGAACCAACGGTTGGGCGAAACCCTATATTACTCATTCCCTGATACTTTATGCCTTTGTGCGTTATTCTGCACGCATAAACACCTGTGGCATGGATGAGTTTGTACTGCTCGTCGATGGCCAGGTTTGCCGTCGGAAAGCCAAGCTTTCGGCCCATGGCATTTCCGTGTACCACAGTTCCACAAATAGTGTATTCGTAGCCAAGCAACTTATTGGCTTTGTGCACATCGCCGGCTTCGAGGGCTTTACGGATTTTGGTGGAACTTACGGCGATATGCTCAACATCCTGAGCAGGAATGCGCTCCAGCTTAAAGTTGTATTTCAGGCTCAGGTCGTAAAGCAATTTAAAGTCGCCCATGCGATTCTTACCAAAATGATGGTCGTAGCCTACCACAAGTCGGGCGGGCTTTATTTTTTCGACGATATATTGGCGGATGAATTCCTCGGAACTTGTGCGTGAGAATGCACGGGTGAATTCGATGATAATAACGTGGTCGATGCCGGTTTTCTCAATCAGCCGCAGTTTCTGCTCCTGCGTTGTAATGAACCGCAGGTGCTGGCTGTCGATGTTGAGCACCATACGCGGATGGGGATAAAATGTAATCACAACCGTTTGGCCACCAATCTTTTTGGCATCATCCACCATTCTTTTGAAAATGGCCTGATGCCCCAGGTGAACGCCGTCGAATGTGCCTACCGTGACAATGGCGTTTTTTACCGGCTGAAACTGGTTGATATCGTTGTAAACTTTCACGTTGTCTATGTTTTTTCGGTTCGCCCCTTCCTCGGGGCTAAATTAGCGAAGTAATCCCTTGTCGAGCATATAGCGGGCAATTTGCACCGCATTGGTGGCAGCACCTTTTCTTAGGTTATCGGCTACAACCCAGAGGTTTAGTCCTGAAGGCAGGCTGAAATCTCGCCTGATGCGACCCACAAAAGTTTCATCCCGGCCCTCGGCGTATAGCGGCATAGGATACAGATTGCTGGCCGGATCGTCCTGAACCACCAGATTGGGCCAGTTGCTTAACAGACTTTTTGCCTCATCAAGATCAAAATCCTTTTCGAATTCGATGTTCACCGAAATCGAATGTCCTCCTTTTACAGGTACACGAACAACGGTAGCCGTGATGGCAATTTCGGGGGCCTCCATGATTTTCCGGGTTTCGAACACCAACTTTTGCTCTTCGCTGGTATAGCCGGTTTGATCGAAATCGCCTCCATGAGGTATCAGGTTCATGTGGATGGGGTGCGGATAAGCCTTTGTTTCGGGCTGTTGACCCTTTTGCTCGGCTTCGAGCTGGGCAACGCCTTTGAGTCCGGTGCCCGATACCGATTGATAAGTACTGATTACCAACCTCTTAATATTATATGCCCGATGAAGAGGGGCCAGCGCCATTACCATCTGAATGGTTGAGCAGTTGGGATTGGCAATGATTTTGTGCTCCGGCCGGATGGCATGGCCGTTGATCTCGGGCACTACCAGGGGGATGGACGGATCTTTACGCCAGGCCGAGCTATTGTCGATAACCACCGTACCTGCCTGAGCAAAAAGCGGGGCAAGTCGGAGCGAAGTAGATGCACCAGCCGAAAACAGCGCAATATCAGGCTTGAGCGAGAGGGCTTTTTCAAAGCCAACCACCTCAACCTCATTGGCTGCAAAATGCACCTTGCTGCCGATAGATTTCTCGGAAGCAACGGGAATAATCATATCCACCGGAAACTGCTGCTCCCCGAGCACCTTCAGCATCACACGTCCCACCATACCGGTGGCCCCAACAACTGCTACTTTCATGAAGACTTCGGCTAAATTTGGATACTTTTACCAACTGAACCGCTGCAAAAATAGAAAATTATGAGGCGTTTACTGTGTTTGTTGGTACTGATGCCCTTGTGGCTCAGCGCACAGCTTTTCGATAATTTCAATGATGGTGATTTTACGAACAATCCCACCTGGTCGGGAACCACGAGTCGATACACCGTGAACACCTCATTTCAGTTGCAACTGAATGCCACAGAGGCCGGCAATGCATGGCTGAGCACGCCCTACAATCATCCCGGAGGCAATGTGGAGTGGCGTTTCTGGATCAGGTTGAACTTTGCCCCCTCGTCGAGTAATTTTAGCGATGTATTTCTGGTTAGCAATCAGCCCGACCCCACCGGCCCGCTCAACGGCTACTTCCTCCGCTTTGGCGAAACCGGCAGCAACGACGCCATTGAGCTTTACCGTAAGCAAGGTACGCAAACCACACGTATACTACGCGGCACGGAAGCCTTTGTTGCCGCTGCCTTTGCGATTAACGTCAGGGTAACTCGTTCCGCATCGGGCGAGTGGAAGCTCTATGCCGACCAAACCGGACAAGGGCTTTATCAACTTCAAGCCACCGGAACTGACAACACTTTTCAACCAGGCGGATTTTTTGCTATTTACAGCCAATACACAATTAGCAATGCCACCCGGATGTATTACGACGACATCTTTTTCGGCAGCGAAATCGTCGACACTACCCCTCCGGAAGTGAGTGCTGCGGCAGCAATAAGTCCGTTTAGCATTAGGGTGCAATTCAACGAAGCCATCAAGCCAGCTAGCCTTACCAACCCGCAGAACTATCTTATTGACCAGGGTGTGGGCAATCCAGCTGAAGTTTCGGCACCAAGTCCTGCACAGGCTATGTTGCAACTGGCCACACCACTTGATAATGGACGTGTTTATAACCTGACCATCAGCAATATAGAAGACCTCGCAGGAAATATCATGGCTCCCGTCAGCGTGCCGGTCAATTATTACGAAGCAGTTACCGGCGATGTAGTCATCAACGAAATTATGGCCGATCCCAGTCCGGTGGTCGGGCTTCCGGATGTTGAATTTGTTGAACTGCATAATACCACAACTGTGCCCATTAACCTCGAAAACTGGAAGTTCTTTATTGGTACTTCAGAGCGTGTAATCGGGGCAGTAACCATTGCGCCGGGCGGCTACCTTCTGCTTGGCCATCAAAATTCGGCAAACCAGCTGGCGCAATATGGGTCTTTCTTTGGCTTCAGCAGCTTTCAGCTGGCCAATGCAGGTGCATCGCTCAGCCTGCGAAGCAATCAGGGCACCCTCGTTTCATCGGTGAGTTATGCCGATACGTGGTATGGCGACAACAAGAAAAAAGACGGAGGCTGGACACTTGAACAAATCGATCCGGGCAATCCCTGTGGAGGTAGCAGCAACTGGACAGCAAGCAATGATGCCTCCGGTGGCACACCGGGTCGTAGAAATTCGGTATTCAACGCACTGGATGCCAGACCTAAGCCTGCTGCATTCCGATTGATTGGCGACAATATTCTTCAGCTGTGGTTCGATCAGGTGATGGACAATGCCAGCATGGCTGTTGCATCGAATTATATGCTCAAACCAGGAAACATAGCACCCACTGAAGCCCTGGCTAATCCCGCCGACCCCTCGTTCGTAGAATTGGCATTTAGCAATCCCTTGCAAACCAATGTGCTTTACACCCTCGAAGTACTTCCTGCCGTTTTAAACTGTGCCGGTAAGCCGGTATTGCCTGGCACAGTACTTCGATTTGCCAAACCATCTCCGGCCGAAGCAGGCGATGTGGTGATCAACGAAGTGCTTTTCAATCCGCTGGCCGGCGGAGTCGATTTTGTGGAACTCTACAATAAAAGCGAAAAAATCATCAACCTCGAAGACTTGCGCCTGGGGGCTGTTCGTCAGACCATTCCCAATCCACCCGATACTACTCTGCGAGAGATTATTGCAACAACGCGCATTTTACTACCCGGACAAATTGCCCTGCTAAGTACCTCAACACGATCGTTAACAAGTTTGTACCCGGTTCAGGACACCGGTCAGTTTATCGAAATGGCTCAATTTCCCACTTACCCGAACGAATCCGGAACGGTATTGCTGGCTTCGCGACTGGGCAGGGTTATCGATGTTTTTTCCTATACAGAGAAGATGCATCACCCGCTCTTGAAAATTGTAAAAGGCGTTTCGCTTGAACGCATTTCGCCCCTAAGACCCAGCTCCGACCCCAACAACTGGCATTCAGCTTCGCAAACGGTTGGCTTTGCCACACCGGGTTATCCCAATTCCATGTTAGTGCCAGATGCTCCTCTACCCCTGGAAATTGCCATCGAACCTGAACTTTTTTCACCCGACGGCGATGGAAAAGATGAATTAACCACAATTCGCTGGAATTTTCCGGCCGAGGGTAATGTTTTAAACATCAGGATTCTCAATGCCGAAGGATTGCAGGTGAGGCATTTGGTGAAAAGTATGCTTACCGGTCTGACTGGTGCAGTAAGCTGGGACGGGCTCGATGAACAGGGCCGCCGATTGCCTCAAGGCATCTATGTTGTTCTGGTTGAATCTTTTGCCATGGATGGAACAAAAAAAGCGACAAAAAAGCCTGTGGTTCTTGTGATACAATAGCACAATTTGCGTTTGCGGTGATGCCGGATATCGCCCCGTTTTGATTTCCGGGAGCCTTTGTGAAAAAGGGAAATTCATAATTATTTGTGAAAATGCCACTGTTTCAACACGCATCACGTCTTTTACGAAAACTTTAACACCTGTATGCAGCAAAGCTAACCTACAGCAGTTGTTTTTCAATTACTTTTGACCCAACAACATGAGCATTATCAACCAATTAACCCAAAAAGTATGAAAAAGTACATTACAATCATCTCCATCATGTTTTTCACCGTAGCTTTCCTAAGCTCCTGTGAAAAACTCAAAAGCCTGGCCGACGTTGAGTTCGATGCCGACTTTGAATCGGAACTCAATGTGCCCATTCAGCCCACAAGCCTGAAATCCACTCAGGGCGCCTTCAACAAAACCGAAACCATCGATCCCCTCAGCAATGCTGAATTTCAGAAATACCAGAATAAGATCAAGAACATCAATGTCACTCAGGCCGAAATCACAATTCTTGAGCCCAATCCAAGCTCAATTGTCATCAACTCCGCTACCCTCTCAGCAATGATGACCAATATGCCCACAGCATCCTGGAGCATTAGCAACGAAACGCTGACCGACGGAAAAATGATTATTCTCGACAACAATCAGCAGCAGTTTGACAAACTTAGGGCCATCATCAACGAGAAAAAACCTTTTGACGTAAACCTGCAGGGTGTAGCCAATGTAGATCAGGGTTCTTTCAAGGTTAAAGTGAAATTCAAGACACGCGTGAAGGCTAATCCGCTGAACTAAAATCAGTTGTAAAGAATGAAAAAGAGGCGGTCCGATTGGGTCGCCTCTTTGTTTTGACTACAGATTGTGAATCAAGCCGGGATATATTCGCTGGCCACTATTTCGGTGATGCTGCGCATTTTGCCCTCGTTGTCCTTCCATTTGTTTGTAACGAGCTTGCCGTTGATGGCCACCATCTGGCCTTTCTTCAACTGTTGGCTCATACGTTCGGCCAGCTTGCCCCAGGCAACGATGCGATGCCAATGGGTGGTTTCGACGCGTTCGCCCTGGGCATTGAAGTAATAATCATTCGTTGCCAGGCTGAAACGCAACATGGAGCGATCTTTGGCAAGGGTTTTCAGTTCGGGCTCGTTGCCGGTGCGGCCGATGAGCTGTACGGAATTGGTGAGTGCTGTCATGGTTTTCAAGTTTTTATGCGGTTAAAATCAAGTTGATTGCGGTTTAATCGTTTGCGGGCTTTTTGTCGGTGCTGCCCATGAGCATGAAGTCGTTGATCGTTACCTCGGTGTTGTAGCGTTTCTGGCCGTCTTTGTCCTCCCACTGGTTGTTGGTGAGCTTGCCCGTAACGGCAATGTGTGCGCCTTTTTTTACCACCTTTTCCATGCGTTCGGCCAGCTTGCCCCAGGCCACCAGGCGGTGCCATGTGGTGTCTTCCACGCGCTCGCCTTTTTCGTTGTTATAGAACTCTTTGGTGGCAACATTCAGGCGGGCTACTTTTCCGTCCTTGCCAAAAGTGCGTACTTCAGGATCGTTTCCTGCGTGTCCGATCAACTGAACAAAATTTCTCATCGTTGTCATAGTTTTCAAGTTTTAGGGTTTGACATTGTGTTGATGAACGATTGATGTCGCAAAAGTAGATCCGCCTCCACAACCAAGTCGTATGTTAACCGGTTAGATACGATTATAAACGTTTATATCCGTTTATCATCGTTTATATAATTGAATTAAAGGACTTTAATTTATTAATGAAATCTTATGGGTTTCTCAAGGCTTTATAAATCTGTAGGTTTCCTGAGCAAAATATTAACTCAATAATTTTTAACAAGTTGAGGCAAACTTCCTTTTGACGGGCATGAAATATGGTTTCAGGGTAAAAGGAACTGATCTCAATGCTTGGTATTTTAAATCGAAAAGCATAAACATGATATTTTAGGATTATATTCCAATAATATTATGTTTTTATTGGATTATAATCCTGTTTTTTTATATATTTGACACTTTCTAAACCCATTATACATGCCGATGATTGAACGCAGGCTGACAACAACAATCAATGATCTTCTTTTCAAAGGCAAGGTTATCATTATTCTTGGTCCGCGTCAGGCTGGAAAAACCACCCTGCTGAATTCATTCATGAGGAGGAACGAACTGCCTTCGATCTATTTCAACGGGGATGATGACACAACGGTGAGGTTGCTATCGCGCGCCGAACTTGAGCACCTGAAAATGCTGTTTGGAGGGAACAAGCTTGTGATTGTGGATGAAGCCCAAAGAATTCCCAACATAGGCCGCACAGCGAAACTGATTGCCGATTCGATGAAAGATGTTCAACTGATTTTGAGCGGTTCGTCTGCTTTTGAAATTTCTCAGCAAATGAGCGAACCGCTCACTGGTCGAAAAATCAGCATGCAACTATACCCAATATCATTTGCTGAATGGGAATCGCATGTAGGTTACCTTGGGGCTGAGCAAATGCTCGAGCAAAGGCTTGTATTTGGTTTCTACCCCGAGGTCATTATAAACCCCGGCAATCAGGAGAATCTGCTGAGGGAAATAGCCGACAGCTATCTCTACAAAGATGTGCTGATTTACGGCCAGCTGCGCAAAGCCGATGCCATCAGACGATTGCTGCAGGCTATAGCCTTCCAGCTGGGCAGCGAAGTGTCGTACAATGAGTTGGCTAAAATGTGCGGGCTTGACCTGAAAACGGTCGAACGCTATGTTGACATTCTCGAACAGGCATTTGTAGTTTTCAGGCTTGGTTCGTTTGCACGCAACCTGAGAAATGAGCTGAAAAAGGCAAGGAAAATTTACTTTTACGACAACGGCATAAGAAATGTCATTATCAATCAGCTGCAGCCATTCGCCGTAAGGCGCGATCAAGGTGCCTTGTGGGAAAATTTTCTGGTGAGCGAACGCCTCAAGAGAAATGCTTACGCCGACTTTCATCCGAACACCTTTTTCTGGCGAACGACCATGCAACAAGAAATCGACTACATCGAAGAGATCAATGCAAACATCTTCGCCTGGGAGTTTAAACTGAACACCGAAGATAAGGTCAGATTTCCTAAAACATTTCTCAATACTTATCCGGAAGGTAAAACTGAAGTAATAACCAGGGAAAACTTCCGCCGTTTCGTTGCAACTTAACACCAATTGAGCCTGTTTCAGTATTCGCTAACTTTGCGCCACAAATTTTCAAGCACTACCCTTTACTATGGACGACATTCGGCAGACTACCCTTTTGCGCAAGCCCCACTGGCTCAAAACCAAAGTACCGGCAGGCAAGGAATACATACAGGTTCGCGAAATTGTTGAAAGCCACAAGCTGCACACCATATGCACCAGCGGCCATTGCCCCAATATGCACGAGTGCTGGGGCCGCGGCACGGCAACGCTCATGATACTTGGCAACATCTGCACCCGTTCGTGCGGATTTTGCAATGTGAAAACCGGACGTCCGCTGCCGGCCGACTGGGAGGAACCCGAAAGGGTAGCCCGTTCAGTGAAGCTGATGAACCTCAAACATGTGGTGATTACCTCGGTTGACCGCGACGACCTGAAAGACCGCGGTGCCGAAATCTGGGCCATGACAATCAGGGCCATTAAGCGCGAAAATCCCGGCACCACCATGGAAACCCTCATACCCGATTTCGACGGGCGTGAAGACCTGCTCAGGCTGGTGTTCGACGCAGGCCCCGAAGTGATTTCGCACAACCTCGAAACAGTGCGCCGCATCACCCCCTGGGTGCGCAGCCGCGCCAAATACGACACCAGCCTCAAAGTGCTGGAACAGGTGGTGAAAGCAGGCATCAGGGCCAAGTCGGGCATCATGCTCGGGCTGGGCGAAACCCGCGAGGAAGTGCTGCAAACAATGGACGACCTGCGCAGCATAGGTGTGCACGTGATTACCATTGGCCAGTACCTGCAGCCCACCCGCAACCACTTGCCCGTGAAGGAATTTGTTGAACCAGAGGTGTTTGCCGAATACGAGCGCGAAGGCCTCGCACGCGGATTCCTCCACGTGGAAAGTGGTCCTATGGTGCGTAGCTCCTACCGGGCCGAAAAACATATTCTCTAAAGTTCATTATGGTTCAGCTTAATTTCGAGGATCTCGGCCGCGGCGAATACAAAACGGTGTGGGATTACCAGGAAACCTTGTTCGCAAAGCTCACCTCAGAAGCCGATAATGCCAGCTCCTCAGCCGGCACGCTGCTTTTTGTGGAGCACCCGCACGTTTACACCCTGGGCAAGAGCGGCAAGGCGTCGAATCTGCTGGTGAACGAAGACTTCCTGAAATCGAAAGGGGCGCAGTTCTATCACATCAACCGCGGAGGCGATATCACCTACCATGGGCCGGGGCAGCTTGTAGGCTATCCGATTCTCGACCTTAACCGCATTGGGATTGGCGTGCGGGAATATGTTCATCGTCTCGAAGAAACCATCATCCGGGTGCTGGCACGTTATGGCATCGAAGCCAGCCGGCTTGAAGGCGCTTCGGGCGTGTGGATCGAGCCTGAGGTGGCAGGAAAAGCCCGTAAAATCTGCGCCATAGGCGTAAGAGCCAGCAAAAACATCACCATGCACGGCTTTGCCTTCAACATCAACACCGACCTCAATTATTACAACTACATCAATCCCTGCGGCTTTACCGATAAGGGGGTTACTTCTATGCAAAAGGAACTAGGCTCGGCTGTTGATTTTGAACAGGTTAAGAAGCTAAGCCTCGAAGCTTTTCTTGAAGTGTTTCAGGTTAAGCTCCTTTAAAACGTGTTATTGATGTTCTGGAAATTGCCTGAGGCATCAGCCAGCCAATGAGCAACAGCACTGCTCCCATGAGTAAAAAGGGCAGGTGAAGAGGTGGATAGAAGATTTGCAGCAAAATCATCTGCATGCTTATCCATCCTCCAAGCAGTATTCCCTGAATGATAACGAAAGTTCTGGCCAGCTTATGACGCAAAATAACGGTAAGCAGGGTTAGGAGCCCAAACAATCCGTTGACAACGAACAAGATAAGTCCTGGCCAGAAATAATTGCTGAACGGGCTATGTTTCAGGTAATCGAGAGGCATCTGCAGGAGTCCGCCTGTGGGATCGGCCAAAAGGCTATAGCCCCCATAAAATGCCCCGATAGTGTTTACTAACAGAATCAGGACTACCAAAATTTTCAGTGAAGCACGCATTGTAAGCGGTGAGATTTGATAAACATACTTCAACGACAATGAATTTTTTGTGGGGTTGCAAAGAGGTACTAATTCAGAGCCGAAACCCTTTGGCCATTTCAAAATATTTCTGGAAACAGCGATAAGTGATTCGGGCGTCTTCAAGTGCGTTATGGGTGGCTTCGGACCGACCAATGCCAAACATTCCGGCCACGGCGTCGAGGCTGTAGGATTTGGGGCGGCTTCGCCTGTTGTTGTCGAAAATGCTGTAAAAGAGCATGGTAAGGCTCACAAGATCGAGTATGCGGCGTGCAAAAGGCCAGTCGAGGTTCAGATCATCAAATTTATATTCCAGAAAGTTGACATCGTTGAGTACACTTTGCCCGCAGATAACCACATCAGTGAGCGGTTCGCCCTGCCTGCGACGAAGTGTTTTTCTAATCCAATTTTCAAAAGCTTCCAAAGCTTCATAGCTGGATGGGGCTTCCTGCAGGTCGTGGAGACTGATGCCATGCACAGCCGCGGCATAACTGTTGAATGTTTCCTCGTTGTCGGGATAAACAAGCGTTTCGAACTCGCCCAGCTGCGACCAGTTTTCGCCGGCCAGCACAGCACCAATCTGAATGATGTCGTGATATCCGGCTTCGGTGCCCGACATTTCGAGGTCGATGATCAGGTAATACATAGGTTTGGGAGGAATTGAAACGCAAAGTTATCAGGCTTTTTGGTGCACCCATTAACTTGCCGGAATTGTATGTTAACTGTTGGTTGTTTGTGCCGTACTATCGATGTGTTACTTTTGGTGCCGGAACAATTTTGTTCTTCCCGTTGTTCAATGCTCATAATCCGGTATGCTGATGAATAAAAAAGTGCTTATACGCGTTTTTGCCCTATTGATTCTTATAGCCCTGGTGGTATGGCTTGTAATGTTTAAAAAAGGCCGCAATGAAAATCAGGGCCCTGCAGCTGGCGCCCAACAGCGGACAGCCATTCTACCTGTAACAGCTTTTGTGGCAGGGGTAATGCCAGTAAACGACCTTGTCGTTGCAACAGGCACCGTGCTTCCCGACGAAATGGTAGAAATGTCATCGGAGGTTTCGGGAAGGATAGTGAAAATTCATTTCACCGAAGGTCAGGCCGTGCGCAAGGGCGATCTGCTCGTTACGCTCAACAATGCTGATTTGCAGGCGCAGCAGGAACGCAATCGTCATCAGCTGGCACTGGCTCAGGAGCGCGAGCGAAGACAAAAGGTTTTGCTTGAGAGCGAAGGCATCAGCCAGCAAACCTACGACCAGACCCTCACCGAGCTCAACAGCCTGCGCGCCGAAGCTGCATTGCTGCAAGCCCAGCTGGAAAAAACAACGGTAAAGGCACCATTCGACGGATTGGCCGGACTGCGTTATCTTAGTGAAGGCGCATATGTTTCGCCGGGCACGAAAATCGTCAGAATTGTAAAGACCAAACCTGTGAAGATCGACTTCAGCGTGCCGGAGCGCTATGTGCAGTATATCAGAAAAGGTACTCCGGTACATTTCAGTATTGAGGGCAACGAAAAGCATTTCGAAGCCCGCGTGGAGGCCACCGAAGCTATGGTGGACCAGCGCAGTCGCTCGCTTATGGCCAGAGCAGTCTTTGCCAACCGTGACGGTGAAGTAGTACCGGGAATGTTTGCAAGGGTGGAGCTTTCAGCGAACGGCCTGGTGGAAGCGCTTCAGATACCCGCCAGATCAATCATCCCCGAAATGGGCACCAGCAAAGTGTTTGTGTATCGTGGCGGCAAAGCCGAGCCGGCCATCATCACCCCCGGATTGCGCACCGCAACCATGGTTCAGGTAATGACGGGTTTGTCGGCCGGCGACACAGTGATTACCTCCGGGCTGTTGCAACTCAGACCTGGAATGGGCGTTCAACTAAAAAACGTTGAAACACCATGAGTTTATCGTCAGTCAGTATACGCCGCCCCGTACTGGCCTCTGTGATGTCGATCATGATCATCCTTTTTGGGGTCATTGGTATGTTGAGTCTGGGCGTGCGCGAATATCCCTCGGTTGATCCTCCTGTAATCACGGTTTCCACTTCCTACGTGGGCGCCAATGCCGATGTAATAGAATCGCAGATTACCGAGCCCCTCGAAGAATCGATCAACGGCATCGACGGCATACGCACCATCAGCTCGGTGAGCCGCGACGGCCGCAGCACCATCACCGTGGAATTCGACCTTTCGGTCGATCTGGAAAAAGCCGCCAACGACGTTCGCGACCGCGTTTCGCGTGCACTGGGTTTTTTGCCGCCCGACACCGACCCGCCAATCGTAGCCAAAGCCGATGCCGATGCCACACCCATAGTTTTTTTGAACATAAAGAGCGAACAGCGCTCGCTGCTGGAACTCACCGAAATAGCCGAACGCACCTTTAAAGAGGCTTTGCAGACCATACCCGGGGTGAGTGCCATCAACATCTGGGGTGCCAAGCAATACAGTATGAGGCTTTGGCTAGATCCTTCGCGACTGGCAGCCTACGGGCTGAGCCCGATCGATGTGCGCAACGCCCTGGCCCGCGAAAACCTTGAGCTACCCAGCGGACGCATCGAGGGAACCGAAGTGGAGCTTACGGTGCGCACACTAAGCCGGCTGGAAACACCCGAACAGTTTAACAACCTTATCATTCGTGAATCCGAAGCCGGCATTATCCGCCTGCGCGATGTGGGCCGTGCCGAACTCGGACCACTCAACGAACGTACCATTTTGCGACGCGACGGTGTGCCCATGGTGGGCAATGTGCTCATTCCGCAACCCGGCTCGAACCATATCAGCATAGCCGACGAGTTTTACAAACGACTCGAAGTGATCAAAAAAGACCTGCCTGATGATATTGAGTTGGGCATCGGTTTCGACTCGACCACCTACATCCGCGATGCCATCAACGAGGTGGAACAGACTATTTATCTGGCCTTTGCACTGGTTGTGCTGGTCATATTCTTCTTCCTACGTGACTGGCGCACCTCGCTCATTCCCGTGGTGGTTATTCCCATCTCGCTCATTGGGGCATTTTTCGTGATGTATGCAGCAGGTTTTTCTATCAATGTGCTTACCCTGCTGGGTCTGGTTTTAGCCATTGGTCTGGTGGTTGACGATGCCATTGTGGTGATCGAAAACATCTACACCAAGATCGAAAAAGGAATGCCGCCCATGGAAGCAGCCACCAAAGGGGCAGCCGAAATCTTTTTCGCGGTCATTGCCACCACCGTGGCGCTGGCCACAGTGTTTCTGCCCGTAATCTTTCTCGAAGGACTCACCGGCCGCTTGTTCAGGGAGTTTGGGGTGGTGTTGGCCGGATCGGTGATCATCAGCTCGTTTGTGGCGCTAACCCTGACGCCCATGTTATCCTCCCGCCTGCTGCGACGGCAGGAAAAACATAACTGGCTTTATAAAAAAACCGAACCGTTTTTTAACTGGCTCATTAGCCTATACTCGAATAGCCTGGCCGTTTTCCTTCGGCGCCCGTGGATGGCTTTTGTCATTCTGCTCATTTCTGCAGTGTTGATTTTTACCATTGGCCGCCAGATTCCATCCGAGCTGGCACCTATGGAGGATCGTTCGGGCATGATGGCCTTTGCCACGGCGCCCGAGGGTGCCACTTTCGAATTCATGGAAACCTATGTGCAGGATCTCATCGAAGTGGTTCAGCGTGAGGTGCCTGAATTGTATTCGCTGGTCACCATTACTTCTCCCGGATTTGGCGCAGCCAGCTCGGTGAATTCGGCCTTTGCCCGCATCAGGCTGGTGGAGCCCGACCAACGAAAGCGCTCGCAGCAGGAGATTGCCTCTCATCTGGGCAGGCAGTTGTCGCAACTCACCCAGGTGCGCAGCTTTATTACTCAGGAACAGAGTATTTCGACACAGCGCGGAGGGCTCCCTGTGCAATATGTGATACAGGCCCGCAACATCGAAAAGCTAAGGGCGGTACTGCCCCGTTTTATGCAGGAAGTAAACCAAAGTCCGGTGTTCCAGTTTTCCGACCTCAACCTGAAGTTCAACAAACCTGAGCTGCAGATTTCCATCAACCGCGAAAAAGCCCGCAGCATGGGCGTTTCGGCCCAGGATGTTGCCCAAACGCTTTCAACAGCCCTCAGCGGTCAGCGCTACGGCTATTTTATTATGAACGGCAAACAGTATCAGGTTGTAGGGCAGCTCGACCGGCAATTTCGTATGCAGCCCGCCGATCTGGACAACCTATACGTGAAAAATAATTTAGGTGAACTCGTTCAGCTTTCCAATCTGGTTGAGGTGCGCGAAGAAATCAATCCTCCGGCGCTTTACCGATACAATCGTTATGTTTCGGCTACCGTTTCGGCCAGTACAGCCCCCGGCAAAACCCTTGGTGAAGGTATAGCCGAAATGGACCGCATTGCATCGCTGTTGCTCGACGACAGCTACAGCACTGCTCTGGCCGGGGTGAGCAAGGATTTTGCCGAAAGCTCTTCGAGTCTGGTGTTTGCCTTTATGCTGGCATTGGTACTCATCTATCTTGTGTTGGCAGCCCAGTTCGAAAGTTTCCGCGACCCGTTGATCATCATGTTCACAGTTCCTTTGGCGCTGGCCGGAGCAGTGATCAGCCTTTGGCTGTTTGGCAATACGCTCAACATCTTCAGCCAGATAGGCATCATCATGCTAATTGGTCTGGTCACCAAAAACGGTATTCTTATCGTTGAGTTTGCCAACCAGCGCAAGGCTGCCGGATTGAGCCGCGACGAAGCCATTCACGATGCCGCCGTGGCCCGATTCAGGCCCATTCTGATGACCAGTTTGTCCACTATCCTTGGTGCATTGCCCATTGCCCTTGCGCTTGGTGCCGGATCGGGCAGTCGCGTTTCGATGGGTATAGCCATTATTGGTGGGCTTACGCTGGCCACCATATTCACCCTGTATGTGATTCCGGCCATGTATCATTATATCTCGGAGAAAACAAAAGCCGTTTCGAATGTGGCCGAACTATCCGATAATCAACCAGCAACCCAGGAGGACTTATGAAACGGTATTTTCTGATCATCATTTTGCCGGTATTATGGTTTTCGGCAGCTTCGCAAAACCTGCTTACCCCTGAAGAAGCGCTTCGGATCGGTCTTGAAAACAATTTTGGCATCCTGCTGGTGCGCAACGACAAAGCCATAGCCGAAAACAACACGACTATCGGCAATGCCGGCATGTTGCCACGTGTCAACCTGAGCGGCAGCCGCAATTTCAGTGTAAACGACAGCCGACAGGAATTTTTAACCGGACAGGTCAACGAGCGCAACAACGCACACTCTCAGGTTTTCAATTATGGTGCACAGCTCAACTGGACTATATTCGATGGTTTTCGCATGTTTCGCCGCTACGGCCAGCTTAAATCGCTCGAAAAAAAAGCAGAAATGCAGGAGCTGTTGGCGGTTGAGCAGACCATTCAATCCATCTACAACCAATATTATGGCCTGGTTTTACTGGAAAAACGCCGGGCTTTTCAGGAGCGAAGCCTGCAACTGAGTGGCGAACGCGTTCGCCTTGCCGATACGCGGCTGCGCAGCGGTAGCGGATCGAGGCTTGAATTTTTGCAGGCACAGGTCGACAGGAACAACGACAGCAGTGCTCTTTACGAAATCAGAAATCAGATTGTGAGGGCGCGAATGCAGTTCAATCATACCCTTGGGCGCGAGCCGGAGACTGAATTCCGGGTGAGCGACACCATACCAGAAAGTTCATTGCCCGATGAGGCAGTGTTGTCGCAGAGACTGCTCGAATACAATACCATGCTCTCGCTGGCACGTCAGGACGAACAAATTGCCCTTCTGTCAATAAAGGAATTACGTTCACGTTACTATCCGGAGCTTGCTGCCACTATATCGTACAGCTACCTTAATCAGCAAAGCGAGGCCGGATTTCTCATCAGCAATAATTCCTCGGGCTTCACCTATGGTCTGGCAGCCAGCTGGAGCATCTTTAACGGGCTAAACACGCGACGCGAGCTCAATAATTACAAAATACTTGCAGAGAATAGCAGTTTGCGCATCGCTTCGCTCGAAAACGAGCTGAAAGCCAACCTTATGGCTATGATTCATCAATACCGCAACAAGCTCAGCCAGATCGAACTCGAAAAACAAAACGCCCTGGCGGCCGCCGAAAACCTGAAACTTGCATCACAACGCTACAGCATTGGCGACCTCTCGGGACTTGAATACCGCGAGGCACAGCGAAACGATCTCAATGCAAGCGTGCGCCTGCTGCAAAGCCTGCAGGAAGCCGGCCTGCTGGAAACCGGTATAAGACAAATGACCGGCTTATTGCGTTTTGGCGCTCAATAAGCACGACCACATTTTTGTCGCGAGCAAAAATGTTGCCTCGCTTCTGTTATTTTTGTACATTTACGCCACCAGTTGAATTTTTACAGTTTAGTTTCTCAGGCATGAAAAGCAGACAAGACAGGCTGATCAGGCCTCCGGAACAACCAAATCTGACGATTGAATGAGCCCGGATTTCAGCCTGATTGAAGTCGTTCTCGAACAGCTCGAAAAGTTTGTCCTTGTACTTGATGAGGACAGGGTGGTTTATGCCAACGCGATAGCACGAAAACAACTTGGCATAGCCGATGGCGAAACGGGCGCTATGTTCAAACAATACGTTATCAGCGACGAAATGCTCGGCCATTGTAACTGCAACAATGGAACCTCACTTACCGGGGAGCTTCATTTAATGATGTTGCATGTTTCCGACAAAACCTACAGGCATTTCCGATTGCTCCGTAAAGAAATAACCTTCAACGGAAAGAATCTGAATTATTATCAGGAATGCGATGTTGAAAGCTGTGAGCTGCGCCTCGACTACGAGCGCAAACGTCAGGACGCTATCCTCGATATGATTCCTGATCTGATGTTTTTGCTTGACGAGCAGCTGCGTATTATTGAGTTTCATACCCTCGATCATGATCTACTGCTCGACCCAAGTCTGTCGTTTCTTGGGAAGCCGTTTACGCAAAGCCTGCCCGAGCACACGCATCAAACGATTCAACGCGCCCTTTCTGAGGCCAGAGACAAAGGTTATACAAGCGGTGCTCAATACTGGCTGGAGCAAAACGGCGAGGAACGCTGGTGGGAAATATCCGTGCGTTGCACGAACATCGGCGAAACCCTTCGCTACGTAGTGATGGCACGCGACATCACCCAGACCAGAAAAGACGCCCTTGCGCTGGCTGAAAGCGAGGCTTTGTTCCGCACCGTGGCCGAACAGGGCCGCGACGGTCTGGTGGTGGCCGATCGCACAGGCAGTGTGGTGCACTGGAACAGCAGCATGGAAACAATTACAGGCCTCAGTAAAACAGAGGTGATGGGTAAGGCGATTGCACAGGTGATGTTTGGCCTGAGCACGCCTGAACAACAGCAATTGCCCGGGGCATTCGAACAGCTCCACGACCGCATCAAACGGCTGCTTACCAAAGAAGACCTTCATTGGCTTGGCCAAACGGCCGAGCAGGAGATTCTGCGTCCCGACAATACCAAGCGACTGGTCTCCACCGTGCTGTTTCCCATCGAATTCGACCATCAATACCTCATCGGAGCATGGTACTCCGATATCACCGATCAGCGCATGGCCGAGCTTGCCCTGGTGGAAAGCGAGGCCTACATACGAACCCTGTTTTACGACTCACCGGTTCCGGTACTCGTCGTTGAATTGCCTCAACTCAACATCTACGATCTCAACAATGCAGCACTGAGTGCATTTGGTGTCGAGAAAAGGGACTCGCTTGAAGGGAAAAATATCCGGGAACTGTTGCCCGACAACCCATCGCTCCTCGAAGAACAGCAAGGCAAACTGCAGATGCTTCTTGACAAGCAGACCACTTCGGTAGAATGTCATTTTAAACGCAATGGCAGCGAGATTTGGGACGCAAGGGTTTACGCTTTCAATATTTCGATGGTAGGCCGCGATCTACTTCAACTGACCTTTGTTGACACAACGGCCCACAACAAAGCCATGCAGGCACTATTCGAAAGCGAATCGCGCTACAGGGCCGTAGCCGAAAATGCGAACGCCGGAATCGGTATTTTCGACCTCGAAGAGCGCGTGGTGTTTGCCAACGATACCCTGGCCGAGATGTTGGGATACACCAGAAATGAACTTACTGGAAAATCGATGTCGGACTTCGCTTCGGCCGAAACCTTTGAAAACTTTAAGCAAAAAACCATAGAGCGTCAATATGGCAATATCGACCGCTACGAAGCCAGCATGAGGCATAACGATGGCAGCATGAGGCACTTTTCCATATCGGCCTCGCCCCTGTTTTCGCCTGAAAGAGAATTGCTGGGAACCTTGGGCGTACTAATTGACATTACCGAGCAAAAAGAAGCCCAGCATTTGCTTTTCGAAACCAGCGAGAGGCTTAAGGCCATTCTTGCCTCCATGCCCGACATGATTTTTATTCATGACCGCGAAGGCCGCTATCTCGACAGTTTCATTAATCGCAAACTATACCCGAATATTCGTTTTCAGCCAAAAAATGGCCAGCAGCTTGATGAAGTTTTCGAACCAGAAACTGCACGCGACATATTGCTTGCTATAAGACAATGTTTGCAGAAACAGGAAACTGTTGAAGTGCAGTTTGATTTTGCTGTGGAAAACTCGATGCGCCATATGCAGGCCCGCCTGTCACCCATGGGCGACGACCGCGTGGTTTCTGTAGTGCGTGACACCACCATACTGGTAACGCTCGAAAAAGAAATCATTCACAACAACAACCTGCTCAGGGTACTCACTCAGCTGGCCACCCGCTTTATCAACTTGCCGGTGAGCCAGATCGAAGTGGAAATCAACCACGCCATCGCCGAGATTGGCCTTTTCGCCGAGGTTGACCGCGTATATATCTTTGATTACGACTGGGAAGCCGACACAATGTCCAATACCTACGAATGGTGCTCAGAAGGCACAACTCCGGAAATTGAAAACCTTAAAATCATACCCAACAGCCTGCTTCCCGACTGGGTAGGATCGCACCGAAGAGGTGAAATGACTTATGTGCCCCGTGTGGCTGAGCTCGATCCTGAAGAAAACCTGCGAAAAATCCTCGAACCCCAAAAAATCCAATCGCTCATCACCATTCCGCTTATGGATGGCGACACTTGTCTTGGTTATGTCGGTTTTGATGCCGTAAAAACCGAACGATTGTTTACCGACTCTGAGCTGTCGCTCCTGCGCATTTTTGCCGAACTACTCACAAACCTGAAAATAAAGCAGATAACCGAAAACATGCTGCACCAGAACAAGCTCATCCTTCAGAGGCAGAATGAACAACTGGTAATGCTCAACGAAAAGTTGAGGCAGCAAAACGAGGAAATCATGCAGAAAAACCGCGAACTCGACATTGAGCGCGAGCGAGCACTGGCCAGCGACAGGCTTAAAACGGCTTTCCTCAACAACGTTTCGCACGAGGTGCGCACACCCCTTAACGGCATTGTGGGCTTTGCACAATTTCTTGCCGACGAGAGCCTGAGCACCGAAGATAAGCAGGAATTTATCAGCGCCCTCAACTCGAGTGTGAACAGGCTTACCGATACCATCAACGACATCATGGATGCCTCCTTACTGATGTCAGGCAATGTGAACGTACATCAGGAGAACTTCCGTCTCGACGAACTGCTCCAGGAAGTGTATCGTAAGTATCAGTACGATGCCCGAACCAAGGGCCTGAAAATGACCATCAAACCCGAGCCGGGAAGTGTGCTTGTCATTACCGACCAAACGATGGTAAAACGCATAATGGAGGAACTGGTTGGTAACGCCATCAAATATACCCGCAAGGGCCAGGTCAGCCTGGGAGCTGTTACTGGTGCTGGCAAGATCACCATCGAAGTCAGTGATACCGGGAAAGGCATTTCGGAAGATGCGCTGCCACGCATCTGGGAACCCTTTATGCAGGAAGATGTTTCCACAACCCGCACATTTGAAGGCAGCGGATTGGGATTAACGATCGTAAAAGGCTTTGTCGATCTGCTTGGCGGCAATATTGAAGTGCAGTCGAAACCCGGCATGGGAAGCACCTTCACTGTAGTCATTCCTGACCATAACCCCGACAACGCTAAAGTTGTTTCAAGGCATTCAGTAAAAACAATTGCGCCATCGAAGCCCAATATCCTTATTGCCGAAGACGAAGCCCTTAACGTTTTATACCTGAAAAGGGTATTCAGGAATAAGGACTTTGAGCTGCATTTTGCCGTCAACGGACAAGAAGCCCTCGAACTAGCCGAAACTAATCCGGAAATCAACCTCGTCTTTATGGACATTAAGATGCCTGTGATGGACGGACTCGAAGCCACGCGGCGCATCAAAGCCATCAGGCCCAACCTGCCTGTGGTTGCCGTTACAGCCTATGCCGCAAGCGAAGACCGTCAGGCTTGTTTCGAGGCCGGATGCGACGAGTATATTGCCAAACCTTTCACTCCCGAAGAGCTTGATAAAATGATACGCCGCTACACTTCGGGTGAGCTACTTTAACCTCAACTAATACGTCGATTGTATGAAATTCTGGCTCAACCCGAATGAGGAAGGTATTTTATTCAAACTACCCGCTACCCTGTTTTCCTACCGCTATTCCAAAACAACAGGCAAGGTCGAATTTACCAGCCTGAATGAAGGCGTTGTACCTCTGGTTGTGGGCAATACAGCACAAACCGAATCTCAGATTTTTGGGCTACTCGAACTCCAACACATTGAGAAGCTCAAAAAAACCATTGAAGAGGCAGAGGAAAAAGAGAGTAATTGGTCGTGCAGCTTCAGCATTACCCTGGGCAATCAGGTTCAGTGGATTGAATTCTCGGGCCGGAACTTAGCCATTAATGATCAGGAAATCAGCGGATATGGATTTGCAAGCCTTGCCGGCGAAAAGATCCGGGAGTTGGAGCAAAGCCGCGAGCAGCTCGCTTCGCTCAATAGGCTGCACGATTTGATTATCAATTTTTCAACCTTGTTGGTTCAGGCAAAGCTCGAAGATGTTGACCAGGCGGTAAACACCACCCTCAGCAGGCTGGGCGAATATGCCGAGGTGGACAGGGTTTATATTTTCGAATACATGCCAGCCGACGACACCGTGAACAACACCTACGAATGGTGCGGCGAAGGCATTTCGCCGGAAATTGATAATCTGCAGGGGATTCCATTTGAGGCGATACCGCGCTGGAAAGAAAAATTCTCGCGCAACGAATACGTTTATATCCCTCTGGTGAGCGAGATAGCCCCCGAATATCATGTTGAAAAAGAAATACTTGAGCCACAAGGCATCATCTCGCTGCTTACGATACCGCTCTACTACGGCGAGAATTTTTATGGCTTTATTGGTTTCGACTCGGTTAAAAGGCAGCGCGAATGGACGGTCGAACATATCAATCTGCTCAGGCTGGCCGGCGATATCATAGCCGGAACACTGAACAGGGCGCGCTTCGAACGCGAAATCATTGCCGCACGCAAGGAAGCCGAAGAAGCCAACAAGGCAAAGTCGGAATTTCTGGCCACCATGAGCCACGAAATACGCACGCCAATGAATGCCATCCTCGGCTTTAGCGAAATATTGCACAACAGCATCGACGACCCGAAAAACAAACAATACATCAGCGCCATACTCGGAAGCGGACGAACCCTTTTGGCTTTGATCAACGATATCCTCGACCTGTCGAAAATAGACTCGGGACAGATGCATATTTTCGAGGAACCTGTTGACGTACAGTCGCTTGTAAATGAAATTGTGCAGCTATTTCTGCCCAAAACCGCCGAAAAGGGCATCTACCTTCATGCGGAAGTATCGGAAAATTTTCCATCAGTCTTAATTACCGATGAGGTGAGACTCCGACAGGTGCTGTTTAATATTGTTGGCAATGCCGTAAAATTCACCGAAACGGGTGGAATATTGATCAGCCTGGAGTCGAGTCGGCCCGAAAATACCAGACTTTTCGACCTGACAATAAAAGTACATGACACCGGTGTTGGCATTCCGAAGAATAAGTTGCAGAGCATTTTCCAGTCGTTCTATCAGGTGGAAAGCGATACCACGCGCAAGTACGGCGGAACAGGTTTGGGTTTGTCGATTGCACGCAAACTCATCCATCTGATGGGCGGCACTATAGAAGTAGAAAGCGAAATAAACAGAGGCAGCACATTCACACTGCATTTGCCCTCGCTCGAAGTTGCAGATCTGCAGGAACCGGAGACCGATCATCACGATTGGGAGAATGAGATTGTTGTTTTCGATAAAGCGCTCATGCTGATTGTCGACGACGTGGATTATAACCGCGAGCTCATAAAAAAATACTTCGAAAACGATAAAATTGAAATACTTCACGCTGTCAACGGTAACCAGGGCGTGGAAATGTGCCGACAATACAAACCCGATCTGGTGCTTATGGACCTCCGCATGCCCGAGATGAACGGCTATGAGGCTACCGAAACCATCAAAAACGACCCCGAGATTGCACACATTCCTGTAATCGCCTTCACAGCCTCGTCGATGAAACATGACGAAGAAAAGATTCACGCGCTATTCAACGGGTATATCCGTAAACCGGTGACCCGCCACGAAGTTGTGAGGGCCATAAAACAATTTATCCCGCATCACACAGCAGATATCGGCAAGGTTGAAGTCGAACCCGAAAAGTTTTCTCTGAAAAAGGAACAAATTGTTCAGTTTCTCGATGCCTACGAAAGCAAACTTGCAGTTCAGCAGGCTCAGCTCCGCACCTTTATCGACCCCGAAGCAGCAGATCAGTTCGGCCGCGACCTCATTTTTCTTGTAAGGCAATATGGCATCAGTCCCTTGCTCGACCTTTCCACCCACATGCAACAGGCCATCGAAAACTTTGATTTCGGGCAATTTGAAGTCAGACTCAACCAGATTGATAAGGAAATACTCGTTTTACGAAACATGATTGGCAAACAAGCATGAACCAAATTACCGAAAACACACCTGTCAGCAATCCGCCGCTGATCCTCGCCGTTGACGATAATCCGCGCAACCTGCAGCTTATCACTTCGCTGCTTAGCCAGAACGGCTATAAAGTGGTTGTGGCCAATTCGGGCGAAAACGCCCTCAAATACCTGAGCCTGAAGCAGCCCGATCTGATTCTTCTGGACGTAATGATGCCCGAAATGAGTGGATATGAGGTTTGTGAGGAAATAAAAAAGCGACCTGAGCTCGTAGGCATTCCCGTTATCTTCCTTACGGCAAAGAGCGAACTCAGCGACATTGTAACAGGTTTTCGGCTGGGTGCAGTCGACTACATCACCAAACCTTTCAGAGGTGAAGAGGTGCTGGCAAGGATAAAAACGCAGCTCGAACTGCAAGGCAACAGGAAAGAGCTTGAACAAAAAAATAATGCCTTAAAGGAACTAAGTACGGAGCTTGAGCGAAAAAATGAACTCATTTCGCAGGAAGCCTCAAAACTGAGAACAGCCATTGCAGAAAAGGATCGCTTCTTTTCCATTCTATCGCATGATCTTCGGGCACCTCTGGCAGGGTTTCTGGCTGGCACCGAGTTGCTCGAAAACAATATTAAAAACTTCACTACCGAAGAAGCAGCCCTGTTTATCTCCACCATGGCCGATTCGGCCCGTCAGCTCAACAAACTGCTCGAAAACCTGCTCAGCTGGGCACAGCTGCAGCTTGGAACGCTTAAACCAAAACCCGAAAACATCGATCTGTCAGGTGTTGCCGATAGCGTTGTCCGGGTTTACCAAAGTCTGGCCACACAAAAAAATATTGCCCTCGAAAATAAAATCAGCCTTTCGACGCATGCCTTTGCGGATTATCAAATGACCACGACCATACTTAGAAATCTGATTTCCAATGCGTTAAAGTTTACGCCCCGCGGCGGAAAGATAAGCCTTCATAATTATCCTGCCGATAAAGGCATGGTTTCCGTTGCTGTTTCGGATACAGGTATCGGCATAGGTGAAGAAATACTTGCGAATCTTTTCCGCATCGACTCCAAAGTTTCCCGCCGGGGCACCGAGGGTGAAGCCAGCTCGGGGCTTGGTCTGATTCTTTGCAGGGATTTGGCCGCACGCAACAACGGCACCCTTTCGGCTATGAGTAAAGAAGGACAAGGTTCAACCTTTGTTTTAAGCCTTCCGGAAGCCGACTGATTGACAGTTTTTTGTAATCAACCTATAAAAACCTAACTTCGCCCGGGCTAATATGCTGTGTGATGACCTATAAACCCGGACTGATTTACCGCTTCCTGAAATTGTATCTTCCTCTTGTCTTTAGGCTCTACTATCGCAGACTCAAAATTGTTGGAAGAGAAAACGTGCCACGGTCAGGACCGGTCATTTTTGCCATCAACCATCAGAATGCATTTATGGATGCCATTGTTGTGGCAGCTTCAAGCCCACGCAATCCCTGGTTTCTGACACGGGCCAGCGTATTTGGCTCCCCGTTTGTGCGCTATTTGTTGAACAAACTGCAGATGATTCCCATCTACCGTTTTCGCGATGGCATGGCCGCAATGAAACGCAACGACGAAACCCTCGAAACCTGCAGCCAATTGTTGCAGCACAACCAGTGCATCCTCATCTTCCCCGAAGGCAACCACGACGGCCGCTGGGCACTGAGGCCACTGCAGAAAGGCCTTGCACGCATTGTGTTTGCCACCATGGATAAAACCGGGGGCCAGACCGATGTGCAAATCGTGCCCGTTGGGCTTCAGTATGAGGATGTTTTTTCTGCCTGGTCCGACCTGCTGATCAGCTTCGGCAAACCGATCCGGTCTTCGGAATATTATGAGACCTACAAAAGTGAGCCCGGCAGAGCCACAACTGCCCTGATGAATGAAGTAAAGGAGCGCATAACAGCTTTAATGGTCGACATACAGCCCGCCGAGGCCTACGAAGCCAAACGCGAGGCCATGCTGGCGAGGCCCGGACGTGCGGCTAATTTGCAGGAAAGACTCCAAGGCGATCAAAAGTTTTTAGCTGAATACATACCTGAACATCAACAGACAACGGAAAAAAAACGCAGGTCAAACAAAATCTGGTGTCTGCCCTCAGCCTTACTTCTGCTGCCTCATCTGCCGGCTCTCTGGTTTATTCGCCTAATAGTAAACGCCGTAGTCAAAGACCCGCACTGGATGTCGTCCATCCGTCTGGCAGCTTTTGCCTTCGGAGCTCCTTTGGTTTACATCGCGCTTTTATATGCCTTTTCGGCCTATTTTGCCGGATGGCAGTTAACATTTATCGCCTTAATCATCTTACCGGTAACCGGGCTTTTGGGTTTGCTTGCCCGCGACCGGTGCCGCGGCTCGGTTTTATGAGGCAATCCACGAGGCGTTTTCCGTTTCGCGGAAAATGAGCAGAGGTATATCGCTGCCGACCAATAGTTTACGTGTAAGACTGGGCTTTAGCAACTGTTCAATGATGTTGCGCTTGCGCGAAATGAGAGCCAGCACATCAATCTGCTTTTCCTTCACAAAATCGAGCAGGCCTTCTACGGCATCCTCAGTTTCAATGAGTCCGCACTCTATCTCTACGTCGGTGATGGCCTCGGCAAAGTGATCCTTGAGTTTTTTCATGCGCAGACTGTCGAGTTTGAGGCTGTCTTCAGGATGCAGATGAACACAATAAACCTTCACGTGGAAAGGCCTGACAAAGGCCACCAGACGGTGAATGGCCTGCATATCGTTTTCGTCGAAGCGGGTGAGGTAAGCCACATGACGCGGGGCGCTGAAGTTGGCTGTATCATAACCCCATGGGACGGCCAGTACGGGCACCGGGCACTTTTCGATAACCTTTGCCGTAGTGCTTCCGAGCAGCGCAAGACCTTCGCGCCGCTTGCCATGGGTGCCCATCACCAGTGTTCCGGGCTGATAGTCCTGCACATAGGCAAGAATGCTTTCCACCGGGCCTCCTCTCACCAGGTCGAAATCAACTTTCACGCCGCGCATTTTTTCGTCGCGCACGCGCTTGCGAAGCTCGGTGGCAAGGTCTTCTATCTGTGCCTGGGCCTCCTGTTCCTGCTCGCGCAAGAGCTCCTCCACGTTGAGCTGAAAAGCAAACATCTCGTTGAAAACAAAACCCTGATTGGCCGAATTGAACCACACATTGAGCAACATGACCTCGGCTTTGAGGGTTCGCGCAAGCTCAAGGGCATAATGCGCGGCCTTGATGCTGAGTTCCGAAAAATCGACCGGCACCAGAATGCGTCTCAGGCCGCGCATCTTTTGCACCACAGCCTCCTTTTCTGCCCCGGCAGCATGCATTAGCTCGTCGAGCAGCTGATACGCCTTCGATGCATCGGCCTCTGGAATATTAAGGTCAACCCCTATTTCCGGCTGATGAATATGAGTGATATAGCTCTGCACCCCTTCCATCTCCAGCCTCATCTTGAGCAGCAGGGCTCGGCTGTACGAAAGGTTGCGTATCACCACAAAATTCTCCTTGACAGCTTCTGTTAAAGGGGTGGAATTGTTGTCGTCCATATATTGATTTACTTTATAATAACCGTTTAAGTTTTCTCTTAGGGCCAAACCATGTCGGCCTTAGGCAAAATAAAATTACGTAATTCACGGGGCAAAATCAAGCAATAAAGCAATTTGTTTGCCGATCGCAACATCAATGATTTTCGAAACTGCAAGCATCTTTATTCATTTTCGAAATCGATCATTTCGGCTTATATCGGGATTTCGAAATCCCAATTAATTTGTCACCCGCCTTTTTCGTATCTTTGCCGGCCAAAAAAGCTGAAAATGAGCGCAAAACAAAACTCCGGCCGTCTACCGGGCGAAAGAAGACCACGCATACCCGGCGAAGCCAAACGGGCTGAGATTGAGGCATCGAAAAAGCAACAATCCGAAAGACCCCGTCGCAATACGCGCAGCGGGGACGAACGACCCATGGAAGACAGCAGGCCAAAACCAGGGCGCAAATCTGGTTTCGGAGGCGAACGCGCTGCAGGAAACAGGTCGGAGAGACCGGCCGGAAAAAGATTCTCATCCTCCGGAGAAACTGGCTACAGTGCTGAACGGCCTGCCGGAAAACGTACAGAACGGCCTGCCGGAAAACCTTATTCGTCCTCTGGCAAATCAGGCTACAGCACCGATCGTCCGGCCGGAAAACGTACGGACCGACCCGCCGGAAAACCATTCTCTTCTTCAGGCAGAACCGGTGGAAGACCCAAAACTGAAGGCTACGGCAATACAGACGAAAGAGCAGCCCAAAAGCAATACGGCAGATTTAATAAAACTACCGGACCAAGACCCTCCAGACCGGAAACCGACGAAAGAAGAACAGATTCGCCAACTGGGAAGAGGGAGCGGAAATTCGGCGATCGTCCTTCAGGCAATCGTTTTGGAAAATCGGGCGGCTTTGGCGGGCCAAAAAACAGACCTTCCAAAAACAAACCGCTCACCGAAGGGATGGAGCGCAGGGACAAGTCGGGCTTTATCAGGCTCAACAAATACTTGGCCGATGCCGGCATCTGCTCGCGCCGCGACGCCGACAAATATATTCAGGCCGGAGTGGTAAAAGTAAACGACCAGATCGTTACCGAGCTGGGAAGCAGGGTAAATGTCAACGACAAAGTGGAATTTGAAGGACAGGTGATTCGTCGTGAAAGACTGCGCTATGTGCTGCTCAACAAACCCAAAGGATACATTACCACTTCCGACGATCCCTACGAACGTAAAACCGTGATGGAACTTGTTCAGGGAGCCTGCGAAGAGCGTATCTACCCGGTTGGCCGCCTCGACCGCAATACCACGGGACTGCTTCTGCTCACCAACGACGGCGATCTGGCCAAAATACTAACTCACCCTTCGCACGGCGCCTCAAAGCTTTACCATGTGTGGCTTGATAAACCCCTAACCCGCAACGACCTGAGAAAAATTACTGAAGGGGTTGAACTGGAGGATGGAGTGGTTCAGGTGGATGCCGTGGACTATGTGGCTGAGGATGAAAGCCATAAACAAGTAGGCATAGAGCTTCATTCGGGTCGTAACCGCGTGGTCAGAAGACTTTTTGAGCACCTCGGCTATGAAGTGGTGAAGCTCGACAGGGCAGTTTTTGCAGGACTAACAAAGCTCAAACTGAGCCGCGGACACTGGCGCTTCCTTACGCCTGCCGAAATCAGCATGCTCAAGCGTATCCGCTAAACCTTAACACTACTTCAATAAAGCCTTACCGCGCATTTCCCAAAGCCCGGAAACAGGCTTTTTTCATACATTTGCAGCCAATTTCCGCAAACCTATCCAGCTAAAACTTGACAGCCGATGACGCTGAAATACAGAGAATACCGCCAACTCGACCTCAACCAGACGGGCAAGGAGATGCGCACCTGGTGGGAAGAAAACGACATATTCCGCAAGTCGCTCGAAAACCGTAAAAACGGTGAGCCTTTCGTGTTTTACGAAGGACCCCCTTCGGCCAACGGCGTTCCGGGCATACACCATGTGATGGCGCGTGCAATTAAAGACATTTTCTGCCGCTACCAGACACAAAAAGGAAGGTTTGTGGAGCGCAAGGCCGGATGGGACACCCATGGGCTGCCTGTTGAAATCGGCGTAGAAAAAAGCCTGGGCATCACCAAGGAAGATATCGGCAAAACCATCAGCGTGGAAGACTACAACAAAGCCTGTCGCTCGGAGGTGATGAAATACAAAGACCTTTGGGACGAGCTTACGCGCATGATGGGCTATTGGGTGGATCTGGATAACCCTTATATCACCTTCGACAACAAATACATCGAAACCGTCTGGTATCTCCTGTCAAAACTCTACGAAAAGGGACTGCTTTACAAAGGCTACACCATTCAGCCATACTCGCCTGCGGCGGGAACGGGCCTTAGCACCCACGAGCTCAACCAACCCGGCTGCTACCGCGATGTGAAAGATACCTCCATCACCGCGCAATTTGCCCTGCTCCCCGATGAGCGGCTCAACAACCTGCCCCTGCCCGAATTGCCCACTTACATTCTGGCCTGGACCACCACACCCTGGACACTGCCCTCCAACACAGCCCTGGCCGTGGGGCCTGATATCGACTACGCCGTAGTACGAACCTTTAACCCATATACCGGTCAACCCGTAAGGGTAATTTTGGCCAACGACCTGGTGCACAACTATTTCGACGAGAAAATGGCCGACACCGGCTTCGACGATTACAAGCCCGGCGACAAGAAAATTCCCTACAGCATCCTGCAAACCGTGAAAGGCAGCTGGCTCGAAGGCCTGCGCTACCACCAGCTCATCCCCTGGGTAAAACCCATGGGCGACGCCTTCAGGGTGATCACCGGCGACTTCGTTACCACCGGCGATGGTACCGGCATTGTGCACATCGCTCCCACCTTTGGCGCCGACGACGATCGCGTGGCCAAAGCCACGGACATTGTGCCCCTGCTGCTCATCGACCGCGACGGACAAAAACGCCCTATGGTTGACCTGCAGGGCCGTTTCTACCGCATCGACGACCTAGACTCCGCTTTTGTTGCGGAATACGTAAACACGGCAACCTATTCCGAATATGCAGGCCGTTATGTGAAGAACGAATACGATGCCACCCTCGCTGCCGATGCCCCCACCCTCGACGTGGATCTTTCGGTAATGCTCAAAAAAGACGGTAAGGCCTTCCGTATCGAAAAATATGTGCACAGCTATCCTCACTGCTGGCGCACCGACAAACCTGTGCTCTACTATCCGCTCGACAGCTGGTTTATCCGCACCACGGCCTTCCGCGAACGTATGCTCGAACTCAACGGCAGCATCAACTGGAAACCCAAAGCCACCGGTGAAGGACGCTTTGGCAACTGGCTCGAAAACTTAGTGGACTGGAACCTCTCGCGTTCGCGTTTCTGGGGTGTGCCTCTGCCTATCTGGGCCACCGAAGACAAAACCGAACAACGCTGCATAGGCTCCGTAGCCGAACTGAAACAAGCCATAGCCGAATCGGTGGCCCATGGACTGATGGACGGCAATCCGCTGGAAACCTTTGCAGAAGGCGACAACAGCGAAGCCAACTACAACCTTTTCGACCTGCACAGGCCTTATGTTGACCGCGTGATTTTGCGCTCGCCCTCGGGCAAACCCATGTACCGCGAGCCCGACCTCATCGACGTTTGGTTCGACTCGGGTGCCATGCCCTATGCTCAGTTTCACTACCCGTTCGAAGCTGCAGCAGATTTCCACCGGTATTTCCCGGCCGACTTCATTGCCGAAGGCGTAGATCAAACCCGTGGCTGGTTTTTTACCCTGCATGCCATAGCCGTAATGCTGTTCGACTCGGTTGCCTTTAAAACGGTGGTTTCCAACGGACTGGTGCTCGACAAAAACGGCAATAAGATGTCGAAACGCCTGGGCAACGCCGTCGACCCCTTCGAAACGATCGAAAAATACGGCCCCGACGCCACCCGCTGGTACATGATCACCAACTCGCAGCCCTGGGACAACCTGAAGTTCGACCTTAGCGGTCTCGACGAAGTGCGTCGAAAATTTTTCGGAACGCTCTACAACACCTACGCCTTCTTTGCACTCTATGCCAACATCGACGGCTTCAACTACAGCGAAGCCGAAGTGCCGCACGAAGAGCGCCCCGAAATCGACCGCTGGATTCTCTCCTCGCTCAATACGCTGATCAAAACCGTTGATGAAGCTTATGCCCAGTACGAGCCAACCCGTGCCGGCAGAGCCATTCAGGACTTTGTGGACGAAAACCTCAGCAATTGGTATGTGCGGCTTTCACGCCGCCGTTTCTGGAAAGGACAATACAGCACCGACAAGATCTCGGCCTATCAGACCCTCTATACTTGTCTGGAAACCATCGCCATGCTGGCTGCGCCCATCGCACCCTTTTTCGCGGAACAGCTCTACCGCGACCTCAACGAGGTTTCGAAGCGCAACGCCTCCCTGTCGGTGCACATGACTGACTTTCCGAAAGCCAATGCAGCCCTCATCAATCGCGACCTGGAAGACCGCATGGCCATGGCACAGCATTTCTCGTCGATGATCCTGTCGCTGCGAAAAAAAGCCAATATCAGGGTACGTCAGCCGCTGGAAACCATCATGATTCCGGTGGCCGACGACAAAATGAAGCAGCAGCTCAAGGCCGTGGAAAACCTCATTCTATCAGAGGTCAATGTTAAGGAAGCCGTTTATCTGGAAGCCGACAACAGTGTGCTGATCAAGAAGGTAAAGCCCAACTTCAAGACGCTGGGGCCGCGCTACGGCAAACTGATGAAAGACATTTCCGTAAGGCTGGCTGGCCTTTCGCAATACGATATCCGCACCCTTGAGCAAAGTGGCAGACTGCTGCTTGACATAGATTATCAGCAGGTTGAACTGGAGCTGGCCGATGTGGAAATCATCACCGAAGACATCCCGGGCTGGACGGTGGCCACTGCCGATGGGCTCACCGTTGCGCTGGACATGAACATCAGCCCTGAGCTGTATCGTGAAGGTCTTGCGCGCGAACTGGTGAACCGTGTACAAAACCTGCGTAAGGATCGCGGCTTCGAAGTGACCGATCATATTGTGTTGAACGTCGACGGACCTCATGAGCTGGCCGAAGCGGTGAATGAATGCATCGATTATGTGAGCGCCGAAACCCTGTCGAAAGTTGAATGGACACCGGAGCTGAAAGGCAGCGATGTTTTCGAAACCGAACTCACCGACGATATCAGCGCCAGGATATCCATTCAGAAAATCGAAGGATAAGCTGCCAATTTTATAGCGAAGTATTTTAAAATGCTTTAAATTTATACCGGATTCACGTGATGAATCGGCGTTCATAAAGTTGAAGGAACATAACACTTACCGTAATGAAAGAGAACGAAAAAATCGAGCAGGCTGAGGTGAACAGAACCCGCTACTCGGATGAGGAACTGGAAGAATTCAAGGAAATCATATTAAAGAAGCTCGAAAAAGCCCGGGCTGACCTGAAATTGCTTACCGAAGCCCTCACCGCCGATGGTGAGAATGGCACCAACGATACATCGCCTACCTTTAAAGTGCTCGAAGAAGGCTATCAGGTGCTTTCGAAAGAAGAGAACGGACGTTTGGCTGCCCGTCAGCAGAAGTTCATTCAAAATCTGGAAAATGCGCTCATCCGCATCGAAAACAAAACCTACGGCGTATGCCGCGCAACAGGTAAACTCATCGCCAAAGAGCGCCTGCGTATTGTGCCCCACGCCACACTTAGCATCGAAGCCAAACTTCAGCAGGGCAGCAAGTGATATTGTTGGCCCCAAAAGATGTGATACTCAACTCCCCGGTCAGCCAATGGCCGGGGTTTAGTTTACTGTATTGCCATAAAATAGCATGAAAAAACCGATTCTCATCATCTTTCTTGTGCTGCTCCTTGATCAGGCACTCAAATTCTATATCAAGCTCACCATGACCATCGGCCAGGAAATTAACGTGGCCGGAAACTGGTTTGTACTTCATTTTACAGAAAACCCGGGCATGGCCTTCGGACTGCAGTTTGCCGGCGAGTGGGGTAAGCTGGCCCTCAGCCTCTTCCGCATCGCGGCAGCCATCGCCATAGGCATCTACCTCTGGAAGCTGACGCGCAGGCAAACCGCTTTCGGCCCCTTGCTCGGAATTTCCCTCATTCTGGCCGGAGCGCTTGGCAATATCATCGACAGCATGTTCTACGGCCTCATCTTTTCCGAAAGCAGCTGGCACACCGTGGCCACCTTTATGCCCGAAGGAGGCGGTTATGCCGGTTTTCTTCACGGCCACGTGGTGGATATGTTTTACTTCCCCATCATCATGATCCAAAAGGCGCAGGCCCCTGCATGGATGCCCGGTTTCATCTTCGGCCCCGATGATTATTTCATCTTCTTCCGGCCCGTGTTCAACATAGCCGATGCCTCCATTACCACAGGGGTGCTTTGGCTGCTGCTTTTTGAACGCAGATTTCTCAAAGGATTGTAAAAAATCCTAACAACAGGCTGAAATATAGTCAGAAGGGGCATTTTGCCTTTTATTATTCCGGTGCAATTACCTACTTTTGCACTTTCCAAAAATGACCAAGCTATTTTCGATGAGCACACAATCCAAAGGACGCATTTCGCAAATTATCGGTCCCGTGGTGGACGTAAGCTTTGACCACGGCGTAACATTACCAAACCTTTACGAGGCCCTCGAGGTTACCCGCGAAAACGGTGAGAAACTCATCCTCGAAGTGCAGCAGGATATCGGAGAAAACACCGTGCGCGCCATCGCCATGGACTCGACCGACGGTTTGCGCCGCAATATGGAGGTAAAATCGCTGGGAACGGCCATCTCGATGCCCGCCAGCGAAGACGTCAAAGGCCGCCTTTTCAACGTAATCGGCGAACCCATTGACGGCCTGAAACCTGTTGTTTCAAAAAAGCGCAGCAGCATTCACCGTAAACCCCCGAAGTTCGACACCCTGAGCACCCAGTCGGAAGTGCTCTACACCGGCATCAAGGTGATCGACCTCATCGAGCCTTATGCAAAAGGTGGTAAGGTAGGTCTGTTTGGCGGTGCCGGCGTAGGCAAAACGGTGATCATCATGGAGCTGATCAACAACATTGCCAAAACCTATTCGGGTATGTCGGTGTTTGCCGGTGTGGGCGAGCGCACCCGCGAGGGCAACGACCTGCTGCGCGAAATGATCGAATCGGGCGTAATCAAATACGGCCCCGAATTTCTGCACAGCATGGAAGCCGGCAGCTGGGACCTGAGCAAGGTTGACTACAACCAGCTCAAGGAGTCGCAGGCCACGCTGGTGTTTGGTCAGATGAACGAGCCTCCGGGAGCACGTGCACGTGTGGCCCTGAGCGGTCTCACCATGGCCGAATATTTCCGCGATGGCGAAGACGAAGCCGATGGGCGCGACATCCTTTTCTTCATCGACAACATCTTCCGTTTCACCCAGGCAGGTTCCGAAGTGTCGGCCCTGCTGGGACGTATGCCCTCGGCCGTAGGTTATCAGCCCACCCTGGCCACCGAGATGGGTATCATGCAGGAGCGTATCACCTCCACCAAGCGAGGCTCAATCACTTCGGTACAAGCCGTTTACGTGCCAGCCGACGACCTCACCGACCCCGCTCCGGCCACCACCTTCTCGCACCTCGATGCCACCACCGTACTCAACCGAAAAATTGCCGAGCTGGGTATCTATCCAGCCGTTGACCCGCTCGACTCCACATCGCGCATCCTCACGCCCGACATCGTGGGCGAAGCCCACTACAAAACCGCCCAGCGCGTGAAGAACATCCTGCAGCGCTACAAGGAACTGCAGGACATCATCGCCATCCTGGGTATGGACGAACTTTCGGAAGAAGACAAGCTCATCGTGCACCGTGCCCGCCGTGTGCAGCGTTTCCTGTCGCAACCCTTCCATGTGGCCGAACAGTTTACGGGCATCCCCGGTTGCGTGGTCTCCATCGACGACACCATCAAAGGCTTCAATATGATCATGGACGGCGAAGTGGACGAATATCCCGAAGCTGCCTTCAACCTTGTGGGCACCATCGAAGAAGCCATCGAAAAAGGTAAAAAACTGCTGGCCGAAAGCAAAGCCTAAACACCGAGCCGCAAGCCATGAAACTGGAAATCATCACCCCCGAAACCACCATCTTTTCCGGCGAAGTGCAACTGGTGCAACTGCCCGGCCTGGATGGACTTTTCGAAATACTGAACAACCACGCCCCCATGATTGCCGCCTTAGGCAAAGGTCGGGTGAAAGTGGTTTCGTCGGCTGATAAATCCACCGAATACTTCGAAATCAAAGGCGGAGTGCTCGAAGTGAAAAAGAACAAAATCATTGTGCTGGCCGACTGAAATTTTTCTTTCTGAAATTCAGACAGGCACACGATACAAAAAAGCCCCCTTTACAGGAGGCTTTTTTAATGCATTGTTGAATGCAAGGTAGAATCGCCATCAACGATGCTTTTCCTTGAGGTTATCTTCCATTACCAATTATTTCTGTTTCACTGGGTGAGATCTCCCTTTTTACATACTCATATTTTTCCAGAAATCTCCCTGCAAGCCGCGCCCGGCTTCAGTACGTTTTGGCCTGGGGCCGGCAACAAGGCTGGATTTTTAGCATTTGCAAGACGTTCATTATCAACGCTCTGAAAAATATTTTAAAAATTCCTTAAAATTTTCGATGTGATTTTGCCCTCGAGTGGTATTAATGTGTGTTTTAAACAACAATTGAATGACCGAAAGGAAACTTTTGACTAAAACGGCAGCTGCTTACCATGCACCGGCAGCTGCTGAAAAGGCAGGTTCACGCTTCAGGGGAGAAAACGAGATCCATTTAGCTACCCTCGTTTTGTTCCCTGCCCGGGCTTTGGCTGTTGCCCGCAAATCAGGCTTAGCTTCTTTCCGCCTGAAAGACTTAGAAAGTATTCTGTGGATAAATGTTGAGCGTTTGAGCCGCAAGCACACGCAGTTTATTCCCTTTTGCACCACTAAGCATATTTTCCGGCTGGGAAAGAATACGTTCGACTGAGGTGGGCCGCTTACAACATGCCGAAGCCGCCTTTAATAAGCTCTTGTTGCCCTTGTTATAATTCAATAAAATATCCAATGAAACATCAACTCCTAAAATTTCCACTTTACACAGCAATTTTAATGCTGGGTTTAAACACATCTTGCAATAAAACCCTTGAATCGCCAACACTGACCGGAACCGACAATAACGCTCAGCAGCTGGTTAAAATGTTGCAGACCATTGAAACGAAAATTACAAACAACTATAAATCAGGCGAAAGCCTGTCAATTGACTCAGCAGTTTGGTATGCCGAAGCCCTGCTTAATTACCGTAATGCGAGGGCCGACCAATGGTATGCATCATTCGAGCTTCAGCAATACACCTACACCTTGTACCTAAGCAATGGATTGGCCAGCCTTAGTCATTTGGCAGCACTTTACAACAACATGAAAACTGACATCATCCAAGCCATGTTGCAGATGGAAGGCGCTGAAAACTTTCTCAAACTGGCCGACTTGCGCATCGACAGCATCCAGGGCAACACGGCTCATTTGAGCATGACAGCCGTCTATGGTTTAAACCTGATTGCAGGATTATACCTGCCTTTCAAGGCTGGAGACGATTGGAGTGGGGCACTCTGGGCCAGCACCACGGACAACCACCAGCAGGAAAATGCAAAGGTACCATGCTAGGCGTTTCGGATGCCTCGGACGAAATGCAGAGAAAACTAAATTACCCCGTAGTACAATACGCCGAACCATATGTGTTTATTAACCTCACCACAAGGTATACCGATGGCTTCTACTTCAACCAAAGGCTATATCTGGGCTGGAATTATCCTGCCCAAAATTGCCTCACAGCAGACACACTTAACTATTATCTTTTGCAGTCGCATATGATTATCAACAACTACAACGAAGGTCTTAGACCACAGGGAAAAGAGTTCTCACATGTGGAGATAACAGACGACCTTATACCATGGGTTGGAATGCAGCGGTATTTTCATAATTATAAAGTAACTTATGGTGTTAAAATACCTTTGCCTTACACAGATTAGCATATCAATTTCCTGGTAAAAAGTTTTGAATGATAAATTTACACGCCCAGTTGTAGCCATTAGAAATGACTCTTATGAAAAAAGTTGCCACAATTCTCATAGTATTTTTTGCTCCAATTTTATCTTACTCTCAAAACACATGGATGAAGCTTCTCGACACCCCAATGCACGAGTATTTCTGTGATATCTATGAACTCACCAACGGGGATATTTATTTAGGATATAGCAAATATCCGGCAAACAATTTCTTAATTGGATCTTCAATAAATATGAGATTAAATTCTTTTGGAGAAATAATTGAACAAAGTGTTTTGGATATAGAAGACAGGGATGTACACTTTCGTGGTGTTATAGAAGACAATGAAAGCATCTTAGCTAAAGTTCATAGTTTTCATAAATTCAGCAATTCCAGGTTCGTAAAATCAGGTATTCATATTTCGCTGCATGGTGGGACGGATAAAATATTTCGTTTCCCTGCGGAGTATGATTCTCATGGGTTAGGTCACATTACAAGGACACATGACAAAACTTATCTTACCGGAGCCTACCGAAAACCGGGAAATTTGTTTTATACTCAATATCTGTTTGTCTTTTCACCTTCATTTGATAGTTTAAATTTTATTGAAATGGATGTTAAACAAACTGACGGCTTTTATCAACTAATGAAACCTATGAATAACAATCGGCTATGGACATTTAACCTCTTGAAGCGAAGATATGAGATAATTGACGATTCATATAATATAATTGGCACATATCCTATCGAGCCATATTTTACATCTAGCTTTGGATTTAAATGGGATACAGATACTAGTTTTTATTTTTCATGCAAAGATATTCGTGGCCCGAATCCCTATACTATTGTTGTTGGTAAACAGTATCATCCTGTGGATACAACAAACAGGTTGGTGAAGTGGTGGAACAAAAGCGATACAGTTGATTTTCCTGCATTTGTTCAAAATATCGATCTTAAACATAAGGATACTGTTTATGTTGGGTTTACCAGAAATTTAAACATACAAAATCCACTTTTTGCCCATCAACCATCATGGTTTGTATTATTACAATTGGATAGTATGCTCAATTTGAGATGGGAGCGCTTTTATGGAGGGGATGCTTATTATGTGATGGGAAAAATCATTTCAACAAAAGATGGGGGATGTTTAATTGGCGGATGGCGATATGATTATCATAACAATGCAGATCAACAAACAGGCATAATACTTCTCAAACTCGATAATGAAGGATTAATATCAAGTGTTGACAAGCCATCTGAATTTCAGATGAGAGAGACTTTGATCTATCCAAATCCCGGAGGGGATGATATGCACATCCGTATTGCGGTGCAACATCCTGCTGCAAGATTCAATCTTTTTGATGCGCAGGGCAGGCCGGTTCTTGAAAAAGTTTTGCATGGCCCTGAACACCTTATAAATACATCCTCGCTAAACAAAGGCACATACATCTTTAAAATTACCTCTGATTACGGCTTAAATGAGTCTGGAAAATGGATAAAATACTAAATTAGGGATACTTGGCATCAAGTGTCGGGTTTTTGTTTTATCAAGTGGGTTGAATTCGATGCTGGTTTAGTTGAAAGAACACAAAAAAAATGCTCTCAGGCTACATAAGGCATCTTCCTGAAAACACATCTTCTATTTAACAGACACACTATCATTACCTTCATAAATATTTTAAAAATTCCTTAAAATTTTCGATGTGATTTTGCCCTCGAGTGGTATTAACGTGTATTCTAAACAACAATACAATGACCGAAAGGAAACATTTTGACTAAAACGGCAGCAGCTTACAACGCACCGGCAGCTGCTGAAAAGGCAGGTTCAGGCTTCAGGGGGAAAAATGAATTCAATCTGGGTATCCTCGTTTTGTTCCCTGCCCTGGCTTTGGCTGTTGCCCGCAAATCAGGCTTGGCTTCTTTCCGCCTGAAAGACTTAGAAAGTATTCTGTGGATAAATGTTGAGCGTTTGAGCCGCAAGCACACGCAGTTTATTC
>JAJTAY010000006.1 GCA_021287165.1 Bacteroidia bacterium | reverse complement strand
CAACGCCCTGGGCGTAGTGGTGAACGACGCTATGCTCTCGGGCGAAACCACTCTCAAGGTGAATACCTCCGACTGGAAAGCCGGAGTGTACCTCGTACAGATCCACACCAGCAACGGAACAATCACCAAACGTATGGTGGTGGTGAGGTAGCCGATAAGAAAACCCTAAGGATTCACACCAAATGAATCCTTATCGTCAAGGGTTATTTTTGGTTAAACGCGAAAGGGTTGTCCAGCTGGACAACCCTTTTTTTAGTCTTCTTTCGGATTTTATGCCGCGCGTGCCGCAACACCAGAAAACTCCCAAGTGGCCAACATCAAAAGCTTAGCAGGTTGCAAAGGGCAAAAGCAGATAGCGAGACAAGAAAGCAGGCTGTACGCATAATTGTGGCCAGTTTGATACTTCAGGCTTTTATGCGCCTCATGTTTAAGATCTGAGCAATTAACCAGAATTCTATTTGTTACGATTATGCTCCTTTTAAATGCCCACAAGTTATACACCTACAAGCGACGGCGGCCCTTACAAAACTTCTTTTTTCACTCTTCAAGTTCGTCGGCCGTCCATGCCGACACACCGAGCAGTACCCATCCCGCTACCATCATCAGGCCGCCCAGGGGCGTTACAGGCCAGATCCATGAAAGTGTCCAGCCTGTGAGTTCGCGGGTGCTAAGCAGAAGAAGCGACCCTGAGAAGCACAAAATTCCTATCCAAAAGGCATGAAAGGCCCAACGTGCCCAACTGATATTCAGCTTGTGCCATGCCGCGCCAAGACCCAGCAATGCCAGAGCATGCATCATCTGATAGCGCACCGCCGTTTCGAAATTGAGCAGGTCGGTCATACTCAGTTTATCCTTCAGGGCATGTGCGCCGAAAGCTCCGGCAAGCACGGCCAGCGCTCCAAAAAATACCGCGATTACTATGACTTTACGATCCATGATTTCAATATTGGTGATTGAACAGCATTCGTCAGAAACGCTAATTTTACACAAATTTTTGCTGAATGAATATTTCTGTCGAAATAAGTTATTATCCCCTTCACGAAGAATTCATCCCTCCGATCAAAAACTTCATTGAGCGGATGAATGAGCACAAGAATATTACGTGTGCTACCAACGGCATGAGCACACAGGTTTTCGGCAGCTATGAAGCGGTGATGTCGGCCCTGACCACCGAAATTCGTCGCTCTTTTGAGCTGCCTCACTCCGTATTCGTGCTAAAGATCATCAATAAGGACCTGAATATCAAGGATGGAAGCCTTTGATCTCTGGCATTTACTTGCACACAACATTGCGCAGAGCAGCATCCCCGAACTTATCGCAGTCTTTTTCGGGCTGTTGAGTGTTTACTACAGCATGAAGGTAAACATTCTGGTTTTTCCAACCGGGATTATCAGTGTGCTCATCTATGTGGCCATCACCTTTCAGGTCGGGCTTTATGCCGATATGTTCATCAATGTGGTTTACTTTGTGATGAGCGTTTACGGCTGGTACAAATGGCTGCGACCCTCCGCGGGACATAAGCAATTGCCTGTTACCTTCAGTTCGCGAAAGCTAAACCTTATCGCACTCGCGACTACTGCCTTCTCATTTGCCTTAATGCAATATGTGCTCCGGCATCATACCGACAGCACCGTTCCCTATGTTGACGCCTTTACCACCGCTATCTTCATCACGGGCATGTGGCTGATGGCCCTAAAAAAAGTGGAGAACTGGATCTATTGGATAATTGGAGATATTGTCTCGGTTCCGCTTTATTATCATAAAGAACTAATATTCACAAGCTTTCAGTTTTTTGTATTTCTCATCCTGGCGGTAATGGGACTCATGCGCTGGCGAAAGGAGGCGGTTTATGCTTAAGGTTGCAGTAACCGGCCCGGAATCGACCGGCAAATCATGGCTCGCATCGAAGCTGGCGGTTTATTTTGGCTGCCTTTGGGTTCCCGAATTTGCAAGAACCTATCTCAACAATCTGGGCCGTAAATATGAACTTGCTGATGTTGAATATATTGCCCAACGGCAGGACCAACTGATCCGCAACACCATGACCAAAGATTCGCCAGTTATGTTTGCCGATACCGAAATGTTGGTGTGCAAAATTTGGAGCGAATTCGTTTTTGGGCAGTGTCCTGAAAAGATTGCGCAACTCACCGACAGGCAAACATTCGACCTTTACCTGCTGTGCGACATCGATCTGGCATGGGAACCCGATCCGCTGCGTGAGCATCCCGACAAACGCCGGGAACTCTTCGAACGCTATGAAAACGAACTCATTAAAAGAGGCTGGAACTACGCAATCGTCAAGGGGGAGGGTAATCAACGGCTGGAGCATGCTATCATTCATGTTAATAAGGCATTGGGGGTGAAAGAGTGAACGGGAATACATTACATATCTTATTTCTTCCACGCTGGTATCCAAATCGTTACGATCCGATGCCGGGATTGTTCGTCCGTCGTCATGCCGAAGCGGCGGCAAAATTCAACCGCATCTCCATTGTTTATGTTCATGCCGACGAGCGGGCGGCCCAGCTATACGAGATCGTCAGCAACAATGAGCAAAATCTTTTTACGATAAATGTTTATTTCCGGCAGTCGAAAAACAAGCTGCTGAACTTCTGGCGCTTTATCCGTGCCAATTGTCAGGGCATCAGAACTATAATTGATCTGTATGGCCTGCCCGACATCACCCATGTGCATGTGCTTACCCGACTGGCCCTGGTAGCATGGTGGCTCAAGCTGCGATACGGAATCCCATTTCTGATCACTGAGCACTGGTCGCGCTACATCAAGGACCGCGACGAGTTCAACGGCTTTGCCAGAAAATGGCTGACCCGATTGCTCGTTCGACAGGCAGTGATGGTGACCACGGTAACGCAAAACCTGGCCGAAGCCATGCAATACCACAAGCTCCGTAACCCAGATTACCGAATTATCCCCAACATCGTTGATACTGAAACGTTTAGTCCTCAGACCACTAAACAGAATGGATTAAAGAGAATTGTTCACATCAGCTGCTTTGAAGATCGCTCAAAAAACATCTCCGGCTTGCTCAGCGCCTTGAAAGAGCTCGGACAGAAACGCGATGATTTTGAATGCGTTATGATAGGCGATGGCATGGACTTCGATGCCATGAAAGCCCTGTCGGAAAAGTATGGACTTGCAGAGAAAGTCGTTTTCACAGGTCTGCAGGAAGGCGCCAAACTTGCCGAAACACTGGCTTCCGGCAATTTTATGGTGTTGTTCAGCAATTACGAGAACCTGCCGGTGGTCATTCCCGAAGCTCTGGCCTGCGGATTGCCTGTGGTGGCAACGCGGGTAGGAGGAATTGCAGAACTAATTGGCGAACACAACGGAATTTTAGTGGAAGCCCGCAACGAGCAGCAATTGGCGGAAGCCATGAACCGAATGCTCGATGAGTATCCCAAATATAAGCCCGAAACCTTGCGCAGTCCCATTGTGGCAGCCAACAGTCCCGAGGCCGTCGGGAAATTACTCAACAACTGGTATTCTGAGATTTACAATCATAAATCAAGTCAGGGGCGCATTTCCTGATCGAACCTGAAGGTGAGCATAGGCATACCAAGGGCAAAGAAATCGTTTTTTCCCACCTTGTCCGGAATCAGATAATCGAGCCAGGAACGTTTGTTGGCGATAAACGATGCCATACTGATGTCGTGCGCGGCGCAATAGGTTTTCAGGTCTTCGCGGGCATTTCGTGCCGGAATGAGGGCAAAGCGCACTTTCCCCAGATCGACTTCCTTGATAAAGAGCTGCCTGAGGGCTTCCAGACGAAGCACCGGCTCCTGCTTTCGGATGTCCCACAGGAGATGCACCACATGAACCTCTGGATCGAAAGGCTCGAGCAGTTCGAGGATTAATTCGATGGCCGCTTCATCGTTTTTGTTCAGGCTGGTGGCATAGAGCACTTTATTGTTTTCGCGGTAGCTGTATCCTTCGGGTATGATGAGCAGCGGGATGCTTACCTTCTCCATGATTCGGCGGGCCATACTGCCTTCAAGAAATCCCTTGCGACCTTTGCCCCTCGTTCCGAGCAGGATCAGGTTGGCATTAAGTTCGGCAGCAAGCTCTGCCAATCCCGTTTCAGGCTCTCCGCCTTTCACAACAGTTTCCAGGGCAACATTGCCCAGACCAGCCTCAACAAGTTTAGCGCTGAATAAGGAAGCTTTTTCTTTCATCAATCTAACGGACTGCTCCTCCAGTTCCGACATGAGTTCTCTGTTCATATAAGCTTCCGATTCCATCAGACCGGGCAAACCGGGATCGCCCACCAGCACATGATCCGTATAGGCGTGAAAGAGAATGGCCTTGCCGCCCGTATGTTTCAATAAATCAATGGCGTATGGCAAAAGGTTATCGTTGAATTCGCTAAAATCGGTGGCGATAATAATGTTCATAAGGCATCCAATAACAGCGCGAATTTACTACCACATTCACCCAAGGTCAAGCGAACATCTGGTTGAATTAAACCTTTCAACCAATTTTATGATTGGAGAACCCACAGTGTACTAATCAAAACCAATTTCACAACCGCCTTTAAAAGAGCCAAGGAAGAAGGAAAAAGAGCCAAGGTAAAATTTAAAGCCTGAACATTAAACGTTGAAATCTAACGAATTGTTGAATCCTGAATTTTTGAATTTTAAATTCAATTCCCCTTCCCCCGTCACTGATAAAACCGTCGGTTAGGGCGCGCGGGCCAGGGCAAACGGGGAGCGTGCGCCCAGGGTGAATGCAGCAAGGGCAGCAAATCTTGTGAGGCAGACCACGCCCCAGCGTGGACTGTTTGCATGACGGCATGCTGCGAAAAAATTAGGAAATACTGATCAACTCCCGCCACATTTATATTACATAACAATCTCTTGCATGCCGTTATGCACTCCTCACATAGATTTGCGTCCTTGTTGCAGAGCGGGGAGGAAAAACTCGTTTGCCCTTGATTTATAGTTCTTTTGATCAAGCAAAAGAACAGGAAGTTATCTTTGTTTTAATCGTTGTCGGTGTTCTGTGAAAGATCAGTGGGATTAGTTCGCGCGATGGAATCGCGCGTTAGCACAAGATGACCAATCCCTCAACATCCACAAATTCAACCAATTTTGAATTTTGATCTGACTCGTCCTGAATTTTGTTTACAGTTTGTGGGTTACATTTTCTTTAATTGGGTCATACTAATCAATGTTGAATATTGTTGAATTGGGTTTTTGTTTGGTATAGTTTAGTGTTAGATGCCCTGAACATTTTTGTAAGCAATAGTCAATAGCATGGCCATTGTTATTTCGGGTACTTCAAATGTAGGAGATTTCATTTCAGGGATCTCTGGCTTGATGAATTATAGTAGTTTTTCCATT
>JAJTAY010000005.1 GCA_021287165.1 Bacteroidia bacterium | reverse complement strand
TGGCGGCGGAAAACTATCCCGTTTCGGAATTTTATAAAACCGACGAACTGCTCACTTCGCTGGGCACCGGAGAAGCCCTCGTGAGCGTGCTTAACGAGAAAGGCAATCCCACGCCGCTGGTGCATTGCCTGATGTGCGCGCCCCAATCGCGTATGGACGTACTCAAGCCTGACGAAATACAGCAATTGCTTCGCCGAAGCTCGCTGGTAACCAAATACAACGACACCATCGATCGCGACAGCGCCTTCGAAATGCTGCAACGGAAAATCCAGCAAACGGAAAGCGAACGCCTGCCCCCCGCCCCTGCGAGTAAAACAACAAGCGGTGGCCGCCGCGAACCCAGCACCTTCGAAACCGTGATGAAAAGCCCTGTAACCACTACCATCATACGTGAGGTTACCCGCGGACTATTGGGCGTACTGGGCATTAAAACAACAACACGCAGGAGCACCAGCCGCCGCAGATAAACGGCAAACGAAAAAAAATTGATCACTAACTTTACGCTTTATGCCTTTGGCTGAACTTCCTTGAGGCGACTGTCAAAGCGATCTACTTTTGCCGCCTAAAACAAATTGATGATACTCAACAACTACGCCGGCGAATTGGCGGCCCTCCTTGTCGCTCTTTTCTGGACCATAACAGCTCTTTCGTTTGAGGTGGCCACCAAACGCATCGGCTCTTTGCCCGTCAATATCACGCGACTTCTTTTTGGTTTCATTTTTCTAACCCTTTTCACTACTATCCACAGGGGCGTGCCGCTGCCGTTCGACGCCGGAAACCAGCAATGGATCTACCTCAGCCTTTCGGGTTTGGTTGGATTTGTTTTTGGCGATTATTTCCTGTTTGCCAGCTATCGTTTGATCAGCTCGCGCATTGCCATGCTTATCATGACATTTGTCCCGCCCGTTACAGCCTTTTTAGGCTGGATCTTTTTGGGTGAGCATATGAGTTTGCAGCATTTGGCTGGTATGACGCTTACTGTTTGCGGAATTGCCATCACTGTTGTAAGCCGGCCAAATGGCGGAAAAATGCAGTTGCGTTACCCGGCCAAAGGCATTCTTTTTGCTTTTTTAGGGGTTCTGGGTCAGGCTGGCGGATTAATACTCAGCAAAATCGGTATGGGCGATTACGACCCCTTTGCTTCGACACAGATAAGAATAATTACCGGCTTTCTTGGATTTTTGGCAATCATTGCGTTCACCGGCCGTCTTGGAAAGGTAATGAAAAGTCTTAACGATCGAAAGGCATTGACAGGCATAACGGCAGGAGCATTCTTTGGACCATTTTTGGGGGTTTCGTTTTCGCTGGTAGCCATCAAGTTTACCACTACAGGCATTGCCTCCACCCTCATGGCTATTGTGCCTATTCTTATTATACCGCCTTCAGCCCTCATAATGAAACAAAAGATTGGACCTGCCGACTATATAGGCGCATTGATCAGCGTGGCTGGCGTGGTTCTGTTTTTTGTTTAATTATGCGCTATTTACGAAAACAGCCAAATCTCGTCCGAAAAATCAGTACCTTCAAATACAAAGCTGATAGTCATTAATTTTGAGAGCAGTTAAGTTAAATCAAAACCAGATTATTCAATGAAAAGATTCCTATCAACCCTAACGACGATCGTCGTTTTCGCGCTCAGCTTGCCGCATCTGTCTGTGGCTCAGGACGCTGAAAAAAAAGAACAAAAAGGATATGTCTTTACGCCCGTAAAAGAAATTCCTCACACACCCGTGGCCAATCAGTTCCGCTCGGGCACTTGCTGGAGTTTCTCGGGTCAGGCGCTGCTCGAAGCCGAGATTTTGCGCATTAAAGGTAAAAGCGTTGACCTTTCGGAAATGTTTGTGGTGCGCAACGCCTATTCGGAAAAAGCCCGCAAATATGTTCGCCTTCAGGGCAATCTGAATATGGCTGCCGGCGGAGGATTCAGTGATGTGATGATGGTAGCCGCCAATTTTGGATTGATGCCCGAGCAGGCTTATTCAGGCTTAGTCATTGGCGAGGAAAAACATGTGCACGGCGAAATGGACGAAGTGTTTAAGGCATACACAGATGCGGTTATCAAAAATAAAAACCGCAAACTAACTCCTGTCTGGCACAAAGGCTTCGAAGCACTTCTGGATACCTATCTTGGCACCGTTCCGCAAAACTTCCAGTGGGAAGGTAAAACCTACGATCCTATAAGCTTTGCCAAAGAAATGGCTGTGAAGCCGGAAGAGTACATTGAGCTAACGTCATACACGCATCACCATTTCTATCAGCCATTTGCCATCGAAATACCCGACAACTGGATGTGGAGTCTTTGCTATAACCTGCCCATGGACGAGCTTATGCAGGTGCTGGACAATGCCATTGACAAAGGTTATACGGTAGCCTGGGCAGCCGACGTAAGCGAAAAAGGCTTTTCGTGGAAGAACGGTCTGGCTGTTGTCCCGGAAGAAGAACGGGCCGATTTGAGTGGAACCGAGAAAGAACGATGGGAAGCCCTCACACCGGCCGAACGGCAGAAATCTATCTATAGCTTCGAGCAGGTGGTGCCCGAAAAGAAAATAACGCAGAAGATGCGTCAGGAAACATTCGACAACTACGAAACCACCGACGACCACGGAATGCTTATTGTGGGCACCGCAACCGACCAAAAAGGCAATAAGTTTTACAAGGTTAAAAACTCCTGGGGTACGGAAGATCACCTATATAAGGGATACCTTTATGCCTCAGTGCCTTACGTTCAGCTGAAAACCATCAGCATTATGGTGCACCGGGATGCAATACCCAAAGCGCTCCAGAAAAAACTAAACCTTTAAAAAATCTTAAACAGCAAAGGGGGAGCCAATAGCTCCCCTTTGTTGTTGAGAGCGAGGTGTTGCCTTTTGCTTACTTTTGCGCAAACTACAAACAACTAATATTATGTCCATTTACCGCATCTTCGAACACACTCATTCCGGACTCAGGTGGGTCTTGCTTGTATTATTTGTCCTTGCGATCTATCGCTTTTTCATGGAAGGATACAGGGGTAGCAAGAGCACAAAAACAATGCTTTATGGAAAGCTTACTGTTATTATAGCGCATATTCAAACCTTGCTTGGCCTTGTCTTATATTTTTTCCTCAGCCCAAAGGTACATTTCGAAGCCGCTGCCATGAAGAACACTTTCCAGCGCTTTTATCTGGTGGAGCACATCAGCATGATGCTTATTGCCGTTATTTTGCTCACCATAGCCTGGATAAAAGGCAAGAAGAAGCTGGAAACTTCTGCAGGAGCAAGATATCTATTTATCTGGTTTATTGTAGCTTTGGTTATCATTCTCGCAGCCATTCCATGGCCTTTCCGCCAGGCACTCGGTGGAGGATGGTTCTAAAAGAGTATTCAACCAAATTAACCCAATAGAGCAAAAAATCGTTGTAAACATGGAACAGCATTATGGCTTTATCCGCTCGATCCTCATTCTGATTGCCCTCGGGATCTGGGTTCTTGTGCTCCAAAACGCAGGCGTATTGCCTCAGCTGAGGCCCACACAGGTAAGCACCAGTCAGGCCATGGAGATTAAAGGTGTGGTGGAGGTGGAAAACACTGTCTTTGTCAAAGGCCGTGTCGATGCCAATATCGAATCAATAAACGGCCATTCCAAGTTTTACAAAGATCCCCGTACAGGTGAATATTATGTGCTGCCGGTAACCGATCCTTATCAATAATTTGCGCATTCCACCAGATATCTAATGTTCGATCCGCTACGCAAAATCATGCTGCGATTCGATGCATCATGGGATCGGCATTCCAATGCCAGAAAGCTGGAGCGGTATGCCGTTTTAATGCTCTATATTGTTTTGGCGGTGCTTTTTGCGATAATCATGTTCCGAAGCTGATTTTTCCGGCATTCTCTTCACGATTTCCCAACGAAATCAAAAAAATATGTAGTTTAGCGCCCTAGGTAAATCGATTTAGCAATATTCAACCAAAACCTTTTCAAATGAAAAAAATCTTTACTCTTTTCTTTTCGCTTCTCCTGGCATTTGGGCTGAATGCACAGGTGATGCTTACCGAAAACTTCAGCAGCGGCACCTGGCCGCCGGCAGGCTGGACAGTTTCTGGCCAAAACACCAACTGGCGTATTTCGCAGACCGCCAATGCAGGGGGCGTTTCGCCTGAGGGAAGGCTCAACTGGAGTCCGCAGTTTAACACCCTAACCAGACTGATTTCACCTGCAGTAAACCTAAGCGGTCAGTCGAAGGTTGTACTTCGTTTCAAAGACAAAATCGACCATTATTCTTCCAACTTTCAGATCGGTGTTTCGACAAGGGCCAGCTCAACCGGCACCTGGAACAACGCATGGACACAAACCGTAACCGGTGACACCCCGGCTCAGGAAAGACTCATTATCATTGAAAACGCCGATGTAAACAGCGCTACTTTCCAGTTCTCGCTGTTCTTTAGCGGCAACAGCTATAACATCGATGACTGGTGGTTCGACGATTTCGAGCTTTTCGTACCCACCCAGTTGGATGCCGGACTTGCCTCACAAAACGTCCCCACTTATTTCTTTGGCCAAAAAACCATTCAGGGGGTTATGGTTAATCTGGGCCTCGATCCGATAACCAGCTATAAAGTGAACTGGAGCCTCAACGATGGAGAAGTCTTCACCACTGACATTACGGGTGTGAATATCACAACGGGTCAGACGCACAGCTTCACTGCCCAGCAGCCGCTCAACCCGGCGCCGGGCGATCATGTTTTCAAAGTTTGGGTTTCGCACCCCAACGGACAAACACCTGACGGCAATCCTGCCAACGACATGATTACCAAGAATATAGGCGTTGCCACACAAAGCCTTCAGCGTCGTCCGTTGTTCGAAGAGTTCACAAGTTCCACCTGTGCTCCCTGCGCTTCATTCAACAGCAGTGTTTTCAATCCATTTGTCAACCAAAACGGTGATAATATTGCCCTCATTAAATACCAGATGAGCTGGCCCTCTCCCGGAGATCCTTACTACACTGCTGAAGGCGGAGTGCGTCGCACTTATTATGCAGTAAATGCGGTACCGATGTTGTTCGTGGAAGGTAAAAATGTTGCAACCAGTGCAGCTGCGGTAAATAGCGCTTATCAGGCGGGAATGGCC
>JAJTAY010000001.1 GCA_021287165.1 Bacteroidia bacterium | reverse complement strand
CTTCCTCCGTCCCCCGTCCCTGAAAAAGCCATCGGGCCGGGCGGTCAGGCCGCGCAAACGGCGGGAAACGCTGGCGGGAATGCAAAAACGGCTGCAAATCCGGTAAAGCAGCCCGTGCGGCAGCGCGGGCTGTTTGTATGGTGCAATAGGACAATGAATCTTTAAAAATCAATCCGCTCCCGCCACTTTCCAGAAGGCGAACACATGGAATCATTGCGCCATACCCACAACTTTACCAGAATTTGCGCAGTTTTTGCAGGGTGGGTAGGCAGCATCGTTCGCGCAAGGTTCCACCAGAGGCGGACATGCTTTTGGTGCTTTTGGACCAGCAAAAGCACAAAAATTTATCAAGTCATAGGTGCTCTGGGAGGTTTAAGTAGTTTTAGTTCGCGCGGTGGAATCGCTCCTTAGCCCGAGATGACCAACCCCTCACCATCCACAAAATCAACCAATTTTGAGTCTTGAATCTTTGAATTTTGAATTCTCTTATCCCGGCACCCAGCAACAAGTACCCGGCACCCAAATTTCCCTTCTCCCCCTTTTGCTTATCTTTGTTGCCCAACGAACAGACAACCTAAATGTCGCATCACGATAGACCATTGAACTTTGCCCTCATCGGCGCCGCCGGCTATATTGCACCCCGGCACATGAAAGCCATACGCGAAACCGGTAACATCCTCGTTGCAGCCCTCGATCCTTTCGACAGTGTGGGCATCATCGACAGCTATTTCCCTGATGCGCAGTTTTTTATTGAGCCCGAGCGCTTCGATCGTCATCTGGATAAACTACGGCGCAAAGGAGATGGCCGTGTAGACTACGTGGGCATCTGCTCGCCCAACTACCTGCACGACGCCCACATCCGCATGGCCTTGCGTAATGAGGCCCATGCCATCTGCGAAAAACCTTTGGTGCTGAACCCATGGAACCTCGACGCCCTGGAAGAAATTGAGCGAGAAAGCGGCAAGCGCATTTATACAATCCTTCAGCTTCGCCTCCACCCCGCTGTGCAGGCACTCAGGGAAAAAGTGCTTGCTGCCGACCCCGGCAAGGTGTTCGATGTTGAGCTCGAATACATTACCTCGCGCGGCAAGTGGTATCATTACTCCTGGAAAGGTCAAACAGAAAAATCGGGCGGCATTGCCACCAACATCGGCGTCCACTTCTTTGATATGCTTAGCTGGATTTTCGGTGGAGTGAAAGAAAATGTGCTCACACAACACACCCACGACAGGGCTGCCGGAAAACTATTGCTCGAAAGAGCCAGAGTCAACTGGTTTTTGAGCATCAATGCCGAAACCCTGCCCAACGAGGTAAAACAGAAGGGCAAAACCACCTATCGTTCGCTCACCATCGATGGTGAAGAGTTCGAGTTTAGCGAGGGGTTTACCGACCTTCACACCCAGAGCTATAAACATATACTCGAAGGCAAAGGCTTCGGCATTGCCGATGCGCGAGCCTCCATCAGCCTTGTGCACGACATTCGCAGGCAGGCTGCAAAACTCAGCTGAACAAACAACCGCCATATGAAACCTATTACTCCCGAACTGCTCGAGCAACTCATTGTGTCTGCCATACAGGCCGGAAAGGCCATCATGGAAGTATATGCCACCAACTTCGAAGTGGAAATCAAACCCGACCAAACCCCGCTCACTCTGGCCGATACCCGTGCCAACGATATCATTCAGCAATATCTTAGCCAAACAGGCATTCCGGTCATCAGTGAAGAAGGACGCAATGTGCCCTGGCATATCAGGGAAACCTGGGAACAATTCTGGCTTGTTGACCCCCTCGATGGCACCAAGGAGTTTGTTCACCGAAACGGGGAGTTCAGCGTGAATATTGCGCTCATCGAAAATCGTTTGCCAAGAGTGGGTGTCATCTATGCTCCTGTAACCGACTCCCTTTACTGGGCCGACGGTACCGGAGCTTTCCGACTCGATCACGCTGCAGGCCATGTTGAAGCCAACCCCAATTTGCAGTCTTTGCGTCGCATAGCCCTTGAGCTGCCCCTACCCCGCACCGATAGCGACTTTACCATTGTGGCCAGCCGATCGCACCTTACCACAGAAACAATGAACTACATCAATCGGGCAAAACGCGAACACCACAATATCCGCATCGTCTCGCGCGGCAGCTCGCTCAAAATGTGTATGGTGGCCGAAGGTCAGGCCGATGTTTATCCACGGTTCGGACAAACCAGCGAATGGGACACCGCCGCCGGCCACGCCATCATTCTGGCCGCCGGAGGCAAAGTGGTGCTGGCTGATCAGCCAGCTCAGGCCCTGGTTTACAATAAACCCGATTTGCAAAACCCATCATTCCTGGCTTTTCCGCGTCAGGCAGAATAAAAGGTTAAATTATAACTACCGATGGACATTCAGAACTACTCGTTGAACAATCTGCGTGAGCTCGAAGCCGAGTCGATACACGTCATCCGTGAGGTGGCAGCTTCGTTCGAAAAACCGGTAATGCTATATTCCATAGGCAAAGACAGTTCGGTGATGGTGCGCCTGGCCGAAAAGGCCTTCTACCCCGGCAAAGTGCCTTTCCCTCTCATGCACATCGATACCACCTGGAAATTCCGCGAGATGGTGGAGTTTCGCGACCGTTATGCAGCTGAAAACGGTTGGGAGCTCATCGTTGAAATCAACCACGAAGGACTGGCTGCCGGCATTGGCCCTTTCACCCACGGCTCGAAAGTGCATACCGATGTGATGAAAACCCAGGCCCTGCTCAAGGCCCTCGACAAACACCGCTTCGACGCTGCATTTGGCGGCGCCCGCCGCGATGAGGAAAAAAGCCGCGCCAAGGAACGCATCTTTAGCTTCCGCGACCGCTTTCACCAATGGGACCCCAAAAACCAGCGCCCTGAACTATGGGACATCTACAACACCAAAGTGCATAAGGGCGAGTCGATACGCGTGTTCCCGCTGAGCAACTGGACCGAACTCGATATATGGCAGTATATCCGCCTCGAAAACATCCCCATCGTACCGCTTTATTTCGCCAAAGAACGCCCCATTGTAGAGCACGAAGGCACCCTCATCATGGTCGACGACGACCGCATGCCTGCCCATATTGCCCAAAAAGCTACCATGCGCAAAGTGCGCTTCCGCACCCTGGGCTGCTACCCACTGACCGGCGCAGTGGAATCGGATGCCGACAATATCGAAAAAATCGTGGAAGAAATGATGACTACCACCAAAAGCGAACGCACCACCCGTGTGATCGACTTTGACCAGGAAGGCAGCATGGAACAGAAAAAGAGGGAAGGGTATTTTTAGGTGCCGGGTGCCGGGTGCTAGGTGCCGGGTGAAGGTTTAGAAGTGTTAGTTAGTCAGAGAATTTAGTTTTGGAACTTTCTCTATTTGTTGATAATTGCTGTTAGATGTTAAAGATATGTCTGGTTTTCGTGAATTAGAGATATTTCAGTTGGCTTTTGACCTTGCGGTGCGTGTTCACCTGCTCAGTCTTGAATTGCCTTCGTTTGAGAAATATGAAACAGGAAATCAGGTCCGCAGGTCATCTAAAAGTATATATGCTCAGATTGCCGAAGGTTATGGAAGAAAAGCTTACAAGCAGGATTTTGTCAAATACGTGACCTATGCACAGGCATCGGGCGACGAAACCATTAGCCATATCATGATTATCGTCAAGCTTTATCCGGATCAACCATCGTGGCAACAGCTTCTCGAAGAATACCAAACGCTCGGAAAACGCATCAACAAATACATTCAATACGTTGAAAAAGAGTGGAAAACTTAAATTTCTCCTCTCCTCCTGTGCTATCAAGCTAACATCATCCAGAATACATAACCCAAATCTCTTCATCGTCTGAAAAAACACCAGTATCGAGCAAAATGAAACAAGCATCCAGCACCCAGCACCCAGCACCCGGTTCCATCTCCTCCTTCCTCGATCAGGATCAGCAGAAAGACCTGTTGCGTTTTCTAACGGCCGGCTCGGTTGACGACGGCAAGAGTACGCTTATTGGCAAGTTGCTTTTCGACAGCAAGAAGATTTACGAAGACCAGCTCATGGCCCTGGAGCGCGACAGCAAGCGCATCGGCCATGCCGGCGACGAAACCGACTACGCCCTGCTGCTCGACGGGCTGCAGGCCGAACGCGAGCAGGGCATCACCATCGATGTGGCCTATCGCTACTTTTCGACCAACAAGCGCAAATTCATCATTGCTGATACCCCCGGCCACGAGCAATACACCCGCAATATGGTTACGGGTGCCAGCACCGCCAATCTGGCTATCATCCTCGTCGATGCCCGCAAAGGCGTCATCACCCAGACTCGCCGGCACACCTTTCTGGTGTCGCTGCTGGGAATAAGACATATCGTGCTGGCTGTGAACAAGATGGACCTGGTTGACTACAGCGAGGAAGTGTTTGAAAAAATCTGCGACGACTACAAAAAGTTCGTCACCCGTCTTTCATTGCCCGATATTTACTTCATTCCCCTCTCTGCACTAAAGGGCGATAATGTGGTGGAACTTTCGGACAAAATGCCCTGGTATCGCGGCAAAAGCCTGCTGCATTACCTCGAAACGGTGCACGTGAGCTCCGACCGCAACTTCGACGATTTTCGCTTTCCGGTGCAGATTGTGCTCCGCCCCGACCTCGATTTCAGGGGATTTTCGGGTAAGGTAGCCTCAGGTATTGTGCGTAAAGGCGAAAAATTAATGGCCCTGCCATCACGCAAATCAAGCACCGTTACACGCATCATCGGTCCGGACGGCGATATGGATTATGCTTTCCCACCCCAAAGCATCACCCTCACCCTGGCTGATGAGATCGACCTTTCGCGCGGCGATATGCTGGTACACCCCGACAACCTGCCCCGCGTGGAGCGCCAGTTCGAAGCCATGCTGGTGTGGATGGACGAAAAACTTATGGACCCCTTTACCCAGTTTTTCATCAAACAGGCAAACAACGTCACACGAGCCCACATCGACCAGATCCGCTACCGCGTGGATGTGAACACCCTTGAGCAAAGCGAAACCAATGCCCTGGCCCTCAACGAAATAGGACGTGTGGTCATCACCTCGGCCAAACCATTGCTGTTCGATCCCTATCACCGCAACCGCAGCACCGGAGCATTTATCCTCATCGATCCCATCACCCACAACACCTCGGCCGTGGGCATGATCATCGACAAGGTGAACCCCAGCGACATGCCTTCGCGTTTGGTTGACCCCGAATCGAAACGGCTGATCGAACAGGGCAAGAGCCTCATCGGCAAGCAAGAGCTCGAAAAGCGCTACCGCCAGCGTGGCGCCACCCTGTGGATTACCGGTCTGCACGGCAGCGGCAAAAACCTGCTGGCCTACACCCTCGAAAAACAACTGTTCGACGCCGGCGCCACCGTGGTGATGGTGGACGGCAGCACCGCACGCTCGGGCCTGAACCGCGAGCTCGACTTCAGTCCTGCCGGACGTGCCGAACAAATGCGCCGTGTGGCCCACGTGTGCCGCATCCTCAACGACCAGGGCATCATCACCATCTGCTCGTTCATCTCGCCCCGCGAACAGGTGCGCCGTCAGCTGGCCGAAATCGTTGGCCCCGAAAGGTTTCACCTGATCTATATGGATGCCGGTCTTGATTACTGCCGCAGCAACAAACCCGAGCTATATGAGCTGGCCGACAAAGGACAGCTGCACTTCCTTCCCGGTGTTGACGAGCCTTACGAGGTTCCTGAAAACCCCGCCCTGAGCCTGAAACCCGAAAATATGGCGGAAAGTGTTGCTAAGGTGATGGAATTTCTTGGCGAAATGAAGGTTTTTCCAATAAGTTCCTCACAATAGCATCTTGTCCTCTCCCCAAAAGCATGAGTGCAACTGGTATTCCAACTGCACAGCCCGACTTTGCTGAAATAATGCAGGTTTATTAGTTTTGTGTTCACTATGGAAATAAAAGTACTCGACTTTTCCCAATTTTCCCCTCACCTTTTCTGGGACGTAAACAGAATCGCCTTAAGTCCCGAAAAAGACAAGGCATACATTATCAAGCAGATACTGGAATTCGGGAAAATTGAAGATTGGTTTTTGCTTCGTAATTTCTATGGAATCGAAGAGATTGCAAATGTTGCTCAATCGTTCCGCGATCTCGATCCAAAAGCGCTATCTTTCATTGCGCTTTTGTCACAACGCCCAAAACATGCATTCCGATGCTTTACCTTCCAGCAATCGATCCCAAAACACTGGAACTTCTGAAAATGCTGATGCTCAACCCTTTGCTAGATGATTTGCGTTTGGTTGGGGGAACAGCACTTGCACTGCAAATTGGGCACCGTAAATCGGTTGATCTGGATTTGTTCGGAATCATAGATTTCGGCCTGCTCGATATCAACGAGCTATTTCACGGAATAGACAAGCTAACTGTACTCAAAAGCTCAAAAAACATTAATGTATTCAGCGTCAACGACATCAAGGTTGACATAGTGAATTATTCCTATCCTTGGATTGGTAAGTTGATGGTTTACGATAATATCAGAATGGCTGCTATTGAGGATATAGCCGCCATGAAACTGGCCGCAATAACGGGCAGAGGTAGTAAAAAAGACTTTATTGATATCCATTATCTGCTTCAGCGTTACACGCTGAGTCAAATCCTTGGTTTTTACAAGCGAAAATTTCAAGATGGTTCTGTTTTCCTCGTATTAAAAAGCCTTACCTATTTTGAAGATGCCGAAGCAGAGCCCATGCCTTTTGTATTTGAACCGCTCGACTGGTCAATTATTAAACAGAATCTGCAAAAGCAGGTTTATGAGATCAGTTTATACGAATAACCAATGACTCAATGAAGCATTAAAACTACTTCCCTTACCTTTCGAATTTCGTTTGGCAACACCTTTTGCTGCTCTTTTTTCTCCAAAAACGCCTGAAGCCTCTCCGGCATTTCCGGATTAAAGCCCAGGGCCCGGTTCACCGTTTCGGGAAACTTGGCCGGATGGGCCGTTTCGAGAAAGACAAACTGCGCATCGGGGTACTGATTGAGATATTGCGCTGCTCCGAGATACCCTACTGCGCCATGCGGATCGGCCACATAGCCGTAACGCCCGTAAAGCTGCTGCATGGCCTGCAGGGTTTGCACGTCAGTAAAGCCGGCACCACTTAGCCTTTGCTGCATGCGCTGGTGCTGGTGACCGAACAGGTGCAGCATGCGCTCGAAATTGCTCGGATTGCCCACATCCATGGCATTGCTGAGCGTAGTGGCCGAAGGCCTGGGCTGATAAATACCCTCATGCAGGTATTGCGGCACCACATCGTTTACATTGGTGGCCGCCACGAAATGTTTCACCGGTATGCCCATGGCAGCGGCCATCAACCCGGCGGTGAGGTTACCGAAATTGCCGCTTGGGACACTAAAAGCAATTTGATGTTGTGATAGTTGAGCCCATGCGGCAGCATAATAGACCATCTGTGGCAGCAAGCGGGCCAGGTTGATGCTGTTGGCCGAGGTGAGTTGAACTTGCTGTTGGAGCGATGCATCGGCTAGCAGGCTTTTCACATGGCGCTGGCAGTCGTCGAAGCTGCCCTCGATTTCAAGGGCCGTGATGTTTTCGCCCCAGGTAGTCAGCTGTTTCTGTTGTCCCGGACTCACCCTTCCTTTTGGGTAAAGGATAAACACCTTTATTCCGGGCACTTTATAAAAGCCTGCAGCCACGGCGCTACCCGTATCGCCCGAGGTGGCCACCACAACCCTGATTTCCCCGCCTCTTTGGCCGGCCAGCCGACTAAGCACCCGGGCCATGAAACGTGCTCCGAAGTCCTTGAATGCCAGTGTAGGTCCGTGAAAAAGCTCCAGGCTCAGCAAATTTTCGTCGAGGCGTACCAGCGGCAGCGGAAAATTGAAAACCTCCTCACAAATCGTTATGAGTTCGCTGGCTGAAATTTCGTTTTCCAGAAAGGGGTAAAGCATCTCAAATGCCAGCTGACTCAGGTTCAACCCGGGCAAAAGTTTCAGCTTCTCCTCGGTAAGTACAGGTAGGGTATCGGGCATGTAAAGCCCTCCGTCGGGGGCAAGGCCCTGAAGCACGGCATCGAAAAACGAAACCGGCCGCTCGTGATGAGGGTCGCGTGTGGAAATGAATTTCATTGGTTTAAAATTTTCGGTCCCTGCTCGTTGACCCTTGAGATGTAATATTCATTATTCAGGTTATTCTTTAGCAGGAATTTGTTTATCGCCATCGCGCATTGCTCAGCCTGAGGCTTGTTTTCGAACAGCGCAAACACCGTGGGGCCAGATCCGGAAATGCCAAAGGCAAGAGCATCTTTGTTGAGTGCTTCCGCTTTCATGGCATCGAAAAATGGAATGCGTGGCGAACGCACCGGCTCGGCCACCAGATCGGTCATGCTGCGGCCCAGAAGTGCCTTGTCGTTGGTGTAGCAGGCCGACACAAAGCCGGCCAGGTTGGCCCATTGACTAATGGCCGTTTTGAGGGGAATTTCGGCAGGAAGCGCTGCCCGCGCCTCGCGCGTGGGGATGTGCACATGCGGATGAACCACCATAGAATAAAGCGGTTCAGGCACAGGTAGCTGGATCACCTCAAGCGGATCGTAGGAACGGATAAGCACCAAACCTCCGTATAGGCAGGGCGCCACATTGTCGGCATGGGCACTGCCGCATGCCAGGCGTTCGCCCTCCATGGCCAGAAGCAGAAGTTCCTCTTTGCGCATTGGATGGCCGGTTAGGTTGTTTACGGCCACCAGCGCTGCCACTGCACTGGCCGCACTTGAGCCCAGGCCGCTGTTGAGCGGCATGCCCTTGTGCAGCCAAACCCTCGCACCATGGTGCGTGCCCAGTCTGTCGAAAAACATCCGCACCACAGCCGTGGCCGTGTTGCGCTCAGGCTCGACGGGCAACAGGCCGCCATCGCCGGTGATGGCCACCAGCTCTAACCTGCCACTATTGGTGAGCTCTATGTCCACGGTGTCGCCGGGAGCATCGAGCGCAAAGCCCAACACATCAAAACCACAGTTTAGATTGGATACCGTGGCCGGGGCAAAGACGGAAATTTTATTGATGTTTGTCATGAGTTACGGGTTTCGGGTTTTTTGGGGACAGGGGACAGGAAGGGGACAGGGGACTTGGGACGAGGGACAAAGGTTGAATAACGGACATCGGTGTCTGGTTCATGACCTCTAAAAAATTGCTGTTCACTTATATCCCACTCTTAGCACATCGGCAAACACTCCGGCTGCGGTGACGCCTGCCCCGGCACCCGGGCCTTTAACCACCAGCGGGTTGCTGTGATAGCGGTCGGTGGTAAAGGCTATGATGTTGTCGCTACCTTCCATATTGAAGAAAGGATGCTGGCTATCAACCATCTGCAGACTAATTGAGGCTTTTCCGCCGGCAATGAGGCCGACGTATCGTAACTTTTTGCCTTGTAACGCGGCCTGATGCAGCATGCCGGAAAAATGGGCTTCGGCTTTTTCCAGTTCCTGATAGAAAGCATCAACATCAGGGGCATTTATGCACGCCTCGGGCAAAATGGGTTGGAGCTCTATGTCTTCTATTTCCAGCTTTAGTCCGGTTTCGCGGGCAAGGATGAGCACCTTGCGGCGGAAATCCATGCCGCTGAGGTCGTCGCGAGGGTCGGGCTCGGTGTAGCCCCGATCTTGAGCTTCGCGCACCACCGACGCAAAACTTCTTCCGCTTTGATAATTATTGAAAATGAACGATATGGTGCCGGAAAGTATGGCTTCGATGCGCAGAAAACGGTCGCCGCTGGCCAGCAGGTCGGCCATGGTTTTAATCACCGGCAGACCTGCACCCACATTGGTTTCGTAAAGGAACTCCACCCCGGCCTCTCTGGCTGTGCGTTTGAATCGATCGTATTGTACCTGACTGCCCGAAGCGCCCAGCTTGTTGCAGGCCACCACCGACACATTGTTACTCAGCAGTTTTTCGTAATGTCCAACCACATCCGGGCTGCTGGTGTTGTCCACAACAACACAGTTGGGCAGGTTCATATCGATTATGCTCCCGACAAAACGGTCAAGGTCAGCCTGTTTGCCCTGTACTTGGAGCAGATTGAGCCATTGTGCCGGATCGAAACTGCTTCCTTCCGACAGCATCATCCGCCGACTGTTGGCCAATCCCATTAGGCGCAAACGCACATGCAGTTCATTCTGAAGGTAGCTGGCCGAGCTGGCCATCTGTGCAAGCAGTTCGCGTCCGATGTTGCCGGTGCCTACGACAAACACATTGAGGCTTTTGTGTGGTGAAAGGAATAGCTGATCGTGCACGGCATTGAGGGCCTTGGCCAGGTCGGCCGAGGCAATGACTACCGAAATGTTGAGCTCGCTCGAGCCCTGCGCAATGGCCACCACATTCACGCCGCTTCGCCCCAGTGCCTGAAACAGTTTGCCGCTCAGCCCGCGTGTGTGGCGCATGTTTTCGCCCACAACGGCCAGAATACTCATGTCTCTTTCGGCTGTAGGCGGATCTATCTTTCTGGTTTCGAGCTCAAAGGCAAAGCGCGTTCGGATGGCTTCCAGGGCCGCATCGGTATCGTCGGGGGCAACGGCAAAGCTGATGCTGTGCTCCGAGCTGGCCTGGGTGATGAGAATGACATTGACCCCGGCTTCGGCTAATGCACCAAAAAGCTTACCGCCGAAACCCTTAAGCCCCACCATGCCGCCGCCTTCCACGTTGATGAGGCTTACGCGGCTGATGGACGAGATCCCCTTGATCAACTTGCCGTTTTTGCCCGGGGCCGGCAATATGGTCGTGCCGGGATGCCCGGGATTGAAGGTGTTTTTGATGACGATGGGGATGTTTCGCTCAATGGCAGGTATCATGGTGGGCGGGTAAATCACCTTGGCACCGAAGTAGGACAACTCCATTGCCTCCTTGTAGCTGAGCTCAGGCAGGGTGAAAGCATTGCGCACCAGTCGCGGATCGGCAGTCATGAAACCGTCCACATCGGTCCAGATCTGAATTTCTTCGGACTCGAGCGCTGCACCAAAGATGGCTGCGGTGAGGTCGGAACCACCACGGCCGATGGTTGTGGTCTGGCCCTTGGCATTGCTGCCAATAAAACCTGTAACCACCGGAACAACATTGCCCAGCTGATGATACCAGTTGCGAATATTTGAATACGTAATTTCCTCATTCACAACAGCATTGCCATAGCGGCTGTCAGTAACCACCAGGACGCGACTGTCGGTGTAGAGGCTTTTCAGTCCGGCATCTTCCAGACATGCCGCTACCATTTTGCACGAAAGTTGTTCGCCAAAACTCATCACAAGATCGCGCGTGCGGGCCGATAGCTCGCCCACGGCTGCTATGCCGCTCAGCAGGTTTTCGAGCCGGGCAAAAAGGCCCATCAAATCGCTGCGTAAGGTATGAGCATCGCTCAGCAGGGCTTCGGCAGTCTCCATATGACGTTTCACCAGTTGATGAAACAGTGCTGTCCGGTCATCGCTTGACTGCGCCAATTCGGCCAGGGCAATCAACTCATTGGTTACCCCTCCCATGGCAGAGCAAACCACAGCAACAGAGCCACTTTCCAGTTGTGATTGTTTCACGATGGAAACCACCCGCTTTATCGCCTCCATCGATCCCACTGAGGTACCTCCGAATTTTAAAATCTTCATTTATACTTTAATTATATGATTTTCTGTTGATTATACTCAATCAGCTTAATATAAGCCCGTTCGAACTTCTCGTTTAGACCTGAAATTTCAACGGCTGGTTTCGGCAAATGTAACACAATGCCAAAAAAAGGAAAACATCGAAAAGCCTTGGACTATCGGGATTAACTTCAAACGGTTGCAAATTTTTTGGCAAATATTGGCGGGTAGTCAACGGGCTGCCCGTAGGACAAAATAATAGTTTTGCAGGATCAATTTCTGCCTTAAACATGGAACAGACTACTGCCAACCGTATATTCACCGATTCTGAAGTTTTGCTAAAGCTTATTGTAGAGCTTGGTATGGGCCTGCTGGGAGGCATTCTCGCCCTCATTGTAGGTTTCTGGTTGGTTGGACGGCTCAAAGCAGGCCTGATGCGCATCATGGAGCGCCGCAATGTTGACCCATCGCTGCGCACTTTTCTGCGGAGCTTTCTGAGCATCGCCCTCAAAATATTGGTGATCATCACCGTGCTGAGCATGGTAGGGGTACAAATGACCAGCTTTATCGCCATGCTGGGTGCTGCTGGTTTGGCTGTGGGTCTGGCTTTGCAGGGCACTTTACAGAATGTGGCCGGAGGGGTGATTATTTTGCTTTTCAAAACCCTGCGCGTGGGCGATGTGATCGAAAGCGGAAGCTACATCGGCACAGTGCGGGAAATCCAGATGATGTACACATTGCTCACCACATTCGACAACCGCGTGGTTACCATCCCCAACAGTGCCCTGGCCACCGGATCGCTCATAAACTATTCGAAAATGCCCGAACGAAGGGTAGATTGGGTGTTCAGCATTGCCTACGGCGACGATTACGGTAAGGCAGAGCAGGTGCTGCGCGAACTCATTGAAGCCGACGACCGCATCCTGGCCGAACCCGAACCCTTCATCGCTTTGCAAAAACTCAACAACAGCTCGGTGGATATCGTAGTGCGCTGCTGGACAAAATCCGAGAACTACTGGCCGGTATTTTTCAACATGAACCGAAAGGTTTACGAAACCTTTGCTGCTCAAGGCCTCACCATACCTTTCCCTCAGATGGATGTTTATGTGCATTCAAATAACTAAGCTGAAAGCCTCGGTTTAAAGCACTCGGCCAGGTTAATTCCATCAGATTTGAGTCCATTCAATTCCAAAGCCACTTTGTGAATAGGTGTGTTTGCCTAATTTTGCCCCATGCTAATCATACGCAACACCATACTATCTGACGATTTTCTGGCTGCACGATTTGTCTGCGACCTACCCAAATGCAAAGGTGAGTGCTGTGTGGCCGGCGATGCCGGTGCCCCGCTCGAAGAGGAAGAAATCAGCATACTGGAAGATGAAATAGAGCAGATCTTGCCCTATATGACCGAAGCCGGGCGGCAGGTGGTTGCCGAAAATGGTGTGTTCGATTATGATGAATCAGGCAATTTTGTTACCCCTTTGGTAGATGGAAAAGAGTGCGCTTTTGTGGGGTTTCAGCCCAATGGCATCAGCTATTGCACCATCGAACGCGCCTGGAGTGAAGGAAGGAGTAGCCTCCGTAAACCCCTTAGCTGCCACCTCTACCCGGTGCGACTTAAGAAAAAAGGAGGTTTTACTTTTGTCAACTATCATCAGTGGAATATCTGCCTTCCTGCACGAAGGCTTGGCGCAGCCAGCGGAACTCCCTTGTACAAATTCCTGAAAGAGGCCCTCGTCCGAAAGTTTGGACAGGAGTGGTATGCGCAGCTCGAAAAAGAGATGGCACAACGCAAATAAAAAAAACCGGCGCCAGGGCCGGATTTTTGTTTACTTGTTTTTCAGGATATCCCTGATTTCTGTGAGCAGCAGCTCTTCCTTGCTGGGTGCCGGAGGTGCTGGCGCAGGAGCTGGCTCTTCGGCTTTTTTCTTCGCAAGATTGTTCACTCCCTTGATCAGCAGGAAAATAGCAAAGGCAACGATGGTGAAGTCGATCACCGTGTTGAGGAAAAGCCCGATGTTCATGGTAATGGCCGGCGTGGTCACCTCGCTGCCGTTCATCACGGCATCCTTGAGCGTGAGCTTGATGTCGCTGAAATCCACTCCGCCCACCAGCATCCCGATGGGAGGCATGATGACATCGGCCACGAAGGACGACACAATTTTACCAAAGGCACCACCAATGATGATACCCACTGCCATGTCGAGTACATTGCCGCGCATGGCAAACGTCTTGAATTCAGATACGAAACCCATATTGCTGATTATTGGTTAAGAAATAATGCTGCAATGTAAGCAATATTTGGCCCGGAAATCAAGTAAAAAATCAAACGGGAAAGTGTGAGTCCGGCATGTTCGCGCGCGAATTTGCGTTCAGCCAACAATAAGTGGTAAAAAAACGCAAAGCCGGAACATCTTATCTTTTGTCCGGCTTTGTGCTCCAATAATATCTGACAATGGATTACTGTCCCAGTGTAGCCACCATCACGGCTTTGATGGTGTGCATGCGGTTTTCGGCCTGATCGAATACCACTGAGTGTTCCGACTCAAAAACATCATCAGTAACTTCCATGGCTTCGAGGCTAAATTTTTGATATATCTGCTCACCTACAGCGGTTTCGCGGTTGTGGAACGAAGGCAGACAGTGGAGGAATTTTACTTTGGGATTGCCTGTTTTTTCTACCATTTCCTTGTTCACCTGATAAGGTTTGAGCAATTTGATGCGTTCTTCCCAAACATGGTCGGGTTCGCCCATCGACACCCATACGTCAGTATAAAGGAAATCAACGCCTTTTACGCCTTCGTCAACACTTTCGGTAAGTGTGATTTTGGCACCGGTTGTGGCAGCAATTTCACGGCATTTGGCTACCAGCTCTTCGTTGGGCCACACCTGTTTTGGTGCTACGGCTCTGAAATCCATCCCCATCTTGGCTGCCCCAACCATGAGCGAATTGCCCATATTGTTGCGGGCATCGCCACAATAAGCAAAGCTGATCTGGTGCAGGGGCTTGTCGCTGTGCTCCATCATGGTGAGCAGGTCGGCCAGAATCTGGGTGGGGTGAAACTCGTTGGTGAGACCATTCCAAACAGGCACACCGGCATATTTGGCGAGCTCTTCGACAATGGCCTGTCCGAAACCACGGTATTCGATGCCGTCGTAAAGCCTGCCAAGCACACGGGCCGTATCTTTCATCGACTCTTTCTTACCAATCTGCGAACCCGAGGGACCAAGATAGGTAACATGGGCTCCCTGATCGTAAGCAGCCACCTCGAAGGCACAGCGGGTACGGGTGGAATCTTTCTCGAAAATCAGGGCAATGTTCTTACCCTTAAGACGCTGCTGTTCGGTGCCTGCGTATTTTGCTTTCTTGAGATCGACCGACAAATCGAGCAAAAAGCGAATCTCGGCCGGAGTGAAATCGAGCAGTTTCAGAAAACTGCGGTTACGAAGGTTAAATGCCATAGTGTTAAGAATTTATGTGATTGTCTGACTGCTATACGAAGCATTGCAAAAGTAGCCGTTTTTTGTTAATAAATTCACATTTTGGTTTTTTGGGGCGTTATTGGGGACTTAAAGGCCCTGATATTGTTCATTTTTGAACATCTCGCTTTCCTTTCGGATAGCACATCCGTTTTTTCACCTCATGCACGGTCTGCGTGTTTCAAACCAGAGGTTTTTCTTGCCAGCCTTTGCTGCCAAAGACCAGCACCGAACGATAACCAGCGTCTTTTACTGCCCTGACGGCGATATCGAATTCGAGCATCAGTTCTGATGGGTGGTGGGCATCCGAGCTGATGATCACCGGCACTTGGCGCTCATTCATGGCCCGGAGCAGCCATTGTGAGGGGTAAAGACTGTCGGAACGCTTTTTATACAAGCCTCGGGTGTTCACTTCTGCGATCAATCCCTTCGAGTCAATGAGCTCAAGGGTTTCGAGAGCAAGCTTTTTGTACCAGACTTCGTCTTCGGTGAAATATCGGTTCTGGTTGTGCATCTTGATTTTGTCCCAATGCCCGATGACGTCGAACTGCTGGGTTTCGATCATCTCGTTGGTTTGGTCATAAAATGATTTAACGGCTCTGCGAATATCACCGCCGTAAAATTGCTGCAAACCGGCGTCGTAAACGGCCACATCCGGCCCGTCGGTAAACCACAGGTTTTCTTCCCGATCACTGCCCACAAGGTGCACCGAGCCAATCACGTAATCCAAACCTGCCCTTTGGCGCAGGCTGTCATAGTTTTCCGAAAGGCCTGGGATATAATCCATCTCGATGGAAAGAAAAATGTCGAGCCTGTCTTGATATGCCTCGGCCAGTTGACGCACCTCGGCAGCATAATTTTTAAGATCTTTTTCCTTGATGCTGAACTTGTTGTCGAATGGCAGAGGCGAGTGTTCGCTGAAGCCTAAAGCTTTCATACCGAGTGCAATCGCTTGCCGCACAAATGCTTCTGGCGTGTCGCGGCCGTCGGAATAATAGGTATGGGTGTGGAAGTTGTAACCGATCATCGGGGACAAATTTCGGGCAAAGATACCCCGATGGCCCTAAACGGACTATGGGAACAATTTGCACTTTTGCGTTGTTTACGGTTAAAAATTGTAAGCATGCAAAACACCGAAACCAAACACATCAAGATCGCCAATCCCGATCATGCCATCATGCCCCTTATTGCACAACGCTGGAGTCCAAGGGCTTTCGATGGCAGGCAGGTAGAAAAAGAGAAGCTGCAGCGCATTTTCGAGGCAGCACGCTGGTCTCCCTCTAGCAGCAACGAACAGCCCTGGCGCTTTATACTGGGTTTTAAAGGCGATGAAACCTACGAAAAGATTTTTTCAACGCTGGTGGAATTCAACCAGTTGTGGGCCGGCAGTGCTCCGGTGCTCTTTTTGGCCATTGCAAAAACAAGTTCGGCAAAAAGTCCGGGTAAAGAAAACAAATCTGCCCTCTACGATCTGGGTCAGGCCATGGCCTACCTTACGCTTCAGGCCATGCACGAAGGGCTTTATGTTCACCAGATGGGCGGATTTGATACATTAAAAGCTGCCGAACTTTTCGCTCTGCCGCATGATTTCAAGGTTGTTACGGCCAACACCATAGGCTATCAGGGCAATCCCGAAACCCTGCATCCAAACCTTAAAGGCATGGAAACAAGTGCACGCGAGCGTAAACCACTGAATGAACTGGTTTTTAGCGAAACCATCGGTCAGCCCGCAAACTTTCTGTAAAGCTGCTGTCCGCCCCCGCATACCGGAATGGTTATTTTTGCTAAAAATAATCCCATGCTACGTTTTCATGTCGTACTGACCATGATTGCTCTGAGCTTCTTTGGCTGTAATGGAACTACCCGGAAACCCGCTGCATCAGACGGCGGGGAAAAGCAAGAGCGACAGCTGGAAATTCCCGCCTTTTCGGCCGATTCGGCCTACCGTTACGTGGCAGACCAGCTGGCTTTCGGGCCGCGTGTGCCAGGCAGCAGCGCTCATGGCAAAGCGGCCGATTGGCTCTACGGACAGTTGCGCCGCCATGCCGACACAGCCATGATACAGCAGTTCAAGGCAAGGGCTTACAACACCAACATCTTCGACGGGAAAAACATCATAGGCAGCTTCAATCCGAAGGCACGTAAGCGCATTCTTCTTGCTGCTCACTGGGACTCAAGGCCCTATGCCGATCATGATCCCGACCCCGCCAACCGACGCAAACCCATAGATGGCGCCAACGATGGGGCCAGTGGGGTGGGCGTATTGCTCGAAATAGCCCGCATTCTTCACCAAAAACCCCTCGACCCGGCCCAGGGCGTTGATATCATCTTTTTCGATCTCGAAGATTATGGCCCGCATCAGGACGACCCGCGCAGCGGCAGCTCCGAAGAACACTGGGCGCTGGGATCGCAACATTGGTCGCGCAATCCGCATGTGCCGGGCTATCGTGCCCAGTTTGGCATCCTACTCGACATGGTAGGCGCCCCCAATGCCATCTTTCCGCGCGAATATTTCTCGCAGCAATATGCCTCATGGGTGCTCGACAAAGTGTGGCGCACCGCTCAACGCATGGGCTACGACTACAAGTTTGTAAACAAACCCGGCGCCCCCATCAGCGACGACCACCTGCCCGTGAACCAGATTGCCGGCATCCCCATGATCAACATCATCCACCTCGACCCCAACAGCAGCAACGGCACATTTTACGAGTACTGGCACACCCTGGGCGACAACCTCAGCCAGATTGACCCCAAAACATTACAGGCTGTGGGCGACGTGGTTACGAGGGTCATTTATGAGAGTAAGTGAAATGATTGGGCTTTTAATCTACTAACAAGTTCTTCATCACACAAAACAGCGTTTCTTAATGCAGGGGAAATAAGTGAAAAACTCGTGCAAATTAGAAGTCGGATTTCTAATTTGCTCGAATAGCATTTTGAGGCTTACTGGAAAACGATTTTACGCCTAACCGGCTGTTACTTATCGTGATGGTATTTGTTTACCTCGTGGATTTTCACACCTGAGGTCCGTAAATATCCTGTATTTCCTGTGCCAGGTTTTCGGAAGCCTCTTCCAACAGGTCGATCACCAAATCGAAGCCATCGGCACCGCCGTAATAGGGGTCGGGGATATGATCATAGTCTTTTCTGTCGAGAAAGTCGGCCATGCGCACAATTTTATCTTCTTCTTCTTTGGTGCTGGCCATCTCGCGCAGGTTGTCGTAATTGCTGTCGTCCATGGCCACCAGCAGGTCGAAGCGCTCAAAATCGCTGCGGCGCACCGGACGCGAAATGCTCGTCAATTCATAGCCCCTGTGTCTCGCAGACCTGCGCATACGGCTATCGGCAGGCTCGCCCTGGTGCCAGCCCGAGGTGCCAGCCGAATCGACCTCTACATTCAATCCCCTGTCGTGGGCAATGCGCTTGAAGATGCCCTCAGCTGCAGGCGAGCGGCAGATGTTGCCAAGACATACAAAGAGTACCCGGAAAGGCCGTTTGTTATTGGAAATAATCGGACTCATGGCTTCAACATCGTTTTATTCCGGCGGTCGGTATTTGTGTTCAGGTTCTTCGGGTATCAGTTCATCGAAACGCCCCTCACGAATGAGCTGCTGGTTGTAGGCCCTGCGGTTGCGTTCCAGACGGCGCTGCAGACGGGCCATATCGTTGAAAAGGTCGTAAAGCGTCTGTATCGGCCCTTTTATGGTCATAGGGGCAGGCTGCACATAAAGCAGTATATCCTTCAGTTCTTCGTTGATCGATTCCAGATTGATGGGCTTGATCGAAGGCATTTTTACGAACATGTGCCGAAAGGTTGGCCAGTCGTAAAACGAACGCACCACCACCTCGTCCATAGTCACCGTGTCTTTGGTAATGAGCACCTTCCATGTTTCGCCAGGCCTCAGAAACGACTGGTCGAAAGGCACTATACGACGCCGGAAACCTATGGCACTCAAGAAAACCGTATCGACCGGCAAGGCGCGAAGAGAAAAACGACCCTGCTCATCGCTTATGGTTCCAGAGCGCGTCATTCGGCTGATGATGTGCACGTTTTTTTGCGGCAAAAGGCTGTCGGACGACAACACTATGCCCTCGAGCCTGATATATTCCTGAGCGGCTGCAGGCACAAAAAGCAGTGCAAAAAATAACAGAGTTAGAAAACGACGGTTCAACATAAGTGATTGAACAACGAAAGTAAGGCGAACATTCGTTTGCAGCCTGAGGAGGCCTGATAAAAAATGTTAACCGCATTGCATTCAGCCGTTTACAGTGCTTTGCCACCAGATACCTTTTCTGCTACCTTTACGCATCCAAAAAACCTTGCCATGAAAATTATGTTCAGTATAATCGCCGGGCTGATACTCATTCCTTTGCTGGTATTCGGGCTTTTCCTGCTCTACATCAACCTCACCGACTATCAGCCCGAGCCGGTGGAAGAGCTCAGCACACTTTATGCGCCGGGGAATCCTTCGCTCAATACCGATGATATCAGCCTGATAACCTGGAATATTGGTTACGCAGGCCTCGACAACACCATGGATTTCTTTTACGATGGAGGGCGCCGTGTGCGCACCACCGAAGAGGCTACCCGCGATAATCTTGGCAGGATCATCGAATTCATCCGCAACAACCTGGCTGATTTCTGGCTGCTGCAGGAAGTGGACTTCGACGCCCGACGCACCTACCGTATGGATCAGCCGGCAGTCATTGCAAAAGCCTTACCCGATTACCACCTCACCAAGGCAGTCAACTACAAAGTGCCTTTTGTTCCTGTTCCACTGCGCGAACCCATGGGACGCGTTCTGGCTGGACAACTAAGCCTGAGCAAAACCATGCCGCGACTGGCCCGGCGTTATGCCTATCCGCTCATAGCCGGCTGGCCCGACCGCCTCTTTCTGCTCGACCGCTGTTTCATAGAAACGCGCTACGAGCTCGACAATGGCGCCGAACTGGTGGTGCTCAACACCCACAACTCGGCTTTTGTAGACAATCAACTGCTCATGGACAAAGAGCTCGAGGTGATCCGCAACAAAATGCTGCGCGAGTTTGAGCTGGGCAACTATGTGATTGCCGGGGGCGACTGGAACATGAACCCGCCCGCGTTCCGTCCCGACGCCGGTTATGGCGGCCACCGTTTCGAAGCCGTACCGGTTAGCATCCCTGCCGAATTGCTGCCCAAAGGATGGCAATTGGTTTGCGACAGCAGCACCCCCTCGAACCGTTTTCTCGACGAAGTCTATCTGAAAGGCTCAACCCGCGCCACTACCATCGATTTCTTTGTGGTGTCGCCCAACGTGAGCGTCAAATCGGTCAAGGCCTTCGATCTTGGGTTCGGACCAAGCGACCACCATCCCGTGCGCCTCGAAGTAGCCCTTCGCTAATTGAACTTTTTCGCCCGGTTTCAGTTTATTGATTAGCAATTCTGCTAATGAAAAGTTAAACTATTGTCCATAACAGCCTGAAAAGCAATTTGCTTTGTTGTTCCTGCGTTATTCAGCTCCAATCCAATAACCATGAGTAAACAAACATCATTAATCCTGCTTGCAGTGGTAGTACTTGGTGCTATTGCCGCTGTTTATGTTTACTTTTTTGTGTACAACAAAAAGCATCCTGATTTCGAAAAGCTAAAGCCCGATTTCAGTATGGACGCCGCTACGCTATTTGAGGCCTACAAAAGTGATAATGCCGCTGCCACAGCTTTGTACAACGGCAAAATGGCGGCAATAAGCGGCGTGCTTACAGGCATTGACGAGAGCGGCGGACTCACCATTGCTGTATTTGCCATCGAACAGGGCATGTTTGGCGACGAAGGTCTGCGCATTAATATGCTTCCCGGACATGCTGAAAAACTAAAAGATATCAACCCCGGCGCACAAATTACCATAAAAGGCTATATTACAGGCTATAACGACACCGATGTTGTACTCGAACACGGCTCAATTATCAACCAATAAAACAACATAAAATCATGAACAAAACTATTGTTATTGGCTTGCTTATGCTGCTTTCGGTGCAGCTCAGCGCCCAGCGCTTTGCCACAAAAACCGGATTCATCCGCTTTTATTCCGAAGCACCGGCCGAAAACATCGAAGCTGTTAACCGACAGGTAAACAGCGCCCTCGACACGCAAACCGGCGACTTTGTATTTCGCGTGCTCATGAAAGGCTTCCAGTTCGAAAAAGCCCTCATGCAGGAACACTTCAACGAAAACTACGTGGAGTCGAGCAAATTTCCAAATGCCACCTTCAGCGGCAAGGTGCTCAATGCCGACAGGATCGACTGGACAAAAAACGGCACCCACCAGGTGGAAGTGAGCGGCGACCTCACCATCAAAGGCATTACACGCAAAGTGAACGAAAAAGGCACCTTTGAAATCAAAGATGGCGTAATCAATGGTAAGTCAAAGTTTTACATAAAACTTGCCGACTACGACATTAAAATTCCAAAGGCTGTGGTAAAAAATATTGCCGAAACAATCGAAATAAATGTTGATGTTTCGCTCACCGCTTTGAACAATTAGCTGAGTTGTGATGTTTTAGCGTTGGTTTTGGTTATACATTTCAATTCACGCTTCAAACCGGATCAGAGGTTCCCCACCCGATCCGGTTTTTCTTTTGGCTTTTGCCGTAATTTGGTTCGATGGACTTTCCTTTGCAATTGCTTTATCGCGACGAAGATTTGGTAGCTGTAAACAAGCCCCACGGCCTGCTGGTACATCGAACAAAAATCGCAGCCGATGCAGGTGAATACGCCTTGCAGCTGGTGCGCAACATGATCGGCAAAAGTGTATACCCTGCCCACCGAATCGACCGCAAAACGGCCGGGGTATTGCTTTTCACCACCACAATTGAGGCGAACAGCCAGATGCAGCAAGCCTTTATGAACCATGAAGTAGGCAAAATCTATCATGCCATAGTTAGGGGCTGGTTACCCGACGATGGCGAGATCGACTATCCGCTCAAAGACGAGCGCGGACGAAGCCTTGAGGCTTTTACCCGTTTCGTTTGCCTGCAGCGTAGCGAAATACCCCTGCCCTCGGTCGGCTTTGCCACCTCGCGATATTCACTGGCCGAAGTGAAGCCGGTAACAGGTCGAATGCACCAGATAAGAAGGCATTTTGCCCATATTTTTCACCCAGTGATTGGCGATGTGAAGCATGGCTGCAATAAGCAAAATCGACTGCTGCGCCAGCACTTTCAGCTCAACACCATGATGTTGCATGCAAGGAGCCTTCAATTCCTCCACCCGCGCACAAGTGAGCCTGTTTATATCGAAGCGCCGTATCAACTTGGTTTTCTGCACTTTGCCGGACTATTAGGTTTTGAGCTTAAGTCTTAATGCGGGTTTTCTATTTTTGCAGGCCCAAAGATTGTGTTTATGGAATGGATTACTTCGATCAGCGCGCTTGAATGGATAGGCTATGCCGCCTCGGTGGTTGTGGCCGTGTCGCTGGCCCTGAGCTCGGTGGTCAAATTCAGGGTAGTCAACCTGATTGGTGCTGCCTTGTTTTCGGCCTACGGTTTTATCATCGGCGCTTATCCGGTGGGCGTGATGAATGGTTTCATCGTATTGGTTGACCTCTACTATCTGGCCCAGATTTTTGGTCGTAAAGAGGTTTTCGAGGTGCTCGAAATACAGCCCGACAGCCGTTTTCTTAAGCGTTTTCTCGACTTTCACCGGCAGGACATTCAAAGATTTTTTCCTGATTATCATTTTGATCCTGCCAACGACAGCCTTACATTTTTTGTGCTGCGCAATATGGAGGTAGCCGGAGTTTTTGCTGGTTCGCCCGATGGCAAAGGAGGGTTGAAGGTGAGCATCGACTACGTCATACCCCGTTTCCGCGATTTCAAAAATGGCAGGTTTGTGTATGGCCACCTGGGCAAACAACTCACAAAGGCCGGAATCAAAACCATTCAGGCTATTCCGATAGCGCCAACACACGAGCGCTACCTCCGCCGGATGGGTTTCAAGGCCCAATCCGACGGTGTTTACTTCAAATGGCTATGATTTAGGTTTTATTTGATCATACCAAGACCCTGCAGCGCATCGGTATCATTGGGACGGATGAGCAGGGCTTTCTGAAACATCACCTTCGCCTCGCGCATCTGCCCTGATTTCAGGTGCGACCAGGCCACCATAATCACTGTATCGTAATCGAAGGGATAAAGGTTTAGCACCTTTTCGAAAAAACGAAGGGCCTGGGCGTACTCCTGCCGCCCATAGTGAATGAGTCCCATGCGGTAATTGGCCGTGGTGTTCATCGGGTCGATTTTTAGGATTTCGCGGTACTGCTTTTCCACCTGAGCCCAGTTGCCCAGGGCAGCGGCAGGCAACACATAGCCCAGCTTGGCTTCGATGGCCACAGGCATCAGATCAATGCTTTTCTGGTAATAAGGCAAAGCATCGGTAAAGCGGCCGGACATATAATGCAACCAGCCAAGGCGAAGGTTGAGTTCGTAGCTGTCGGCCCTGTAAACAGTGAGCAAGGCCTGTATGGCCTGCTGGTATTCGCCCTTGTTTTCGGCTGCATAGGATGCTTCGAATGCTTTGGAAAGCTTCTCATAGTCCTGAGCTTTGCTGCTAATAACAGAAAAAAACAACAGAAAAGCCACAATCGTTCTTCTCATAAATTCCATATCAATCCTCCGATAAATCCGTGTGAAATTAAATCTTTGTACGTAACATTCAGCTTCAGGTTCTCGTCCAGTTGTTCGGATCTCATCCTGCTTTTGCTATACCTGTAGCGTAAGCTGAAATAGACCTTAGGTATTATTTTTTGCATCAGCATGCCTTCGCCAAATAGGTCGAGGCGGTCGCGGTGGTTAAATACTACATAGCCCCATTGGTCAGCCATGCCGTTCAGGTGACCGGTAATCACCGAGGCCGAAAGCTGTGTTGAAGTACCAAACCAATGTCCGGCGGCAATTTTCAGTGCAGGCCTCCAGCTTTTGCTGTCGCCTAGTACAAAAACCTCTGCCTGCTGCCATGTTTTGGAATTGCCCCTCAGACGCCAGGTGTAGCCTGCCTGCAATTGCAGCAGGCTGGTGTCGTTGACACGGCCGAAATGCATACCCACAGACGGGCTGATTCGTCCAAAATGCGCAATGGCACCCAGTGCCAACCTAAAGTCGGTGGTGCGCCATAGCTTGGTTCTCACCTTCGCAACAGGCACATCTACATTAAACAGGGTGGCCAGGCCTGAGTTGAGATCAAGGCGGGCGGTGTCGGTGAAGCGTATGCTGTCAGTAATGACGTAGGGATACTCCCCATGCACTTTCGACATGCCCGCGGAGGCTACAAGTTGTACATTATAAGCCAGAGCATAGCGCGATTGAGCGAGAAAAGAACGTTGAAGTGTGTAAATCCGGGCATCGAAAACAGTGGGTTTGGCATCGATGCGATAATAAAAGTCCTTATAGTTTCCGTTCAGTTCAACACGTTCGAGCTTCAACTCAGGTTCGAGATAGGCAAAATTCTGCTCAAAATTGTAGCCCATGCTCTGAAAACCACCATAAAGCAGCCAACCCGGCCTGAGCTGCATCCATACTCCGGCATCCTGCAAGCCGCTTTGGCTGAGGCCCGACTGACTGCCGTAAAAGCCTGACTGACCCGCAAGTGCCTCAAAATTATCGGCAATGTTGAGATTGGTACGGCTGATGCCCACATCTGTGTGTACCGAGAGCAATCTGAAATCTGGTTTTATGCCAAGATCAGTTTGCTGGATTTCGGGCAGACCGTTAAAGACCCTTCCGGCTTCGGCCGGCATAAGGTTGTAGTTTCGGGCCAAAACCATCAGGCGGCGTGCCTGCAGGTCGCGCGGACTGAATTCCATTGCCCTGCGTAAATATCCGACTGCGTCGTCGTAGCGCTGGGTTTCCAGAGCCGCCACAGCCATGCGCATTCGCAGATAGTAGTAATCGATACCTTGTCTGTTGAGCTGCCTTCCGGTCTTCAATAATTCTTCCCAACGTCCTTGCTGGTATAACTGCCATGTAAGGCTGTCGGGATTGACACTACGCGCTGCAGGCTGTGCGCTTACTACCCAACCCAAAGCCGACAGCAAAACCGTATATATCAACTTATTATACACGCTTCAAGATTTTAACGGTTTGATTATCGCGTATCGCAAAGGTTTTAATCTGGTCGTTGGCAAAGTGCAGTTCATAGCTTTTTGCTTTTATTACCCTGTTGAAAGCCATATGGCTAACATTGGTGCGCAATTCGATGCCCTCGTCGAGCATGTCGCCTGTCCGGGCATAATGTTCCAGATGGTAGTTTGTCCTGATAAATCTGAAGAAGGGCGAGACAAAATCCTGCAATTGTTTGAGTACCTTATTCGGAAAATAGTGCAGGCTAATGCTTTCCGACAAGATAAGTCCCGGTTCAAAGCCCGTGCTGAGCTGATAAGCACCCTGGAAAAACTCTTTCAACAGGGTATCGTCAGGCCCTTCGTAGTGCGTGAAATAGAGCACATCGGGCTGGCGCACCAGCCAGGCCTTGGCGCTGGTGGTTTTGCATTCAAGGTAAGTATTATTGAAGATATCGGTCTCAACACGCCAAACGACCTCGCCTTCAGACTTTCCGTCGGAAAGCACCTCGAACCTCAGCTCCTGACCGGGAATGAAATGTAAGGCCCTGTCGAGCAGAGTTTCCGGATTTAGATTTGCAACATACTGGTCTTTATGTGGCTGACCTGAAGGATGAAGCTGCTTTTTGCCGTTGATGGTGAGGTAGCCTGCAAAAGGAAAACTGATTGTGGCCGCTCCGATTTCGGGCACGGCCTGAAACTGCACATGCAGATGCGGATAGGGCGATCGTCCCGAATTGCCGCATCGGCCAATCTGCTCGCCTTTGCGAATGGTCTGTCCTGATTTTACGGTGATACTGCCTTTCCTGAGGTGACTCAGTTGGCTGTAAATGCCGGTAGCATGCCAGATAAGTACCGTATTGCCCCAGTTTTTATTGAGGTTCATATCGCCAATGGCATTGTCGGGTATGCCGTCGGCTACTTCCTGCACCACCCCGTCGGCCGGCGAAATCACCGGTTTATCGTAGCAGAAGTAATCTTCGCAGCGCAATCCATCGCCTCGGAAAGTTTTTCCCTCCTCGTCGGTCATTTCAAAATCCCAGGCATGACGCCAGGCATCTTTATGGGTAATCTCGCCATCGAAGCCTTGTGTCACTTTCCAAATGCCCCAGAACGGAAGTTTGACGGGCATACTGCTCAGGTGAGCAAGCCTTTTACGGTTTACCAGATAATTGTATTGGTTCTGCTCGGGGCTATACTGCTGATAAAAAACCAGGGGCGGATTTTCGGTGAAACGCTCCCTGAGCCGCAGCAGATAAAGCACCAGTAGCACCACCACGTTGAAGGGCAAAGAATAAATGCCTACCTGCCAGTTGCTGAATATGGCATTGCCCGAGGCAATTACAAAAGCGGTAATGGGAACGGAGATGATGAGCCAAATAAGCGAACCCACTGATGAGACCAGAAAAAATCCGCCAATGGCGATGCTTGTCAACAGGTAGTTGAAACCAATGTAGCTATAGGACACCGACTGCATATTGATTCCCAAAAGCCTGTAAAGCAACCATGCCGATGAAAACCCGATTACGGAAAACAGAAAAGCCTGACGTGACCACCTGAGCAGGGCCAGTGCCACAAGCACGCCAGCAAAAAGATGATACTGGAAAAACACAGCGCCCAGCGAGCGGAAATAAATTTTAATGGTTTCGGGCAGGTTAAGATTGCTTATCCATTCATAAGACCGCATGAGCGGCAAGCCTCCCAGCCGAAACATTTCGTTGAGGTTGTAGAGTCCATGGCGGCTGAGTTCGAGCTGACTGAAATCGCGGGTGCTAAGAATGGTCATCCAGTAGGTAATGAGAAATGGCAGGCTCAGGAAAGGCAGGCCATATTTGCTCAGAATGCCCTCGAGCAGGGTGGTTACCAGCAGGCTTAGCAAGGCAGCAAAAAGGATGACCAACAAAAAGGCGCTATTAAGCTGATAATAGGAACCAAGCCCCAGGCCCACGAGCAAGGCATTGAAGCCATAAAGACCGTCAGTAATCTTTTGCCGGTTGAGGCCGCTCATATAGGCTGCCGTGTTGGCCACAGCCACCGAAAGCCAGCCTGCCAGCCCTGCCTGCCAGTCGAAAAAGGATATGAGCATCAATGTCCAGCCCAGTATCTTATCTTTCGAGAAAAAGATCTGGGTGTAGCTGTTGCGGATGCTCAGCCTGAAGTGCGGGAAAAGCTGCCTGAACCTTGCGATGCTCATAGGTCAAAATGGGCCAGATGAGCCGGCATGATCTCCTGCGAGGTAATGGTATCGAGGGATTCGGCGCGACGTATCAGATGTTTTCCGCCCTCCTCGTCAATAAGCAAAACATTGGGTCTTAGGGTGATAAACTGCAGCCACTGGGTCATGTTGTAGGCCCCCACATGATGCACCACCACATGGTCGCCACGGTTGAGCAGGGGCAGGTTGACGTTTTCGCGCACCACGTCGATGTTCATACACAGTGGCCCGTAAAGGGCTGTGTCTTCGGTGTAGGAGGTGATGGGCTGGGCCGGTGTGATGAGGTGGTCGTACCAGAAGGCGGTGAACAGGGTGTTTACGCCAATGTCGAGAATGGTGGCCCTGCGGCCGTCGCTCAGGCGTTTGTTGGCCAGCACCGTTCCCAGCAACCATGCGGCATCGTCGATGAGCGCACGGCCCGACTCAATCACCAGCACTGGTGGGGTTTTGGGCCTGTAGTCGCTGTTCATCAGGGCCGAGGCGATGGCTTCGGCAAAGTCGTGAATCGAAGGGCTGACGTCGCTGCCGGGCAGATAGGAGCCCTTGAGGGTGTTTTTGCTGGCAAATCCTCCCCCGATGTCGATATACTTGATTTCATGGTTGTATTTGTTGAGCAGGCTCTGGGCCAGATGGGCCAGCTTGGAAGCTGCCACAGCATAGGCATTGGGCGAAAGCATGAAAGTGCCGATGTGGGTGTGTAGTCCCACCAGATCCATTAAACCTGAAAACATTATCTTGTTCAGGGCATCCCAGGCCTGGCCGTTTTCGTAATTGAATCCGAAACGGTCCCACATGGGATAAACCCCGGTGTCCATGTTCACACGTATGGCCACCCGCGGGCGCATCTTCGACTCGCGGGCAATGTCCTGGAGCATGTAGAGCTCGTCGAGGTGGTCGATGTGGATGAGCGAGTTGTTGGTGATGGCTTTGCGCAGGTCGCTGTCGGTTTTGTCTGGCCCGTTGAAGATGATCTTGCTGCCCGGCACGCCGTTGCGGATGGCCTTGTCGTATTCGAAGCCCGAAACCACCTCGGCCCATGAGCCTTCCTGATGGTAGATATTGCAAACGGCATCGAGGTAATTGGTTTTGTAGCTCCAGGCAAACTGCACCTTGGGATAGCGTGTCTGGAAAGCCTGACGGGCATTGCGGTAATTTTTGCGCAGCTTCTTCTCCGAAATCACAAAAAGCGGAGAGCCAAACTCGTTGATGAGGTCTTTAACTGCATGTCCCTCAATGCTCTGCGTGGGTTCATGTGCCGAACGCATACCAAATTTGTTGGGCATATTGCCCTCAAGTTTTTTGATTACCGGGCGTTCGTAAATTTTTCTCGTTGGCATATTTCAATGTTTTTTTGTTTCTGATTAAAGTTCGCCCTGGGTGGATATGGTTTCAAACTCGCTGATGTCCACAATCATATCCCAGGAATATCGGACAAACATCTTACCTACTTCGTAGTGCTCGAAGGGCTTCACCGGCCAGCCCATGGCCAGTCTGGCCACGGCCTCGGGTATGTTTTGCCCCACGCCCACCGCCAGATAAATCCAGGCAGGCATACGCGGATTGATTTCAAGCAGGTGATATTGCCCCTCCTTGTCCATCATTAGTTCAAGCTCGAACGGACCTCTCCAGCGCGAGGCTTTCACAAAATGCCGTGTAAGCTCAATGGCTTTTTCGTCGGCTATGGAAATGCCACCCCAGGCCTTGCCTTTGTCGGTGATGTATTGCTTGCGCATGGGTACTGCCGCAAGGGTGTTGCCCTGTCCGTCGCCCAGGCCTGTTACATTGTATTCCGAGCCGTGAATAAACTTCTGTATGATGATGGGCAGGCCCCATTTGGCCGAAATCTTGTTGAAGGCCGAGCGCACCTGCTCAGGGTTGTAGGCCAGGCTGGCATCGTAGTATTTGCCTTTGACCACCAGCGGCCAGTCGAAATCCTTGTCGATGTTTTGCGCTTCGCCAAGGGTGTAAATCACTTTGGCTGGTGGAACGCTGATGCCATGCTCCTTACCAAAATTGTATAGATTAACCTTTTGTCTGGCCTCGAATTGCTCATTTTCAGGCAGAAAGGTGTTGATGCCCATACTGCGCAGCGTACCCGAGAGACGCATGAATGAAAACAGCTCGGCATCGAAGTTTGGGATAATCACATCCATTTTCTCTTTCTGCTGTATGTATTGCAGCCTTTGCATGAGTGCCTCAGTGCCTGCCGAAGGATAGGGAATCTGGTAGGTTTTGTCCACCAGATGGTGCATATAGATGCCTGGCTCGAGCGATTCGTAGGAGAGCCCAATAATTCGGCAGTCGAAGCTTTCGGCTTCCCTGAGACCGCGAATGACTGCTACACCGGGTCCCGGGCTGTCAATGGCATTCAGCCCTGTCACTCCGATGGTGAGTTTTGGTCTATTCTTCGTCATAGGTCAAAAGATGATATTGCCGCATCATTTCGATAAAGTCCTGCAGGTCGCGTTCGGCCTGGGTAGGTTCCACCTGAAACATGTTGCAAAGGGTCTCTACGATTTGAGGAGCTGAGGCTCCGCGACGCATCTGGTTCATGATTTCCAGCCCGGTGGGATTGGCCGTGAACGACTCGCCTGTCACCGGGTTGAACACGAAGCCGTTGTCGCTGATGGCTATGTTGCTCTTAATCTTCATAATGTCATTGTTTTGATTGCAAGATTAGACCATTTACACGATAGGTTGTTTTCAACTATTTATGTTTATCGTTCAAAATTTTCGTCTTTACCAAGGAGTTTGGCATCCGACAACCTTATGCCACTGCGTTGTTTTTCGGGCAGGCTGCGGTATTCCGTAACCGAGTAGCCCGTAACCTGTTTGAATTGGGTAGAAAGGTATTGCACACTGCTGTAGCCCATCATATAGGCAATTTCGCTAAGCGTAAGTCGCTCATCCTGAAGGAGCTCCTTTACTTTCTCTATTTTCTGTAAAATGATGTATTTCTCGAGGGTAATGTGTTCGTGGCGCGAAAACAGTGTGGAGAGGTATTGATAGCTTTTGTCGAACCGGCTCACAATAAAATCGGAATTGCGCACCATGGCGTTGAAGGTTGTGTGCCATACCAGTTCGATCACCACGCGTTTGATGTCTTCAACTAAGGCTTTCTCATGATCGTCGATAAGGCCAAAACCCATACGACTGAATAGATCGAGAATCTCATTTTCTTTAACCAGATCCTCATCCCAGCGCAGCAAAACCTCGCCCAGCCGGGCTTTTTTTACCTCCACGCCCAACTTCTCCAACTCAAGCATCATAAGCCTGAGGCAGCAATCGCTAAGCATATTGCTCAGCAGGTATCGCGACTGTTTGAAGTCAGACATCTCGTTTCACTGACACAAAGTTAATTTTTAGGTTCTTGCTCAGCCATTTGCCTCCGAAACTTCGCTTTTACACGGTTATACAACCAGGTAAGTCCTGCGCTGGCAGCCGTAATGGCAATAAACCAAAAGAGCAGCTGAAGGGGGTAACGCGTCTGATAGATAGATGTGGCCAGATTGCCAATGATCAGCCACTGAAAAACATAAAAAGCGGTAACATGCCGGCCGGTCCAGCTTAAAAATTTCACAGCAGGCCGGCCTTCGAAAGCCATGATAATCAGTTTTGCTGCAGCCGAAAGCGTTGCCACAAATACCAGATTCCAAATAATCACCGGGATCTGATGGTGATACCAAAGGGTGAGATTGGTAGCGGCCTCCCAACCTATTCTAAAAGTGGTTGAAATCAACAGCACTCCGATTAACATTATAAACCAATAGGTTCTTTCTCGGTGAAAGATTAACCTTTGCGACATAAAAAGCCGGGCTGCAATAAAGCCGGCCAATGGGTAGGCTGCCCATGGAACGAGCGGAAAATAACTCCAGCTGACATCGGAATGAACAAATGCCATCAGGTAATCAACGGCTTCGTTGTCTGTTCCTGGCCATGGTTTCAAATATGCTGCAGCCGAAAATCCAACCATAAGGATAAAAGCCAGCACAGCTTCAAATTTGCCCACAGCCTTTGCCAGTGCAATCAGCATCAGGCTCAATCCGGCCAGAAAGAGTATGTCAACGCCCAAAATGTAATGCAGTGGGTTGCTTTTCCATTCGTCAAAAAAAATTCTAATCAACAAATGAAAATTCAGGCCAATGTTAAGCAACAATCCCCATAACACCAGCTTTAAACCCCGAAGGGCAATGCCCGAAGGCGCTCTTTTACCCTGAGCTGCCAGATAGCCCATGACAACCATAAACAGCGGCGCAGCCCCCGGCCCTCCGATAAACAGACTGATATGCCCGCCTACACTCTCCTGCCACGATGGCACCGAAAACAGCTCTGTCAGGTGAACCTGAATCATAGCCATCACCGCCAAACCTTTCATTAAATCAAGGTGTTGATACCTTAGAACAGCTCCTCCGGAAACATTTCTGTCCATCGTTTTCGAGATTTGCGGGGTAAAATTACTGGCTTAGTGTTAGGATTGCCACCAATTGGAAAATCTTGTACGCTTTCCCAAAAATTGTATAAAACCAGTCATAAGAATACATTTCTACCTTTGTGCGGATATTTATCAAACATGAAAAACATAATTATCGCAGCTTTTTTGCTTATTGCAGCAAGCTCTCTCGTAAGCGCACAGATCAACCCCGAAGCCTCCTACAATTACTCTGGTATTTATACTTACCTTCCCTCGGTTGGCAACAAATTCTACATTATGGACGTATCGCTGAGCCAATGCCGTATCTATAATGCCGACCACAGCCTTTGGAAAACCATCAACCTTTCGGTGCCTGCCAACAACTGGCTCTACGACATCAAATTCGTCAGCGAAGGCCTTTTCACTACCGATAATGGGCTTTGTCTGGCCTATATTTATTATAGTTACAACGATGTAGGCCAATACTACACCTACACCGCCAAAGTGGTGCGCGAAAACGGAACACAGCTGCTCAGCATTCCAGGCTGCCAGTATCTCATTGTGCAAAAATTAGCCAACGGAAGTAGCAAGCTGTTGGCCTACGTTTACGATTATTCTGTTTTTCCGGTGTCTGTTCAAACCAAGGTATACAGCCTACCCGGATCTCTCGTTACAAACCAGTTTCCGAATACTGCCGAAATTCCGCTGCAGCAGGCTTTTCCCAATCCGGCCGGGCATAGCCTGACCCTGCCATGGGTATTGCCTGAGAATATCAGCAAAGCCAATCTGCACATTCAGGATGCCGCCGGACGAAGCCTGCGAACAATGGAATTAAATAACAGTAGCGGACAGCTGCAAATCGATGTATCGGGATGGCCAGGCGGACAATACCTTTATTACATCGAAAGTGGAAAATTTCGCACAGCGGGTGGAAAATTTACCGTGGCTAAGCCCTAAGCGACAATTCTTCCAGACTTGTTTTGTTTAAAATACGTATGTGCTTGGTATCCAGCGCGATAACCCCGTCGCTTTCGAGCTCCTTCAGAATGCGCGTTACGCTTTCCTTGGTCATATTCGACATCTCGCCAAGCTCCTGACGGCTCACCGGCAAAACAAAACGATCGGACCGGAACAGCTTGTCGGAAAAAAACAGCAATACATCGGCCAGGCGACCATGCATCTGCTTTTGCGTGAGGCTAACCAGTCGTTCAAAATTAGTTACACTGTTGGCATTGCAGTGCTTGATCAATCCCTCCGCAAAATCGGCATTAGTCCGGATTACCTGACGCAGATTATCGATAGGTATAAAACAAGCCGTACTTTCCGAAAGCGCAGCCACCGAATAGTGATATTTGGAATCGGTGAAAAGGCCTGGCCCACCAAAAAGCCTCCACTCCTGCAAGATATCGAGCAAGATGTTCTTATTGTCGAATCCCTCGAGATACAATTTTGCCATTCCACTGGTGAGCGAAATCAAATGTGTTGCATGAGTACCCTGCTTAACAATGGTTTCGCCTTTGTTGAACCGCAATTCGAAGCGGCCCATATTCATAATGATCAGCTCTTCACGGCTTAGTAATTGAAAAAGCGGGGACTTGTTATTACACTTCTCGCAATCGGTGCAGGTTTCTGATTTACGTTTCAGCATCTATAAAACGGGCTGTATCTTTTTTATCTTGATATGAATCACAAAAATAATTGATTTGAAAAGAAAATCAAGTATTTAATATCCCCGTTTCCTGATTATTGGGTACCACTTACGGGCCGACAATAAACGTCAGCGCCGATCTTTTTCGGCCATCATCCAGCACAAGGTGATAAAGGCCAGGGGAAATCCCCTCTTTGCTTATGCTAAATATTTCGTCAACAGCTTTGTGTCGACCACTGTAACAAATACGACCATCCGCACTGCTAATGAGAATGTTGGCATTGGTAAAACCAGGAGCTTCGATGCGAAAACCTTCGCCACTTGCGGGATTGGGAAAAATTCGTGGCCTGGAGGAGTTTGTATTAATCACACCAACGGTGCCTCCGTCGAGACTGAACTGGCTCAAAAAGGTCCAGATCTCTGCACTGGCACTGATGTCCATGTTTACATTGCCGATGCCCATGATTCCGTTGAATCCCGGCCAGGTGTGGCCACCATTGATTACCTTTTGATGGCGCACCAAGGTGCCTTGCGCACAGGGTGCCCAGCTCATCTGCTGCACCGTTGAACCTTCCTGCACCAGGTCGGGCAGGTCGATCACCTCTGGCTCTGCCGGGCACTGATTGAAAGAAATCCAGTAAGCCATGCCCTCCATCACGGTTTTAAATCCCGAGCTACCGTTGTAACCCACCAGCAGGTCATTGGTGCCGTGGATGTGCAGCACCGGAACGGGCCGCTGCGGGGCGCAGCTGTTGAAGGTGCTCACCGTCATGGTGCCGGCCACCGATGCGATGGCGGCAATGCGGCCTGAAGCCTCACAGGCCAGCCGGTAGCTCATGAAGCCTCCGTTGGAAAACCCGCAGGCATACACCCGCTGCTGGTTCACCCCATACCATTGGTCGAGCGTATCAATCAGGGCCAGCAAAAAACCTACATCGTCGGCCCCTGAGCTGCCACTCTGGCCTACATTCCAGCTGGTGTTGATGCCGTTGGGATAAGCCACCATGAAGTTATGCTGTGTGGCAAGGTTGTTAAACTGGCTGTAATTCATCATCTGCGGCCCTGTTTGCGTGAAACCGTGCAGCGAGAGCAAAAGGGGCAGCTTGGCACCTGTCGGCGCGGCGGCAGGCCTGAAAACGGTGAACGTACGATTGATGCCGTTGTGCTGAAAATTGTGTGCCGTTTGGGCGTTTAGCTTCTGGGCAAACAGCAGTAAAATTGCCGCAAAAAAGCGCAGGTAGTTTTTCATTTTGACGAAACGGTTGAAATTATCGGATAAACAGTCACCTAAAAGATTTGTTTGTGCGTTACTACATTTCAAAGATAGGCTTAAGGTTACGGTTATGAGCGGTTTTGTATCTTCGTTCCCGCTTATGAAACCGATTCGATACATTATCATCACGGCATTTATGTCGATGGCCACGCTTGCCATGGCCAAGCTACCGCCTTTGAGGCTAATGCCAGGAGCTGGCTTATCGCAGCCCGTTTTCGACTATGCTTCGCCAAGCCTGAGCAAAGGCTGTTTCACCCAAAGCGGTTTGCAGCTTGAGTCGGTAGCCTCTGTCAATGTTTTCAGGCAGTGGTGGTGGGATGTGCGTTTTGTAGCCCAGATGCACCCCGTGGATGTGGGAAGACTAGGGTACGAAAGGGTGGTGACCGATCCTTTTCTGGTGGACACCTACATACGCAGCGAGCCTTACCGTCATCTGGGCTTGCTTACCGGGCCGGGCTTTGAGCTCGATAAAGGCCAATGGTGGTTTGCCCGGGCATCGCTCATGGCTGGCTTCATGCAGTCGAAAACCCCACATCAGCTGCACAAGCCCACCTATTTTATGACAGGGCCGGAATATTTCGAAATATCCTCGGCTATCGATTATGCCATGGTTTACGGCGGCGAACTGGCTGCCGGATGGAAAGTAACACCCTGCTATCACCTGCGTCTCTCCGCTTCCTTTCTTCACACTGAGATGGACTTTCGCTTCCTTACATCAGGCGGAATTCGCACCGACAACCGCCGCATCAGTACGATGAATCTTACCGCCGGACTGGTGTTTCTCATACCTCCGCACTGAACTACTACGTCAGCATTCAAAATAAATCGGACTGTTTTGTGTTTATATTGAGCATAATTCACCGAAAGAGTCTCAAAATCAATCCCGATGCGTAAGCTTCTACTCCTGACATCCCTTTTTCTAATCATATCTTCAGCCCAAAGCTCTGCACAACCGGTAGGCATCGGCCAATGGCGCACACACCTGCCCTATCAGCATGTGATCGATGTGGAACTGGCCGACAATAAAGTTTATGCGGCCACACCCAACGACCTTTTTGTGTACGACCGCACCGACAACAGCCTGCGCATCCTCAATAAGGTGAACGGCCTCAACGATATGGGCGTGAAAGCCATCCGCTATAGCCCCGACTTTAAAACCCTTGTGATTGCCTATGCCAATGCCAACATCGACCTGATCAAGGCTGATGGTGTTGTTAATCTCAACGACATCAAAATCAAGGACTTACTTGGGAATAAAACCATCAACAGCATACGTTTTTCCGGTAAATACGCCTGGCTGGCTTGCGGCTTCGGCATTGTAGTGATCGACGTGGACCGAAAGGAAGTGTTCGATACCTACCTCATCGGCCAGCAGGGCAGCTTTATCAATGTGCTGGATATTGAGTTTTACAACAATATGGTTTTTGCGGCTACTGAAAGCGGAGTTTATTACGCCCCGCTTAACAGCCCCAACCTGGCCGACTTCAACCAGTGGACCAGAGACAACCGGCTGCGCCACCCCAGCCAGCGCTACAACCAGATTGAGGCCTTCTCCGGCAAGCTTTATCTGAACCTCACACGCAACCTCTTCGATGCCGACACTATGTTTGTGTTCGACGGACAAGCCTGGAACTACTTCGAACGCTCCAACAACAGCCTGCATCCTCAGATGCGCGCCTCGGGCGACCGCTTTTTGCTTGTAAACAACTACAATGTGTTTGTTTACGACCAGCAAATGAATATGATACAGTCCATATATGCGCCGCAGCAACTTTCCATCGAACCCAAGGCGGCCGTGGCCGATGCTCAGGGCAACATCTGGGTTGGCGACCGGCGCAACGGACTGCTGCGCACTTTCAACAACGGTTTTTCGGCCGAGATATTCCTGCCCAACGGCCCCGGTACAACCAGCGTTTATGAGCTCAAAGCCCGCGGAAAACAGGTTTGGGTGGCTTCGGGTGGTCGCCGCAACGACTGGGGCAAAATGTATATGCTTGATGGTGTGTTTGCCTACGACGGCAGCCAATGGCGTACCTACAACTTCACCAACACCAGCGGCTTCGACAGCATTTCCGACTTTGTGAGCGTGGCCATCAACCCCAAAAACCCAGCCAAAGCCTACATAGGCACATGGCAGGAAGGCGTGATTGAGTTTACCAACTTCGAAAAGTCGGACATCTTTTCGGTGCACAACAGCAGTCTTCGTCCCTGGCTGGCCGACCCAACGCTGATCAATGTGAGCGGACTCGACTTCGATAGCCAGGGCAATCTCTGGGTGGCTAATACCGGAACCACCAACCTGCTTTCGGTGCGCAAAACCAATAGTGAGTGGCGATCCTATTTTCTGGGTTCAAATTCCAGTGGTGTCGACATTGGCAATATGATTGTCGACCGAAACAACTACAAATGGATACTGCGCCGCAGCGACGGTAAAATCATTGTTTTCAACGACAACAACACCCTCGACAATACGGCTGACGACCAAACGCGCATCCTAACCGGATCGCAGGGCACAGGCAATATTGTAGGCAATTCGGTCTTTTCGCTAATGGTCGATCTCGACGGGGCCGTTTGGGTGGGCACCGACAAAGGTCCCGTAGTGTTTTATAACACCTCGCGTATTTTCCAAAGTGGTCAAAACTACGACGGTATTCAAATTCTTGTGCCGCGCAACGATGGCACCGGACAAGCCGACTACCTGCTGGGCAGTGAGAAAATCCTCAGTATGGCAGTTGACGGGGCCAACCGTAAATGGTTCGGCACCGAAAACGGCGCCTTCCTCATGTCGAAGGATGGCCTGGAACAGATTCATTATTTCAATACCGACAACAGCCCGCTGCTCTCCAATACCGTAAACAGCATTGCTATCACCGAAGAAGGCGAGGTGTTTTTTGGTACCCCTGCCGGCATCATCTCCTATCGCGGCAGCGCCACCACCCCGCCCGATGTCATCAGTGATGTGTACGCCTTTCCAAATCCCGTACGGCCCGAATACGAAGGCCCTATAGCCGTGAAAGGACTCGTGCGCGATGCTATTGTGAAGTTTACCGACATGAGCGGCAATCTGGTGTTTCAAACCCGCTCGCTGGGCGGCCAGGCCATCTGGGACGGCCGCAATATGGCTGGCCAACGCGTACAACCCGGCATCTATCTGGTGTTCATCAGCGACAACAGCGGCTACGACACCCTGGTCACCAAAATCATGCTCATGCGCAAACCATGACCGACCACGCCCGGGGCATCGTACTTCAACAAATGCGCTACGGCGACACCAGCCTGATCGTGAAGCTCTACAGCGAGCAGCACGGGCTGCTCACTTTTATGGTAAAAGGCGCTTTAGGACGAAAATCACGTTTTAGGCCTGCCCTTTTTCAACCCCTAAGCATATTAGAGTTTGTAGCCTCAGTCCAACCAAACAAAGACTTTCAGTACTTCACCGAGGTATCAGTCGAAACACCTTACCACAGCATCCCGCTCGATGTGCACAAGAGCACCATTGCCCTCTTTCTGGCCGAGTTGCTCTCGAAAACCCTCGTCGAACAAGGACCAAACCCCATGCTGTTCAGTTTTTTACACAGCAGCTTGCAATGGCTCGACCTTCAACATGAACATTTTGCTGATTTTCACCTGTTCTTTATGCTCGAACTCAGCCGTTTTCTGGGATTTTATCCTCGCCTGCAGGCCGAAGCGGGCTGGCAGGTCTTCGATCTGCTCGACGGTAGCTTCAGGGTACAGCCGGCCGGGCTCAGCTATTACCTCGAATTCGACGAAGCCCAACAGTTCAGGCAGCTGGCCCTAACCAACCTCGAAAACCTCGCCGGACTGAAACATACGCTCACCCATCGCCGCCGCATGCTCGATATTCTCATTCTGTACTACCAGCTGCACCTGCCAATATTCAAAGGACTGCAATCGCACGAGGTGCTGCGCACGGTGCTGGGATGATTTCGGGGATACGGGATTGGTTGCGGGTTACTCGTTGCGGGACAGGAAGAGAATTCGGAGATTCAAAAATTCAAAATTCAATAATTCATTGGTTTTCCATATTTAATGATCCGATTTGTGGTTTACGGCTGCTCACTTTCAACTTTGTCTTGGCTCTTTTTCCTTGACTCTTTTTCCTTGACTCTTTTTCAGGGATGGAGATTAGTTTATTGGTTAGGGAAAGCGGGTTACAGGGGGTGAACAGTGTTCGGTGAACGATGGAAAGTGAACCCCAAAAACCATAAATTTGTCCAAACACCTGAGCTTATGCAACGATATCTTATTCTTTTCTGCTTAATGATACTAAGTTTGGCGGGCTTTGCCCAGAAAGCCATGCCCGAAGAGCGTCCGCCCTACGTGCTGGTGGTGCACGGGGGCGCAGGCGCCATGGAGTGGGAACACATGAGCGACGAAGCCCGCCGTGGCTACGAAGCCGGCTTGCTCGAGGCTTTGTCCGCCGGCGAAGAGGTGCTGAAAAAGGGAGGCACCAGCATCGATGCCGTGGTGGCTGCCATCGCCCGACTGGAGGACAACCCGCTGTTCAACGCAGGCCGCGGTGCCGTGTTTAACGAAGCCGGCCAGATTGCCCACGACGCCAGCATCATGGAAGGCAAACAGGGCAAAGCAGGAGCAGTGGGCATGGTAGGCATTATCAAACATCCCATACTCGCTGCCAAAGCCGTGATGGACGACGGCCGCCATGTGTTTCTGGTAGGTCGCGGGGCCGAGCTGTTTGCCTCCTCCAAAGGGGTTGATACTGTTTCGCCCGATTATTTCTACACCAAAGAACGCTACGACGCCTGGGAAAAAACCCGCAAAACACGTCTTGAGCGTGAGTTTCCGCTGCAGCCCAAAGGAACCGTTGGGGCAGTGGCCCTTGATATGAACGGCAATCTGGCCGCCGGCACTTCCACAGGTGGCATGCATTATAAGCGCGTTGGCCGTCTGGGCGACTCGCCCGTTATCGGCGCCGGCACATGGGCCGATAACAACAGCTGCGCCGTTTCGGCCACCGGCCATGGCGAATATTTCATCCGCAATGCTGTGGCCAGCGATATCAGCGCCCGCATGAAATACCTCGGCCAAAGTCTTCAGGAAGCTGCCAATGAGGTGGTTATGGTCAGGCTGGCCGCCCTCGATGCCGGCGGAGGCATCATAGCCGTTGACCGCAAAGGCAATATCGCCATGCCATTCAACACGCCCGGCATGTTTCGCGGCTATGTGCGCGCCGGCGAAAAACCCTACGTAGCCGTATCGAAAGAAAAATAGTTGACTAGCCGGTAAACACTTTTTGCAAGGCTTTGTTATATTTGCAACCTCGTTGCATTTAAAACATCCTTGCATGTCCGAAGCACGCGAAATCCTACGTCAACACATGCTTAAGCGCACCAACTGCCGCGAGGGCATTGTGTCGCTTATGCTCGAGAATGAGCATGCCCTTTCGGAGCACGAAATACGCGACCGTCTGGCTTCTTCATATGACCGGACAACTTTTTACCGCTCGTTTAAAACGCTCGAAGAGTCGGGCATCATCCACAAAATCGTGCTCGACAGCCAGAAAGTGCGCTATGCCATTGCCCGTCGGGGCTACATCAACAGCCACGCCCACTTTCATTGCAATTCCTGCAGCAGTGTGCGTTGTCTGGGTTCGGCCAGCATCCAGCCAGTGGAACTCCCCGAAGGATACAGGGCTTCGGAAACAGAAGTGATTGTTCATGGCATCTGCCGCAACTGCAACGAAAATGTAAAATCCTGAAATTGAACCGCAAATCACACACCGCCTGGCTGGCGCTGGCATTGTTTGTTGCACCTCTGATTTATCAGAGCCTGCATCGCTTCGTTCATCTCACCGATGAGCAACACTGCCACGGGGTGTGCCAGACCACGCAGTCCGACCGTAGCAAGCTAAACTTTGCAGCCTCATCAAAATGTGCAGTGTGTGAGTATGAACTGGTGCTCCCCGGCCAAACCGAACCGCTTGCTCAGATACCCGGTATCACACCTGTTGACTTTGCTTATGTTCAAGCACATACACCCACGACATTTCAGCAGCCTGTTCAAAACACTTCCACACGAGCCCCTCCGGCAGCATCCTGATTTATCATACTGATCTTTTTTTTCGCTGCTTGAATGTTCATGCCCCCGGGGCTGCAATTGATGTTTCATGCCTTAAATCCCACTTTTCTTGATCAGAAAGTTATTCATATTCACAGCTTTGTGGCTGTATTCCATACTGCTTCCGGCCCAGCAGTCCGTCTTCAGATTGCGCATCACCGATGCTTCAGGTGAAGTGTTGCCGGGGGCTGTGGCAGTACTATATCCCTCCAGGCAAGCCGCGATGGCCGATGGCGAGGGCCTGGCGATTTTCAACGACTTGCCTGCCGGAAAATACCGGCTGGAAGTTTCCTACCTGGGTTACGAGACTTATATCACTGATTTACAGATTCCTTTTGCTGGCACGATGGCTGTCATGCTTAAGCAAAGGCAGATGAACCTTCAGGAGGTGCGCGTTATCGCCTCCGGAACCCGCATGGAAAAGCCCTCTGTGGTATTGCCTTCCGAAGCTGTTGGTCAGGCTTATGTGAGAAGATTTTATGCAGGAAGCCTGGCCGCTTCGCTCGAACGCTTGCCGGGGGTGAGCAGCATATCCATTGGTGTGAACCAATCTAAACCGGTGATTCGCGGCCTGGCATTTCACCGTGTACTTGTGGTGGAAGACGGCCTGCGGCACGAAAGCCAGCAATGGGGCGAAGAGCATGGTCTGGAGATTGATGCGCTGAGTGCTGGCAAGGTGGAGGTCATACGCGGTCCTTCGTCGGTTCGCTATGGTTCGGATGCCATTGGAGGAGTGTTGAACATCGTCTCCACAACTGCTCCCGGTCAGGAGGTTTTCTCTGGCCATCTCAGCCTGCTTGCGGCCAGCGTAAACCAACAGATGGGTCTGAACAGCCTGCTGCAGTGGAAAGAAGGACGAAGCTGGGCCTATGTAGGGCTGGGCTGGCGCGATGCCGCCGACTCTCGCGTGCCGGCCGACAGCGTGGATGTGTACAACTTTCGCATTCCGCTTCGCTATGGCCGTTTGCGCAATACAGCAGGCATGGAACGAAGCTTCAGGGCAGGGTATGGTTTTAGCCGGGGCCGTTGGAATCATCAGTTAAGGCTGAGTGCCATCAACAGCAGGCAAGGCTTTTTTGCTCACGCCCACGGCATTGAACCACGCAGCGTGGATACCTTGTTGCACGACCAATCGCAGCGCGACATCCAATATCCCTATCACGAAGTCCTGCACCTGAAGTTTATCGGCCAGTCGCGGCTCAGCCTTGCTGCGGGTAGTTTACAACTTATGCTCGGCTACCAGAAAAACCTGATGGACGAGCGCAGTGCTTATGTGAGCCACGGTTTTATGCCTTCGGTGTTGCCGTCTGAACTAATGAAGCATGCCGACCTTGAGCGGCATTTTGTCAAAGATGCTGTTTCGGCTGAAGCCCTCTGGCAGCAAAACCTGAAATCGTTCAACTGGAGCGCGGGTCTTGCTGCTGCATCGGTGCAAAACCGCATCGGGGGCTGGGCTTTCATTTTTCCGGGTTACCACGCACAAAACATTGGCCTGTTTTCACTTATAGACGCGCAACCGAGGCCGGGACACCTCTTGCAGGCCGGTTTGCGCCTCGATGGTTCGGCTTTGCAGATTGCTGGCTATCGCGATTGGTTTGCCTCGCCTGACGGGGTTTTTGTGCAACGTGCACATGACCTCAGCCTCCGCTACCTGAGCCTGAGCTGGTCGGGCGGATATGGCCTTACAAAAGGACATTGGTCGTTAAAAGCCAATGCAGGCAAGAGCTTTCGGTTGCCAACCGCGGCCGAACTTGGGGCCAATGGTGTCAACTACCATCAATTTCGCTTCGAGCAGGGTAATGCCCAACTGAGGCCCGAAACCTCATACCAGTTTGACCTTTCGGCCGAATGGCGTAATGCACGGTTGGCTTTGGAGCTGAGCCCGTTTACGGCCTGGTCGCCCAATTATATCTACCTCAATCCCACGGCAGAACACGATTACCTCTATGGCAACGGCAACCAGAAGTATGTTTACACCCAGGCTCAGGTATTTAGGGCCGGAGGCGAACTCCACCTGCATTATGGCATCTCCGAAACTCTTGTGGCCGGATTGATGTTGGAGACGCTCTACAGCCGCCAACTTTCGGGCCCTAAGAAGGGTTTTGGCCTGCCAATCAGTCCGCCCGCCTCCGGCCTCATCAACCTGAACTGGTCGCCAAAAACGGTTTTTCCCCTTGAGCTGGCGGCCGATGTGGTACTTACCTCTGCTCAAAGGCGCATCGTTCCGCCCGAAGCACCCACACCGGGCTGGTACACCATCAACCTGAGGGCAAATGCGTTGATACAGTTGCGAAACCAGCCTCTTGAACTGAGCGTGCAGCTGAACAACCTTACCAACACTATCTATTTCAATCATCTGAGCTACTACCGCCGCATCAACCTGCCCGAAGCAGGCCGCAATGTGATGGTGGTGGCCCGATTACCGATCGATTCAAAAAAACTTAAACCACAAAAAAAGATTTAGTTATGAACAGAATATTGCATTATGGCTTACTCCTCGTCCTCTTTACGTTCAGTCTGGCTTCCTGCAAAAAAGACTCCCAACTTCCAAGGATAAAAAGCCTTCAAATCGGCTACGACAACAGCGGTCAGGTGATAGCCGGCACCGAGCTGCACCTGGAAGCCGAAATTGAAGCACCCGAAAAAATTGACCGTGTTGAACTCGAGATTCATGCAGAAGGCGGACATAAAGTCAGTTTGGTCATTTTTGATGGCGAATGGCACCTTGAGAAAGTGTATGATAATTTCAAAGGTCTGAAAAACACCGACTTTCACGAACATGTGGATGTGCCGCTCACTGCCCCTGCCGGCGATTACCATGTGCATCTGAGCGTTATTGACCAGAAAGGCAACAAAGGCAAAGCCGAAGGCGAGCTAAAAGTGCTTCTGCCAACACGTTAAAAACTGCAGGGCCATGAAAAGGTTTTATCCTTATATCTTGCTTGTGTTATTTGGAGTGGTGTCGTCGTGCAGCAAAGATGCTGTTGACAACGAAAAACCTGTCATCAGCTTCGACTTCGACGGCGCCGCTCCAAGGCCCTGCGACACTGCCCTGCTGGGCGATACCCTGCTGGTGCGTGTTCGCTTCACCGACAATTTTGAGCTGGGCTCGTTTCGCATAGATATTCATCACAATTTCGACCATCACTCTCATAGCACTGAGGCCGTGAATTGCCAGCTCGACCCCAAAAAGCCCGCCGCCAATCCCTATGTTTTTGTTGGCGTTTACGAAATACCTTCAGGCAAGCGTAGCTACGATGCCTTGGTGAAGATTCCAATGCCTCAACAAAACTCCAACGGATTGCTGCAGCCCGGCGATTATCACTTCTTTATCAGCCTGACCGATGCAACGGGCTGGTCGTCGAACAAAGGCTTCGGAATCAAGCTGCTTCAGCCATAAAAAGGCCGCAGCCTCCTGCCCGGGAGACTGCGGCAACCAAACCAACACACAAACCAGGGCCGCTATTTTGCGGCGGCCTTGATCTTATCTTCCTTACTCAGGCCTTCGCGCACCTCAACAACGATGCCGTCGGAAAGCCCGGTTTTTATGAGCCTTTTTTCGAACGTCTGAGGAGTGGTTTCCACTTCTACAAAGGCGCTGTCGCCTTCAAATTTCACAAGTGACTCATTTACAGCCAATACATTTTCTTTTTTCTCGAGCACGATATCGGCATTGGCGCTGTAGCCGGCACGGATAAACTGACCGGCGCGGGGCTCAACAGCAGCCCTGATTTCGAACTGAATGGCGCCGTTTTCTTCAACGCCCTTGGGAGAAATGCGTTCAAGTCTGGCAGTGAATTTTTCGTTTTCGATGGCGCCAATGGTCAGTATCAGTTCCATGCCCTCGCGAATCTTTCCTACTTCCGACTCATCAACCTTGCCTTCGAAAATCATCTCGTTCATATCGGCAATGGTGGCAATGGTGGTACCGTCGTTGAAGGTATTGCTCTCGATCACCGAGCGGCCCTTTTCGACCGGAACGGCCAGAACCATACCATCTATGGTGCTGCGAATGAGGGTGTTGGTGGCATTGCCGGCCTTGCGCGTAGCACCTTCACGTATCAGGGCAAGGTGGTCTTCGGCAGCTTCGAGCTCCTGTTCGGCAGTGCGGAAAGCTACCTCGTAGGTAAGGTATTCCGCTTCGGGAACAACGCCCTTCTTATACAATTCCTTATAGCGGTTGTAGTTGCGTCGGGCTTCCTCCAGCTGTATGCCGGCTTTTTTTACCCTGGCTTCAGCATTGTTGAGGTTGATCATATCCGGAATGATACGCACTTTGGCAATGAGCTGGTCTTTGCGCACCATATCGCCGGGTTCAACATACACTTCTTCGATAATGCCCGACACCTTGGGCTTGATGTCGATTTCGTGACGGGGTACTACCGAGCCGGTGGCCACCGTTTTGCGGACGATGGTAGTTTCGAATGCGCTTTCGGTGTTGTAAACCACCGGTTTGGCCTGCGATTTTTTATACAGATAGAGCAGGGTGCCGGCAAATACCCCAACCACTACGAGTGCTGCTGCAATTTTGATAAAGGTTTTCATGATTTCAGTTTTTTGGATTATTGTTGATTTGATTTATTCGTAACGCAAGGCATCGATGGGTTTCATGGCCACGGCTCGACGGGCTGGTATAAATCCCGCCAGCACTCCCGAAACGATGAGAATAAGCAAGGCTGTAACGGCCACATTGAAATCCACACCGGGATTCATAAACATCTGCTGTCCGCCGCCCGAGGGCAAAGCCTTGCTCACCATTTCGAGCACAAACACACTGAGCACCAGCCCCATATAGCCTGATACGGTGGTGAGCAGCACAGCCTCGCTGATAACCTGAGCGGTTACTCGCCGGGGTGTCGCGCCAATGGCCCGCATGATACCTATTTCCTTTGTACGCTCCTTGATTACCACCAGCATGATGTTGCTGATGCCGATCACACCGGCCAGCAAGGTGCCTGTGCCTACAATCCACACCAGCACGCTGATGCCCATAAACAGGTTGCTCATCTGTTTGAACTGCTTGTCGAGGTTGAAAAACCCGAAAGCCCGTGCATCATCGGGGGCCACCTTGTGGCGCTGACGTAGCATTGTTAATGCTTTTTCCTCGAGTACCGAAGCATTCACACCCGGCTTGGCCGTCATTGCATAGAAGCTCAGGCGGTCACCATAATTAAAAGCTTGCTGGGTGGTACTGAAAGGGATATGGATGGTCTGGGTTTTATCGCCACCAAAATTCATGTTTACACTGAGAGGCTTGAATACGCCAATCACCTGAAAATAAATGCCTTTGATTTGTATGTATTGCCCGATTGGGTTCTCATCAGGACCAAAGAGCAGCTCGCGCACACGCTGACCGATAACAGCTACTTTGCGCTTTTCGGTTATGTCGGTATGATTGATAAAGCGGCCGGCAATGATATCGGCAGGGTCTATTTCGTTCCATTCGGGATAGTCGCCAAAAATGCTGAAAGCACCCGATTTCTGTCCGCGGCTCACATTGTTGTTGCCTGCACCGCGCACATCGAGCCTTGGTGCAAGTTTTTCCAGCTCTTCAATACCTCGCAGGGCTTCGGTGTCGGCATTGCGCAGCTGTATGGCCCGGCCGCGCTGCATGCCCTGATAAGGCACCGAGGTGCGCTGACCCCAGATGAATACGCTATTGGTGGCAAATTTTCCCATACCGTTCATCACCCCGTTTTCGAGGCCACGGCCCGAGCCAATCATGATCACCAGCATAAAGATGCCCCAGAACACCCCAAAGGCCGTGAGGGCGGTGCGCAGCTTGTTCTTTGCCAGGCTGCTGCCAATTTCTTTCCATTTATCCAGGTCGAACATTGTTGTGAGTTGTTTTGGATTATTCGTCTTTGAGGGCTTCAACAGGTTTGATGGAGGCTGCCCTGCGTGCCGGAATAAAGCCTGCCAGGGTGCCGGCAAATACTAGTAAAAGAGTGGCGCTGATGGCGAGGTTTAGGCTCACCTCCGGATTTTTGAAAAACGGGGCGTTGATGTTGGCCGAAAGCAGCTCAAGTATTCCCACCCCGGCCACCAGGCCGATATAGCCCGAAAACGCAGTGATGAGCACCGATTCGAACAGTACCAGCGATATCACGCTGGCGGGCGTAGCGCCTATGGCCTTGCGTATGCCAATTTCCTTGGTGCGGTCTTTCACCACAATCATCATGATGTTGCTCACGCCCACCACACCGGCTATAATTGTGCCAATACCGATAATCCAGATAAACATGCTGATGGAGCGGAAAAGCTTTTGCACCTGCTGGTAAGGCTCGCTGCTGTTCCACGAACCCAGGGCGCGTTCGTCGTCCGGATCAAACTTCTGACGATTGGCTATCAGGGTTTTGGCCTGTTTCTCAATGGCCTTTGCTTCATCGAGGCTGGCGTCGCCTACCGTCAGTGCAATGAGGTGGATGCGGTTGCCGCCCGAAAACACCTGCTGTGCCGTGGTGATGGGCAAATAAACCATATGCAGGCTCTCGGAATTGTTGCGTGCCTCGTCGGTGAAAATACCGACCACCTTGAAAGGCACGCCATTAACGGTGATATATTTGCCCATGGCGGGCTCGGTCTTGAATAGCTCGTCGCGCACCTTATAGCTGATCACGGCTACCTTACGTCTTTCGTTGAGGTCGGGCATATTGATGAAGCGGCCTTCGAGCATCTCCACCTTTTCGATGTTCTGATAGTCAGGGTGAACGGTACGGACGTTGTAGGTGCCAAATTCCTTCTTATAGCTTACGCGGTTGTTGCCTTGTATATTGAAACGTGCCGAGAGGTTGTCGATGCCCGGTACCTGCCGGGCAATCTGATCGCGGTCTTCGTTAGTCATCTGCACATAACGTCCGGGCTGCATGCCTGCAAAAGGCTTGCTGGTTTGTCCGCTCCAGATCCAAACCGAATTGGTGGCCGACCCGTTGAAATCGGATTCCACGCCACGCTGTAGCCCAACGCCCGATCCCTGCAGGATGATCAGCATAAAGATACCCCAGGCCACTGAAAAGCCGGTGAGGAAGGTGCGCAGCTTATTCTTTTTGATGGTACTCAGTATTTCCTGCCATTTATCGAGGTCGAACATGGTGCCGGTGTTTTTTGGGGTTAAACGGCGCGGGCGTAAACCGGGGCTACCGGATGGTAACCATTGCGTTCGTCGGTATTGATCAAACCGTCGCGTAGGCGGATGATGCGCTGTGTTTGGTTGGCAATGTCGTTTTCATGGGTTACGATGATGATCGTCTTGCCCGAATCGTTGATTTCGCGGAACAGCGCCATCACTTCGTTGGAAGTAACACTGTCGAGGGCACCTGTTGGTTCGTCAGCCAGAATTACCTTGGGGTTGGTGATGAGGGCGCGGGCAATGGCCAGACGCTGTTTTTGTCCGCCAGAAAGTTCACTTGGAAGATGATCAGCCCATTCGCGCAACCCTACCTTTTCGAGGTATTCCATGGCTATTTTGTTGCGGCGGCGGCGGCTCACGCCATGATAGTATAGCGGCAGGGCCACATTTTCCATGGCATTCTTGAAGCTTATCAGGTTAAACGACTGAAAAACAAAGCCTAGCAACTGGTTTCGCAGCCTGGCGGCTTTGGTTTCGTTGAGCTTTTCGATGCGCAGGCCGTCGAGGTAATATTCGCCCTTGTCGTGCACATCAAGCAGACCGATGATGTTGAGCAAGGTGCTTTTACCCGAACCCGAAGAGCCCATGATGGCCACCATTTCGCCTTCCTCAACAGTGAGGTCAATGCCTTTGAGCACATGCAGGCTGCTGTTTCCCATGGGGTAGCTTTTGTGGATGTTCTGTAGTTGAATCATGACAGCATTCAGTTTTTGATGTCATGATCGAATTAAAGATCGTGCCAATGTTTTTATAATGCTGATATTTAGAATATTAAGAGTGATTATGGCCTCTTTCCTCAAAATTTGAACATGAGTTTTGTGTGCGCAGACGTGCGCAACTGTCCGTCATCGGACGGAGGTGGGAAAGCCTGGTTTTGGGTTACGGGTTGCGTATTGCGGCAGCAAACTGTTGAAAGACGATGGCTATCAACGAACAACAGACCCGGAACGCTAAACAATAACTGCAATGACAATAAGAACTACGATACCAACAGCGTCAACATCCCCTGGCCCAACTTCGCTCTCGGCATCTTCCCCGTTAACTTTTTTTAAGCACACCATAACTGTCAGGTTGATTGGCAATTAGAACTTAACTATATTTTTACGGTTCGAAAATTTGAACTGATAAAATAAAACGCGATGAAAAAAACCATCACAATTTTCCTGCTTCTTTGCATTATGGTTCCAAACTACGGACAAGCGCAAAAGCGCGCTAAAAAAGCATCAGTGCCTGTTGCTGCCACTCCGGTTAATCCCCTGTTAACCAATTTCGATACACCCTTCGGTGTACCTCCCTTCGACAAGATTGACAACGAGCACTACCTTCCGGCCTACGAAGCCGCTATAAAGCTGCACAAGGCCGAGATTGATGCTATAGTAAACAACAAGGCAAAACCCGACTTCAACAATACCATACTGGCCTATGACAGGTCCGGACGCCAGCTCAACCAGATCGGCGCCATATTTGGTGGCTTGCGCGGAGCCAACACCAATCCCAGGCTTCAAGAGATTGCCCGTACGGTAACACCTATGCTTACTGCGCATTACAACGAAATCCGCTTCAATCAGCCTTTGTTCGAGCGTATCAAGGCAGTTTACGAGCAGCGCAACCAGCTTGGCCTCAACCTTGAACAGATGCGTTTGGTCGAAAAGATGTATGACGACTTTGCACGCAATGGTGCCGCATTGCCCGAAGAGCAACGCGAAGTGCTGAAAAAACTTAACCAGCAGATGTCGCTGCTTTCGCTTCGCCTTGGCGAAAACCTGCTGGCCGAAAACAACGCCTTCAAACTTGTTATTGATAACGAAGCCGACCTGGTGGGCCTGCCCAATGATGTTCGCTCCGCCGCTGCAGCCGAAGCCCGCCAGCAGGGCATGGAAGGCAAATGGGTATTCACCCTGGCCAAACCCAGCTGGATTCCCTTCCTGCAATTTTCCGAAAGGCGCGACCTCAGGGAAAAGCTCTATATGGCCTATGTAAATCGCGGCGACAACAACAACCAGCACGACAACAAGGCTCCATTTATCGAGCTCATGCAACTGAGAAAGCAAATGGCCAATATGCTGGGCTACGACAACTACGCCGAATATTTCATTTCGGACCAAATGGCCCAAACGCCCGACAATGTTTACGATTTCCTCTATAAAATTTGGGAGCCCTCTATTGCACGGGCAAAGGCCGAGCGCGACGATATGCAGGCCATCATCAAGCGCGAAGGCGGCAATTTTACGCTGGCATCTTGGGACTGGTGGTATTATGCCGAAAAGGTGAGAAAAGAAAAATATGATCTCAACGAGGATGAGCTGCGCCCCTATTTCCCTATCGAAAAGGTGAAAAAAGGTAATTTCCTGCTGGCCGAAAAACTCTTTGGCCTTAAGTTCGTAAAACGTACCGATCTACCTGTTTATCACCCCGAAGTAGAAGCCTACGAGGTACTCAACCGCGACGGAAGCCATCAGGGTGTGCTCTACATCGACCCCCATCCGCGCCCATCAAAACGCAGCGGGGCCTGGTGCGGCACCTATCGTAATGCAGGCTACGACGACAACGGTAACAAGATCAGCCCCGTGGTAACCATCGTGATGAACTTCACCCGACCGGTAGGCGACCAGCCGGCCCTGCTTAGCATAGATGAAATGCGTACCTATTTTCACGAATTCGGCCATGCCCTGCACAACCTCTTTGCCGATGGACAATATAATCGTACCAGCCGCTCGGTACCCCGCGACTTTGTGGAACTCCCCTCGCAAATACTTGAAAACTGGGCCGCCGACCCCGAATTCATGAAAATGTATGCTTTCCACTACCAAACCGGCGAGCCTATTCCGCAAAATCTTATCGACAAACTGACCAAAGCCTCCACATTCAATCAGGGCTTTGAAAATGCCGAATATGTAGCCGCCGCTATCCTCGATATGGACTGGCACACAAAACCGGTTGATGCAAATACCGACGTCAACGCCTTCGAAAAAGCCACATTGGACCGCATAGGCCTTATCGAGCAGATTGTGCCCCGCTATCGCACGACCAATTTTGGCCATATCCATAGCACCGGTTATGCCGCCGGATATTATGTTTATCGCTGGGCCGGCGTGCTCGATGCCGATGCGTTTATGGCATTTAAGGAATCTGGCGATCTGTTTAACAAAGATCTGGCCGAAAACTTCCGCAAATACATCCTGGCTGGCAACGGCAAATGGGAAGGTATGGATGCTTATAAACGTTTCCGCGGACACGAACCCTCCATCGATCATTTCCTTATGAGGAGTGGCCTGAAATAGGTGAATGGTGAGTAGTGATTGATGATTAGAATTTTAGGGCTGGGGTTGGCTGAGTGCTGATTTCCAGCCCTTTCTCTATCTACCCGCTGCCCTGCCCTTCCAGCGCACCGGAATCAGCAATCCGGCCAGGGCTGTAAAAAACACATAAGGCGGGTATATCAGCTGAAACACTGGAAACCATGGCAACAAACGGCTTTGTCCGGCTATGCGATTCGCCGGCCACACCAAAGGCAGGTCGGTGAGTGTTTTCAAAACAATAAAAGCCAGATAGGCCAGCAGCAAAACAGGAAAAAATACCGAAAGCAGCAAAACAACGGTGAGCAGCGCATTGAACGCAAAAACCACCAAAGCGGGAACGATGGTTTCTGCCCTGCGGTAACCGCCGCTTTTCGAAACCCAGCGCAAACGCTGTGTAAAAAACGCATTCCAGCCAATGGCCGGTGCTGTGCTCACCATCGACTCTTCCTGCATTACCATCCTAACTACCTTTGAACCATAGTGATTTAATATAGTTTCCAGGCGAAACATATCATCCCCCGATGCAAAGCCAGGTTTTAGTGCGCTGTCGTTTTCGACCCCCAGAAGGCGTCGATGCAAAGCCATGTTGGCACCATTGGCCATCGAAGGCAATCCAATGCCTGCAGAACCTGCCGTTGCTGCCATAAGGCTATTCATTTCAAGCGCCTGAAAAGTTTGTAATAATCCCTTAGCAGGTGAAAAGCGCACCGGACCAAGCAACATCAGCGCCCTGCCCTGCCCTGCCGCACTCATCATGGTTTCGGCCCATTGATGGTGCGGCTCGCAGTCGGCATCGGTAAAAATCACCCACTCCCCCGAAATGTGTCTCAAAGCTGTTGATAATGCCTGCTTTTTGCCGATACCATCGTTTAAGATAAGTGTAAAATTCTGCAATTCAAGCAAATGAGCCGTTCTTTGTGCCATTGCTGCCGATCCGTCGGTGGAATGATCATCCACCAGAACAACCTGAATGTTGTCGGCCGGATAGCTTTGTCTGGCCAAGGCCTGGAGTAATTTTTCAATATTGGCCACCTCGTTGCGCATGGCTACAACGATGCTAAGGATCGGCATTTCGGCGCGTTGTGTTGAATATACCTTTAACAGCCGCTGCCATCCGGCCATATACACCAGCATGAGCAGCAGGTAGCAAAAAGCAGCTATCCGCGTAAAAAATAAGATCCAGTGTATCAGTTCAATCATCAGTGCGGATAAATCGTAATCTATTAACAGCAAAGGCACCCAGCAGGGCCGGAAATGCAAGATTGATAAGCCATAACATAGAGCTTGCGGCGAGCACAACCATTCCTGTTTGGGCGACATCGGCGCCGAAATAAAGCGCGAAAACTGCCACAGTCACCGATCCCCGAATGCCAAGTTCCGAAATGGCAATCGTGGGTATAAGGGTCATCAGCAGGTAAATCATGCTGATCAGTGTAAGCGCGGTAAGGTATGGAACTGGCTGACCAAATGCGAGTATGAGCAGATAGAACTGTGTGCTGAAAACCAGGTATCTGGCTGCCGAGATCAACAATAGTAAAAACAGCCGCTGATTACTCAGCAATTCATAAACCCCCAGCAATTGTTCGATGCGAAATACCCATCCTTTTCGGCCCGAAAAAACACGTCGGAGCAACGGCAGGTTGAAATAAAGCAATATGCCCGCTCCAATAGCTAAAATACTCATCAGCAGCACCGACCAAAAGCCAAATGGTTCGGGTAAAAACTGCAGAAATTGCATCCTGGGAAGAAGTATAAGCAAGGCGATGGCGCCGGCAATACCGATGACAATCAATTGCGAGAAACTGCCAATCACGGTAAGCAGTACCGCTTCGGCCGGATTAGCTTTACGGAGCACGAAAATACGTCCCAGATAGTCGCCAATGCGGTTGGGCAAAAACAAACTCACCGAGATGCCTGCAAGCACGGCAGCAAGGGCATTAACAAACGGAACCTGCTCAAGTGGTTGGATAATCAGCTGCCACTTAAGGGATTCGAGCATCAGATTCAACGTGAGAAGGGCAAGGGCAAAAAGGAACAAATTGCGTGCTCGCCCCGGCAACAGAAGTGGTCCGATCATATCGATCCATTGCTCCGCACCGGTTTTCGCAAACAGCTGACGGTAAAGAAATACCATCGTTAGCACCATGATGGCCAGCCTCAGCAAGAGGTTGGCGCTTTTGCGTACCTTTGCGTTCATCAGGCTAAATAAGGAATTTTTTTTGGACAGCGAACGCATCATCCTTGGCATCGACCCTGGCACCACCACCATGGGTTATGGTGTAATTGTGCAGAATGGAACGCGCATGAAGCTTTTGGTTATGGGTGTGCTGAGGCTCAACAAATACGCCAGCCATGCCCTAAGGCTGAAAAAAATATTCGACCGCACCACCGAGCTCATTCGCGAATACAAGCCCGACGAACTGGCCATCGAAGCGCCGTTTTATGGTAAAAACGTCCAATCCATGCTCAAACTGGGCCGTGCTCAGGGTGTGGCCATTGCAGCGGCACTTAATCAGGATATCCCTGTTTTTGAATATTCCCCGAAAAAAATCAAGCAATCAATTACCGGCAATGGCAACGCCTCAAAGGAACAGGTGGCTGCCATGCTGCAAACCCTGCTTGCATTTGATGAGCAGCCCGAAGCCCTCGACGCCACCGACGGTCTCGCCGCTGCCGTTTGTCACTACTTTCAGGGTAAAACCAGCAAAACCGAAAGTGCAAGCTACTCAGGCTGGAAGGCTTTTCTGGACCAAAACCCCGGCAGGGTTAAGCAATAGAAGTCTAACACTAAGCTGTATGTTTTCTTAAATGCCTAATTGTTTTGGCCTTAAGGTTAATTCGTTAGTTTTGCGGCAACAACTAAACCTTTTAATTATGTCCCCGTTCCGTATAGCTTTGTTGCTCTTGTTATTTCCCTTCAATGTATTATTCTCCCAGGATATCAGTCTGAATGTCAATGGCGGATATCTCTTTGGCGATCGATTTAAAATTTCGGGCGGAAAAGCGCAAATACTTGGCGATTGGGCCTTTATGGGAACTGCCGGTGTTGAAATTGGTAACGGACGCTCGGCCGAACTTACCTATTTATGGCAGGAAACGCGCGGCAAGGCCGATCTATTCGCTCAACAAGTGAATATCGACGAAGCCATTCAGATGCACTACATTATGGTGGGTGCCAGTCAATATCAGGAAATTGGTGAAGGCTTTGCTGCAGGTGGCGGCGCCAAAATGGGTCTGATGGTACTTGCTCCCCGTAAACAAAGCCTTGAGGATATCGTAAAGCTTGCTTTTGGGGTGCAGGGTGGTATGAAATACATGTTTAGTCCGGGCATGGGCGTTCAGTTTTCAGCCAATTTATTTTTTCCCGTTACCGATGTTGGCGGCTATCTCTGGTGGAGCCCTGGCAGCGGAACGCAGGCAGCCATTAGCAGTCGAATTCCCTTTGCACAATTCGGACTTTTCGGGGGGCTGATTGTTAAACCAACAAAACTATCATATTAAAATCCATACGATGAAAAGCATCTTCTACAACATTCTCTTTCTAAGCTTAATTCTATCGTCCTGCGGCAGTAGTCAGCGTATCCTCAATGCATGGAAATCGCCTGCTGCCGAAAGCCTGAAGTATAACAAAATATTCGTTGTTGCGCTCATCGACGATCAGGAGGTGCGCAGGTATATCGAGGACCGCTTGGCTGGCTCGCTCGAAAAACTGAAAATTGAGAGTGCTAAGTCATACGAAATACTTCCCGAACTTGGGTTAAAGCTTCAACCTACTCAGAAAGAATACTTTATCCGCGAAATTAAAGATAGTGGCTGCGATGCCGTGTACACCCTTACCCTTTTAGATGTGCTCACCGCCGAAAGGTACACACCTCCTTATGTTTTGCCTCCGGCCGGAACATTGGTGTTTTACGGTAATTTTTACGCTTATTATGATCATCGGTTTAAGTCCGTTTACCATCCTGGCTATTTCACAACCGAACGGAGCTACCTCACCGAAAGCAATCTTTATGATCTAAGTCAGGAAAAATTGGTTTGGACCGCACAATCGGAAGCGGTTAATCCCACTAACCTGAAAACATGGTTTGATGGCTATTCAAAGCTGTTGAGCAAACAGCTCCGAAAAGACGAACTGCTCAGGAAATAATTCTGGAACAAGAATTTGGTTGCGGGTTGCGGGTTACGGGAGCTGAGAATTCAAAATTCAAAGATTCAAAATTGGTTGAAGTTGTGGATGCTGAGCGATTGGTCATCTCGTGCTAACGCGCGATTCAATTACGCGAACTAAACCCCTATACCCGGAAAAACCACCCGCAACAACGAACACAGAACAACAAACACATCAACTGCTACTTAACTTCCTGCTGATTCTGCTCCTGCCACATCCGGCTGAACGATTTGGGTGCAAATTGTGGCAACACGCGTCTGTCGCCCCATTGCTTTTCCACAAAATAACGCAGCACTTTGTTCTTGAATCCACCGCCGACCATATCAAGCCGGTTTCGGTTGAGCAGTATGGACGAGGCATTTTTAAGCTGAAAACGCTCATTTTTGGGAACAATTTTTTTGCTCACCGCTTCCTGCCTGTTGAGCAGCAGCATGTGATGCAGCGGTATGTTTACCGGGCAAACCTGGGTGCATGCTCCACATAGGCTCGAGGCAAAGCTGAGGTGGATGTTACGCTCAAAATTACCGGTATGCGGACTGATCACCGCTCCGATTGGTCCGGTATAGGTAATATTGTAAGTATATCCGCCAATATTTTTGTAAACCGGACAAGTGTTGAGGCAGGCACCGCAACGTATGCATCCCAGTGCCATACGCATGCGCGATTTCGACAGCAGTTCGGTGCGGCCATTGTCGAGCAAAATCACCACCATTTGCTGAGGCCCCTGCCCTTCGGCGGCCGGAGCACTCACCAGTGAGTTGTAAACCGTCATATTCTGGCCGGTGCCATAGGTGGCAAGCAATGGCCAGAACAGGTCGAGATCGTCAACAGATGGAATTACTTTTTCAAGGCCGGCAATCACAATGTGCAACCTGGGCGATGTCATCGAGAGCAGTGCATTACCTTCGTTTTCGGTAATAGCCACCGAACCGGTGTCGGCTACAATGAAATTGGCTCCTGTGATGCCTGCACCCGCCATTTTAAATTTTTCGCGGAGATGCGTTCGGGTAAAAGCGGTTATTTCTTCGGGTGTACTGTTTGCATCGAGGCCAAATTTTTCGTGGTACAATGCACCAACATCTTCTTTCGACTTGTGCATGGCCGGAGTAACAATGTGATAAGGCTTCTCGCCGGCTATCTGCACGATGAACTCGCCAAGATCGGTCTCATGTACGGCTATCTTCTTCTTTTCCAGAAATTCATTGAGATGAATTTCTTCGGTAGTCATCGATTTCGATTTCACCACCATCTCAATGCGTTCTTTTTCAAGCAGCCCAATAATTTCTTTCAAAGCATCTTCGGCCGTGCAAGCCCAAATCACTTTGCCACCTTTCCGCTGAAAATTGGCTTCAAATTCAACAAGATACTGATCGAGCAGGTGTAGTGCCTTGAATTTGGTGCTATATGCCTTTTGTCTGAGCTGCTGAATATTTTCGAGGCGTTCCTTTCCTTTTACAACAGCCTTGTCGTATTGCCTGATATTATGGTTGATGCGCCTGCGATGCTCCTGATCAAAAGCCACACCGGCTGCCTTGCGCAAAAATTCAGCTTTATATTCCTTCATATGGCATCATTTTTTGGGGTTGACGATAAGAGGGATCTTCTCCACCCTAAGTTCATGACGTCCACCTTCGAATGGGGTGTTCAGAAAAGTTTTGGTGATTTCCCATGCTTCATCCGCCGATACGAACCTGCCCGGAATAGAAAGAATATTGGCATTGTTATGCTGCCGCGTGAGCGCAGCCTGTTCGGCGTTCCAGCAAAGCCCGGCTCTTACATTGGGATATTTGTTGGCTGTCATCTGCGCTCCATTGCCACTGCCGCAGAGAATGATGCCTCCGGGAAATTGACCAGCATTCACGGCACTTGCCAGCGGATGAATAAAATCGGGATAATCAACACTTTCGGTGCCATGTGTGCCAAAGTCGATCACTTCATAACCAAGCCCTTTCAGTTTTTCAATCAAAAACTGTTTTACGGCAAAGCCTCCATGATCGCTGGCAATAGGTATTGTTGTGCCAAAAAGGTTCATTGTTGATAAGAATTCATGCCAAAGTTATTACAAATTGCTCCCCGCAAACGAATTGTGCCTGTGTATGAAATCATTGTGAACCTCACAAAGGCATTCATAATAGTTAAATAACTGAAAATCAGATGATACATTTTATCAACAATACGCATAGCTTAATTGTTGACAGCGTGTTGCAAAATTGTTAACCCTTTATTTACAGGGATCAATATGCGGCGAGTTTTGAACATACTGTTGAATACATGGCTTTTTATCAGTCTTTTTCTGACAATATACCGGATATGTCTGAACACTTTTTTTCAACATTAAAAAGGTAGTACTATACCCGTTCAAAATAAATATTTCTGTTTATCAGTGTGATAGGACTTTATCTTTGTTAAATGACTGTTGAAAAAATCTGAAAACTTTAAAAAGCAAATCCTTACTCTAAAAATTTTCAACTTTTCAACACAACCCAATAACAATAACAGAGTTTTTATAAAAACATACTATTAACTGAATGAATAAGCACGCTAACTAACCAAAGGGGGCTTTTATGGTATTTTTGCAAAGCACTTTCAAAGAACTGAAAAAAAAAGATTGTGATGGATTTTGCCTCAGAAATAGCCTTGTTGAAAAAGCAGAAAAATGCAGTCATTTTGGCTCATTACTATCAGGTGCCTGAAATACAGGATATTGCAGATTATGTTGGCGATAGTCTTGGCCTTGCCCAAAAAGCTGCACAAACCGATGCCGACATGATCGTTTTTGCCGGTGTGCATTTCATGGCCGAAACAGCCAAAATACTCAACCCGGACAAGCTCGTCGTTCTTCCCGACCTCGAAGCGGGCTGTTCTCTGGCCGATAGCTGTCCGCCCAACGATTTTGCAACGTTTTTAAAAAATTATCCTGGTCATACCGTTATTTCCTACATCAATTGTTCTGCAGAGGTGAAAGCCATGTCCGACCTGATTGTTACATCGGGAAATGCCGTTCAGCTGGTTGAGTCCTTCCCTAAAAATCATCCTGTCGTTTTTGCTCCCGATAAAAATCTTGGTGGCTATATAAACAGGCTTACCGGCCGCAACATGGTGCTTTGGGATGGTACATGTCAGGTGCACGACATCCTCACGGCTGAGGCTATTATCAAGATGAAAATGCAAAATCCTGATGCCGAGATCATTGCACATCCCGAATGTCAGGCACCAGTACTCGAGCTGGCAAGTTTTGTTGGTTCAACTACGGCTTTGCTCGCCTATACCAAAAAAAGCGATTCCAGGAAGTTTATCGTGGCAACCGAAACTGGCATCATATATCAAATGCAACAGGCTTCACCTGAAAAATCATTTTTAGTTGTGCCTTCCGACGAAACCTGCAGCTGCAACGATTGTCCGTTCATGAAGCTCAACACGCTCGAAAAACTGTATCTTGCGATGAAAAATGAGCGTCCTGCCCTCGAGATGGACGAAACACTCATGAACAAAGCGCGTAAGCCAATAGAACGAATGCTTGATCTGTCGGTAAATTTAGGACTGATAAAATAATTGATTATGAGGATGTTGATATCTGTCATCGTGTTTGCCACCCTAATGGTAAGCAGTGGCTGTGCATCGCGAAATTCGTTATATCTGACGCAACAATTGCGCGACAGAATCAGCTCCTACAACATAAGCCCCGAACAGGTGCAGTATTACAACGACCGTAAATTCGTATTGCAGCGCAATGTTACCAAAGACGAAGCGCGTGTGATGGGTGGCAAAGTACGCTTCGTTAACGGGCAGTTTGTTGAACGTATCGTAATAAGGAAAATGACTCCAGGAGTTTGTGAAAAATATGGTCCTGATTTTCTTGATGTTTCGTTTGAAACAGGTGATAACCGTACTTTAAAGTTTGTGGTTAACTACCGGGGTCGCTATCAGATTTCGGCCATCGAATGGCGCAAAGGTTATGGCAGGGTTGAGTACGATACAACTTTTTACTACATCATGCCGGGAGGCGAACGGACAAGCCTGAAAGTAAAAAAGCAGGATGTTTTCGTGCTAAAGAAAGACGAACGCGTTGCACCTGGCCGAACCGTAGCAAACTGACAGAGTTTCAATGAAACGGGTTTTGCTCATTCTCTTGTTTTTTCTGCCGCTGGTTGCAATGACCATGCAGCCCGACAGCGTTTACACCATGCTCAGGTTTCCTTCAGGTCAAATATCCAGCGAAGGATGGTTAGTCAAGGGTAAACCCGAAGGCTATTGGAAAAATTATCACGAAAACGGCCAGCTCAAATCGGAAGGCAATCGCAGGAATTTCCTACTCGATGGAATATGGAAATTTTACGATGAAGAAGGCACTTTAACCCTGGAAATCAGCTATAAAGAAGGAAAACGGCAGGGCGACCGCGTGGTTTGGCTGAAAGATGAAGTCATCAGAGAAAATTTTGAAGACGATATCCGGCAAGGTCTCACCCGTCACTTCGACCGCCAGGGTCGACTGCTCAAAACCGTTCCTTATGTGAACGGGCTGGAGGATGGAATGTCGTTTGCCTACGATACTACCGGCATCATAATCGAACTGGTTCAATATCGCAGAGGTTTCGTTACCAGTCGTGAACGCATAAACCGGCGAGACCCCGAAGGACGCGAAAACGGACTTTGGAAATGGTTTTACGAAGACGGATCACTCAAGGAAGAAGGAACTTTCAAAAACGGACTTCGTAATGGAATTTTCAAAACCTACGACAGGCAAGGCAATTTGCTGACCATCGAAAAGTATGTTGACGACATTTTGCAGGAAAGCGCCGAAGAAGTTGCCCGACTGGAATACAGACGCGATTTTTGGCCCGATGGAAAAGTAAAAACCGAAGCCACTTACCGTCAGGGACTTCCCGAGGGCATACGGCGCGAGTACGACCGCGACGGCAACATTACAACGTCTTATGTTTTCCAGCAGGGCATTCTGCTTGCCGAAGGTGTGCTCGATGCTGCAGGTTTGCGTCAGGGATTCTGGAAAGAATTTTATCCCAACGGCACCATCAAATCGCAAGGCAACTATAAAGACAATATGCGTATTGGTGTCTGGGAGTTTTATTACCCCGATGGCGCCATCGAGCAAAAAGGAAATTTCGACGGCAAAGGACAGCCCGACGGACGATGGGTTTGGTTTTACAACGACGGCCAAGTGCTAAGGGAAGAAAACTACCGTCAGGGAAAACTTGACGGATTGATGACCGAATACGATCAGGATGGCAATGTGATTGCCCAGGGAGAATACCTCGACGATCTGCGCGAAGGTTTCTGGCGAATAAAGACAGCCGGCTTTACCGAAGAAGGGAATTACAGCGAAGGAATGCGAAATGGCGTCTGGAAACACTATTTTGCCGATGGTACACTTGCTTTCGAAGGCGGGTTCAGGGAAGATCTGCCCAATGGTCCGCACATAAGCTATTACCCCAACGGCCGTAAATCGGAAGAAGGAAACTGGCTTATGGGTCGTCGCAATGGAGAATGGAAACTATGGAACGAAGATGGAAGCCTCATTTTGAGCATATTGTACGTTAATGGTGTGGAACGGGCCTACGACGGTATTCGGCTCAACGATACTGATGTGGTAATACCGGAAGAATGAGCATCTAACCGCTTACAGTTTCAGACTTTCTTTTCTTATAGGCACGATCTGCTGGCTATCGAAGATGAATTGGGTATAACGACCGCTCAATAAACCGTTTATATCTCTCAAACAAGCAATTGAATAGTTAAAATACTTAATTTTGCTGACGAATGTATCACTAAAATCAACTGATAATGAAGAAATTGTTTTTTGTCGCATTGCTACCTTTTGTGATTGCAGCCTGCGGCGGACAAAAGGCTGACAAAGCTCAGCAAACCGACGAACAGATTACCGAAGTAACCGTAGGTAACTTTAAAAACATGGCAGGTGATCTTGTAGGAAAAACTGTGGTTATTCGTGGCACCGCAGATCACATCTGCAAACACGATGGAAAAAAGCTGTTTCTTATCGATGTAAACAGCGATGGTCGTGTTAAGGTTGTTACCGGCGATGACATGGCTGCCTTTGATGCCGCCAACGAAGGTCTTGACTTCATTGTTACAGGCATCGTAGCCGAAACAATTGTCGATGAAGCATATCTGAAGGAATGGGAAGAAGAACTTAAGACGGACGAAGCCGAAAACCCTCACCTTGAAGACGGTGAGCATAAAGAAGGCGAAGACCACCACAGTAACGAAGATGCCTACAAGCAGATTGAAAATTACCGTGCCATGATGGCTGAAAAAGGTGTAGATAAGCTGTCGTTCTATCACATCATTGCCAAATCGTACGAGATCGTAAAGGAATAGAAAGATCAATCACCTTGTTAAACCAGGCCAGACAGGTCTGGTTTTTTTGTAAACAAAACTTTTTCCGATGAGCTGGAGAAAATGGAACAGGGCCATCCACCGCGATTTTGGCTACTTGTTTTTTGGACTAACCATAGTGTATGCCTTGTCAGGCATTGCTTTGAATCACCGCAACGAATGGAACCCCAATTTCGTTGTCATTGAAAAGGCCATCACTGAAGCTCCTTTTCAGGAAAAACCTGATAAGGATCAGGTGATCAGTCTCCTAAGAAAATACGGTGTAGATGATGATTACCGAAAGCATTACTTTCCTTCAGACCAAAGGCTGAAAGTTTTCTTAAAAGGGGGAACAGCCGAAGTCAATCTCGAAAGCGGCAACGGAGAGATCTCAATGACCAAACGACGTCTTGTTTTCAGGGAGGTTAACTATCTGCATTACAATCCGGTGCGAAGCTGGACCATCGTTTCTGACATTTATGCTGGGGCGCTCATATTGCTTGCCCTTACAGGCATTTTAATACCGCGCGGTGGCGACGGACTATCGGGTCGCGGGTGGTGGATGACATTTATTGGTCTGCTTGTTCCACTGGGATTTATCATTTATTATCTTTATTAGGCCATGGAAGCAGTATACTTTGGCGTAGCCTTTCTTATTTGGTATCTTCTATCATATTGGATATCAGAAAAATATAGTAAGAATAGCAAATTTGGCAAGCAGGCACTATTTGCAATTTCGATGTTACTGAGTCCGTTTTTAGCTGTTTTGGTTGTATATTTATACCAGAACAGAAAAAACAAACCATGAAAACATTTTTTGCGCCTGCCGAAAGAGACGACCCTGAAAATGTTGAGAAAGATTTTGGCCTCTTTCGCCGATTCGAAAAGCTTTCGGATATCATTGATGGTTTGCCCTATATTGCGCTTATCCTCAATAAAGAGCGTCAGCTGGTGTTTTCCAATCAATACCTGGTTGATTTGCTTGGAGCAAAGGACTTGCTTGAGCTCGTAGGAAAGCGTCCCGGCGAATTGATTAATTGCGTTCATGCCAACGAAAACGAAGGCGGTTGCGGTACTTCCGAGAGTTGCCGCTATTGCGGAGCAGTAAATGCCATCATGAACTGCCTCAACACAAAAAAGCGTTCCGAAGGTGAATGCCGAATTATTGCTCGTAATGCTGACAATGAAGAAGTAGCCTACGATTTTTATGTAACAGCATCGCCGTTCCGACATAATGACAATGAATATGTTATCCTTTCGTTCAACGACATCAGCAATGAAAAACGACGCAAAGTGCTCGAAAGGCTTTTCTTTCATGATATTCTGAATACCGCCGGAGGGCTTAAAGGTTTTCTCGAATTCCTTAACACCTTCCCCGAGGATAAAGACAAGGATGAACTGCTCAACATAGCCATGTCGCTGAGCGACCAGATGATTGATGAAATCATGGCTCAGCGCGAACTCCTGGCCGCCGAAAGGGGCGAATTAACACCTTATCCCAAAACGGTTTATGCTAAAAGAATTACTTCGGACATAAAATTCCAGATTGAGCATCACCCTGTAACAGAAGGAAAGGAAATACATATTGATGCTCCTGACGAAGATTTAATGCTCATAACCGATCCTGTGTTGTTAAGACGCGTTTTGCTGAATATGACCAAAAATGCCGTTGAAGCCTCCAAACCCGGGCAGGTGATAAGCATTTCCTATTCTTTGGACGAAGAGAACAAACAGGTTACCTTCAGCGTGCACAATGAGGGAGAAATGACACCTGATGTAAAAGCACAGGTATTTCAGCGCAGTTTCAGCACCAAAGACACCAGCCGTGGCGTTGGCACCTACAGCATCAAACTTTTGGGCGAAAAATACCTGAAAGGCACCGTCAACTTCAGCTCCGATGCCGAAAACGGAACTACTTTCGTAATTAAACTGCCCGTTGCACTTTAAGGCCTGAGTACAACAAGTTTTTCGGTGTGCCTTGCTCCATTGCGGGTAAGCGTAACAAAGTAAAGCCCAGGCACAAACTCGGGCAAAACAAATTGCCGTGTTTCCTGCTGAAGATTGGAACGGTAAACCAACTTTCCGCTATTGTCGCTTATTGTAATAGTGGCCTGCCCTGACGCTTCTTCCGGAAAATAAACAAAGGTCTTGCCCTGCGATGGATTTGGTCCAATACTGAACATGGCTTCGTTCTGTCGTTCAGGCATTCCGACCGTAATGCCAGTAACCTGCTCGAAAGTCCAATTGAGCGGATCAACCTGGATGGAAACCACCTGTTTATTCACCGGAACAGTAAACTGCTTCATATTGGCATCCTGAAGCAGGCGAATATCCTGCGAACTGCCATCATTAAAGATCAATCGGTACGGCATGGTCATAACAAACAGAGGCGTGCTGGCTGTGGTGGTTTGCACCACGTTCATCCTGAGGTTATTGCCCTCCATCCACCACGCAATGGCATAGCGTGGATATCCCTCTCCATAATACCACTGATTGAAAAATTGGGTAAAGTCCATGCCCGTAACCTGCTGGGCCACCATTTTGAAGTCGTCGCCTGTTGCTGTGCTGTCCTTAAATTGCGTCTGAAACGTTCTTAAAACTGCAAAGAAAAGGCTGTCGTTGTTTATTTCGTGCCGAAGTACATGAATGATTGATGCGCCCTTGTCGTAGCTCAAACGGCCGTTGAATATTCGCCAGACATTGTCGGGATTAATTTCCGAAGGTGGAATATAAACACTTCCCCCCGGCTGCGACATCACATTGTTTTGTGTACTGATCATAAAGGAATTGCCCGACTGGGGCCCGTTGATGTAGTATTGCGCCAGATAATTGCTGTAGGTGGCAAAACCCTCGTTGATCCATATGTCGCTCCATGTAGCACAGGTTACATTATCACCAAACCACATGTGCCCAAGTTCGTGGGCCACCAGATTGAAGGAAAAGCTGCCGATCGTTGTCATGGTCTGGTGCTCCATTCCACCTCCAAGCTGTGTGAGGGCATGACCGTATTTTTCCTGATGAAAGGGATAAAGGGTAAACAAATCTGAAAACAACTCGATCATTGGTACAACCTTGTCGATATTGTTTTTTTGCTGTGGTAAATAATTTGGATGATTGTAAACATAATTTTGCACAAGCACCGAATCGCCGCCCATGGCCTGAGGTTTTGCATAGATGCTATAATCCTGATAATCAGCCACCGCATAAGATATCAAATAATAAGCGATTGGATAGCGCGATTTCCATTCGTGACGCACTTTACCGTCGGGAAGGGTCACAACATTCGTCAATATACCCTGCGATCCGGCCTTGGTGCCAGCCGGTGAGGTAAGGAATACCCAAACGGAGTCGGCTTTGTCGTTGAGGTCTTGCTTCACCGGAAACCAATCCTTGGCGGCAAAGGGTTCGGAAAGTGACCAGGTGACTGATTTCTGCCACTGGCTGCTATAGGCATTGGAAACGCCGGCAAAAAAACCACCGGTAGGAGGCGTTCCCTGATAAGTGATAGAAGCAACAAAATTTTGCCCTTGCTGCAGCGGATTAACCGGAACGAGCACATTATCCCCTACCCTGCCATAATTTGTTGCGGTAACGCCATTGAAGACAATTGACGAAATATTGTGAGCGGTGATCAGCTCAAATGCAAAGGTATCGAGCACAGGAGCAACCACTTTCCCATAGATATGAACCGTTCCGCCAACCGAAACAGAGGTATGCGATACGTTGATATCCAGATGATAAAACGTTACATCATATTTATGCACAAGCGGACTTTGCCAATCGTTGCGCCATGCAAATTTTGGAACGAAAACTTCCTCCGGATAATGCCGGCAAAACCGGTCATGGTGTTCTTCGCAGGCTTCAAGGCCTGTTTGAGCATAAGACGAAAATTTTGCTGCTGTGATGAAAAGCATCAGTATTGCTGCGTAACGAAGAGAATAAAAAACTGAAGACATTGCTTTAACGTATTTTTGCGGGTTACGAAAGTACAAACATTTGAAAAGGAACGTTGTTAAAGAATACTCCGCTTTGGGCATGAATGCATCTAACCCATATACGCTATTAATATCCAGGCTCGAAGACTTCATGCGCCGCTATTTGCGTAACCGGCTGGTGCACGGCTCTTTGGCATCGACCGGGTTGACGGCATTATACCTTTTGGTAGTAAACGGTATCGAATACTTCGCATACCTTCCGGGGACAGTACGTTTTGTTCTGCTTGCAGGATTTTTGATCTTACTGCTCTATACGCTTATTTTCCAAGTCTTTATTCCGGCATATCGCTTGCTTTTTTTCCGGAAATTCATGAGCCGTGAAAAGGCTGCACAAATTATAGGCGAACGATTGCCCGAGGTTTCGGATAAACTGCTCAACCTTTTACAACTTGGAGAAAAGGCCTCACTGACCGATGACGACAACAGCCTGCTGTCGGAGGCAATAAAGCAAAAATCGGATAGGCTGAGTCTTGTACCATTTGTCAATGCCATCGACAAAAAGAAAACAAAGCGTGTAGTCCGATGGTCACTGATCCCATTGGCGGTAGTGTTGTTGTTGCTGATGGTTTTTCCCTCTTTTCTGGTTAGTCCGTCAACGCGTATTATACGATACAACACCGTTTTCGAAAAGCCCCTGCCCTATCAGGTTACTGTTACCAACACCAGCCTCGAAGCTTTGCATAATGAAGATTTTGTACTTCAACTGAGTGTTACCGGTCAGGAAATACCGGAAGAGTTTTACCTCATTATGGATGGTATGAAGATTGAAATGAACCGGATTTCAGCGGTCGAATTCAATCACACCTTCCGAAAAGTCAATCGTGATATTGTATTCAGAATCAGTGGCGGAAGCTATCTCAGCAGGGAACTTGTGCTTACAGTACGCTCGCGACCTCGCCTTTTAAGTTATACGGCAAGCCTTGTGTATCCTGAATACCTGAAACGCGAGTCAGAAAAATTGGTCAATCCGGCTTTCATTTCAGTTCCGGCGGGAACAAAAATACACTGGGCATTCAATACAAAAGATACTGACATACTCAGTATTGCAATTGATAGTGTTTCAGAACAAGCTGTCAGAGGCGAAAGTCTCTGGACCTTTGGTATGACATCCATCGATAAGGTTAATCTCGATGTTTTTGGGAGCAATCAATTTATGCAAAAGGAGGCTTTGCTCACTGTTCGGATAGATGTGATCAGGGACGAATACCCGACAATAACCGTAAGCGATTTGCAGGAAGAACAGCTTTCCCGAAAACGTTTTTTCAGTGGCTTTATCACCGACGATTATGGTTTCAACGATCTAAGCGCATTACTTTCAGTTGCTGACCAGCAAAACGCCGGTTTTGCCAACAATCAGCGCCGCATAAGCCTTTACCTTCAACCAGCGCAGGTGCGCCAAAACTTTTATTATGCGCTCGATTTGGACACTTTAAAACTTAGCCCGGGGCAACAAATAAGCATTCAGTTCAGAATAACGGATAACGATAAATTTTCCGGACCTAAATCCTCACTATCTCAGGTTTTCAGTTATCAGATTCCCTCGGTGGATATGCTTGATTCGATCAGAAGAAATCAGGAGCAGGCTTTGGAAAAGAAACTTGAAACCCTGCAACAGAATGCGGCCGCCCTAAAGAAAGAGATACAGAAGATAAATCGGCGGATGCTTTCGAAACCCGAGCCTGATCAAAATGACAGGGCGATGATCAATGAACTGGTTAAACAACAGCTTTCGCTGCAGCAGCAAATGGATCAGCTTAAAAAAGAGCGAGAAAGTATAAACCGCTTCAATAAGGAAAACGAGTTGCTTAACGAACGATTGCTCGAAAAGCAGGCAATGATCGATAAGCTTGTAGAGGATGTTATCCCCGAAGATCTGAAGAAAATGATGGAGGAGCTTGAGCGGCTTTTGGATAAGGTGAATAAAGAACAGCTTTCCGATTTCCTCAAGAAGATGGAAATGAGCACCGATCAGATGGAAAAAATGCTCGACAGAAACCTTTCACTGCTTAAACAACTGCAGTTCGAAAAAGAGATGAATGGGCTCATGGAACGTTTGGAAAGGCTTTCCGAAGAACTGCGAAAGAATGCTGAGGCCACAGCTAACCGACAACAGGATAACAAGCAGCAACTGCTGCAAAACCTTAAATCAATTGAAGACAGCTTCAAACAGGAAATGTCAAAACTGGATAGTTTGAAGTCAGAAAATAATAGCCTTGAGCAACCTTTCTCCTTTCAGGATACAAAGCAAGAGGAAGAAGGAATAAAACAAGACCTCGAGCAAGGCAGTAAAATGCTGCAGCAAAACGACAGTAAAGGATCTTCGGACAAACAGCAAAAAGCCTCCGAGCAAATGAAGAAACTGAAAGATCAGCTCATGTCGATGATGCAGATGAGCGAAGAGGAACAATTGGCCGAAGATGCCCGACTCGTAAGATATCTTCTCGAGAATGTTTTAAGAATTTCATTCCGTCAGGAAGAACTGATCAGCCAGTTAAGCAGAATGCGTCGCGACGACCCGGCCTATTCATCGGTGGCGCGCAATCAAAGCATGCTGCTCGAATCGTTCAGGGTTGTCGACGATTCGCTAACAGCTTTGGCCCGCCGACAGCCAATGGTTAGTAATTTTGTGCTGGATGAAGTTTCGTCGATTAAATTCCGGATCAGTGATGTTCAGGAGAAGATGAAAGAACGGCTAACAGCAGAGGCAGCCTCATCGCAGCAATTTGCAATGATGTCGCTCAACAACCTTGCCCTTATGCTTGCCGAGTCGCTAAAGAACATGGAAGAGAGCTTGGGTATGCCTTCTTCTGGAAAAGGAAAGGGAAAATCTAAACGGGCAATGCCTGGCAATGCTATGCAGCGCATGCGTGAAATGCAGGAAGCGCTCGGAAAGCAACTTCAGGATATGATGCAGGGAAAACAACCAGGGCAGGGGCGAAGCGGCATGAGCGAAGAGATAGCGCGTATGGCTGCTCAACAGGAAGCGCTGCGTCAGCAAATGAAGAATCTTATCGACCAGCTTAAATCCGAAGGTCAGATGGGCGATGGAGGCCTGAATAAAGTGCTGGAGGATATGGAAAAGCTGGAGGAAAGACTTGTAAATAAATACCTCGATGAGCAGACGTTAAGACTTCAACGTAACATCGAGGTAAGAATGCTCGAATCGGAAAAAGCCCTGAAGGAGCGCGAACTTGAAGAAAGACGCGAATCGTTTGAATTTAAAGGCGAGAATACAGGTAACCTTATTGACAACTCTGAGTATAACAGAATCATGAAAATTCAGCAGGATATGCTGCGGACAAGCCCTCTCGATCTGGAACCATTTCTCAGAGACAGAGCGCGTAATTATTTTATTCGCTTTAATGAATCACAAAGCAATGGACTACCAAATAACCGTTAAAACTGACGAAAGTGGCTTCAGAGCTATAGAACATTGGGTTGACCAGATTGCCGATTATTACAATCTGGGTTCCAGCTACTACGGGGCTTTGAGCGTATTATTCGATGGAGTTCTGACCCATTTTATGTCGATTGCTGATATTATCGATATACATCTTATAGTTGACGATAACGGTTTGAGTTTTTCGACAGAAAGTAAATTTTCTTCCGAGACGCAAGAAGAAAACAAATCGAATGATGAAACATTAATTCAGCTTCTCGAGCAACTTAGCAGCAGTTTTAATATCAGCCCTAACAGCATCGAGTTCAGATTGGCTTCCGACAGTATGCCACAGGAAAAGGTCAAGAATAGACAAAACCAACTTAACTCTTATTTGAAAAATGGTTCAGCCACGGTGAAAAACTATGATAACTTTTCACGCTCTTGACGTTGAACTACCTGTTTGGTTAAACCAGCGCCCGCTGAGTCGATGGATCAATGAGGTTATAGTTCAACACGGCTTTTTTGCCGGAGAACTTTCCTATATACTTTGTAGTGACAATAAATTACTGGAAATCAATAAAAAACATTTAGACCACGATTATTACACCGATATAATCACCTTCAATTTATCCACCTCATTTAAAATTATCAGGGGAGAAATTTACATAAGCCTCGAAAGGGTGGGGGAGAATGCCAAAAAAATGAATCAAACAATTGAAAATGAATTAAATAGGGTATTGATTCATGGCGTGCTTCACCTGATGGGCTATCAGGATCACACTGACGAAGATCGTTCGGAAATGCGGGCTAAAGAGGACTATTGCTTATCTTTGCTGCCTTAATTCCCAAAAATCAACGACTTACAAAATCGTTTCACGTGAAACATACTAATAATGCTATTTGATACTTATGATGTTATTGTTGTAGGTGCCGGACATGCCGGCTCCGAAGCTGCAGCTGCAGCCGCTAATATGGGTAGCAAGGTGCTCCTGATAACCATGAATATGCAGACCATTGCCCAGATGTCGTGCAATCCTGCTATGGGTGGTATTGCAAAAGGACAGATTGTTCGCGAAATAGATGCTTTGGGCGGATACTCCGGAATCGTTACTGACCGTACAATGATACAATTCCGGATGCTCAATAAATCGAAAGGGCCTGCCATGTGGAGTCCACGCGCTCAAAGCGACCGCATGTTATTTTCTGCCGAATGGAGACTAATGCTCGAAAAAATTCCCAATCTCCATTTCTGGCAGGATACAGTTACAGGAATTCAGATTAAAAACGGCAGGGTTACTGGGGTAAGAACCTCCATGGGGCAGGAGATCCCTGCTAAATCGGTAGTGCTGACAAACGGAACTTTCCTGAATGGAATTATTCATATCGGAGAGAAATCGTTTGGTGGTGGTCGTATGGGTGAAAAGGCCAGCTCTGGAATTACTGAGCAACTTGTGACACTTGGCTTTCGTGCAAGCCGCATGAAAACAGGTACCCCGGTGAGGATTGATGGAAGGAGCATCGACTTCAGCCGGCTTGTAGAGCAAAAAGGCGATGAAGAGGTGAGGGGATTCAGTTTCCTAAAAAATCCCGAATTGCCGAAGCAAATGAGCTGCTGGATCGCTCATACCTCCAAAAAGGTTCACGATACCCTTCGCCTTGGATTTCATCTTAGTCCAATGTTTACCGGACGCATCGAAGGCATAGGCCCAAGGTATTGTCCAAGTATCGAGGATAAAATTGATCGTTTCTCGGGTAAGGATGCCCATCAGCTTTTTGCCGAACCCGAGGGTTGGAATACTGTGGAATATTACTTAAACGGCTTCAGCTCCTCACTTCCCGATTACATTCAGCTGAAAGCTTTAAGACTGATAGAAGGCTTTGAAAATGCAAGAATATTCAGACCGGGCTATGCCATCGAATACGATTATTTTCCGCCTGAGCAATTGAAGCATACCCTGGAAACCAAACTTATCGAAAACCTCTATTTTGCAGGACAGATTAATGGCACTACCGGCTATGAAGAAGCTGCTGCGCAGGGAATAATGGCCGGCATTAATGCTCACCTGAAAGTGACAGAACAAGAACCTTTTGTGCTTGGTCGCGATGAGGCTTATATCGGGGTGCTTATCGACGATCTTATTACAAAAGGTGTTGACGAGCCTTACCGAATGTTTACAAGTCGTGCCGAACATCGGATTTTGCTCCGCCAGGATAACGCGGATGCCCGACTTACAGAGAAATCCTACAGCATTGGCCTGGCCAGGGAAGAAAGGTTTCTGCGTTTAAAAGAAAAGCAAGAACGTGTAAAAACGCTGATCGAACTTTTCAGAAATACATCGGTATCTCCAGACCAGGTGAATGGATTATTGGAGCAAAAAGGTACAAGCCCACTGAGCACAAAACAAAAACTTGCTAATCTCTTGCTTAGGCCACAGCTTGGTATATATGATCTTCTTCCATTTTTCATGGAATTATTAAATGGATCAATCTCTGATGAACTGTTTAATGAAGTGCTTGAGTCGGCCGAGATCGAGATAAAATACGAAGGATATATAGAAAAAGAAAGAGAAATGGCAGATAAACTGCATCGGCTTGAGCACATCCGGATGCGCCCCGATTTCGATTATCACGCCCTGCAATCGCTGTCATACGAAGCCCGTGAGAAACTCTCGAAAATAAAACCCGAAACACTTGGTCAGGCTTCCCGCATCAGCGGTATTTCGCCTTCCGACATCGCCGTATTAGCCGTATTTTTAGGACGTTAGCTTGCTGTTCCACGTGAAACATCTCGAATCAGCTTCGTTTATTGAATTGGATAATTGCCCACTGTGTGGGTCAAGCAACCATATCGTTTACTTAAGCACACAGGATTATTTTCTGTCGGGCGAATACTTCAAAATCAATGAATGCACGGTTTGCGGACATTTGTTTACAAATCCGCAACCAACGGGTGAACACATAGGAAAATATTATAAATCAGATCGTTATCTAAGTCACAAAGAGAACCCTGAAAGCTTGTTCGAACGCATGTATGCCAGTGTTCGATGGCTAAATCTTCGCACAAAATACAAGCAGGTCACAGCAGGATTATCAGGTGGTAAATTACTGGATTATGGATGCGGGAGGGGTGATTTTCTGGCTATAGCAAGTGGAAGGAAATGGGAGTGCATTGGAATCGAACAGGATGAAGATGCGAGAAAAATTGCTGAAAAATCACACAATTTAAAGGTGTTACCTACGAATGCTCCAGTTGATACTTTTCAAAGTCAGTTTGATTTAATTACCATGTTTCACGTGCTGGAGCATATTCCTGATTTGCATTCCATAATGAACAATCTTAACAACTGGCTAAAAGATAATGGCCGGCTTGCAATTGCTCTTCCTAACCCCCGATCATATGATGCATTGCATTATCGTCAATATTGGGCGGCATGGGATGTACCAAGGCATTTGCATCATTTTAAAACGGAAACTATCATCCGTCTGGCAGGGCAATATGGCTTGCAACTTAAAACTGTGCATGCCATGTACTGGGATGCCTTCTTCGTTTCTATGCTTAGTGAGGAATATAAAAAGTCAAAATTGCCTCTTATAAAGTCAGTAGCGATTGGTTTTTTGTCCAATTTTAACGCAATGCGTTCCAAACAGTTTTCCAGTTTACTGTATCTTTTTTCAAAGTCTGACTAATCCAACTGACTTTTTGAAAATCCTTACCTTGCATTTTTTTACGACTTTTGTTTTACAGGTAAGGAAAAGCCATGAAGCCCAAAAGGTATTTTTATGTTCTGATTTCCGGTATTGTATTCATCGGACTATTTGCATATTTCCTGATCTTCAGTTTCAATGCCCGTAATCCTTCTCTAGAAGAATACGGAAAGTCATTGGCCTTTCATACAGCTAACCAATTAGCCAGACTTGAACGATCGGTTCAGGACGCAATTGCCTCTGCTAATAATGTAAACGATGAAACTAAAGACCTCTGGAATAACGATCACTTTATTAAAACGTTTGGAGCTGACTACACCCTACTTGTATTCAGAGACGACAGCCTAGTATTCTGGAGCAATCCTGCTTTATCTCAACTAAAACCCGATTCTTTGACTGCTGCAAAGGGTATCCTTGACAACAAGGATGGCGTATTCATTTATGCAATTGACAGCGCTAAGAATTATACCTTTTTGATGATCGAACCTATGTTTCTGCGATACCCAATTCGTAATCAATACGTGATGAATGGGTTTTCATCGAAATATGATTATTTTAATGATAAAGTAAAGATAGTCAGAGATTTAGATACAATTTCTGCCCACAGGACATCCCTTGATGGAAATAGCTGGGTTTACATAAGTAATCAACTGGATCGAGCCAATGCCGGAATAGGAATACCGGCTACTAAAACTGACTTGATCCTTTCCTTGCTCGTTATTTTATTGTTTGCAATGTTCAGGGCAGTTAAATACAGCACTACGCCTGACAACTTTAAACATATTGACAAATTTTTTCCCTTGTTGTTTTTTGCGTTCTTCTTCACCATTGTTCAAATCTCCGGAAGGAAGTATTTTCCTGATTTTGCATCTGATTCCGACGAATTTTTTTCTGCCGTGCTCTATTTTGACGGCTTTCCCGTTTCATGGTCGTTAGTCTTTCTGTTTTTTTCACTTTATCTGTCAAGGCTTATCAAAAAGCTTGAATACTTGAAAATAAGCCAGCAAATTCGACTTGCAGTGCTTATTATGTTATTGATTGCATTTTCGCTCATAGTCGAATTGATTTTTAACCACTCGCTTCAGCAATCAACAATTGCCGATGCAATCCTGAACAGTGAAGACATATCGCTGCCAATGGTTTTAAAACTGCTTGGTTTGTTTTTGGTGGCAGCCTCTACAATTGTTGTGTCCGGAAATATTTTATTGTCGTTAAAACAAACCCTAATAGCTTTTCCCGCTGTAATTTTTATAACAATCTTACCCTGGGCTATTGCTGGTCTGATTTGGGTAACCTTTGATCAGTTTTTCGTGGTTTTATCGCTGCTTCCTCCCGTAATCCTTGTATCAATTATTCATTCACAGAGATACAATTCGCTGCAAATAAAAGGCACTCCGCTAATTTTAACCTGGATTGTTGTTTCAATCGGTCTGGCATCCACATTCAGTTTATCCAATCAACGTATTGCCGACGAGGAACAAATGCTTACGGCAAAAAAGCTGAGCGCTGATAAAGATCCGCTCCTCGAATTCCTTTTTACAGATCTCCGGCAACAATGGATGCAGGATAGCGTACTAAACAGAATGATATTTGATCAAACAAAAGAAGATCAATTAGTTAACGCTTACATTAGAGAAAAATATCTGCAAGGCTATCTGGCCAGGTATGAAACAGAAGTGACAACCTGCTATTCCGATCAGGATCTCATTCTTCAGCCAGAGAATCGAAAGGTGAATTGCATTGAGTATTTTGGAACATTGTCCTCAATCCGCGGTGACAGCCTCCGGCCAGGTGGTTTATTCCTGATCGACAACAACCTGCTTGGGGTTCATTATGTTGGATATTTAAAACTCCGTGATCTCAACAATCCCGGCCTGGACAGTCTGCATATGTTCATTGAATTTTTCCATAAATATATCCCGGAAGGTACTGGCTACCCCGACTTGCTTATTGATGCGGATAGAAGCATTGGTCCTGACCTGAATAAATACAGTTTTGCCACATACCGCGAAGGAACGCTTTATTACAAGTTTGGCAGCTATTTTTTCCCTCTACGCCTTGAGCAAATCGCCTCGGGTCAGGAAGGCTTTTTCAATCGCGACGGCTACCGCCATGCAATATTGAAGTATTTCGATAAAACTCTGATAATCAGCAGAAAAGAAAAAGGATGGGCGGAGCTACTTGCCCCATTTTCTTTCTTTTTATTAATTAATGGTTTGATTATCACATTGATAAACTGGATTCGAAACGGATTGCCCAACTTAAAAAAATCCTTTGCCACCTTCCGCACCAGGCTTCAGTTGATTATTTCTGTTTCGTTACTTGTTTCCTTTGCTTTGATTGGTACGATAACAACGGTTTATCTGGCGGATATTTACCGAAAAAAGAACGATGATTTTCTGGCCGAAAAAACCCAATCGCTCATCGTTGAGCTGGAGCATAAGCTGAAAGACCTACCCATTGGCGGTCAGAGCATGCGCGACTATCTCAACCAGATTTTGCTGAAGTTCTCGCTGGTCTTTTTCACCGATATAAATCTGTATGATGTTGAGGGAAGGCTTCTTGCCACCTCACGACCCGAAATTTTTGATTTGGGTTTGGCAGGCGAAATGATGAATCCCGCCGCCCTTAAAGCCATGCACATCCAAAACCGGCTCTATTTACGTCAATACGAAGAAATTGGAAAAGCTGGATTTATCTCGGCCTACGCGCCTTTTAAAAATAGTTTTGGGGAAGCCATTGCCTATATCAACCTGCCTTATTTCGTGAAAGAAACCGAAATGCAGCGTGAAGTTCGCTCTATGGTACTCTCTTACCTCAACATTTTCTTATTGCTCTCTGCGCTTTCCCTGCTTTTTGCGCTGTTTGTTTCACGACGACTGACGCGACCCTTGCAGATGATACAGCAGAAAATGAGTCGCGTGCAGCTGGGTCATGCCAACGAAAAGATCAATTATCAGCGCTACGATGAAATTGGAGAGCTTGTCAATCAATACAATACCTTGCTCGATCAGTTGGCTTTAAGTGCCGAGCTGCTCGCGCGTTCCGAACGCGAAAGCGCCTGGCGCGAAATGGCACGACAGGTGGCACACGAAATCAAAAATCCACTTACGCCCATGCGCCTGAGCGTTCAATACCTGCTTCGGGCATGGGACGACAAAGACCCTGATATTGATCAAAAGCTGAAGAATATCTCTCAAACACTTATTAGTCAGATTGATACATTATCCTCTATTGCTTCTGCATTTTCCGACTTTGCAGTAATGCCTCCACCAAAACCCGTAAAACTCGATCTGGCTGATGTGCTCAGAAAGGTGGTAAATCTTTTCGATCATCAGCCGGGTATCCTGTTCACGCTCAATATCGATGCCAATTTGCCGGCCATGGTGGAAGCTGACCCCGAAAACCTCAACAGGATTTTCACAAATCTTATAAAAAATGCCATTCAGGCTATAGGTTCAAAACCCCATGCACGCCTCACCATAAGCCTCGGCGAAACTGCTGGGATGTTTGTTATTGCTGTAGAGGATACAGGAAAGGGAATGTCGGAAGAGGAAGCCCGAAAAGTATTCACACCCAATTTTACCACCAAATCAAGCGGAATGGGCATGGGCTTGTCAATTGTGCACAGCCTCGTTCAGCAGGCAGGCGGTAAAATAAGCTTCATAACAAAACCTGGTGCAGGAACCACCTTCACCATCGAATTACCGAAAGCAGAAACTACGTCCTGATCCTTCAGGCTTATTATTTAATCAGGATAGGGGTAAACATTCCGAATGCCTACTTTTGTGCCTGAAATGAGCAGTTCCAATCCGATTAAAACACTGGCCGGACAGACCATGATATATGGTCTTGGCACTTTTGTACCCCGTTTGCTCAACTACCTGCTCGTTCCCTTTTACACCAGGGTTTTCGACGAAGCCTCCTACGGACAAATCACCGAGCTGTATGCTTATGTAGCCTTTTTGATGGTCTTGCTAACCTATGGCATGGAAACGGCCTTCTTCCGTTTTGCCCAAAAATACCCTTCGCAAGACGTATTCAACAATGCATTTACCCTGCTGCTGTCTTCAACTGCCATTTTTTTCCTGATTATTCTGCTGTTTGGATCGCAGTTTGCCATGCTCATCGGCTACGGCAATACAACTTACATCGTTACAATCATGCTGATGATTGTGGCTGTCGACGCCGTAAATGCACTTCCTTTTGCGCTTTTGCGAAAGCAGCAGCGACCGGGCCGTTTCACTTTTCTTCGCATCACCAATGTGGTTGTCAATATCGGTCTGAATCTCGTTTTTCTCGTCTGGTTCCGCGAGCACACCACAGCCCTCACCAATCAACTCTTTAGTCCTGAAACCGGTCTTGTCGTTTGGGTTTTCGTTTCAAACTTATTGGCCAGCCTGCTCAGTACATTTATGCTGATGCCGCTGCTGAAGGGGTTCAGCTTGCAGTGGAACAAGCCGCTCTTACGCGAAATGCTTGTTTATGCACTCCCGATTCTGGTGGTTGGTTTGGCCGGTATGGTGAACGAGGTGCTTGATAAAATACTACTGAAATACCTTGTAGCGCCTGAGGATTTTCCAATGCGACAGCTCGGAATTTATGGCGCAAACTACAAGCTGGGAATACTGATGACCCTCTTTGTACAAATGTTTCGCTATGCCTCCGAGCCTTTCTTTTTTGCAAAAGCCGGAGAAAAGAAAGCACCGGAACTATTTGCAAGGGTTATGCACTATTTTACCATTACGGGCTTTGCCATCTTTTTAGTCGTAATGCTCTACATCGACCTTTTCAAGCATTTCATCGGCCCCGCTTACCGCGAAGGCTTGTTCATTGTGCCCATCATACTGATTGCCAATCTGTTTTATGGGATTTATTTCAACCTCAGCATCTGGTACAAGCTCACCGACCGCACACACCATGGTGCCGTTCTGGCCCTTGCCGGTGCTTTAATCACCTTGCTGTTTAATATTTTGCTGGTGCCTGTAATGGGCTATGCCGGAGCGGCCTGGGCTACATTGATTTGCTATGTTGCGATGGCTGTTCTTTCATTTATCTGGGGACAGAAAGTCTATCCTGTGCCTTATATGGTGAGAGAATTCTTGTTCTTTCTGGCAATAAGTCTGCTGTTGTACGCCATTTCGGTATGGCTTGCACCCGAACAGCTAGCCCTGCGGCTATTGCTCAACACACTGCTCATGGCAATCTTTGCATTGATTGCACTGAAGAGCTTGCGAAAATCCGAAAGCGCTGCCCATTCGTCAGAAATTCGACAATAAATTGGCCAGGGCGTATCCCAGGTAATTGCCCACCGCGTAGCCGATAATTCCGATAGTAATGCCCGGAACGATCACCTGCTTGTTCTTGATGGCGCCTGCCACCACTGGAACAAATGGCGGGCTGCAAATCATGGCCGTTGAAGTGATGATAACGGTATCGGTATCGATTTTGAATATTCTGGCCAGCAACACATGGATGAAAAGCGAACCAAAAACGGCCCAGGTGATATATCCGAAGAGGCCGGGTGTAATGCCGGCAAAGTTGCGCACATCGGCCATCGAAGCCACTACAATACTGAAAATCAGGATGAGATACATACCCGATTCAAAAGTTTTTTCGATGCGGTTGATCGAAGGAATGAGCGAAGCCAGCAAGCCTAAAGTTGTTATGGTCAAAATCACCACCACCATAAGCATATTTTCAGGAACCAGCATGCTTAGCCCACCGCCAATAGCTACAATGAGAATGGTGAGCCCATAGGCCTTGAGCAGTGGCACAAAAACCGACTTCCGGAAAATGCCCCAGAAAGGGTCTTTGCCATCCAGGTCGCGGATTTTTACATCTTCGAGCTTAACCGGATAGGCCGGCAGGAACCGACCAAAGATGCGTTGCGCGAGGGTCATGAGAAAAGCCAGATAAACCACGCCGATGATAAGGTCGTAGGTGTGTGCAAGGATGTACGTGTTGGCATCCACATCGAGCATCAGCTTCAGGGAAGCCAGGTTTGGCGTGCCACCGGTGTAAACCCCGACAAGCATGCCCGACAGTTTCCACAAATCCGGCATACCCTTGCTCTTGAACATGAAATAGCCCACAACAATCACAATCACAACAGAGGCAAAACCCGTTATCATGGAAATAAGGCTTTTGCCGGCCATCTTTCCCCATTCTTTGACATTGGCCGAAAACAGCACCAGCGGAATTGCCAGCAGAATGGTGATGCTCATGAGCAAATCGCGGAGCTTATATATCTGAAATGCAATCACATCGTTGCTGCTGATCAGGCCCTGCTGATAGAGGGCATCCACTGCCGCCGCATCGGTTTTAGGGTTAAGCAGCATATACTCGTTGAGATAGGCACCCATGGAAGGCAGGATACCAATATTGCCCAAGAGCAGCCCAATGGCGTAGGCAATGATCACCGACCCGAGTTTGTTCACAAAAGGTATGGTGTGACACAGGTGCAGGATGATGATGGGAGTGAGCACATAGAACAGTGCAAGCGCAATGATTGTGATTTCCATAGCTTTATCAAAAGCCGCAAATGTAAGCCAGAAAAAAAATAAATCAAAGCCATTCAGCCCGAGGCCATGGCAGCCGCAGCAACACTTACGCGAACGCCATCGATAGGCTCAAGCGCCTTCACGCAGCCCTCGATGGTGCTGCCCGTGGTGATCACATCGTCGATAAGCAGCAAATGCCGGCCGGCAAAAGCTTCGGGATGCTGCACGAAAAAAATGTCTTTTACATTTTTCCAGCGTTCCTCACGCGTTTTTTTGGTCTGGGTTTGTGTGGCCACGCCTCTTACCAGATTGTTGCGCGAAATAGCGAGGCCGGTTACTTCATGTATTCCCTGCGCAATAATCTCACTTTGGTTATAACCCCTTTTTCGCTCACGCTTCGGGTGAAGCGGCACGGGTACAAGCACCGACACGTCCCGGTATATCTCCGATGCCCGCAAGGCCTTACCCATTTCTCTGCCGAGAAACAAACCTGCCTCGCGGTTCGATTTGTATTTCAGCTCATGAATGAGCGGCTGAACACGCCCATGTTTGGCAAAAAAGTAGCAGGCCATTGCAGCGTGTAGCCTCACCTTACCATAAAAAAGTCTTGCAACAGGATTATCGGCATGCTGCTCGAAACCGGTGCGGGGAAGCAGATAATGACAACTTAAGCAGACGGTTTTTTCGGTATGGTTGAGCAGTTCCCCGCAACAGGGACACACTTCCGGGTAAAACAACGAAAGCAAATCGTTCAGAATGACGCGTACCCCCGACATTGGCTGTGTTTTACAGTTTAAAATTAATCAATAGAATCATAATGCTTTGATGCTGTACTAACTTTGTGGGATGAGCCTTATGAAAAAGTCGTTTTTACTTCTCTTTATATCTGCGTCATTCGTTTCCTGCTCAGGGCGTTTCGAGCCCGATGTGCCTGTTAAAGCAGGCAGCAGAAAAGGCATGAGGGTTAACAACGAATCGGTTACATTGCTGCCGGGTGGTTATTATAATTATTCGACCATCAAGCTCGACGCCAACCGCGACGGCACCGACGATTTTATTTTTTCTCTGGGCTATTGGGGCTCTCCGGGCATGGGTATGAAGCTGCATTCTTCCCTATCCTCGGCACACGACGGCGCATTTATTTTTGGCACCGAAACAAACGATACTGTTTTCGTCCGCAGTGTCAGAACCTACAGCAATTATGAAGGCAATATTGTGGCCTATACGCTTACGCAAAGCGACTGCATGCGCCGCACTGCCGAACATTTGCCAAAGAGTGTTAACAAGGTTTTCACCCCATCGTGGCTCAATGAGGGCGATGCCATCGGAGGTGCGGAGGATAATTTTCAGAAAACCGGTTTTTCTTTTGTGTATACGGATAGCTGGCCTACCAACAGCACTTTTATCAACGACACGCTTTGGGTAAGTCGCAGCGAGAGCCGTTTCGATTGCCATGCCACTCCCGACGGACCTTCGGTTTACATAGGCATAGCCATGATCGAAGACGGAAAATTCAAAAAGGGCTGGATACGTTTCCGCCTCGAAGGTCCGGTCAAAATCAATTTCGAGGAAATGGCCTTTCAGCGCTGAAGCCTAAGCAAAAGGCTTTGTTTACCTTTGTTTCCGATGAGTTTGGTTAAAGAAGCTATTCCGTTGCTTGAGGTTGAAAACCTTTGCGTGTCGTTCAGGCACAGCGATGGTGTTTTCGAAGCGGTGCGGGGCATTTCGTTTAACCTTATGCCGGGCAAAACCCTTGCCATCGTTGGCGAATCGGGTTCGGGCAAATCAGTAAGTGCACTCTCGCTCATGGGTTTGTTGCCCGAACGCTCCTCGGAAGTGAGAGCGGAGCGCATGCTTTTCGAAGGCCACGATCTGAGAAATATTGCATCCGCCGAATTGAACGGACTGAGGGGCAACCGCATGGCTATGATATTTCAGGAACCCATGACCTCGCTCAATCCGGTGATGCGATGCGGAAAACAAGTGGCAGAAGCCCTGATTTTGCACCAAAAGCTAAGCCGCAATGCAGCAAGAAACAGAGTGCTTGAATTGTTCGAACAGGTGAAGCTGCCGCGCGCCGAACAGCTCTACCGTGCCTGGCCACACGAGCTTTCGGGCGGGCAGCGTCAGCGGGTGATGATTGCCATGGCGCTGGCAAACAATCCGCGACTGCTCATTGCCGACGAACCCACCACCGCACTCGACGTAACCGTGCAAAAAGAAATTTTGCTACTTCTGCGGCAATTACGTGAAGCGTATGGTATGGCAATGATCTTCATCACGCACGACCTTGGAGTGGTGTCCGAAATTGCCGACCAGATTGCCGTAATGCATCAGGGATTGATCGTCGAAAAAGGCGAAGCCGCCGATATCCTGAAACATCCAAACCACCCTTACACCAGAGGCCTCATGGCCTGCCGGCCTCCGCTCGACAAGCGTTATTTTCGCCTTCCGGTGGTAAAGGAATTTCTCGACGGCACATGGAAAAGCGCTGACGATATTGCCCAAAAGCTGATAATACCACAGGAAAAGCGAAAACAGGACCTTCAAATCACCTACTCCCGCCAGCCGCTTGTTCAGGTGCAGGAACTTTCGGTGCACTTTCGCCTCAGCAGACATTCGGGCGGCGAAAAAGTGCTCAAAGCTGTCGACAAGCTAAGCTTCGAGATCTATCCCGGCGAAACCTTAGGTCTTGTAGGCGAATCGGGAAGCGGCAAAACAAGTCTCGGCCGGGCTATACTGCATCTTTTGAAACCCTCGTCAGGAACAATAATTTACCGCGATGAGCCGGTTGAACCCGGACAAGCTGAGCAATTCAGGCAGTTGCGGCGAAAGATGCAGATCGTTTTTCAGGACCCCTATTCGTCGCTCAACCCGCGCATCACGGCCGGCGAGGCCATACGCGAACCCATGATTGTGCACAGGCTCAACGGTAATGCAAAAAGCCAGAAGGAAAAAGTGATTTACCTGCTCGAGCGGGTAGGTTTATTGCCCGAACACTATTACCGCTATCCTCACGAATTCTCCGGAGGACAGCGCCAACGCATCGGCATAGCCCGTGCGCTGGCCGTTGAGCCCGAATTTGTGGTGCTCGACGAACCTGTCTCGGCACTGGATGTTTCTGTTCAGGCTCAGGTGCTCAACCTGTTGGGCGAGCTAAAAAACGAATTCGGCCTCACCTACCTCTTTATCTCTCACGACCTGGGCGTGGTGCGCTATTTCTCCGACCGAGTCATGGTCATGTTTCAGGGGAAAATAGAAGAAGTGGCCGAAGCCGACAACCTTTTCACCAATCCCCAAAGCCCCTACACCCGTAAGCTCATTGCAGCGCTGCCCGGTTTGGGAATTCGGTCGGCCAATTAAAGCCGCCTCGAATCGATGAATTCGTTTTTACCGATTTAAACCTCCATGCCGCATTTTAAGACCTACCTTTGTGCGAATTATCAATTTCAACCAATGCCAAAAAAGAAATCATCAGGCAATGGCACCAAAGCCATGATGCGGCAGAGCATCCTGGGTCTGTTTGGGGCCAATCCGTTCAAACCACTCAACCATAAACAGATAAGCAAGGCGCTTGGCATAAAGGATGCCGCGGGAAAAGACCTGATAATAAGCATCCTCGACGAACTTGTCGTGGAGGGAAAGTTGCAGGAGCAAAACCGCTTTAAATATGTCCTCAGCCAAACGGCCCTGCGCGAGCATGGCAAAAAGCAATACCTCACCGGCAGGGTCGATATGAAAAGTACCGGCAAAGCTTATGTGGTTCCAGATGAAGGCGGGGATGACATTTTTATTGCCTCCAACAATACATACAAAGCGCTTCACGACGATAAAGTAAAAGTACTGCTCTTTCCGCGCCGTTCCGGACACAAACCCGAAGGTGAGATTGTTGAAGTGATCCAACGTTCCCGTACCGATTTTGTGGGTGTTATATCCATCAGCAAAAAATTCGGCTTTCTGGTGCCCGACAGCGCCACCATGCCGGTCGATATCTTCGTGCCTGCCGAAGGCCTGGGAAATGCCCAAAACGGCGATAAGGTAGTCGTACGTCTTACCGACTGGCCCGACCATTCGAAAAACCCCTTCGGCGAAGTGATCCACGTGCTGGGCAAACCAGGCGACAACAATGTGGAAATGCTCAGCATCCTGGCCGGGCACAACTATCCGCTGGCTTTCCCTGCTGCTGTCGAAAAAGAGGTGGCCGGCATCGATCACGGCATTACCCAGGCCGAAATAGCCCGCCGACGCGATTTCCGTCAGGTATTCACCATCACCATCGACCCGGTGGATGCCAAAGACTTCGACGATGCCCTCTCGCTCCGCAAGCTCGACAACGGCAACTGGGAAGTGGGCGTGCACATTGCCGACGTTTCGCACTACGTCCAGGAAGGCTCGGCCACCGATCAGGAAGCCCGCGAGCGCGGCACCTCGGTATATCTGGTGGACCGCACCATCCCCATGCTGCCCGAAAAACTTTCGAACAACATCTGCTCCCTCAGACCCAACGAGGAAAAGCTGTGCTTTGCAACCGTATTCGAAATGAACGAAGAGGCCGAAGTGCTCGCTAAATGGATAGGCCGCACCGTGATCCGCTCCAACCGCCGCTACGCCTACGAGGAAGTGCAGGCCATGATCGAAGGGCAGCCGGGCGACTACAACGAGCAAATAAACGTCCTTCACAACCTTGCTTCGAAGCTTCGCGAAAAGCGTATGAAAGATGGCTCAATCAACTTCCGCACCGAAGAGGTTAAGTTTGTGCTCGACGCCAATGGAAAACCCATCGACACCTTTGTGAAAGTGCAGCAGGAAAGCCATATGCTCATCGAAGATTTCATGCTGCTGGCCAACCGCACCGTGGCCGAAGAAATAGGAAAACCGGCCGGCAAAAAGAAGCCCAAAACCTTCGTTTACCGCATTCACGACGAGCCTAACCCCGAAAAGCTCAACACATTTCTTCAGTTTGTGGGCAAGCTGGGCTACAGCATGAACATCAGCTCGCGCAAAAAGCTGGTCGACTCCTATAACAGGCTCTTTGAAGCTGTGGAGGGAAAGGGCGAAAAGAACCTCATCGAAACCGTAGCGGTGCGCACCATGGCTAAGGCCGAATACAGCACGCAAAACATTGGCCACTACGGACTTGCTTTCAGCTACTACACCCATTTTACCTCGCCCATCCGACGCTATCCCGACCTGATGGTGCATCGCCTGCTCGATCGTTACCTTTTCCAGCAAAAGCCCTCGGTGAGCGAGGAAACCTATGAGCCTGTATGTCAGCATGCCAGCGAAATGGAACGCCGTGCCGCCGAAATGGAGCGCGACTCGGTGAAATTCAAACAGGCCGAATACCTTGCCGATAAAATAGGCAAAATGTTCGAAGGGCTGATTTCGGGCGTCAGCAAATGGGGTCTGTTTGTGGAACTAAAGCAAAGCAAATGCGAAGGCATGGTGCGCTACACCGAGATGCCCGGCGACTACTATTACCTCGACGAAGACAATTATCGTGTGGTAGGGCAGGGGACAGGAAAAATTTATCGCCTGGGCGACCCGGTTACCATTAGGGTGAAAAAGGTTGACATTATACGCAAGAAAATGGACTTTGTGCTGGTGGATACCAATGTGCTCCAAAGCTTCGAAAAACCCACCAAAAACGAGCCTAAAACAAAACAAAAACGCCGACGTTAGGCCCATATCAATTGAACCTTAGTCCGTATTGCGTGTTTTGAAATAAAACGAAGTCATGAAAGTAGCCGTTTACCGCAAGGCCCATTTCAATGCCGCACACCGCCTTTACAATCCCGGATGGAGCGACCAACGCAACAACGAGGTTTTTGGCTTGTGCAACAACATCAACTGGCATGGCCACAACTACGACCTTATTGTGAAAGTGGTCGGAGAGATCGATCCCGACACGGGCTATGTGATTGATATGAAATTGCTTAAAGATCTGATTCGCCACGAAGTGGAAGAGCGTTTCGATCACAAAAACCTCAACCTCGACTGCCCCGAATTTGAAGGCATCAACCCAACCGCCGAAAACATCGCAATAGTCATTTACAACCTGCTCAGGTTGAAGCTCGATTCCCGACTTGATTTGCAGGTGAGGCTCTACGAAACCGAACGCAATTTTGTGGAATATCCGGCCTAAAACGCGCCGGAGCAACATCGTCAGGACTATTTAATTGCCCCGCTGAAATTCAGCCATCCGTCGTTGTAATTGACTTTTAGCTGTTCAGTCAGCGTATCGTCGGCAGGAACCCTGCTCCAAACCATTAGCTCCGGCGTTTTGTAGTTGAGCAGATAGCCTTCAAAAATAATCCCCTCTTCGTAGGCCTTCATATTAAAGGTCCTCTGGGTCTGTTTACTCAAAAGGATAATGTCGATATCCTGCGCCCGGGCTTTGCGCAGCAAGGCTTCGCCCTTGAGCGAGGGGTCGATCTTATGTAACTCGCTCCACGACATCAAACCCTGTATGGCCTCGAAGTTGTCGATTTCGTCGAAAATGAACTCCATAGGTGCGGCAACCTTGAGCGTTTCGCTTTCTTTTCCGGCAAAAGCCATCCGAATTTGTTCGTTAAGCCGCGTGTCGTATTTATCCAAAACCACCTGAGTATTGTAAACCATCGAGACGGCAAGAAAAACCATCGCAAGACCGATTGCTATCCAACGCACTTTCTGACTTGGGATAGGTTCAGACAGGCTGTGCACAATCATCAGACTCCAGAAGGGGATAACCGGAATCAGGTATTTGCTTGTCTTGTGCAAAGCCAGCAGGCCCAGAAAAAACATGGCTATCAAAGTGTAGATGAGTAGCAGACGCTGTACGTTCCAAAGGACTTTACCATTGGTATAGAGCGTGAAAAGGATGAGCAAGGTGAATGAAATTTCCACAGGGCTGTGAAAATAGCGCATGTGTTCGTCCCCAAGATTGAGCAGCAGGTTCATCCACCAGGCATTACCTACACGCCCGTCGGGCAGAAAAGTGAGCTGGTGATACCAGAGACTAAAATCGTCCAAACCCTTGAAATCCAGAAAATAAAGAGCGGACGACATGGTTGCGCCCAATGCAAAGAGTGCAGCGCCGCCATAACGCCTGAAAACCAGAAGGCTGAGAAATCCGGCTGCAATAAACATCGAACCGTTCAGATGTGTAAGCAGGCCCAAACCGGCAAAAACACCCGAAGCAAAAGCCAGCCAGCTGCCTGATGCATGGTTGTTGACCGATTGATGAAGAAACCAGAAACTCAGCAATGCCATGAATGCCAGCATCATTTCGGGTCTGAACACAAAACCGAATTCAAAGAGCAGGGGATGAGCTAAAAGCAGCAGAACCACCATCAATTGTTCATATGGTTTGATAACCAAACCGGTTTTGCGGCCAAGTTTCAGCGTCACTATGATTGTCAGGACATAAAAAGCCAGCGAAACCGTTTTGAGCCAATGAAGCTTGAAGCCTGCAGTTTTGATAATCAAAGCACCAACCCAGGTGTGCAGTTTGTGGTGCATCACCAGTCTTTCCTCACCTCCGGCAATACCGGTCATCAATTTCGACTTCACCACCCCTTCGCGGGCCAGCCAATAGCTGTGCTCGCCCAGCCAGGCATCGTCAACATGGGGCATGCGCCATGGGATGCTGGCAGCAAACATAAGCAGCAGCAACAGCACAGTTAAAATCAGATGTCGGGTGTGTTCAGCCTTCAAGCAATTGATATTCAGCCGGCAAATGTCATAAAAAACCAGAAAGGTTGTTCAACCGGAAATCAAGATGGAACATCGCATGGGCTGGTTGCATGAAGATCCCGGCCTTTCTTCAAACCAACATTAATTCTTTGTATCGCTTGTAAAAGCCTGATTTCTGTTTAATTTTGCTCCCAGTTTGTGGTTCTTCACAGAAGATTAAAAGGGAATCCCGTGCAAATCGGGAACTATCCCCGTAGCTGTGAGTCCGTGAAGATATCCTGGCCAAAAGGGTCACTGTCCGCCGGCGGCGGATGGGAAGGCCGGCCAGCGGTTGGACAAGTCAGAAGACCTGCCGCAAACCCTTGTTCGTAGCTTTCGGGCGAAAAGCGATGGAACAGGCCATACACCAGGTGTATCGTTTGCTTCCCCATTTTTCCCGCGAGTTACCATTTGATAACCAAAATCAACGGTTTATGAATGGTTTGTCGCGCATTTTCATCCAAAAAATCCGTTTGCCTTTGCGACGGAATGAAAGGAGTTATTTGCCTTTGCCAAAAAGCAAGTGGAAACTCCTATGGGGAAAAATTTCCTGCACCTCTTCAACCCCCACCGAACGAACCGATTGGTGGTTTTGGGACAACAGGCCTGAGCTTTCAAGCCCGAAGAATGAAAGCCTTTTGCCTGATCAAATCACCCAAAACCAATTTCCTATGTTACAAGTTTTTCCTTTTTCCGGAACTTTTTTGCGTTATGCCTTGAGGTTCACATTTTTAATCACCATCGGACTCTATGCCACCAGGGCTATTGCTCAGGGGCCTTTTCCTCCCGCCGCAGGCCAGCCTGGCAGTACGGCCATTCACAAAGACGCCGCCGCATTCAAAACCTGGGCCTCCGGTGCCCAAATTGTGCGCGGATTCGTAAATATTTCCGATACAAGTGTTTACGTTAATGGGTCGAATAGGGCCAGTTTTGGATTATTTTCAAATGCCATAGGACAGGCACAAGGTTCTTCCACCGAGATTGTAAGCCTTGGCGACGGCGGTGCAGCAACCCTCACCTTCGACAGGCCCATTGTCAACGGCCCGGGCTTTGACTTTGCCGTGTTCGAAAACAGTTTTTCCGACAATTTTCTCGAGCTGGCATTTGTCGAAGTAAGCTCCGATGGCCAGCGCTTTGTACGTTATCCGGCCGTCTCGCTCACCCAAACCCAATCACAGATAGGCGCTTTCGATCCAATTGAACCTACCAATCTGCATAACCTGGCAGGCAAATACCGCCAGGGCTTTGGCACGCCTTTCGACCTGAGCGACCTGGCCGACAGCACAGGCATCGATCTCAATAACATTCGTTTTGTGCGCATTGTCGATGCGGTGGGAAGCATTAATCCCGCCTTTGCTACCTACGACGCACAGGGCAACAAAGTGAACGATCCTTTTCCTACGCCCTTTGCCTCGGGTGGTTTCGACCTCGATGCCGTTGGGATCATCAATGCCGGCGAACAATTCCGCATCAGCCATTTCGATCATTTTACCCTGAATGCCGGAGGCTATTGGAATGGCTCTGATGGCTCGGGTGGTTTTACAAGCGGAAGGGCTTTATTTCCCAACAACTACAATACAGCCTGGGCATCCTGGAGTGGTTGGGCCTATAGCAATACGCGAAATACAACCACACCCGGCTGGACGAACCAATATAGCGCCATCGCCGGTGGCGGCATGAGCGCCAATGCTCAGGATAACGATATTTATGCACTTGCCTATGTGCCAACCGATTTCCTCAGCGGTACAAACAACACTATTCCTGTTGAGGTCAATTTCACCAACGACAGCCTATTTATCGTCAACGGCCTTTATGTAACCAATTCCACCATGGCCGCCCTTTCGATGCGCGATGGCGATCCTTATGCCAAAAAGTTTGGCGGCCCTGCGGGCAACGACCCCGACTTTTTCAAACTCAAAGTGTTTGGCGTAAGACAAGACAACTCGATAACGCCAATTAAGGAATTCTACCTGGCCGACTACCGCTTTGCCGACAACCGGCAGGATTACATTGTTACCGACTGGCGCTGGCTCGACCTGAGCAGCCTTGGCCCGGTAAAAAGCCTGCGCTTCGACCTCGAATCGTCGGACGTGGGAATGTATGGCATGAATACGCCGGCCTATTTCTGCATCGACAACCTGAGCCTTGCCCGCCCGGCTCAGATGGTTGGCCTGCCTGTTGCCAACAACCCTGTTGTTGCAGTCTATCCCAATCCTTTCCGCGAAAACCTCAACATCAACGCAGCCTATGGGGCAACAGTGAGCGTGTTCAACCTGTCAGGCCAGCTGCAGATGGAAACCCGCCTGGGCAGCGAACAGGCCAGCATCAATACCTCTCAGCTTAAACCCGGTGTTTATATCGTTAAAGTGACCAATGACGGTCAGCCGCAAACCTTCAAACTGATCAGACAATAAAAAGCAGATGAAAATCAGGCTTTCGGTTTGCTATCTGGCCGTGCTGGCGGTGCTGTTTGTCCCGACAAAAGGACAAACACCGCCCGATACGCTGCTGCTCAGGGAGGTGGAAGTTCCTGCCAGCCGACTGCTTGCTCCCGTTTCGAACCTGCCTTTGCAACAAATGGATGCCCACGCATTGCTTCAAACGGGTAGCCGCAGCCTCGCCGATGCGCTGGCCCATTTTGCCGGATTAAATATCCGCGATTATGGCGGCATCGGCGGCCTGAAAACGGTGAACCTTCGCAGCCTGGGTGCCCAGCACACCGCAGTCTTTGTTGACGACATCCCCCTTTCGGAAGCGGCCTCGGGCCAGATCGACCTCGGTCGCCTTACCCTGGAAACCACAGAAAGCATCACCTTGGCCAGTGGTGGCCCTGACAATATTTTTCGTCCGGCCCGCTGGTTTGCATCGGCCTCTTCGGTGGCTTTGACCTCCCTTAGCCCTGATTGGTCTTCGGGAACAACGGACTGGTATGCCGGCATAGCTACCGGCTCTTCAGGGCTGTGGCAACCTTTTGCCCGTTTGGCCCTCAAAATGAGCAAAAAGTCGGATTTGCAGGCCGGCCTGCGCATTACAAAAGCCAGCGGTACATATCGCTACATCTTGCAAAACGGAGCCCAGGAGCCACAATGGCAGCAACGTCTCAATTCTGATGTGAAAAATCTGGCCTGGCAAAGCCGGCTGAATGTCCGTAAAGGCAATACCACACTGCAATGGCATATGCTTTTCGACCAATCCGATCGTGGTCTGCCCGGAGCGGTAATGCTCTACAACCCCTATTCGCGGCAGCGACTCAACAACACCGATCTGCACCAGGCTTTGGTAATCAAAAGCGGAAAGCCCAATCTGCGCTGGCAAAGCCTGCTGAAACATTCGCTCATGAGGCTCAACTATACCGACCCAGACTTCCTGAACGGCAACGGCGGCCTTAAGCAACAATACCTTCAGCAGGAATACTACCTTTCGCAACTGGCCGGAGGTACATCGGGCCAATGGCAATGGTCGGCCTCCGGCGATTTGGTTTGGAATCGCCTCGAAGCCAATCATTTTAATCGAAAACCTGAACGGCTCACCACCTATCTCAATGCCTCAGTCCTGTGGAAACTCCCTCGCTGGGAGCTGGCTTCACATCTTCTTTTCGTGCAGGCCTTCGAACAAACAACGACGGATCAAAGCAGTAAGCCTCGTCGCGCTTTCAGCCCCGGATTGAGTGCTTCATGGCGAATTGCTGATAACAGCCATTCCCGGCTCAGGTTTTCCTACAAAGATGCCTTCCGTATGCCCACATTCAACGAGCTGTATTACAACATAGTAGGTAACCCGAACCTGAAACCCGAACGTGCGGATTTGTTCAACTTTGGGTATATTGACGAGATCGGCCTGAATGGATTGCGCTGGCACTTCAATGCAGATCTGTTTTACAACCGTGTAAGGGATAAAATTATCGCCATACCGACCAAAAACCTTTTTGTATGGTCCATGCGCAACATTGGGAAAGTCTCCGTTGCTGGTTTCGAAGCCGGCGCGCGGGGCGAATGGGTTGACCTTGTTGGGTTCAAGGCTTATGCCCAACTCAACTATTCTTATCAGCATGCCGTTGACCGCAGCCTGCCCGATTCGCCCTCCTACAACCACCAGATTGCCTACATCCCGAGACACAGCCTGAACGGATTTTTAAACATGGAAAAAGGTTCGCTGTCAGCCGGAGGTAGTTTCTTCTTCAACAGTGCCCGTTATTTCCTGCCCGAAAACCGTCGCGAAAACCGCCTGCCCGCCTGGTGGACAATAGATCTGAATGCTTCATATCGCCTCAATATTGCCTCCTTCCCTACACGAATAAGGCTGGATGTCAATAATATACTCAACCGGCAATATGAGGTTATACGCAGTTTTCCCATGCCGGGTCGGTCGGTGATGCTCACCCTTAGCGCAGGCTCCAAATGATGAACAGCAGATTAAATTCGTTTTTGCTTGTCTTTATTCTCTTGCTGGTGTCATGCAACGATGAAAAGCCCGACCCGCAAACGCTGCCATCCGGCACCAAAAGCCTGTATGTGCTCAACGAGGGCCTGTTCAATATGAACAACAGCAGCCTGACGCTTTTCGACCAGGAGAGCCGGGCGTCATTCACCGACTTTTTCGAGCAGACCAATGGCCGCCGGCTGGGCGATACCGGAAACGATATGGCAGTGTATGGCAGCAAACTCTATATCGTGCTCACCGGATCGAGCCAGGTAGAGGTGCTCGAAGCTGCCACAGGCCAATCGCTCAGACAGATCCCCTTGTTCGACGGGCAAAAGGCACGCCAGCCCAGAGCTGTTGCTTTCTGGGGCAGAAAAGCCTATGTGGCCTGTTTGGATGGAATGGTGGTGGCCATCGACACAACTTCGCTTCAAATAGAAGCAATGGTGCGTGCCGGTTCAAACCCCGATGGCATTGCTGCCTCAGCCGGCAAGCTTTATGTGAGCAATTCAGGCGGACTCAATTTCCCGCACTACGACAGCACCGTTTCGGTGATCGATGCGGCAAGCCTTACCGAAATCCGCAAGATCAGTGTAGGCATCAATCCTGGTGCCATCACCACCGACCCGCGCGGCGAGGTGTATGTAGTGCGGCGGGGCAATTATGGCAATGTACCTCCGGCCATGGTGGTCATCAACCCCATCACCAATGCAGTAAAGCTCGAAGTGCAAATCCCTGTGCTGCAGCTTTTCATCTATGGCGACACGGCCTGGCTCACCCACATCGACTACAGCGGCAGCATGCAATCGTCCATCGCCCTGTGGGATACCAAAAACGAAACGCTGCTCAGCAATCAGTTCATAACTGATGGCACAACACCCGAAACGGTTTATGGTGTTTTTGCCGACCGTCCGCGCGGGTTGGTTTACGTTGCCGATGCCCGCTCATTTGTCAATACAGGCATGGTGCATGTATATAACCTTCAGGGAAAAAAACAATTCAGCTTTCCGACGGGCCTCAACCCCTCAAAAATGGCGGCAAAATAGGGGTAGAATTCTAAGATCTGGCATGCAAAATTCAAAGATTTCTCAGATACCGCTATATGCAGATCACGACCATTTTATCAACCCCGCCAGGCCTCTCAAGTTTGAAATCGAGGTATAGAATCAGAATAACGACCCCGCAAGGGGTCGAATGTTTGTAATCGGGGCAAAGAATCAAAACACCGACCCGCCTCAGGCTGGGTCGTATGTTTTTATCACAACAACCAAAATAAAATAACGACAAACAATTACCGCCCCGAAACAACGAGCTTCAATACCACACTGCTTTGGCTGCCTGTAATGCGCACCAGATAAACCCCCGGTTTCAGATCGCTGGTTTCGACCGGAAATTCATGCAAACCAGGCTCCAGCATCTCGTTTCTCAACACCCTGAGCAATCGTCCGTCGCTGCCCAACAGTTCAAGCCGAATTTTCTGATTTTCGGTGGTGTTCATGCTGACCGTGCTTGGCCCTGTTGTCGGGTTTGGCCAAAGGCGGGCTTCAAAATCCGGTTTTTTTGTTTCGGAGGCCCCTAAATTGAGCGCGCTCACCACAATATCGTCGAGTCGCAGCATATCGCGGCTTCCGTCGCTGGAGTTGAGTTGTTGCCCGGTAAAATAGTATTTCCAGCGCAGCTGTACATAAGGTTTGTCGTTGGCCTCGGCCGGAAGGGTGATAGGCTGAAACACCTGTGCATGGTTTACCGTTGCCGAGCGCATGTATTCCACGGGCTCGCCTCCCTGGCCCGGCACATCGTCCCATGGCTGATCTGGCCCGAGCCGGTATTGCAGCCTGATGGCATAAACCCTGGAGTTTGGTGTGAGTGTGCCAGCTGTCCAGCCAACGGTGATGCCGTGCAATCCGCGGGTATCGATAGCAAGCACCGCTGCGCCAAGATCGCGTCCGCGGCCGGTGTTGATAAACGAAATACCCTGATCGCCAAGGCCGTTAAGTCGGGTGCGCCGCGTCAGGCGGTAGGGATATCCAATGCTGTTGGCATCATCGCTATGCACCTCGCCCGGGGGCACGTGGTAAGGATGGGTCATAGGATCGGCCAGCAGCGGGTCGTTCTTGCTGCTTTGCTGGAAAACCATATGCGGCGGATAGCTGCGTTCGGGCTGGTTCTCGTCCCAGTATTCAAAACGGTATGGCCCGTTGGCCAGCCGATAGGCGACAGGATTGAGCGAATCGCCCTGAAAGTCATTGCTGATTTCGAATATTGCCTCCACCTGCGCATTGCCCGTGAGGGTGGCTGTGGTGGTTTCGGCAATGCCTGCTGCAACCCCGCTCCATCCAACAAAACGGAAGCCGGGTTTTGCCTTGGCAGCCATCTGCACCGGCACCTGAGGGAAATACCATCCATTCCATCCGTTGGATGCAGTTGCAGTGTTCACCATCACCTGACCGGCTTCTGGTGGCGAAACCTTTACACTCAGTTTTACCGGGTCTTGCAACTGAAACTGGCTTTTAATATGCTGCCTCACATATCCGGGCCTCAGTCGGGCAAAATTGCGCATCACCTGTATGTTGTTGTTCCATTCGCTGAGGCTGGTGGGCCTGCGCCAACGGTTGATATGCTCCTGCATGGCGGGTGTGAGCAATGCCTGCAGCGAATCGAGCTGGGCTTCCACGCGGGCTTCGCTCAGGTCGGTGTTCAGCAGATCGCAGAAACGATTGATAAACTGATATTTAAACTCCTGATTTTTAACAAGATTCCTCAGAATCAACGTTGACCATGGCGGATTGGGCCAGCCTGGTCCGTTCGATACCAATGCAAAGGCAAGGGTGTTGTGGGCAGGTCCCATGCCCACGCCGGGAACGTAGTTGAAGGGCAAACCAAAACCAAAGTCCATGTCGAGCAACATCCAGCGCCAGCGACCGTCGCGTCCGTTGAGCGCGTTGGGGTTGTAGCTTGTGTTGTAGCGCCAGTATAGGGTGTTGTTGCCCGGCCAGTCGGTGTTCATGGAAAAAATGTGCGCAATCTGAAAGTCAATAAAGCTCTCAATATCCATCATGCTTTTCAAGCCCTGATAGTAGGCATCAACAGCCATATTGTTCGAGCTCAGATAGCTGCGCATATAATTGTAATGCAACACCCCAGCCGCGCTGCCGAATTTATGCTCCGAGTTGTTCTCCATAATGGTCATCTCATGCTCCTGAATGCCATATTTGGACAGAATATAATGCTCGTCGTAGCGGTCGCGCAGGTTGTGTATGCCCCAGTATTCGCCGTTGATAAAAAGGATGGAAGGGCGGTAGTCCTGCCGGTCAACTTTCATATTGCGCATAAGCGACTGTATAAAATCGTCGCGCATGATAGCAAAGTCCCAGTCGTTGCCGCCGTTGCGGAGCAAAAAGCGCTTATACTGATTGATGTTTTTCCACGGAAAAATGGGGAACTCTATCCAGCTGTTGCCATATTCGCTTTTGGCAATGATGCGGAGGGTTTTGCGCGGTCTGCTGCGGGTGGTATTGCCGTGAATGCGTATGCCGATATCTTCGGTAAAAGCCGGCTGGCCATTGGATTCGAACATGCTCAGGTTGGCCGGCCGTTCCCATTCCGTCCCGTCCTGAAAATAATTGTTGTGGTTGCCGTAAACGTAAATCCCGATCTCCGGATCGAAGAGGTTATCGTTGTTGGTGGCCAGCGATAACACCGGGAATGGATAACGCTGAGCACCAGCCGGATCAACGATATAAGTGAAGGTTTTCACAGGCCCGGGTGGAGCATCGGGATGCAGCTGCCTGGCACGTATCACATTGATTTTAAACACCAAACCCAGGGGCGGCTGCCAGCCTTCATAATAGGGAGGCCCGGGATCGTTATTGTTGTTGGTCGGGATCATGGAAATGCCGTTGGGCAGCGTTGTCCGGTTGAAGATGTTAATAGGGCTTGTGTAGGTATTGCTGGCAGCGGTCGGAAGGGCGCCATCGGTGGTGTAAACCAGCTGCGCCCCGGGCTGTGTGGTGCTCAGCTGGAGGTTAAAGGACGAAGTGTAGAATCCCGAACTGTGCGAAGCCTGAACCTCACCCAACAGCAAAGTGTAGGCCGTGGTGGTATTTGGCTGGCCTGGGCTGGCCGGACTAAAATAGCGCAATGACTCAGCCTGGCCGGGCAGTCGTCCCCACGAAATATCACGCTGCAGGGCAACAGGGCCAAGGCTGTCGATGGTGGCGCCTTCGGGGCTTTTCAGTATCAGCGGCTCACCCTGAGCGCTGATGCTGAAATTGGTGTGCAGGGGCTGACCGGGAGTGATACGGTTTTTTCCTGATGCAAAAACCACAAGATAATCACCGGGTTGCAAAGTAACAGAAGGAAAGCGCCAGCGAAAAGGCTGGGCAGGATCATCGCTCAGCCCATAGTTAAGCAGATTGACGGCTTGTGTCCCGCCATTGTACAATTCAATCCAGTCGGGATAATCGTCGTCTTCGTCGGCCAGTGCCGTGGCATTGGACGACATCATTTCGTTCAGCCGGAGGTTTTGCGATTGCAGCCGTGGAGCGACCGCAAAAAACATAACCAAAAGCAAGCCGGCAATGGTAAGTTTTTTCATTAATCCGGGTAAAAGCAAAAAGTAAAGATACCCTTATTAAAGGCTATCTACTCGAATTGGGCAAGCTAAAGGCGGCAGGGCAGGGGAAAACGGTTGCAGAACAGGCTCAATGGCTTCGTCCGAACAGCTCATCGATGACCGGTGGCAGGAAAGGGCGGCCTTGCGCATTGATGGAGGTGCCGATTATCTTAGCCTCCACAACCGGCTTGCGATCGGGCAGTCTGACAATTTTTTGGTGAAACACAAATCGTAAGGGCGACATCCTACTTGTACTGCATTGCACTTCGAAGGTGTCGCCGCTGCGCAGTGGACTTTGGTAGTCTATTTCTACTCGCTTGACGACCAGCAGAATACCATCGGCAGTCAGTTGTGCAAAGCTGAGTCCTTGCTCCAGCAGGAACTCATGTCGGGCATGTTCCAGATAGTGCTGATAGACAGCATTGTTCACGATGCCCTGCATATCGCATTCGTAGTCGCGTACCTTGAGTTGAATGGTAAACATCAGCAGATTTTGATGTAAAGATAGGCAAGCATTTTACTTGGCGAGACAAGACCCCGCCAGGGGCCACATGTTTATAAAGAAACAACCAAAACCAAACGCCGACCCGCCGTAGGCGTGGTCGCATGTTTTTATGTCTTGAGACAAAAAATCCGGCTCTTCGAAGAACCGGATTTCTATCTAAAGTATCTAAAATCAATTGTTTACAACGCGTATCGGCTGCGGCTCTGCCTTGCGGATGTCCAGCTCGTCAATCAGATTGGTGGCACCGGCATAGCGGTCAATCACAAACAAGACATAACGGATATCCACACTGATGGTACGCTGCAAATCCGTTTCGAAAGCGATGTCGCCGCTCATGGCCTCCCAGTTGCCGTCGAAGGCAATGCCGATGAGCTCACCTTTGCCATTAATCACAGGACTGCCCGAGTTGCCTCCGGTGATGTCGTTGGTGCTGATGAAGCAGGTGACTAAAGTGCCGTTGTCGCCATATGGACCAAAATCAAGTGTCTCGATCAGCGATTTGAGCTTTTCGGGTACGATAAACTCGTCGTTCGAGGGATCTTCCTTTTCAAGTATGCCCTTATGTGTGGTGACGTAGTTGTAATGCACCGCATCGGCCGGGATATAATCTTTCACGCTGCCATAGGTAAAGCGCAGGGTGCTGTTGGCATCGGGATAGAAGGGGCGCTGAGGCTGCATCTCACGCAATCCGGCCATCCAAAGCCTGCGGGCTTTACTGATAGAGGCCTGTGCCTGACGGAATCCGCCGGCCACTTCCATCATCTTGCCCGTAAATCCGTCGGCAAGCTGCAGGGCGGGGTCGTTTTCGAGGATTTTCAAACTGGGTTTGTTGAGCAGGGCCTCCACTTTTTCCGGACTGCTCAGCATCGAACGACTAAACACATCGGCAGCAGCGGCTTCATAATTGCCTTTGTGACGTTTCATAAGGTTTTTGAACGCATCGGGCTGAAGGTTCTCGGGCATGTTTTTGCCGTAGGCTTCCAACATGCGCTGCAACACCAGCTGATCGGCCGGAGCATAGTAGTTCTTAAAATTGTCGTCGATGCCATTGCGAAGGTTTTCGATGGTTTTCTTCACCTGATCCTCACGTTCTTTGCGCATCTTTTCGGCCATGGCCTTGTCTTTGGGCAGGTCGGCTTTGGGTATGGGCTTCAGCAGTTCGCGCAGCTGAGCAAAGGACGAAGCATAGCCGATGATTTCGGCACCGCCTGCTCCGGCCATATTGTTGTAGAGCAATGGCTGAATGCTTTCGCCCATGGCTTTGTAGCCAGCTTCAAGTTCTGCCAAAACATTACCGTATTTTTCCTGTAGGGCCTGGTCCGACGACACCCACTCGCTGAACTGCAATTCTTCGCCCTGCTTGCGGCCCATAATGTTGAGCCTTTTCAGGCCGCGCGTCTGACCAATGAGGTATTTCCAGGTGTTGGCCACCTGTGCGTATTTACTGGCGTACTGGATGCGAACAGCGGGATCGGCATCCATATATTGCTTCCATGACTCGAGTTTCTTGCCAAAGAGATCGATGATCACGGGATATTGTTTCTCGAGATTGAAGTTTACGCCGAAGGAAGTGAGGTAACGATCGGTGCTTCCGGGAAATCCCCAGATCATCGAAAAGTCGCCGTTTTGCACCCCGTCGAGGCTGATGGGCAGGTGATGTTTGGGTTTGAGTGGCACATTGTCCTTGCTGTAGTCGGCAGGCGAGCCGTCGGGGGCGGTGTAAATGCGCAATACGGCAAAGTCGCCTGTGTGGCGGGGCCACATCCAGTTGTCGGTATCGCCGCCGAATTTACCAATGGCCGATGGGGGAGCGCCTACCAGACGCACATCGCGATACACCTGATAGATAAACAGATAGAATTCGTTGCCTTCGAAAAAGCTTTTTACCACTACATGGTATTTTCCTTCGGGGTTAAAGCTTTTGCGCAGTTCGGAGGTTTTTTTGCGTATGGCAGCTCCCCGCTCATCCGGACTCATTTTATCGTTAAGCACCGCCATCACCGAATCGGTAACGTCGGCCATGCTTATCAGGATTGAGGCCGTCAGGCCTTCGTTGGGAAGCTCCTCGGCAAAGCTCTTTGCCCAAAAACCATTGGTCAGGTAGTCGTTTTCAACCGAGCTGTGCTTCTGGATCAGGTCGTAGGCGCAGTGGTGGTTGGTGAACACAAGGCCTTGCGACGAAACAATTTCGCCGGTGCAGAAATATCCGTTGGGCGTTGGGCTGTTCGAAAGGCCCACGATGGCATCCTTCAGGCTGGCGTTATTTACGCTGTAGATCTCTTCGGGGGTGAGCCTGAGACCCATTTTTTGCATCTCGGCATGGTTGAGGCGCTTCACAAACATGGGCAGCCACATGCCTTCGTCGGCTCTGATGCCCTGCATCAGCCCTGCAAACAGCAGGAAAAACAATACGATTCTTTTCATTATTGGGGGATTGATTAATCAGTAATAATTGTTTATTTCAGGCCGAGCATATGGGGTCCCATCTCGAAATAGATGTCCACCGGAATGCCTTTGGCGGTAATGCGTCCCAGGTCGGCTTTCAGCTGGTCTTTGATCACCCCGTCGGTGGTCACCCAGTTTTTCACCATTTCGTAGTCGCCGTCGCCCTGTGCTTTCAGGATCATGCCTGTCAGCTTCTTGCTGGCTTCCATCATCTTATCCAGATTGATGGCATAGGTGCCGTCGTCCTTGCGGGTGAAAGCGCCCTCGCTGAGGAAGAAGCTGAAGGTCATCATATTGGCCTTGCCATGGGCGCTGGCAGCACCAAAGCGCACCGAGCGGAAGATGCCGGCCATGAAAGTGACGTAGTTGTCCATGATTTCGGTGTCGGTGTATTCGCCCATTTCGTGGAGCTTGGTCACCAGATAAAGACCGAGGATGTCGGCTTTGGCTTCTTCCAGAGGCGAATACATCTCTTTCAGGGCTTTGCGCACGGTGCCTTGTCCGTTGATGGTGTTCTTTATGCCCATGCCGTGGGCTACTTCATGAAACATCACATTGCTGAAGAAGGCGTCGAAGGCGATGTGTTCGCGCTGTTCGGGAGCGATGAGTTCTTCGGCAATAGGCACAAGTATTTTATCGAACTTGGCTTTCATGGTGTTTTTCAGCTGCAGCTTGCGGGTGCCTTTGCTCAGGTGCACGCGTTCGTCGTTGGGGAGGTTGATGGCAATGGTTTTGCTGGCCATATTGCAGTCGCCGGCATAAAAAACGGCGTCGTAGGCGTTGAGGTCGGCATCCGAGCCCGGCACTTCCTGTTTATACACTTCATCCACAGGCAGTTGTTTCTGAAGTTCCGGCAGGAATTGCGCATAACGCGAAAGGCGATCGCTCCATTTGTGGTCTTTGATCAGGATGAAGGCTTCGTGAGCCGCTTTGTAACCAAACAAGCCGTCGAGGTAGTTTTCGATGGGGCCGATCACCATATCCACGTTATTGTTGCGCATATCCATCCAGGCCATGTCGCTCTCCAGGTAGTCGTCCGTACGGAGGGCTTTGGCACGCAGGCGCAGGTAGTTGGCAAAGCCTTCGTCAGCAGCCAGGCCGGCAGCTTGCTCAAGCAGCGAGGCAGCCTTTTCGATCGGTTCTGCATAGGCTTCGTGATACCATACTGCTTTAAGGGCACCATTTTCGTCGCGGCGGATCAGGGTGTAAAGGCTTGTTTTGTTGGGATCGTTGAAAGCCTCAAACTCTTCTTTGGTCATATCGGTCGGATAGAACTGTGCTCCGGCTGGCTTTGGTCCATAGCCTTCGATGAAGGGCTTCTGATTGTCGAGCTGATCCCATGGCCCATAATTGATTTCGGCAAAGAGACGCAGGCGCGGGTCGGTAATGGTGGACAAAAATTCTTCTTTCGGGCCGATGTTTTGTGTCCAGAAAATATCGTCCATAATTTTTGCGGCTTCGAAGAGCAGCACCAGCATCTGTTTTTCATTGTCGCTCAGATGACTGATGTCGGAGGTGAGCTCCACCTTGGCGTACTTGTTCACCAATTGGTCCATCGGATCGGGGGTTTGTTGCTTTTGCGGAGCACCGCACGAAACGGCCATCAAGGCCAGTGCACCGGCAAAGAATGTGGTTTTCAATGCTTTCATATTACTTAGTTTCTGAGGCAAAAATAAACCTAAGTTTTCATTTGTTGTTAATTGCCAAACAATAGGTAGGGGAGAGGATGATTACAGGTAACGGGTTTTCTGTTGCAGGAAATACTGAGTCTAACCAGCAATCAGATGTCCTTGTTAATACTGTATTTATTGTTGTCGGTGTTATGAGAAGAATCAGTCGGATTAGTGCACGCGATGGAATCGCGCCTTAGCCCGAGATGACTAATCCCTCAACATCCATAAAATCAACCAATTTTGAATCTTGAATCTTTGAATTTTGAATTCTCTTATCCTGTCCCGGCAACCAGCATCAAGCACCCTGCACCCGAATTCCCTTCCTCCGTCCCCCGTCCCTGAAAAAGCCATCGGGCCGGGCGGTCAGGCCGCGCAAACGGCGGGAAACGCTGGCGGGAATGCAAAAACGGCTGCAAATCCGGTAAAGCAGCCCGTGCGGCAGCGCGGGCTGTTTGTATGG
>JAJTAY010000013.1 GCA_021287165.1 Bacteroidia bacterium | reverse complement strand
GCATACCGTAGTAAATGCCGCAGGGTTGCTGATAAAGACTCCGGCTACCGGGGTGGGTTCAACCATCACCGTCCACTCGCCCGTGGACTGCTCTGGCGTGGTGTTGCATGTGCCGTCCTTGGCATATCTGCGGTAGGTCGTTGTCGTAGTCAGGCCTGCAGGCGGGGTATAGGTCGAAGACGTGGCTCCGCTGATGGCAGCCGTATAGTTGTCCTCAGAGCTCCTCCAGCTGTAGGTGATCGTCTGGTCGCCGCCCGAAGCTGTGGTGACATTGCCGATCTGGCCCGGGCTGCCGCCGTAGCAGATGGTCTCGCCCGTAGTGGCAATGGCGCCGGGGGTGAACTGAGGCCTTACTGTTACTTTAATCGTGTTGGATGCTGCGGCCCCGCTCCAGTCGGATGAGCAGTCCACCCTTGCAAGGCGCCGGTACCAGGTAGTCTGGGTTAGCGCACCTGGCTGATAGGTTGTTGCATTGCTTGAGTTTATGTCGGTCCAGCTGGTTGAGTCGAAACCCGGATCGTCCGGATCGGAAGTGGTGTGTTGCCATTTGTATTCCAGTGTGCCGGCATGGCCGGTGGGCAAGCCGGTGCTGGTGAAGATCGAAGGTATGGTGTTATAGCATATAGTCTGATTATCAGCAATTATACCTCCATTAGTGGGATTAGAGCAAAGGGTAAGTACCACATCATTGCCATCGCCGCCCGTATAACTGATCAGACCAGTCAATCCACTACCGAGGACATCACTAATCAATCCTCCTTCAGGTATGCTGTTGAAAGTACTTATAATCGGCTGATCTCCTGTGTTGTTCACAATCACGAAGGTCTCGTTGACAGCAGGAGTGTGTGTGCCGCTGAGCACAAGGTCGACTCCCGTGAGGTCAATATTGCCCTGAACCGTTAGCTGCGTATAGGTAGAGCCCGTGCCATCGCCAGGAGTATTGCCATTAATTATTATACCAAGATCACTGCCAAACGAAATGGTTGATACCGTGGCATCAGTGCCGTCGTAGTCAGGATAAACCGCTGCAGGCGAATCTCCGGGATTTAGCAAAAGCGTACCGCCAGAGGTATTGATACCGCCTCCGGTGAACAAAATGTCCTCATTGCTGATAAGCTGCATATTGGTGGCGGCAGAGCGGCTGATGCTGGAACTAACAGTAATATCGCCACTCGTTGACCCTCCCAGGACCAGCGTTCCCGCCGTAACCCTGTCAAGCTCAGCATCCGATAATCCAAGGATTCCCGTAGCATCTGCTCCGCCAAGGTCAAGTTCATGGCCTGCAGTCCTGCCTTTTAAAACGACCGTTCCGCTGCCTGCATTCACCGTGCCATTGGAAGGATGAATATCCATGCTGTTGCCTTCGAAGGTGATGCTTTTGGTTGGATCACCTATACTCACTGTTCCGTTGCCTACCCTTGCAATGGTGAGGGCTTCGTTCCCAGCTGTATTATCAGCTGTGCCCCGAATGGTTATATTACCACCTGCGCTGCTCACTGTTGCACCATTGCGCACCTGAACACCTTGTGAACCATTGGCAAAAACTGCATTTGTTATGCCGGCGGTACCTTCAATTGTAATATTGCCTGTACCAGTGCTGCTTACATTGCCCCGAATACTGCTACCATGATTGAAGGTGGTACCGCTGAAGTTATTGACGTTTGTAGCTGAGATATGAATATTTCCATTTGATGAACGCACGTATGAGGGTGCGTCGAGGCGCAGGCTTTGGCTTCCTGAGCCAGCGGTTACGACCTGTCCTGATTGCGCTGTCAAGGTGATATTTCCTGTTCCAGTGGTTTCAATGAAAGCCCCTGAAGTAATGAAGGCACCATTGCTTAAGACAAAGTTGGGATTTGCGTTACCACTGCCAGATTCGGCATTGATGGTAATATCACCGTCAACGCTGGTAATTTTAGCGCCGGTAGCTCTCATGTCAAATGCATAACTTGAACCAAGCAAAGCATCACCAGATGACAGGTTAATTTGAATCGCCGCAGGTCCGGTGGCTGTAATTGCCCCATTCTCATATATAGACATTCCGTTGCTCCCGACAGAGCCCACCGATGAAGCATAACCACTCCCCACTTGTCCGTCGATGCGAATATCTCCCCCAGCTGAGAAAATGCTTGAATTATTCCTGATTTGTATGCCAGATGCACCTCCTGTATAACCATCCTTGACAGTGGCAGTAATGAAAATGTTCCCTTTACCCGCCTCATTGGCTGTCGATTCAATGCGCCCGTTGGTATGCATCCAAAAAGCAACCATAAAACCTGTCGCATCTTTTCCGGCTGTACTTTTCACGATGATATCCCCCTGTCCGGTGGTCCGCAGTAAACCAGGGACAATCAAACCATGAAAATTGCCTATGGTAGTAGGCGTTTGCTGATTTACCTCAATGATCAGGTTACCATCGACAACCTCGATACTGCCACCTGTGTCAATGGTCATCCACTTGCTAAGTTTGATAACAGCTGACCCGCTGCCCTGGAAAATCAGGTTGGCATTGGCAGCAATAGTTACGATATCCTCGCCGGGACTGGCGTGGTCGTTTTGCAGGTCAACATCCAGATTGGCATTGGGCTTAAACGTGATGTCGCCACCGAAGTTAACAACATCATTGCCCTGACCGCCATTGATGGTGAGATTGGGCAATTGGCTTGCAAAGTTTCCGACATTGATGACGTCGTTGCCCAAACCTGCATTAATGGTGATCTGGTTTACCTCGCTTAGCAGTAGTGTAGCCGGAAACAACTGGGGAGCTCCTCCGTTAAGACTGAAGTAGCGGCCAGGAACATCGAAAACGATGCTTCCCGCATTTTCCGAAACAGTCAAGGTTTCGTTGGCACCGCAGGCATATGAAAATTCGATGGCATCTGCTGTGGCTGATATTTCATACAGACTAACCTCAATCTTCACCACATTTGACGCAAACTTTTCAGGATCGCAGGTGAGCCCGGCAATGCGACGATACCAGGTAGTTTGCTCTACGGCTACTGGTTGATAAGTGTTCGTATTTGTCGAGGGTATGTTCACCCAACTTGCAGGATCGAATCCGGGCGCTTCCGGGTCGCTGTAAGTATATTGCCACTGGTATTCGATGGTACCCATATAACCCGAAGGATCGGCAATGCTGCTTAACAATTGAGGCTCAGTGCCCAGACATAAAAATTGATTATTGCCAATTAAACCCCCGTTATCCGGGTTTTGACAGGGCTCAAAGCTGGCCTGAAGGCTGAGCGTGGCCGTCACATTGTTTTCTGTCCGTTGCGGGTTGGTATTGCCATCGCTCCACGACACAAATTTGTAGCCCGCATTCGGAACAGCCGTTACCTGCTCCCCACTTCTACCGTGTGCCACTTGCTGATCTGCAGTGCCGTTGATCGTCCCGTCGGTCGCGGTATAGAGGACACGATGCGTGCGCAGTTTGTATCGGCCATCGGGCTGGCGGACAAAATGCGTGTAGGGCTGTACAAACATTGCTGGTCGAACTGCAAACGGAGCGGTAACAGTACTCATAATGTCATTATAGAAAGCTCCGAGAATGTCTATGTAATAAATCCTTTGATTCGCAGGAGGGTTTAGTTGAAATATACCTGAACGGGTCATATTTTGGAAACCAGGCGCAGATGCCCGCCTGATGTGCCCCTCCGGACCGGAGAAGTAAGAGAAAGTGCGCGTTAAAATTGGGCTGAGTATTGGTCCTCCCAATTCGGAAACTGCAGGCAGGAATACCACATCCACAACATATCCTTGCTGCCCAATGGTATTGCTAAAGCTGCTGGCCCAATTGAAACTCCTTTGTTCTCCAATGCTTTTGAATGCATGGGAGAAGCTGCCGTAGAAGTCGGTGTTCAGGTAATGCCTCACGCTGGACTGCTCATAGTTATTATCGAGAAGGTCGGTGCGGTAGGGCATGACATGAATGTGCTGACGTGCCATCAAAACAGTCTCATACATAACAGGAACTTGCTTTTCAACAAAAATCCATTCGAGAGGCGTGCCATTCCATTGCCATGTATCGTCGTACACAATGGTACCAATTGGCAAATCGATTAGCTCTCCAGCCCAGCGATCCTGCCAGCTAAGGTGAGGATAGCTGTTGTTAATATCAGGATTCATGCCCCATATAGGCAAACTAAAGTCCCAGCCAGCATTGGTAAAAGTGGACTGCATAGTCATATCCAGCGTGGTTTTGGGCGTAGCACCGAAACTTACTGTCGGACTATGTATGTCGTTATCGAAAAAGTTGTCGGCAAGTACGGATTGTGGTCCAATAAGCGCTGCAACAAAGCCTCCTGTCCAGCCGCTTGAGATCACATTTGCATTCATGGCCGAATAACTCCTGACCGCCTCTCCGCCATAAATGGCACCAAGGAAGCCACCAGATTGGTTACCATTGATATTCAAGGTTCCAACGGCATAGCAATCTGAAATCGTTGCATGAGCATAGCCGGCAAATCCACCTGCTGTACCTGTTGCAGATACGTTAGCATTGGCAAAACTCTGGCTCACCGGTAGTCCACTCTCAATGATACCTGCGAAGCCACCGGTAAAATCACCTCCACTGACCATGCCGGTTGCTCCCGACTGAAATACTGTGCCGCGAAGCTCGCCCAACATCAATCCCGTTCTGTTGCCACCGGTAACCTGAGCATTGATCAGCGAAAGCCTGTTGATATGGGCGTCAAAACCTGTAGCTCCAAAAAATCCGACTCTGGATTGCGCAGGCAAATGGATAAAGACATTGCTGATCGTGTGGTAATCGCCATCATAAGTGCCTTGAAAAGGCTGCCCCAATATTCCTATCGGGCTCCAGCCCGCACCATTATTGAAACACGCATTGGAAGTAACCAAAGCATCAATATCAGCAGTTTGCAAAAAGTGCTTATCCCATGCGGAAGGGTTGGCTGTCAGCCACAACAAATTGTCAAAATTGGCAATCAGGTATGGATTGCTTGATGTGCCCAATCCTGCGGGCATTTGGCCTGCCATGTTTAGAGTGAGCGTTTGGGCTGTGATTTGAACAATGTTTGAGGCGGCGGCCCCGCTCCAGCCCGGTGCACAATCTACCTTGGCCAATCGCCTGAACCATGTGGTTTGTGTGAGGGCATCCGGCTGATAGGTGATTGAGTTGCTCGAGGCTATGTCCGTCCAGCTTTCAGGGTCGAAGCCCGGAGATGAAGGATTGGATGTTGTGGATTGCCATTTGTAGGTTACCGGACCATAAGCCGGACCCACCACACTTAGGCTGTTGAGTAAGACGGGCACCGAACCGGAGCAAATAACCTGCGAAGCACCTATGGTGCCTCCATCCGTTGGCAAAATACAGTCGGTATCAATGTTGAATTCAAAGGCACCGCGATCCACTGTGCCTAGTGCACCGGCGTTCGAACGGTCAATCCGGCGCGGAAATCCGGCGCCCCTTACATCGAAATCAACTGTGGAATAGGAATTGTTGCCCTGATCGATCAGCGGCGAACCTTGCATCAATCGGAAATCACCCATATCGGGATTCACGAATAAAGGATCTGACATATCTATTCCGCTTAGGGCAAGTGGTGTAGGGTACATACCAGGTTCGTTGTGAATGGTAGAATTGATAACGAGACTTGGTTCAAATGAATGCCAATGGGGCCATTGTATAACGGTGTTATCCCAAACAATACTGTTTATCAGCTGTGGTGAAAATGCAAATATTACGGCAGATTGTTGGGAAATATTTCGGGTTATGGTAACATTTTTAAATACGGTATTGCTTTTTGCTGACCAAATACCACCTATAGAAATTGCTTGATTCCCGGATATAAGAAGATTCTCCAGGTCTCTGACACCAACCGTGCCTGCAAGAGCAATTCCTCCGCTGTTTGGCGCATAATTGTTTGTGATTTTTGAGTTTTTTAAACTTAAATCGTATCCAGCAGAGCTCGAAAAGGGCGCAATATACAAACCGCCTCCATAACCGAAAGGAATCGTATGATTGTTGATTTTCAGACCATCGAGGTTGATAATTGCATTTGGCTCGGCATTAATAAAAATCCCACCACCTCCGGAGTAATATGAACTTCTATCATTGTTAGCAATATTGCCTTCAATAACACCTTTCACAAAGCTTAATTCAGCAACATTTGAAGCAGAAAGTCCGCCGCCCATTGCAGATCCGGTAATATTATCAATTAGATCAACGTTTTGAAGAACCAATCTTTTTCTAATACCATAATCAATCATATTTGGGTACATAAATGATATCCCACCTCCTGCTGTGTATGCAGTATTATTTCTAATTATAGTATTGGTGATTTGGGCTTCACTGTTATTAATAAAAATTGCTCCACCTTCATGTCCTGTAGCTTCATTTTGTTCCAAAAGGCAATTGTCCATCTGTAATTTAGCAAAGTTCCTTAAATAGATGGCTCCACCTGAGTTTGATTTGTTTTGGCGGAAAGTACTGTTGTTAATTGTGACATTGCTAATCAGAGCTGAAGGCACTCCCCAATTACGGGATTGAATGACCATATTGTGCAAGTTTCTTGTGAACAAGCAATTTTCGAATACCGGAGATCCTCCGAGTACTCTTACAGCACCATCATCACTATGTGCTGTGCTTTCTTTGATGACTAAATTCCTCAGCAGTGGTGAAGCTCGGTCAATATGGATGGCTCCTCCAACCAAGGGAATATTGCTGTTGCCGCCACGGATTGTGAAACCGTCAATGATGGTTGAGTTCGTAAACACAAGGTCATCTCTGAACAGAACCACACGATGGGTATTGTCGCCGTAATTATTCAGAGTGAAGTTGGTATCTTCGCCTGTAACTTCATCATCCCCGTTGATGTCGCCATCGAGAATGGTTTCGTTGGTTTCAAAGTCGCGTGTGGAGATGTCGAAGCTAAGCGGGTCTTCGTTGCCTGAAAAACCACCCAGCAGCTGAACGCCAGGTTTCATTGAAAAACTGCGGAAACGTGTCCCCCCACCACCAATTTCGGTAGTTGGCACATACCGGCCTTTGGCCACCCAAATCACATTGTTGCATACCGAATTATCCAAGGCCTCCTGAATGGCGGTACCTGGCATCGCATTGGCCCAGCTTGAACCATCCATGAGCCCTGCGCCGTTCTCGGTGATGAATATATGTTCCGGAACAATAGCCACGCGAACCACATTGGATGCTACTGCACTACTCCAGTCACTTTCGCAATCCACTCTGGCAAGTCTTCTGAACCAGTTTATTTGTGTGAGTGCATCCGGCTGATAAGTAGCAGAATTGCTCGAAGCGATATCTGCCCAGCTCAATGGATCGAAACCTGCTCCTGATGGATCGGAAGTGGTGTATTGCCATTTGTATTCCAGGGTGCCTGTATGGCCAGAAGCCGGTGCACTGCTGGTCAACAGTGCGGGCGTGGAGCCTGAACATAAGGTCTGGTTCGATGCAATGGTGCCGCCACTCGTGGGATTGGCGCAGCAATTCTGTATCAATAAACCGTATTGCGCAGCAGCAGTTGCCGGTGAGCATGCGTTTTGGCTGGTGACGCTGAGTGTGAGCGTAACCACATTGCCGCCGTCGGCCAGAGATGGTGTGTATTTTGGCTGAAGCGTTGTTGCGAATTCAAGTTGTCCGCTGCCGTTGTGCGTCCAGAGAATCGTACCATTAGATGCCGATGCAACAGATGATTCCAGGGTATAACTGCCTGTATTACATACCGTAACGCTGTAGCTGGTTGGCTGAAAACTAAAGCCGTTGATCACGGCCATTGTTGAGCCCACGCCATTTGTTTGAGACGAAAGCCAAAAACCGAATTCATCCCCCTCATTTACCGGCAGCGCACTCACCACACCATTCTGATTATTATTCCAGAAATCAGTCAGTTGAACAGGAATGCCATTCAGCACAAATCCGAAAGCCTCATTGACAGGCGGACTCATGCTTGCATCATATTGCCAGGAAAAGGATATTGTCCCAGTTAAAGGAATGGTGACTGTGGCGCCAGCTGACGCATCGTATGAGGCAAATGCCATTAGCTCCAGCGTATTTGTACCATTAAAAAATACAGCACCATCAACTGAAAAATTGGTAGACCAGGCAGATGGGTTAAAACCGAGCACAAAGCCAGAAGGATAAGTTACTACTGAAGCAAATGGAGCAGGATCGACAGTGATTAAGATGGTGTTGGATGCTGCAGCACTGCTCCAGTCCAAACCGCAATCCACCCTTGCCAGACGTCGGTACCAGGTTGTCTGGGAGAGTGCACCCGGCTGAAAGGTTGCTGCATTGCTTGAGGCAATATCGCTCCAGCTGGCAGGATCGAAGCCAGCGTCGTCCGGATCGGAGGTGGTGTATTGCCATTTGTATTCAAGCGTTCCGGTTTGGCCGGAAGCCGGTGCACTGCTGGTCAATTGTGCGGGTGTTGAGCCTGAACATAAGGACTGGCTCGATGCAATGGTGCCGCCATTGGTGGGATAGGAAGCTGGAACTGCTTGCAGTTCATATGCCCCCATATCCACGGTGCCACTGTTATAGAAACGCGGGTTATTATCAAGGTCTCTTGTGATTCCGGCGGGAACTGCAGCATTGTCGCCTGCATTAATGGCAGGAGAACAGGTCTGCAAACGCAGATCACCGGATGAACCAAGACCAATGACAGGTTGATTAATAAATAAGGGGTCAATATCCAGATTGCCTGTTCCGGTAAATCCTCCCTGAACAATACTATGGGTAACTGTTGGCGATGAGTTAATTCCGGCAAAGATTCCACTCCCGTTGCCCCAAATCACGCAATTATGAATGAATGGCGAAGCACCAGGGTTAATATGAATTCCGGGACCGGTATTACCCGAAAAACTGCAGTTAGTGATCTTAGGTGATGTTGCGCTTCCATTCCAGGATAATCGTAATCCACCAGAAAAAACACTTGCCGTATTCCCAATAAAAATACAATTGTCCACTATTGCAGTACCATGTTGAAAATATAATGACCCATCCCAATAGCCAGAATTACCTGTGAAAATGCAATTCCTGAATGTTGGCGAAACGTTTATATTAAGGGTTCCGGGGCCGGAACTACCTGAAGCAGTTCCCCCGGTAATGGTAAACCCATCCAGAATGGCTGCATTCGTCAGGCCATTGTTAGTGTTATTAATCACCCTCGTTCCATTTCCCTGCAGAATGGTAGCATTGGCGGCATAATTCCTTTCTGCCAGTCCGGGGTTGCCGGTGTTCGGGAATCCTCCGAGTATGGCCACCCCTTCTTTCATGCTGAAACTGGTGTTCAGCGCAGGCTGATAAGTACCTGCCGCCACCCATACTTCGGTAACACAACTGGCATTAATGGCTGCCTGCAACTGACTGCCGCTCATGGCGTTGGCCCAACTGCTGCCATCCATCAGGCCGGCGCCTGAAACGGTAACATGAATTCGAGCGGTCGATACAGTCACACTTACCACGTTTGAGGCTACAGCATTGCCCCAACCCAATACGCAATCTACCCTTGCCAGACGACGATACCATGTAGTCTGCGTTATTGCATCAGGCTGATAGGTAGTTGCATTGCTTGCGTTTATGTCGGTCCAGCTGGTAGGGTCGAAACCCGGATCATCCGGATCGGAGGTGGTATATTGCCATTTGTATTCCAGGGTGCCTGTATGGCCGGAAGCCGGTGTACTGCTGGTTAACATTGCGGGCGTTTCGCCATGGCAGATCGTTTGATTCGATGCAATGGTGCCGCCATTGGTGGGATTGGCGCAGCAAAGCTGTATAGAAATGTCGGCGCCATTGTCCGTGCCGGTAACAGCAGGGCTGGAACTGACTACCCTGATGCGGTAGCCCGTTCCGGCGACTGTGGCCTCCGGTATGGTGGCGCTGATACTGCCGCTGCCGGTTGCAGCAAGTGAACCGATGTTTATAGGCGCCGCAAAACTGCCGGAGGCATTGCTGAGCTGGGCGCTGAATACATTACCTGAGTTCAATGGATAAGATACTGTGAAAGGGACATTAATTGAAGCCCCAAGGCAAATCGAATGCGATAAGGTGCCAGTTGAAATGGATCCGGATTCAGAATAATGCGCGAGGTAGATATCGGTACCATTAAGGCTTCGCAAAGTAACATCCGAACTCTCAGGGTTAAATGTAGCGGAACCAGAAAAAAAACCTGCAATAACTACTTTTCCTTCAGAGCCCACATCGATTGAATAACCTCTATCGTTTAAGGTTCCACCCATCCTTCTTGCATACTTGTAATTCCCTGCATCATCGTATTTAGCTACAAAGATGTCGCCCTGCCCAAGACTGGTAAGGTTTGCTGTTCCTGGGCCGGGGTCAAAGTCTGCAGTAAGGCCCAAATTACCCGTTAAATAAATATTGCCATCATTATCAACTGCAATCTGATGACCACGGTCATCAAGAGAGCTACCAATGGTATTACCAAAAATATAATCGCCTGAAGCATCATATTTAGCAAAAAAAATATCAAAGCTGTTGACGGAGGTATAATTGGACGCGCCCGGACCTGGATCTAAATCAATTTGATTATCAAAATAGCCAGTAAGGTATACCATTCCATTATCACTTACAGCAATACTATAAGCAATTTCGGAGCCCGGTCCTGCAATGCTTTTTGCGTAGACAAAATTGCCATCAGTATCGAATTTTGCAAAAAAAGCATCGTTATTAAACAAGCTGCTTAAAAGCGTGGAACCAGGTCCAGGGTCGAAATCAACAGTGCCAGAGTAATAACCTGAGATATATGCGGCACCGGCGGCATCAACTTCGATTGAAAACCCTATATCGGCACTTGATGATCCGATAGAAAGCGCATAAACATAATTTCCATTGGCATCGTATTTAGCTAAAAAAATATCTGTATTTCCTGAACTAACCAGATTGGCAGTGCCAGGCCCAGGATTAAAATCTGAGGTGCCCATGAAATATCCGGTAAGATAAATCTCGCCATTGTCGTTCAATGCAATATCATTAACAACATCACCGCTTGCCCCACCCATATTTTTTGCAAAAATCAAATTCCCACTGGAACTATATTTGGCAAGAAATATATCATTATCGCCATTACTGGTTAGTAAAAATTCATCCGGGCCTGGATCAACATCAATTTGGCCCTGAAATTGTCCAATTAATAATACATTACCGCCCGCATCAATTTCTATAGCATTTACCCTGTCTTCGGATGTCGCTCCTATACGAAATGCGAATATGTAGTTACCCTGAGCATCATATTTAGCCAGAAAACCATCAGTGTTTCCCGCGCTCGACAAATATGCAACACCTGCCCCGGGATCAAAATCAACAACGCCGCGGAAAAAGCCCGCTACATATACATTTCCGTCCGCATCAAGCTTTACCGCACGCGCCTCGCTGTTTGCGACAGTGTTTGAATATTGTCCTATTGGTCCTGCCCATAATAAGCTTCCTGATGATCCGTATCTGGCTATAAAACCATTCATAACGTTATTGACAGGCACCGACAGGTTGAATACTCCTGGCCCTGGATCAAAATCCACTGTGTTATAAAAATCGCCAGCTAAATAAACCCCGCCACTGGCATCCACACCAAGGCCAGCTCCTTTGTCGGAGTTCGTAGATCCCATCTTGATGGCAAATACCAAGTTTCCAGTTAAAGTAAATTTTGCCAGGAAAATGTCGGTTTGTCCAGCACTTATCAGGTTGTTCTCGTCTGGCCCTGGGTCAAAATCGAGCATTCCCCTAAATTCGCCCGTTATGAATACATGGCCAGACGCATCGAGCCCAATATTTAATGCCTGATCGCTGGATAATGAGCCAACTCCAAACGCATTAATAAATCCTCCGGAAGCATCATAGCGGGCTACAAAAATATCCCAGTTACCATTTGATGTTAATAATGCTGAACCAGGTCCGGGATCAAAATCAGCTGTTTCGGTAAAGTAGCCTGTAATAAAGATCTCACCTGATGCACTTAAGGCTAAACTATTTCCTGCCTCATTAGACAGGCCACCCATGTTTTTTGCGAAAATGTAATTGCCTGCAGCATCATATTTGGCAATAAAAATATCCGATGCTCCTGAACTCACAAGGTTGGCTTCATTTATCCCATAATCAAAATCAACCGTTTGATTAAATGATCCGGTCAAATAAGCATTCCCGTCGCCATCGAGTTTCACAGCTGTGCCCGCGTCGAAAGATATACCTCCCATGCCGATTGCAAACAAATAATTACCCGATGCATCATATTTGGCTAAAAAAATATCTGCGGAGGCATCATTACTCGCTAAGGGATTCCAGCCTGAATTAGGATTAAAATCAACTACACCACGAAAATATCCTGTTATATAGGCCGCTCCGCTGGCATCAACGGCAACTGATAATCCCCGATCATCCGACCCAGAGCCTAAATTAAAAGCGTAAATGTAATTTCCAGATGCATCATACTTTGCCAAATAAATATCATTATCACCTATACTTGACAAATTAGCAATTCCGGTGCCAGGATCAAAATCAGCATTACCAGAAAAATATCCAGTAATATATACATTGTCTTCACCATCAACAGCAATTGCAGTCACATAATCACCGCCGGTGCCCCCTATGCTTCGCGCATACACCAACTGCCCAAGAGCGGTATATCGGGCAAAAAAAATGTCAACTGATCCGTTACTGGTCAGATTTGAAACCCCTAATCCCGGATCGACATCAATACTTAATGAAAAATTACCTGCAACGTAAAAATCACCGTTTGCTCCTAATGCAATAGACGCCATACCAACACCGCCGCCTATTGGAGTGTTGCTCAGTGATCTGGCCCAGTTCATCACAAGATTGGACTGGGGAAATGCCATCAGTGCAAGCAAATGAAAGATTGCAACTAAAACAAACTTCATGTAAACATTTGAAGGAAAGTTCTTTAAATGAAAACACGGGGAGATAAACTTAGCCATTGGTTGAGCACAGACTTTCATGTTGATGGAGAGTTTATAGTTTATTGATCGGTTAACTAACACTTAATTCATAATTAATATGCTGGCACACAATATTTGCAGGAATAACAGATGTGTCTCCCGAAAAACCCGATTCCAAAGTATCGCACTCGACTATTTTCTTTGCTACCAGGCGAGTATTCAATCGAATGCTGTAAGCCTAAACCAGCACAATGTGAGTTGATCAGGATAAATAAGTGAGCAAAAATTTTTCTAAGCGGTAACAATTCTATCAAAGTCCTCGGACCGCTCAGTCTCGCGCAATTACCCAAAAATGGTCCGAGCAAAAGCCTGGATCTGCCAATTTTTTTCAGTAGCACAACGGGATGTAAAACTTGACTCATGCTTCTTTAGATTGATTCTAAATAATTTTTTGGTCAAAAAAAATAGCCAGATAAGTTTGGCTGCAGAACATTGGTTGAGGCAACAAAAATGACCATGAAAACGAGGCAATCCTAATTGCGCACCTCACGAAAACCTCACATTAACTAAACTTTAACAGTAAAAGTCTGGGTTAACCCCCTAATGACCTGTCTTCCTGTATGCCAGCCAAATAAGTGACAAGGTTTTCATCATTGCCCAGCGACAGTTTTCGCCGTATGATTGATCGGCTGTTTTCGATGGTTCGGACTGTGCGGTTGGTGATACCAGCGATCTCTTTCGAGCTTAATCCAAGCCTGAGGAGGCTACAAATACGGAGTTCAGCAGGCGATAGTTCGGGATGACGAGCCACAAGCAAAGTATTAAATTGCTCGTTTACCGTATCGAAGCGTTTTTCGAATTCGCTGAACTTTCTTTGTGGTGATATTGATTTCAACTGGCGGGTCAAACCATTAAAAAGCTCTGCATCAAGGCCTTTGGCCTTCGTTTTAACTTCGTTAAGGCCTTCCTCAATCTTTTCCACCTTTTCCTGGGTTTCAGCCAGCAAAATGGCACTGCTCACCAATTCTCTTCTCCTGAAATCAAGTTCCATTCGGGTGCGTTCAAGCTCGGCCTCGGCATAAAGCGCCTTTAATACCGATCTCCTGCGACCGATGGTCATCCAAATCGCAATAGCCAGCAAAGCAATCAGACCGGACAATCCGAATATTATCCATAAACGCATAACGCCCTTATGTTCAAGCATTTCCTGTTCAAGCTTTAAAGCCCTGCTTTCTTCTTTAGCCTGATCATATTGCGCCTGAAGCGTAGCAATTCTTTCCCGATTGCCCGAGCGCAACAAACTGTCGTTGGTGCTATAGGCCTGCAGCAGATATGGATATGCTTTTGCCTTATTGCCCATCGAGGCATGAACAGATTGAATGGCGTAAAGCACATAAAGCTGGAACTCAGGATTCGGCACCTTATCCAGCATCTGCCTGACTGTATCGTAATGCAGCAATGCCTGATCGAACCGACCTAAAATCTGAAGAGTACGGCCAACACTGTAATGATTGAAAAGCTCACCCTGAAAAGTCCTGATTTCTTTCGAAAGACCAAGCGATCGCCGGTAATTGGCAAGCCCTTCTTCAAGATTATTGTTGTCCACCTGTATTTTGGCAATGTTGTGATATGCCCTTGCCAGCTCTTCCTTGTCACCAAGTTGTTGAATTACAGCTATTGACTGATTAAAATGTTGCATTGCAACATCTATCGAATCCATTCTGGAATAAACTACGCCAAGATTCGTCAATACCGCAGCTTCCTGCCGTGGATCACCGGCTTTTCGGGCGTTTTGCAGGGCTTTGAAGTATAAGGCCCGGGCTTGAGGATAGTTTGGAACATCAAGATTGAGGTTGCCGATATTGGCATAAAGCACGCCAAGCTGACGGTAATCATTTACCTTGTCGAAATAGGCAATGGCTTGTAAAAAATGTTCCATCGCACTGGTGTTGAGTCCTTTTTGTTGATAGACGCTGGCAAGGTTGTTATGAATAGCCGCAACATTAAACTCCATACCGGCACGGGTGGCTATCTTCATTTGTTCGTTGAGCAGTTGTTCGGCATTGTCGGCCTTTCCCAGGCGCAGATAGGTATCGGCAAGGGTTAAATTCGACTTTACAACCAGGTCTGCATCGTTTACCTTATTGCCTAATGCTCGCGCCAGTTCCAGGTAATGCATGGCCGAATCGTACTCGGAAAGCTTTTTGTGGGATATCCCCTTGATGTAATTGAGTCGGAAAAACGCAGTTGTCGAAGGTGATTTATTTATCTCGGAGGCAACGGCCTTGTACAGGTGGTGCTCAACAATTTGATAATCATCAGCCATCTCATGTATAATATCCAGTAATGCAGCTATTTTGGGTTCTCCGTTTAAATCTATGGTTAGGTTTAATACTGAGTCAGTCTGGGTCTGCGCTTGCAACAGATTGATATTGATGTGGATAGCTATGAATGAAACAAGAAAAAAAAGAGGAATACGATGAGGCATCAGTTTAGTTAGTTTCTAATTTGTTGTAAATGTACAAATTAGAAAATTGTTCACAATGCTCATTGATTTCCCAAGACAATTTTTTGTCTAACAATTGTTCAGAACCAATTTCTGATTTTCTCCAAAAGCAGTGAAGCCTTCGAAACGTAGTCGGTAAAAACGGGGTCGAAGTGCTGGCTTCGGCCGTATTCATTGATTGAAGATCTAACGTAATCCCTTATCGCAGAGATGCTTATTAATAATTCGTTTTGGGTCAATCAATAACCTATAAACTCCTCAAAAAGGACCTGAAGAAATGCTTTACCCTCCTGTTTCACCCGAGCATCATCCTCTGGCTTGAGGCTGTTCTGCCAGTAATGATCAGCATAGCGATTCCAAACAAAGTGACCCTCAGGCGATTTCCAGCCCAGGCCTTCGTTAAGTTCGAAGTAGGCGAATTGCCTGCTGTAAGGATTAAACATATCGCGACTCCATCGGAACGCTCCGGCATCAAGGCCAAGCTGCTTCAAAATGGTTACCGGCAAGTCGGAGTTCATGAAAAGTCGGTCGGTTTGTTTACCGCGCAACGAATCGGTCAGCGCTGGTCCGAGCAGCAGCAGAGGTATCTTGTGGTATTCGAAGGTTTCGAGCGGATGGTTGCGGTAGGTGCTTTTGCTGTGGTCAGCAACCAAAATAAACAAGGTATTGTTATACCAATGCTGTTGCCGGACCAGCTCAAAAAACTCGCCTATGGCGGCATCGGTGTAATGTGCGCCGTTCACATGATTACGCTCGAGCTGTGGCCAGGTGATGGGGCGCGGACCGGGAAAATCGTAAGGAGCGTGCGAACTGAGGGTGAATGCCACGCTGAAAAAAGGTTCTTTATTGCCGTTTAAGTCTAAGGCAAAAAACGGCAGCAAATCGCTATCGTGTACACCAAGTTTGCCGCGGGAAAATTTTGACGGCAGGTCCTTTTCCTCAACGAGCCGATCTATCTCGTTGTATATAAGATAGGAACGAATATTGCCATAGTTGAGCTGGCCTCCAAAATAAAAACTGGTATGATAGCCTGCCTTTTTTAGCTCTTTGGTGAGCGAGGGCAGTGCGTAATACTTCTCAGGGTGGTTGGTAATCGTTGTTACGGGAATGCCCGGCAATCCGCCGATCAGTGAGCCGATAGCCTGCTGTGAGCGGTTTGCATTGGCGTAGAAATTGGTGAACATCAGCCCTTCCCTTTCCAGTTTTGCAATAATGGGCGTTATGCCCGGCTCGCCGCCAAGCGATTCAATGAGATCGGCCGAATAGCTCTCGAGCAGCAGCACCACGATGTTTGGCCTTGAGGTTTTGAGGATAGATACAGTAGTATCCTTCTCAACTTCAAAGAGTTGCTTAACAATTGCATGAGCCTCATCATTGGGCATAACCTCAAACGGATTGTGATCTTTGAGGCTCACCGCATCGAGCAGGTTGACAGTAAAGTGATAGGTTGGATTTACTGCTGCCAGATTAAGTATATTGTACTGGCTGAAATATACCGAGCTAATGCTGATAGGTATTGCGTTCAGACCGCCGCGTGCCCCTATAAATATCAAGGAGAAACTCAATAAAAATCCAGGTATCAACGGCCACCTCAGCCTGGCTTTTTCTTTTCTTTCGGACCTCGTCAGCCATAGATATGCTAAGAAAAATACAGTAGAAAATATCGCCCACAATCCTATCAACAACACAAACATAGCTGTTGGCGCAGTTTGTGCAATCTCCTGAGGATTTCGTAAGTATATCAGTGCTTTATAGGTGAGCTTCGATTGCCATTCGGCGTAAATTCCCACCTCTGTCATGGCTATAATGCCATGCACGTAGGTGAAGAATCCAACAATGATCAGCTTTATTGTTCTGAAAATACTGAAGCCCGTGAGCAACTGAAGCATATCGGGCAAAAGCGCAAGAAGCAATATGTAACAAGCTGTTGCAATATCGAGATAAAATGCCGACCGGAATGTTGTGAGCACTTCACTGATAGAAATCTGGTCAATGTGGATCAAGTCGTGGTGATAGATCAAAAATACCAGCCTGAATAGCTGATAAACAACCATCCAATACAACAGGAGCCTTAATTGTCGAATCAGCAGCGATTTCATAGGAACTGGCAAAAGTAGTCTTTTTGCTATTCGGCAAAGATGGGTCGGCATCCGGCTTTTGGCTACTTTTGCAGCCGGTTTTTGCACCTTCAAGGTATGTCAGTCAGAAACAATCTGCTTAATATTCGTAAATCGGTTCCGCCTCATGTGAAGCTCATCGCGGTATCGAAAACTATGCCCGAATCGGTGATCATGGAGGCCTATGCCGCCGGTCAGCGTGCTTTCGGCGAAAACAAAGCTCAGGAAATGTCGGCCAAGCAGCCCCATCTTCCTGCCGACTGCGAGTGGCACTTCATCGGCCATCTTCAAACCAACAAGGTGAAATATATCGCGCCTTTCGTGCAAATGATTCATTCCGTGGACAGCTACAAACTGCTTCACGAGATCAACAAACAGGCCGCAAAGCATAACCGGATCATTCCCTGCCTGTTGCAATTCTACATTGCGGAGGAAGAAAGCAAATTTGGTCTGGATCGGGCAGAAGCCGAAGAACTTTTTAAAACATTAATGGACAACCCTTTAGACAACATACTCATAGCCGGAGTGATGGGTATGGCTACGTTTACCGAGAATATGCAACAGGTGCGCAAGGAATTTGCTAATCTCAGGAACATATTTGAATGGCTCAAAAAAACGTATTTTGCTGATAAGGAATCTTTTAAAGAGATCTCAATGGGCATGACCGGCGATTACCTTGTTGCCATTGAGGAAGGATCGACCATGGTACGCATCGGCAGCGCCATTTTTGGAGAGCGAAATTACAAATAATCTGAATTTTAATGATTTACATACTCTTTTTACTGGGGTTCATCTTGCTGATCTACGGCGCACGCTATTTTGTTGACGGAGCAGTTTCGCTTGGCATTCGGGCAAAACTCTCCCCTTTGGTCATCGGACTGACCGTTGTGGCCTTCGGTACCTCGCTGCCCGAGCTGGTGGTCAATATATTTGCCGCCTTCAAGGGAAGCACCGGACTGGCCATCGGCAATGTGCTGGGCTCGAACATCGTAAATATCCTTGGTGTAATTGGCGTCACCGCTCTGATTTTTCCCTTTCACGTCGATCGCCCTTCGATGCGCCGCGACCTGCCTTTCGGGGTTTTCGTTACCGTCCTGCTCCTGCTCATGGGCAACGGATATTTTATTGGAGGAGCCAAAACGATCACCAGAGTGGAAGGTATAATCATGATGCTGATTTTCGGAGGCTATATAGCCTATCTTATTAAAAGTGGTGAAACGCCAGAGGAAGCTGAGGAATACCAGGACAAAAAACCAGCCACCTGGCCCCTAACCATTCTCATGCTTGTTGGCGGACTTGCCGGCATGTATTTTGGCGGCGAATGGGTGAGCGATGGCGCCATTCACATCGCCGGAGTCCTGGGTATCTCGGAGGGCGCCATAGGCCTCACCATAGTAGCCTTCGCCACCAGCTTGCCAGAACTGGCAACAAGCGTAGTTGCTGCATTCAAGAAAAACGTGGGAATCGTTATGGGTAACGTTCTGGGCTCCAACATCATAAATATCCTTATCGTACTTGGTACGACGGCCGTGATCAAACCCATAAGCATGCCTTTAGACATGAACGTGGAGGTGGTGCTGGTCATACTGGCCAACTTAGCCCTCCTTGCGGCAGTAAAATTTGGTCACGGGCTTCACCTTTCGCGACGGGAAGGCTCCGTATTGCTGGCGCTCTATTTGGGTTTTGTGGTGTTCTCGGTTTATTTCAACTGATTTAGTGCGGATAAACCAGTGGTGCATCCGGACCAACAGGCCATCCAAGCAACATCCAGGCAATCAGCAACAATATCCAGATTATTGAAAAAACCAGCGTATAGGGCAGCATCAGCGCTATGATGGTGCCAATACCTGCTTTTTTGTCGTATTGCTGCACAAAGGCTACTATGAGTGCAAAGTACGACATCATGGGCGAGATGATATTGGTTACCGAATCGCCGATGCGGTAAACCACCTGCGTAAGCTCGGGGCTGTAGCCCAACAACATAAACATGGGTACGAAAACCGGCGCCATGATGGTCCACTTAGCCGAGGCACTTCCCATTACCAAATTTATGGCTGCCGTAAGTATCACAAAACCAAGCATGAGCGGGATGCTGCCCAATCCGGAAGCCTGTAATACGGATGCGCCTTCGATAGCAAAAATGAGTCCGAGGTTGGTCCAGCGGAAATAGGCTACAAACTGCGCAGCAAAAAACACCAGAACAATGTAGGTGCCCATGGTTTCCATGGATTTGCCCATGCCTTTCATTACATCGCTGTCGCTTTTAATCGTTCCGGCACCCATGCCGTAAGCGATTCCAACAATGGCGGCGGTGATGAAAATAATGGCTACAATGCCGCTCATAAAAGGCGAGTGAAGCAGGCTTCCGGTGGCGGGATCGCGGAGGAAACCGTTCGAAGGCAGTATGCCCCACAATAACAAAGCACCAAAGGCCACAGCAGCCGCCAAAGCATAGCGGAGCCCTTTGCGCTCAGCCGGGCTGATCTTTTCAATAGCCTCATTTTCAGTTCCATTATCGACCTTTCCAAGGCGGGGTTCTACGATGCGTTCCGTTACCCATGTGCCGGCAAATGCGATAAAGAAGGTTGAAACAAATAAAAAGTAATAGTTGGCTGCCGGATTTACCAGATAGTCTTTGTCGATAATATGAGCAGCTTCCTGAGTCAATCCTGCCAGCAGCGGGTCAATTGTTCCAAGCAACAGGTTGGCGCTGTAACCCCCGGAAACACCGGCAAATGCTGCAGCCAACCCGGCAATGGGATGTCTGCCCACAGCTTTGAAAATTACAGCACTGAGTGGCACCAAAAGCACATAACCCACCTCACTGGCGGTGTTCGACATGATGCCTGCAAAAACGATAACAAAGGTGAGAATTCGACGTGGCGCCGAAAGCACAAGCAAACGCAAGGCCGTGCCAATCAGTCCGCTACCCTCGGCAATACCGATGCCCAGCATGGCCACCAGCACCACGCCAAGTGGCGCAAACTCGGTGAAGTTGGTAACCGTTTTTTTCAAAATCATGTGCAGACCCTCTACCGACAATAGATTGAAAGGCCGGATGGTTTGGCCCGTTCCGGGATGTATTACCTCCAGATGAAACTGGGCCGCCACCCAAGAAAGCACGATCACCAATGCGGCAAGACCTGCAAAGAGGGTTGCCGGATGCGGCAAGGCGTTACCAATGCGTTCCACTGTATGCAGGAAGGCATCAAAAAAACCGCGGCGCGGTTGTTTAGAATCAGGCATTAAGGTAATTTTTTGCCAAAACTAAGGCAAAGCCCATAAAGCTTTTCATAAGAAAAGTTAAACACCCGTTCGGCAGAATTTCACAATTCCGCCAACACAATTCATCCTTTCGGCAGAATTTCGCAATTCCGGCGTCCCAATCCATCTCGATCCTCTACCTTTGAACTTACAAAACTCTATCTCATGCCAAACCCTATCGTGTTGATTATGACCTTGCTCACGACAGCCATAAGCTTGCAGGGCTGCAATAAAACCAATGAGAAGCCTGAGCCAGAATCCGATTATAAACACTTCACTTCTGTAATGGCACTTCAAAATAAACTGTCGAATCTGGCAGCCATCAGCGACTCAGCCATCAGAACCCAACGCCTTAACGTGCTCTGGGACAGCCTCAAAGCAAATGGAGAGATACCTTTTACACGCAATGATACCGCGCTTTTTCTTTACAAAGGCTCCGGAATAAATACGGTGATCTGGGCCGGCGACTTCAATGGCTGGAATGCCAACACCGGTGGCTGGTCGGGCCAACGCCTTTCAGGAACCAACATCTGGTGGCTGCTCAAAACTTTCCCTGCGGACGCACGACTGGATTACAAGGTGGTGGTCAACGGCAACTGGAACCTCGACACCGACAACAGGAATGTTCAATACAGTGGTTTTGGCCCCAATTCCGAGCTTCGCATGCCCCAATGGGTATTTCCAGAAGAAACTCTTCTGCAGAGCGGAGTGCTGAGGGGCACGCTTAGCGAACCCATGTTTATCACTTCATCCACACAAAACCTTGGCTATCAGGTTCGTTACCGGATTTACACGCCAAACAACTATACAAACCTCACGAAACTTCCGGTTATTTATGTTACCGATGGCCATGAGTATGCCGACGACCGCCTTGGTGCCATGCTCATCGTGATGGATAACCTGATTCACCAGAATAAGATTAAGCCAATCATTGCTGTATTTATCGACCCGCGCGACCCTGCCAACGGCAACAATCGCCGGATGAGCGAGTACAGGGCCAATGTCAAATTCGCCAATTTCGTGGCCGACGAACTTTCAACCCACATCGACCAGCAATTCCGCACCGATACCTCTGCCTGGCAAAGGGCCATCCTAGGCACATCGCTGGGCGGTTGGAATTCAGCATATTTTGGTTTCATGCGTCCCGACCGCTTCCGGCTCATCGGCATCCACTCCCCTGCTTTCGATAATGCCATTCTGCAGAATTATCAGAACAGTCCAAAACTGCCCCTCAAAATTTACATGAGCACCGGAACCATTTTCGACACGCAGAATCAGGCTCGGTCAATGAAAACCATTCTCGAGGAAAAAGGCTATCCACTCCGTTACAAAGAAGTCAATCAGGGTCACTCATGGGGCAATTGGCGCGCCTTAATCGATGAGCCCTTGGAGTATTTCTTCGGTAAATAGATGTTACGGTTGAAGTTTACTTGTTGCGGGTTAAGTATTGCGGGCTGGACAGTGAACAGTGAACGGTGAACCCATAACACAAAACAAAGAACAAAAACACCAAACAACACAAACACTTCTATATCAACTGAATAACTAAATCTTTACCCAGTATCCAGCAACTAGCACCCAGCACCCGGCTCACCTGATCACTACATCTTCAACGATGGCATAACCTGCCACCCCGTTTAGCTTGCTGATTAACAGAGATTTGGCGTACATCAACTCGTTGCGCAGCGCATCGGAGTCGAGGTAAACGAACAGTACGCGGTTCTGCAGATGGATATCGGTGGTGTGCGAAGCGATATAGCTGCCCACAATGCTTTCCCACGATTGCACTACCTTTGCCGCATCCCAATGATCCTTGAGGTTGTAGCGGCGCAATAGTTCGTCGAGCACTGCGCTGATTGGCTGTTCGTTGTTTTTACTCATTGTTTTTCAAATGTTCTTCCCACGAAACGACCACACCATCGTGTACGTAGAATATTTTATGTTCGATATCGCTTTGTGTAAAAAGTTGCATAATGCGCTGGGGCTGAGTATCGGTAATGAAAACCTGGCCAAACAAATCCCCGCTAACAAGATTAATCAGAAACTGCACCCTGCGGTCATCGAGTTTATCGAAGATATCGTCGAGCAAAAGTATGGGCTTCATGTTTTTTTTAAGTGCAGTATGCTCAAATTGAGCAAGTTTCAAGGCTATAGCAAACGACTTTTGCTGGCCCTGCGAACCAAATTTTTTTAATGGCAGGCCATTGAGCAAAAATTGCAGATCGTCGCGGTGTATGCCCCGGGTTGTAAAACGAAGCTGTCTGTCGCGTTCCAGACTTTCGCGGAGCTGAATTTCGAAAGGCCTATCCGAGAGAGTGCTTTCATACTCGAGGCCAGCTTCTTCTGCACTGCCGCTCAGCCGGGCATAGTATTGCCGGAAACCCGGCACGTATTCTTCTACAAAAGCTTTTCTGCGTTCATGAATCAGTGTTCCGGCCGGAATCATTTCCGACTCCCAGATACCAAGCAAGGATTCATCTGGCGTCAACGTATTGCGAAGCAATGCATTACGCTGCAGGAGGGCCTTGTTGTAACGAATTAGTGCATCAAGGTAAAGTGGGTCGAACTGTGAGATCATGCTGTCGAGAAACCTCCGGCGCAGCTCGCTGCCGTCGTTGATAAGGTCGCGGTCGTAGGGCGAAACCATTACCAATGGTATTCGGCCAATGTGGTCAGCCAGGCGTTCAACTTCCTTTTTCTCGTAGCGGAACGATTTCTTTTGGTTTCGGCGCTGGATGCATTGCACCTGCACTGCATCGCTTCCATTGGCGTAGGTGCCGTTTATGCTGAACAGTTCCGAGCCGTTGCGGATGTTTTGCTGATCCTGAGGATTGAAATAACTTTTGCAATACGACAGGTAGTGAATGCTGTCGAGCAGGTTGGTTTTGCCTGCGCCGTTGTTGCCAATAAAGCAATTGATTCGACCCGACAAAGTTAATCCGGCGCTCTTACAATTTTTGAAGTCGAGAAGATGTAGTTGACTCAGGTGCATTTACCACTTTTGTGCTGTGGCAAAGTTAATCAAATGCCCGGCGATTGGAATCGATTAGCGAAAAGCGTCGAGATTGGTGCTGACAGTGATATAGTTGGGCGAACCTACCACATGAAATGTAGCCCTGGAATAGTCGATGCTGAATTTTGAAACTCTAATACCTGCACCCCAGGCAAAACCCACCAACGCAGGCTTTTCCGGCACCAGCATTTCCTGCCGATTGCGGTAGTTGTAACTTCCGCGAAGTTTAAGATTCTTTCCGATGCTCAGTTCGCCCCCAAAAACAATATGTCGCATCAGCTGGTCGGCCCTTTTTTCGATGCCTTTCAGCTCGTTTCGCTTCCCGGTGATAGGGTCAATGCGGCCGCGCAGGTCAATCGGGTCTGCGTAAGTGAGATCCCATTTCTGAAGGTGATCGTAAACCGCGAAAAAGCGCAATGGCAGATGTTCCAGCTTTTGCGAAAAGGCAATCGACATTGAAAAAGGCATAAAAGAAGCATGATCGGGCAGGTATGACTTTATTTCGCGGCCAATGTTGCGCGCAACCAAAGCTATTTGCCAACCATCCGGAGAGTGGTAAATGCCCGCTACATCGACTGCCATTCCAAAAGAATTGTATGACTCGAATTGGGATACAGCCCATTTGAGCTGTGCCCCAATGGAAAAATTGCTGTCGAGGCGCCGACCCCAACCCAGCATAAAAGAATAATCTGACGCACCAAAAGTGCCTTGCCGGTCGCCCGACTCGCCGGCATATTCAAATTTTCCGTAGTTGTGGTATTGCAGGCTGCCTACGAAGCTGCCAAATTTCTCAAATGTGCGGCTGTATTGCAGATTGGTGAATTTCACATCGGCAAAATAGTCAACAAAAGCCAGGCTGATATGGTTGTGCAATTGGGTATTGATCAAGGCCGGGTTGAACTGGGTAAACTGAATATCGTTGTCCACTCCGGTTTGAACCGTACCTCCAAGCGCTGCAATGCGGGCAGGCAAAGCGGTTTCGAGGTAACCATAAGTGCTCCTGCCGCCAATCTGGGCATGCAAATGAAGGACTGATCCCAGGAACGTCAGAAATATTATTATGGTTGATGCGTGTAAAGCGATTTTCATCTGCGTTAGTTAAGTATTGTTGAAACGTCTTCGCTGCGTTAATATTGCAGAACGCATGGCAAGGCAAAGTAACTAAATTCTGCTTTGTCCTGCCTCCGAAAACAAACAACCCAAACAACAAGGTTTACAGGCAAACCGTTAATTTTACAAGCTAAATAGAATTATCATGTCAATATTGCGAGTTCTTCTTTGTATCATTTTTCCGCCATTGGCCGTCGTTGACAAAGGCTGCGGCTCGGTGGTCATCGTTTTTTTGCTTACGCTGGCCGGATGGGTGCCAGGAGTAATTGCAGCACTGATTATCAACAACAAAAACCGTTATTGACATGATGATGAGTCCACAGCTAAGCTGCAATTATAACTTTCACACATAACTTATCGAGCTCAAAAACAAGCAAATTTTTCCTTCCAAAATCTAAACATTTCGCGTATTGCTCCATAAACACTATGATGAATAAAAAACTCATTACACTCTTTTTGTCACAATTTTTGCTGTTCGCTTTGCTGACTTCCGATGCGTCGGCGCAATCGGGCAAGTTGACCCTCAGTCCAGATATGCTTTTCAACTGCAGCACCAAAGGAGATGCCCGATTGCTAATTGATGAACAATTTATTTCGGGTGATCCGGCCGCTGGTTCCGGCGGTTCGCCGGAAACGGTGTTTTTCCCCGGCTGGCCTCATCAGGACATCTATTACCCTGCCGATGTTATCATAGACCTTGGTGTAAATCACAATCTTTCAAGCATTTGGGTGTTCGATGTAAACGATAGCGACACATTAAGGATTTTTACCGGATCGCCTGCCGGCTGGACTGAGGCCGGATATCTATTTCTCAATCAATACAATGCTTGGCAATCTTTTGTGCTGAACGTAGATTCGCGTTTTGTGATGCTTCGCTTCCGCTCGCCCGCTTGTCGCATTGCCGAATTGGTGCTTTACGGCAATGCTTTGGGAACACCAGCTCCTCCCCCCCAACCCACAGCACATCCGCCAAAGGTGATGCAACAACTGATTGGCTTAAATGCTTTTGTCGACGACCCATTGATTCGCATCAAAGCTGCCGGAAGCCTGAGGGAGTACCACGACTGGCAATGGGATGAGGGAAATACAGACACTACCTATCCTGGTTACCCAAATAACCAGTATGCCTGGAGCCCAAGCTGGGTGAGCGGCCCAGGCTGGGGATGGGACTTTGATGGCTTTTATGCTCAGATGAAAAACGCAGGAATATCGGTTAACCCTGTATTACAGGGCGCTGCACCCTATATCACCGGTTTTACCGACAGCCTTACTCAGCACAAACCTATTACAGGAGGTAAAAATCCGTTGTTGCCTTCGTCCTATATCGAACACGCCGATTACACCTTTCAGTTTGCTGCACGCTATGGCCAGACCTCAGTGCCTGCCGGCATGCTGAAGCTAAGACCCGGACAACCAGTTGTCTCCGGTCTTGGTTTGATCAATTACCTCGAAAACTGGAACGAACCCGATAAATGGTGGTTTGGGCGTGGCGCCTATTTTCATCCGTTCGAATTTGCTGCCATGTGCAGTGCCGACTACGACGGACATCAGGGCAGCCTTGGCCCCGGAAAGGGCATGAAAACAGCCGACCCACAGATGAAAATGGTCATGGCGGGCCTGGCAAGCCTCAACCTGGAATACGTACGCTGCATGAAGCTGTGGAGCGATTTCAACCGAACGGCAGGTTTTCCGGCTGACGTGATCAACTTTCACCACTACAGCCAGAATGGCCAGCATGGTATTAGTCCCGAAGCCGACAGCCTGAAGTTTAAACTGAAAAAACTGGTGGATTGGCGCAATAAGTATTTACCCGGCAAGGAGATCTGGCTTTCGGAATTCGGCTACGACACCAATCCCGAAAGTGCCATTGCCAGCCGCCCCATTGGCACAGCCGATGCACAGGAAGTGCAGGGCCGCTGGCTGTTGCGCAGCCTGCTCGCTGCTGCCGCAGCAGGCGTCGATCGTGCGCATATCTTCATGCTGCGCGACGTGAATCACCCCGATCCGAACATCTACAACAGCAGCGGACTCACGGGCGAAATCTGGTTTGGCCACCAACCCAAAAAGTCGTGGTTTTACGTGAAGACCTTCACCAAACTTCTTCATAACCAATACTTTTCCGGCGAACGCAATACCACCGACAATCGTGTACTCACCTACCGTTTTGCCTCAGCAAATGCTGATACGCTCATCGATGCTATTTGGTGCAGCACATCCGAGAATTTGATTCTTGAAAACTACACACATCCTGCAGCGCTTCCCTCAGGTAACTGGCTTACAACTGTTTACCTGCTGGTTAACAGCGACACTATCCCCATTAGTCAGGCTCCGAATTGGAACAATGGCAGCATAATGCTCAATGTGAGTGAGTTGCCCCTTTTTGTTCGTTACATTCGAACAGGAGCAGGCACTTCATCCAATCTTCACCTGCCGGTGAAACTTTTTGGTGCGGGAGAACCGACATTAGCAGCCACTACCGGTAATCGTTTCTGTGCAACGATCATTAACCCGGCCCAACCCGAAAATGGTATAACCCAATGCCAGATCGACGGTAGCCACATCATCCATTTTGAGCAGCTTACCGCTAACACACCCCTCGAAATCCGCTTTTTCGAACAAACCTCAACAGGCTTATTGGGGAGTGGCTGGCTATGGAACAATTGGGGCGGAATTACTGGTGTTGATGCACTGATTTTAAGCTATATGGCCTCACTCAATCCAATTACTGCGCAACTAAGCTGGATTGGTCCACCCCCTGTAAGCCCATTTTCCAGTAAAATTGCCGACACTAACAGCAGTGGCAGCCTTACGGCACTCGATGCTTTATTGCTCATGTATCGCACGGTGGGCATGCCGGGCACTTCGCCTTTTCCGGGCAATACGCCTAACCATGTGGCCGCCCTGCAGGAGCTGGATTCATCTGAGGACCAGACATTTCCTGACACGCCTCAGACAATCTTTTCAAGCACGGGTATTTTTGCTCCGGATAATGGCAATGCCGGATTTTACTATACAACCTCTTTACCGCCTCTTTCCGAAGGAGATAATCATTTTGCCATATATCTGATCTCTACCGGGAACGTAAATGCATCAGCACACTAAAATCTGGCGAAGAAACCAACCGCCACATGCAGACCATTGCTTTTTGAAACAAAAAATGATGACTGGCTAGTGATAACTTTGACCAGAATCTACATACCGGGACGACCAGTTTAGCGCTCTTTAACGACGGCAAACTTTCTCGTTCTGGAAAAATTTCCCGAATTAATCGTGCAGAGATAAACAGAAGGCCGAAGTCCATCCAGCTTGTATCGAAACTTTCGTGCACCCGATAAATATTGTTCAGGCGCAATAAATCCAATTTGATTTCCGAGAATATCGTACAGCAGGATGTCGATCATCACAGATCCGTTCAGGCTCAGCGAAATAACCAGCTCGTTTGCAGTTTCATCTACATAAGTCTTAAAAACAAATGGATCTGAGATGAGTTGATCCAGGCCTAGGGCAGAGGTATACAAGCTGGCAATTTGAGCAGGCGTTAGTGCAATGTTATAGAAACGTACCTCATCGATTTTTCCGTTAAAATAGTCGCCCTCTGTCATTACGCTGCCCGCTTCAGCACCAATTAAAGTATGATTACCGGGAGTACCATATTGAAGTGGATAAGTTGCACCGGCATCATTAGTATTGACCGCCACCCCATCGATATATAAAATTGTGTATCGGCCATCAAACGTCATGGCAAAATGGTGCCACCCTGCCGAAAGCGAGGCAATGCTATACTGCGCAATGCCATAAATTCCATTGCGACGGGCATAAGCCTTGAGGATACCGCTATCCATATATAACTCATAGCCACCACTTTGCGTATTGCCAGCGAGTGCCGCATCGTTGATATATCCGGCCCAGCTGGAACTATAGGCAAATAATGAGAGGGAAACCGCCGAAGTCGGTTTTAGGATTGGACTGTCCCCAAGACTGATATAATCATCGTTTCCATTAAACAGATAAGCGCTGTTGGGAGTTCCGTGCAAATCAGTGGTAAGCAACGGATTACCATACAGGGTGCCATTTAAATTGTTCCCACTGGCATCGTTGGCATTTCCCGTAAACGGGTAGTAAGCTATTGGATTTTGGCCCGGGCAGCGCACACCTGGTACGAGCAGCAAAGCCAAACATAGCGAAATGTAAAGCTTTTTCATATGTGTTTTGTTTTTTGGTTTGTCCATCAAAGATAATACAGACTGATGCGATAAGCAATTGATTTTACAACTAAAAGACTGGTTATCAGCATATTGTTATTAACAATACATTTGTCCTGAGAGCGCTGGCCAATAACCTGAAAATTGTGGCAAGAAAATAAATACCACCTTACCCAGCCAAAATAATACACGAACGCTATCTTCTTAAATTATGGTTAATGCGTAATATTAACAGCCACAGTGTATTAATTATGCTGAAGACTCTTTCAACCCAAATCATGCGATTAAACCGATCAGATTTGGGTTAATGCCTCATGTTTGTACGTAAATTTGTTTTCATTTATAGTGGCACTTTTGGCCATGTCTTTTGCAATTGGCTATCAAGGGGTTATTATCCCCGCACCGGGTCTGGTAGATACCAGTGCAGCTTGTTGTAGCCCCGCCTTTGTTTTGCTTCTGAAATTCAAATCATTTTATAAACCTTGCCGTTATGGAAACTGTTAAAGTATTCATTAAAGGGTTGATTACCAACACTATTTTCTCGGCTATCTTATTTTTGTTTGCCGGAACAACAAATTATCTCCAAGGATGGGTATTTCTGTCGGCCAATGTGTTAGCAACGATTTTAAACTCCCTCTGGATCGCGCAGGATATTGGGCTGGCCAATGAACGCTCAAAACCTGGGGAAGGCATCAAATCATGGGACAAACTCATTTTGGGTCTTTCTGCACTTTCTTATCTGCTTATTGTCATTGCAGCAGGCCTGGATTCCGGACGATTTAACCCAACACATGATTTTAACTGGCTGTACAGTCTTGCCGGAGTAGTCATTTTCCTTTCAGGACAGCTTCTTTTCGTTATTGCCAGAAAACAGAATACTTTTTTCTCTACGGTTGTAAGAATTCAGAAAGACAGGGGTCATAAGGTGTGCGACAAGGGATTGTACCGGATAATCCGGCATCCGGGCTATCTCGGAACTTTTCTCTCACTGTCTGCAGTCCCGTTAATTACAACCTCAATCTGGAGTATTATTCCAACAGCTGCCGCGCTAATATTGTTGATTATCAGAACTGTACTTGAAGATCGAAGCTTGATGGACGAGTTGCCAGGATATGTGGAATATTCCAAAATAACGCGCTACAACCTGATTCCATACCTGTGGTAAAAACGCATCATAAGGCGTTTGGACATGCTTTCCCTCGGCGAGTAACCTATTTTGCATTACACATACCGTGCAAGCGCCAATATTACTCGCTTTTACTCTTCACTCTTTTCGTAAGCCAGATATTCGTTTTCGAAATTAAACTGGCCTTGAGTAAAAATAATGATTTATAACACTGAAATACAATACAATAGCAATATATATCTTTCCTTTAAGCAAATTTTCGGAAAAATTAACCATACGCTGCAGATTATATTAGGTAACTTTGAGTTTGCTACCGGATTGACTTACACAACTATGGTTGTATTACCGGGAGATCGGTCGGAAAACCGCATTTTTTCAGGCGGAGCGACGGTGAAAAATTCATTCGGAACTTTATTGGATTGTCCTCTGCCATACTGGGTTGAGGCGTATTGCATTGTTGCAGCCCAAAATTCAATGATCAGTTGGCAAACATTTTCCCAGAAAGAAAAAACTGCTCAAAACTTCGCTCAAAATACTTTATGGCATGGAAAACATTTGGTTTGAGGCATCATTATGGATGAAACTGCCACAGCATTAAACAATAAGCTGAAACTGTCAGCTAAACTTCAGCTGGAAACAACTGTATTATGGGTGCACTGGTGCATGTCCAACTACTTAATAGTTAGCTTGAAAAAAATATAACGAACCTTTAAATTTACTCATTATGAAAATTACCGATCTCGAAGCCTTCGAAATCCTCGATTCGAGAGGCAACCCAACCGTCGAAGTTGAACTGATGCTCGAAGACGGCTCGCAGGCACGCGCCATGGTGCCCAGCGGGGCCTCTACAGGCGAGCGCGAAGCCTACGAAATGCGCGACGGCGACAAAAAGCGCTATGGCGGTAAAGGCGTGCTTAAGGCCGTAGAAAACGTCAACTTTATCATTGCCAACGAGCTGGTTGGCAGGTACTTTGATAGTCAGCGGGCACTCGACTATTTTCTGATTGGTCTCGATGGCACTGCCAACAAGTCGAAACTTGGTGCAAATGCCATTCTGGGCGTTTCGATGGCTTATGCCAGGGCCGAAGCCCAGAGTGCCGGCACACCCCTTTATCAATATTTGGGGGGCAGCAATGCCCACCTGCTGCCAGTTCCATGCATGAACATCATCAATGGTGGAAAACATGCCGACAATAACGTTGACTTCCAGGAATTTATGATCGCGCCCCATGGAGCAGAATCGTTTCGCGAAGCAATTCGCATGGGCATCGAAGTGTTTCACACCCTCAAAGGCGTGCTGAAAGCTAAAGGTTATAGCACCGGAGTGGGCGACGAAGGCGGCTTTGCACCCGACCTAAAATCGAACGAGGAAGCGGTGGAAGTAATCCTCGAAGCCATTGTCAAGGCAGGTTATCAGCCCGGAAATCATGTCAGCCTTTGTCTCGACCCCGCCACAAGCGAAATGTGGGATGACGGAAAGTATAAAATGTTCAAAAGCAGCGGCATGCTGGTTTCGAGCGACGATATGATCAAGCTGTGGGAAAGCTGGGTAAACCAATACCCCATTGTGCTTCTTGAAGACGGCCTGGCCGAAAACGACTGGCATGGCTGGGAAAACCTAACAAAAGCCCTTGGCAGCAAAATTGAGATTGTGGGTGACGATATCTTTTGTACCAATAAAGCTATCCTGAAAGAAGGGATTGAAAGAGGTGTAGGAAACTCCATTCTCATCAAGCTCAATCAGATAGGTACCGTTACCGAAACACTGGAAACCATAGAGATGGCCTACCGAAACGGCTACAACTGCTTTGTATCGCACCGCAGTGGCGAAACAGTGGATAGTTTCATAGCCGACCTCACCGTGGCAGTCAATGCCGGACACCTGAAAACAGGAAGTGGCTGCCGTGGCGAACGTATCGAAAAGTTCAACCAGCTTATGCGCATCGAACGCGAACTTGGCAAAGCTTCGGCATTTGCCGGCAAAAAAGCGTTTAAGAATGCCTGATGCTCAATGCACGCAGAAGAGGCTGTCTCAAAAATCTTTTGCCCAACTATGAGTGAAACACTTTGAAACCCTGTGAAACTTATACTGAACTGAATCACAGTGTCTCACAGAGTCGGCTCAATGTCTCGCAGTGTAGAATTATGTTTCGTTTTGATTTTTTAAGACAGCCTCTTTTTTCATAAATTTACTAAATTGCAAAGACCATACATTGGTTTAATGGCAATGTTTTTTACGGTTTTCGGACGATATGCAATAAACATGATCATAATCGAAATTCCTGGCAATAAAACAATAAAAGCAAAACACCTCGTTCTCGACTTCAACGGAACGCTTGCAATCGACGGGTATCTGATTCCCGGCGTGAAAGAGCATTTATTACTTTTAGGTCAGAAACTTGAAATTCACGTGCTTACAGCCGACACTTTCGGCTCGGCCACCCGCGAGCTGGCTGGCATTGGTCTTCGCCTTGAAATACTGAAGCCCGAGAATCAGGATGTTCAAAAAGAAGACTATGTCATTAATCTGGGCAGTGATGAAGTGATTGCCATGGGTAATGGCCGCAACGACATGCTCATGCTCCGCCGTGCTGCACTTTCCATTGCCTTACTCCAGAACGAGGGCATGTTTGCAGGACTGATCGAAAACTGCCACATTGTATGCCCAACAATTATCGACGCTTTAAACCTAATATCCAAACCATTACGCATCGCTGCCACCCTACGTAAATAGACAGCCATGGAAAAAATCATTCTGCCCGACAATCACCGGCGATCACTTTCATCCTCACTATACATTGTTGAAAAACTTCTGGATGAGATTGAACAGGCGCTAACCCATCCCGATGACGGGTTTATGTATAAAATGGAAGTCGATGTTCCTGAGCATGCTTATCGTTCAACAATAGAAAACATTGCTTTAGCAAAGCAAATGATAGAGCACCTGCACAAAAAGTATGAGCTGAGTGCGCAGCATTCGATGATGAGCCGGTTTATCGACTCGCGCAAATCCAAGATATGGGAAATATTGTCGGGCACAAATGCAAGGGGAATGAAAGGCTATGGTCCATTCCCCAAAGAATATGCGCAAGAGTTTGATAATGACATTAAAAGGCTTCAGGAAATGGTAAACAAGGTTTGACCATGAACAGTCTTGGCCTTCAGGAGAAAATTAAATTCGTCAGGGAACATTCCGGTGATCTGGCGCTACGTCATCTATCAAAGGAGCTGGATGAATTAGAAGGAAAACTGGCGACCAATCAGTTTAATCTGGTAATCACAGGACTCTTTAAGCGGGGCAAATCTTCGGTAATCAACGCCCTTATTGGTCAACAAATGGCACCCGTGGGGGTTACTCCGGTTACAGCGGCGATCACCCTTTTCGAGCATGCTGAATCTACGCGATGCGAAGTAGTGTTTAATGACAACCAAACCGCCCCCATTGCTTTAAATGAGATTTCGCAATACGTCTCGGAAGAAGAAAATCCAGGAAATGCAAAGCAGGTTTCGCTTATCAAAGTTTACACCAACCACTCGGAACTGTTAAAAACATGTAGCATTGTCGACACGCCAGGTCTTGGATCGGTTTTCGAGCACAATACTGAAACTACCTACCACTACATTTCCCGTATAGATGCCGCAATTTTTGTGCTTAGCACCGACAGTCCTATATCGAAAACTGATGCCGAATTTCTGACAAACCTAAAGACAAGGGTTCCGAAAATTATTTATGTTATCAACAAAACCGATCTGCTTGAGAAAGAAAAACTTGAAAAACTGACAGCATTCAACAGAAAAGTAATAGCAGAAACCGTTGAACAGGAAGAAGATACCATTGAAATAATTCCCATATCGTGTAAGCTCGCCGGCTTGAACAGTGAGGAAGGAAACATCGGAATGCTGGCCGATGTAATTAAACGAATGATTGAAAACAATAAAGATGAGATTTTGCTGCAAACCGGAAGCAAAAGACTCAATGACATCATAGCCGAAATACTTCAGCTGCTTAAGATTCAGCTTGAAGCCATAAAAATGCCGCTGAAGGAAATTGAGCAAAAACAGGAATCGCTCAGGCGCTCAATGGAGCTAATGACCGAAACCCGCCATGAATTCGACATATTAGTCAAGGGTCAGCTGGACATGATTGTGACAGGCAAACTGGTCAAAGCCGAAAGCATGCTTAAAGATCTCACCAGCGAATTGAATAAACAGATTGACCGCTCCCTCGACGAATTAACTTTCAAGAACGAAAGCCTCAGAGCAGCATCTGAGGGTTTATCAGAAGCTTGTGTTGAACGACTAAATCACATCAAGCTAATCACCGAGCAACAGATTGTTGAAGAATTCAATCAGTTGATAACCAGACATCAGTCGCGTTCAGAGTCCTTCCTGAACGAGTTTTCCAGAATGCTCGCCGAGCTTTTTGGCCTTTCAATGGATTCGGTAAGCAGCCGGTTTAATCTGGATGTCTATTCATCCTTTTATTTCCTTAAATACGTCGACGGACAATCAATAGCCCCAAAACTGCCCTCATTTTACCGCTTTCTGCCGATAAGCTTGAAGAGGTCGAAGGTGAAGTCGATTCTGAAATTTAACATTGAAACGCTCATTGAGGTGAACAAAGGCAGGATGAAATCGGACATATTCTACAAGACAAACGAATCTTTCCGCATCTTCAATGCTGAGGAAGAACTACAGGCCCAACGCGTTTACTCCCGCATTCACGATTTGCTGGAAGAAACCATTGCCCTGAAGCTGAAGGACGATCAATCAACAGAACTGGTGATTGGGGAAATTGACCGCAGAATAGCCTTAATGAAAAACACTTTAGCCAATTGATGGAGAAGATGATAAGAGAACGAATAGCAGATAATTGTAATACGCTAGTTTTGATTAACTAATACAACAGTCAATGAACGATATTCTAGCCATTGTGCGTCAGGAACTTAATAACAAATCCGACGAAAAAGCGCGTGTTTCGGGGCAACGATATTTTAAAGAGAAAGTGCATCTGTACGGCGTTAAAGCTTCCGAGGTACAAGCGTTGAGCAAACACTATTTCAAGTTGCTGAACAACTTATCAAAGCCGGAACTGTTTGCCTTATGCAATAACCTCTGGCAGTCAGGTTATATGGAAGAATCGTTCATTGCCTGCAACTGGTCGTATTATGTAAGGAAGCAATATGAGCCCTCCGACTTTGCAATTTTCCATTATTGGATCGAGAATTACCTGACGAACTGGGCTTCATGCGATACGCTTTGCAATCACACTGTCGGAACATTTATTGAAATGTTTCCTGACTACATCCAGCAGCTCAAGGAAATGACCGGCTCGCCCAACAGATGGGCGCGTAGGGCCTCGGCCGTGAGCCTGATCATTCCGGCCCGCAGGGGAAAATTTCTCGGCGACATTTTCGAAATCGCCGGTTTGCTGCTTACCGACAAAGACGATATGGTGCAAAAAGGCTATGGCTGGATGCTTAAATCGGCCAGTCAGGCACATCAGGAAGAAGTCTTTGGATTTGTAATGAAGCATAAAGCAGTGATGCCGCGCACAGCACTGCGTTATGCCATTGAGAAAATGCCCATTGTAATGAAAGCGCAAGCAATGGAAAAATAATCACTTAATAAACTGACATTTCTATCATTACCCGACAGACACTGCTTAGTATAGAAGATTAAACTCTGAAATTAATTCAGCTTATTACTTTGATTATTAGAATTTTACAGCATCAATTTAGCCTGAGTAATGGCATTGAATGAAATATTCTCAATCTAAAGAAACTTGATCAATTATCTTAGGTATTTTTGAAAGCAGTGTTGAAATCACAAAACCCAATGAAAGGCTTTCTCCCACTTCTTGCACTGCTAGTCCTCGTTCTGACTGCTTGCAAAAAAGCGCCCGATGCCGAACCCGACCCTGAAAATATGTACATCGGTTTCTGGACTAATCCGATAATCATTGATTCTGTCTGGACTTATACCCGAGTCAGCAGCCTGCCGGAAAATGATTACGGTTTTGCCATTGTGCGCAACGGCCTGTTTGTGGAGCGAAAAAATGCGGGTTTCTGTGGCACGCCTCCCATCACCTACGCTGAATACGAGGGTAATTGGACAAAAACAGGCGACATTTTGACCATTAACACCAAATACTGGGGTGGGAGCGAGCAATATATGTGGAAAATTAGGTTTTGCGACCAAAAGAAGCTTTCAGTGATCAGGCTGCAGTAAGCTTTAATTTGGCTTTTTCTCCTCTTCAGTTTTCTTTCGAAAAGAAAAAAATTCCTCCTAACGAATAAACAATCGGCATGACCGTTGGTCATTAATAACGGCATATTCCATTCACTTTTTCCTCTGTTTCGACTTCTACAAAACCTTTCGCTGTCGTATTCCGCATTAATCACAATATTGAAAGGGGTCCAGACCAATTTTGGCTATTTTTAAGCCAAAATTGAAAACCATGAAACTGACGTCCGCAAGACTGATTCCTTTTGTGCTGCTATTAATGATGGCCTTCGCATGCCAGCAAAAAGAACAAACCGCTGAGGTTAAAAAAATCATTGGTCCGCCGACCGGGCTGCCGGTCAAAGACGTGCTTTATCCCGAATTACTTTGGATGATGGGCCGCATTGGCGAAGTACAATCATCGCCCGACGGCAGCAAATTGCTTTTAACCATAACCTATTACGACCTTGACGAAAACAAGGGCAATGCAGAGTTGTGGCTGATGAACACCGACGGCAGCGATCTCAAGCGACTAACCGAAACGCCTTTCGGTGAGTTTAACCCTCGTTGGAGAACTAACGAAATCATTGCATTTCTGTCAACCGAAAGCGGCAACGCCCAGCTCTGGGAAATGAAGACCGATGGCAGCGGCAAGAAACAATTGAGTAATATAGAAAAAGGTTTGAACGGATTTGCATTTTCGCCTGATGGAACTAAAATCGTCTATGCCTCCGATGTAAAGGTGAATCCCACAGCTACCGACCTTCATCCCGATCTTCCAAAAACAACCGGACGTATCATGAACGATCTGATGTACCGCCATTGGGATCATTGGGTTGACGATTTCAGCCACGTGTTTGTGGCCGATTTTGGCCCGGATGGCATAGTCAACGTAAAAGACATCATGCAAGGCGAACCCTGGGAGTCGCCCCTGAATCCTTTTGGAGGCATGGAGCAAATTGCCTGGAGTCCTGACGGCAAAACTGTTGTGTACACAGCCCGAAAGAAAAAGGGCATCGATTACGCAAAGTCCACCAACAGCGATCTTTACGCATACAATTTGGAGACGGGTATCACTACGAACCTTACTGAAGGTATGATGGGTTATGATCAGAACCCTGTTTTTTCGCCTGACGGACAATACCTGGCTTGGGAAAGCATGGAGCGCGACGGCTATGAAGCCGACAAAATCAGGCTGTTTGTGATGAACATGAGCAACGGCGAAAAACAATACCTGACCAAGGATTTCGATCAAAACGTGCACAGTCTGGTATGGAGCCCCGACGGCAGCAAATTGTATTTTACCAGCAACTGGCACGCCCTCGATCAGGTGTATAGCATAAATCTGAGTGACAATCAAATACGCAAGATCACCGATGGGGTTCATTCCTACACCGAGGTGATGCTGGCCGGTGACAAGCTCATCGGAAAGCGCATGGCCATGTCTTATCCGGTTGAATTGTTTGCCATCGACGAAACCAATGGCGACCAACAGCAGATCACCTTCATCAACAAATCCATCTTCGACAACATCCGTCTGGGCCGTATTGAAGAGCGTTGGCTCACCACCACCGATAACAAACAGATGCATACCTGGGTGGTTTACCCGCCTGATTTCGACCCCGGCAAAAAATATCCTGCCCTGCTCTATTGCCAGGGTGGACCGCAAAGCACCGTCAGCCAGTTCTGGTCGTTTCGCTGGAACCTGCAACTCATGGCAGCCAACGGCTACATTGTGGTTGCTCCCAACCGTCGGGGACTTCCAGGCTTCGGACAGGAGTGGCTCGAGCAGATCAGTGGCGACTATGGCGGGCAAAACATGCGCGACTACCTCACTGCCATCGATGCCCTGGCCAAAGAGCCCTTTGTTGACGAAAACCGGCTTGGCGCCGTGGGTGCCAGCTATGGTGGTTTCTCGGTTTATTGGCTGGCTGGTCACCACAACAAGCGATTCAAGGCATTTATCGCCCACAATGGCATGTTCAACCTCGAGCAGCAATACCTCGAAACCGAGGAAATGTGGTTTGCCGACTGGGATCTGGGTGGTCCTTACTGGGATAAGAACAACAAGGTTGCACAGCTAACGTATGCCAATTCTCCCCATAAATTTGTAGATAAATGGGACACCCCTATTTTGGTGATTCACAGCGAGAAAGACTATCGCATTGTGGCCTCACAGGGTATGGCTGCATTCAATGCGGCAATTTTGCGTGGTTTACCTGCCCAATACCTCTACTTCCCCGACGAAAACCATTGGGTGTTGAGGCCTCAAAACAGTGTGCTCTGGCAGCGAACCTTCTTTGGCTGGCTTGACAAGTGGCTGAAAACAAATTAATTTGCGTAACTTGTTTCTATGCTTTCAATAAACATTTCCGATCATTAACTTTGCACCATCCTGAAAGATCAAACAACAACAGATTGAGATTTTTTTTCAAAGTATAAGTTAATCAAAAATACAAACCCATGAAAATCACCGTAGTAGGCACCGGTTATGTAGGTCTTGTAACCGGCACTTGTTTTGCTGAGGTAGGCATTGACGTCGTGTGTGTTGACATTGACGTTAAAAAGATCGACAACCTCAATAAGGGAATCATACCCATTTATGAACCAGGTCTGGAAGACATGGTGCATCGCAATGTGGAGAAGAAACGCCTGAGCTTTTCCACCGATCTTGCCCCGCACCTCAAAGACAGTCAGGTGATTTTCAGCGCTGTGGGCACACCTCCCGATGAAGATGGCAGTGCAGACCTCAAATATGTGCTTGATGTAGCCCGCCAGGTTGGCGAAAACATGGAAGATTACATTCTGATGGTTACCAAGAGCACCGTTCCGGTAGGGACGGCAGAAAAAGTGCGCGCCGAAATAAAAAAAGCATTGCAAAAACGCGGTGTTGACATTCCTTTTGATGTGGCTTCCAATCCCGAGTTTCTGAAAGAAGGTGCTGCCATTGACGATTTTATGAAGCCCGACCGCATTGTTGTTGGTGTTGACAGCCAGAAAGCCGAGGACATCATGAAACGCCTTTACAAGCCATTCACCATGAACGGTCACCCCGTGATTTTTATGGACATCGTTTCGGCCGAAATGACCAAGTATGCCGCCAATGCCATGCTGGCCACCAAAATCAGTTTCATGAACGACATTGCCAACCTTTGCGAAATCGTAGGCGCCGACGTCAACATGGTGCGCAAAGGCATTGGCTCGGATCGCCGCATTGGGCCTTATTTCATCTATCCCGGCACTGGCTATGGCGGTTCTTGCTTCCCAAAAGACGTAAAGGCGCTCATCCACACCTCAAAACAGTATGGCTACACCCTGCGTGTGCTCCAGGCCGTGGAAGACGTGAACGAAGATCAGAAATCGATCCTTTTCAACAAGCTCAATAAATATTACAACGGCGACCTCAAGGGCAAAACCATTGCCATCTGGGGCCTGTCGTTCAAGCCGAACACCGACGATATGCGCGAGGCTCCCTCGAGGGTCATCATCGCAAAACTACTCGAAGCCGGCGCCATTGTCAGAGCTTACGACCCGGTGGCCATGCACGAGGCCCAGCGCATTTTCAACGACCGCATCGAATTTGCTAAAGATCAGTATGACGCGCTGGTTGATGCCGATGCATTGGTTATCGTTACCGAATGGGCCGAGTTCAAATTCCCCAACTTCCGGGTAATTAAGAAACTGCTCCGTAAGCACGTTATCTTCGACGGTCGCAATATTTATGATGCCAAGGAAATGAAAGCCGAAAACATCGACTATTTCTGCATTGGTCTTAACACCAGGAAATAGTTGAAGTGTCAATAAGAACATTAGCAACAAATTAACCCAACAAAAACGGGAAATATGAAACGTATACTGGTAACAGGCGGAGCAGGATTTATCGGCTCTCATCTTTGCGACAGGCTGATTAAAGAAGGCAACGATGTGGTCTGCCTCGACAACTATTTCACCGGACGCAAGAAAAATGTGGAACATCTGATCGGTCACCCCTACTTCGAACTGGTGCGCCATGATGTTACAACGCCTTATTTTGCCGAGGTGGACGAGATTTACAACCTTGCCTGTCCGGCCTCGCCTGTGCATTACCAGTTCAATCCCATCAAGACGATAAAAACCTCGGTGATGGGTGCGATCAATATGCTCGGATTGGCCAAACGCATCAAGGCCAAGGTTTTGCAGGCATCGACCAGCGAGGTATATGGCAATCCTGAGCAGCACCCACAGAAGGAAACTTATTGGGGACACGTAAACCCCATCGGACCACGTTCGTGCTACGACGAGGGCAAACGCTGCGCCGAAACGCTGTTCATGGACTATCATCACCAGAATGGAGTCAAAATCAAGATCATACGTATCTTCAACACCTATGGCCCGCGTATGCATCCCAACGATGGACGCGTAGTATCGAATTTCATCGTTCAGGCCCTTCGCGGCGAAGACATCACCATGTACGGCGACGGTCAGCAGACACGCAGCTTTCAGTATGTGGACGATCTGCTCGAAGGGATGATCAGGATGATGAATGGTCCCGCTGACTTTATCGGACCGGTAAACATCGGCAATCCGGGCGAGTTTACCATGCTCGAGCTGGCCGAGATGGTGCTAAGGCTTACGGGCAGCAAGTCGAAAATTGTGTTCAGGCCGCTTCCACAGGACGATCCCATGCAACGCCGTCCCGATATTAGCCTTGCCAAGGAAAAGCTCGATTGGGAGCCTCGCATTCCACTGGAGGAAGGCCTTAAGAAAACTATTGCCTATTTCGAGAAAGAGCTGGCCGGATAAATAACTAGTGGCATGAATATCCTTGTTACAGGCTCCAGAGGTCAACTCGGTTATGAGCTACAAAAAATTGCCTCAACCGACAGGCTTCATCAATGGTATTTTACCGATGTTGCCGAACTTGATATCACAAAACGGGATGCCGTGCAGGGATTTTTCCAGGCATACGACATCGATATTTGCATCAACTGCGCTGCCTATACAGCCGTAGATAAAGCAGAGGACGAACCGGAACTTGCTCATCTGATCAACGCCACCGCGCCCTCAATGCTGGCCGATGCAGCGCTTCTCAACAAAGCACTGCTCATTCATGTGAGCACCGACTACGTTTTCGATGGACTTAACCACAAGCCCTACACCGAAAATCATCCTCTTGCTCCGGCCTCGGCCTATGGCCGGAGCAAGGCCGATGGCGAACGTCTGCTTGATGCCCACGGGGCGAACACGATCATCATCCGAACTTCATGGCTCTACAGTGCGCACGGCCTGAACTTTGTGAAAACCATGCTCCGGTTGGGAAGCGAGCGACCCGAACTGAACGTGGTTTACGATCAGGTGGGCACTCCTACCTGGGCTGCCGATTTGGCAAGGGTTATTGTGATTTTTGCCGACAAATACGACCGAAATCCTGTCAAGGAGATTTATCATTTTAGCAACGAAGGCGTTACCAGCTGGTACGATTTTGCCGCGCAAATCATGGAGCTCGGTGGCCTGAGCTGTAAAGTGAACCCTATCCCCTCTTCTGCCTGGCCAGCCAAAGCCACACGGCCATTTTACAGTGTGCTTGCAAAAGAAAAAATCAAATCCCGGCTGGGCATCAGTATTCCTCACTGGAAATCAAGCCTGATAAAGTGCCTGGAGGAACTCAATGGATAAAGGCAGTCGCGGCATGCTGGCCATGCAGATTTACGACGCTGCCCGAGAGGTGCATCAAAACATTGGACCGGGCATGCTCGACGGCGTTTTCAAATCGTGTCTCATACACGAACTGCGGCTTCGTGGTCTTCGCTTCAGACCCAACGCCACCATCGAAGTGCTTTTCAAGGGCATACGCGTCGACGAGCGTTTAACCGCTGACCTCATCGTAGAAGAAAATATCGTGGTTGAAATTGTTAAATCGGCGCAAAACATTGATTATCATATCACAAAACTAAACACCATACTTTCGTTCACCGGCTTACCGCTTGGCATTCTCCTTGACCCTGCTGCTGAACGTATCGTTGACGGATTTAAAAAGATTATCAACCCTAAAAAACTATCGCAATGAGCCAACAGATTGATCCTCAGATTATGGAAAAAGCCAGCATATGGCTAACTCCCTCTTTTGACGACGAAACACGCCGGCAGGTACAACACCTCATTGACAACGATCCCGCCGAGCTGGCCGAAAGTTTTTATCGCAACCTTGAGTTTGGCACAGGCGGCCTGCGCGGCATTATGGGCGTGGGCACCAATCGCATGAATAAATACACTGTGGCTATGGCTACACAGGGTTTGGCCAATTATATCCTGAAAATGTTTCCCGGCCAGGAACTTAAAGTGGCCATAGCCCACGACAGCCGAAACAACAGCAGCTTTTTTGCCAGAATCACCGCCGAGGTATTCTCGGCCAACGGAATCAGCGTGTATTTGTTCGAATCGCTGAGACCTACGCCCGAGCTTTCATTCGCTATACGACAGCTGGGCTGCCAAAGTGGAGTGGTGGTAACGGCCTCTCACAACCCTAAAGAATACAACGGTTACAAAGCCTATTGGAACGATGGTGGGCAGCTCATTCCCCCTCACGACAAAAATGTGATTGCTGAAGTTGAAAAAATCAGCAGTCCGGCCGAAGTAAAATTCAATCCCAACCCGGCTTTGATTCATCTGCTTGGGGAAGAATTTGATAAAATCTATGTAGATCACATCAAAGCACTCAGTCTCTCGCCCGAGCTCATTGCCAAGGCCCACGACTTCCGTATTGTGTTTACGCCCATACATGGCTCCACTGTTCATCTTGTGCCTCAGGCCCTTAAAGCCGTAGGCTTCAAAAACATTTATACTGTTGAGGCACAAGATATTCCCGATGGAAATTTCCCAACGGTTTACTCACCAAACCCCGAAGAACCGGCTGCATTAGCCATGGCCATTGAGAAAGCCAAAGAAGTGGATGCACATATTGTGATGGCTACCGATCCCGACGGCGACCGTGTGGGTATTGCGGTAAAGGACGATGATGGCAACTATGCCCTCCTCAACGGCAACCAGGCTGCCAGCCTGCTAATTTATTACCTGCTCCACAAATGGCATGAAAACGGCAAGCTCACTGGTAATGAGTATATTGTAAAAACTATCGTGACTTCTGAGCTGCTCTTCGACATTGCCGACAAATACGGAGTTGGGAAGTACGATGTGCTCACAGGATTTAAATATATCGCCGAGATCATCCGCGAGCTCGAAGGCCAAAAGACCTTTATCGGCGGAGGTGAGGAGAGCTATGGCTATCTCGTCGGCGACTTCGTTCGCGATAAGGACGCCGTTATTTCGTGTGTGATGCTGGCTGAAACCGCAGCCTGGGCCGAAGCCAGCGGAAAAAGTATGTTCGGAATGCTGAAGGAAATCTACAGGGAGTTTGGCTTTTACAGAGAAAAGCTACTCTCGGTTACCAAGAAAGGAATGCAGGGCGCAGCCGAAATCAAAGCACTTATGGAACGTTTCCGCAGCAATCCTCCGGCCGAGATTGGCGGTCAGCCTTTGGTGGTAATAAAAGACTACCTGAACCGAACCAGCCGCGATCTGCGCACAGGACAGACCAGCCCGATAGCGTTGCCCAAGTCGGATGTGCTTCAGTTTTTTACTGCCGACGGAAGCAAAATCAGTATGCGTCCTTCGGGTACCGAGCCGAAGATCAAGTTCTACTTTGGTGTTAAAGGCAAGCTGGAACGCGTGGAAGATTACAAAAAAGCGGAAGCCGAACTTGATGGTCAAATCGACAGAATGCTGAAATCGCTGGGAATTTAATGACTGTTAAAAACCCTGACTTTATTCAGAAATTCACGGACACCATTTTTCACGAATTCAACCCCTGAATACAACAACAAACGTAATCTTAAAGGATTGGTTTCCATTGTTCAAACAATTTCAATGAGCTGATGTCGAACGACCCTACCCTTTCGCGCAACGTGATAGAAATGGCCGCAGTAGCCACCGAATACTGTAACTTTATCGAAAGTGCAAGTGGTTCGGAGCCCGTGGTGGCCTTTGGTACCCTTGGCAAGTTGATACCCCTGCTCTATCTTCGTGGTGCGCTAATGCCGGAGATTGAGCCTGAATACCCCGAAGCCAACGAACGCTATGTTACTGAAGAGCAATGGGATGGTGTTTTTCTGGATATGAGGGCACTTTTCGATATGCAGGATGAATTTCTGTATATCGGCGAAAACGAATTTGGCGAACCAACAAGCCTCACCGGCAGCATCAGCGAGCATCTGGCCGATGTATATCAGGATCTCAAGGATTTTGTGATGCTTTATAAAAAGGCCGACCCGGCCATGCGTGAAAACGCCATAGCCGGGTGCAGGCAATTGTTTCTTGAGCATTGGGGGCCGCGGCTGGCGCGACTTTTACCCATAATACACGAAAGACTTTTCTTCAATCAGGACCAGTCAGGCGACTATACTGATCTTTTCTGATTCAGCGCCTGCGACGGGCCGGAGGCATTGTCCGGTCGTCGTCGGGACGGAGTCGGTCGACAACATCCCGCTGAAAATCATCCTCAGCCCTGATAAACATAGCCGCCTTGCGGGGCGAGAGTTCCTTGCGCAGCTGATTGATAAACTCTTTGCGGGCCTTCATTGCAGCTTCTGCAAGGTCGAGTCGTCTGTCAAGAAATTTATTGATTTCGGCATCCGACATCTCGTCGAAATTCAGAGGCTCACGCCTCCCTTCAATGCGGGCCTGCCGTTGTGCTTTAATCTTTTCGATGTAAGCATCGTGCAAGGGCCAGAAAATGCGGGCCTCCTGAGGACTAAGCTGCATGCTTCGCGTGATATAGGCCACTCTGGCAGCTTCCATTCGCTCCCTGAAAGGAGCCTGTGGCGGCTGAGCCTTTATAACGAAAGGCAATACCGCGAACAATAAAATCAAGTTTAATCTTGTGATAGATTTCATGGGTCTAAAAATTAAAATCGTCTTGTTCAAAAATGTATTCGGCAATCTCGTGCGGCCTGGTATCATTCAGCAGACTCTCGTCAAACAGCATATCCCAGTCGATAGCCGTTGAAAGCGGGCCAATCGATGACTCATTGAGATCGAAGGTGTTATAAAGCAATTCGTCAGCCATTACTGCCGAGTTTTGCTTTGCTATAGTTGATTCGTGATCATTCAGGCGATGTTGAACCAACATTAAGGTAGTACCAGCGGCAAGCAACAAAAGGAATGATGCAGCTATTGCCTTGGGCAAAAAACTCTGACGAGCTGAAGCTCGCGCTGCGGCATTCTTTTCGGTTCTTCCGGAAAGGCTATCAAAATAGCCAGTTGGTGCATCAAATGGCTTTATCATTTTTCTCATAAAACATTAATATTCAGTTATCTGCATATAAGTGAATGAACTGCTTTATTTTGTTGGCCGACTGGTGGTAGGTGGCTTTGGCCGTAGCTTCTGAAATTCCAAGCATCGAAGCAATGTCGCTGAAGGCAAGCTCATCGAAATAATGCATGGCGAAAATACTTCGCTGCCTTGGGCTGAGTTTTTCCAGTGCAGCAGTAAGCACAGTTTCGGCATCTTCTTCAGCTGCTGATGTTTGATGATTGCCGGACCTCTTGAACATAAAACGCTTTTTCAAGGCAGCCCGACGCTGGTGCTTTAAGGCTTCATTCAGGGCAATGCGATAGAGCCAGGTAGCATGGGAAGCTTCATTGCGAAAGCTTGCCAAACCATTCCACGCTTTAATTAGCGTTTCCTGAAGCAGATCGTCGGCGTCGTCATGGTTGAGCACGATGCTTCTGATCAGACTGTAAAGCTTTGGACCATAAGCCTTTACCATCGATTCAAAGAACGCTTCCCTGCTCTCGTGCCACATTCCGCATTTATTGCTTTTGCCAAAAATCAGGGCAATGTGATCACAATTACCTGATCGCCAATGGTGATGGTGGCCTGGTTATCGCAGGTTCCATCGCCAAAGTCGAGTATTCGCTGACGTGCATTGGAGGGCGTAATACGAACCTTTCCGCTCACGAAGTACCGGCAGCTCAGCTCGCGTCTTAGCGGCTCGATGATCAACCTTTCCACGGTGCGCCCATTGCTGTGACTCACATTGCTGAAACCGGAAATGAGGAACACATCATCGCGCCAACGGGGAGTGCCAAAACCCTCAATCCAGACATGCGTTTTTTCGGACTGCCAGGTAAGCGATTCGCCATTCTGGGCAAAGGTTACACTGCCATTGTTCACGTGGCTGAACGTCATTTTACCGTTCACAAAACCCTGATTGGTCATCACTTTGGAGCCTTGTACATGGTTGTCGTTCACGAAATAATTCTGGAATGTGTGGGTAACCACAGTCCCGGGCCTGCGCCAGCGACCATTAAAGGTGACAATGATCATACCCCTGCGATATTTACCATCATTGCACAAACAATTCTCTGTTCCGAAGTCAATGGTCAAAACCCTTGGCATTACGGTAGTGTCAAGGGTGATGGTTGCGCAAGGTCCGAGACGCGATGGATCGTTATCGCCGCCTTTCAATCCGGGAAGGCTTGCATAATAAGCCTGATCGGAAATTTCGGATACCTCATCGAAAGCCTCCTCGGCAAATGCTTCAAGTTTGGATTGTCGGTTGAGCACTGAGGACTCGGAATCCTCAGATTTTTTACATGATACCAGCGCTGCAACAATAAGCAGGCTTAGGCCAATCAGCGAAAATGCCGTCTGTTTCATATTTTCTGATGTTTGATTTGCAATATTAGATACCTCTGCCATGGAAAAGTTTAGTCATGAGCAAAAAAAATCCGGACAAGAGGTCCGGATTTGTTTAGCCGACAGAAATATCCCCCCGGGAATTTCCTGGCCTTACATCTGTGCACTGGGCATTACAACAACCTCGCTTACGTTTACGTGTTCCGGCTGTGTAACGGCATATTTTATCGCTCTTGCTATATCATTGGCCTGAAGGGGAGTAATACGCCTTTTGGCAAAACTATCCAGAATATCCTGGTCGGTAATGGTTTGGGTCAGTTCGGTTGCAACAGCCCCTGGCTCAATCACCGTAATCCTGATATTAAAGGTAGGCGTCAGTTCCATGCGCATGGCTTCCGACAGGGCCGTCACACCAAATTTAGTGGCATTGTACACGGCAAATCCGGGCCATACCCGACGGCCGGCCACCGATGACACATTGATGATATGACCTGATTTTCTTTCTTTCATGCCGGTTAAAACTCCGGCGATGCAATAGAGTAAGCCCTTCAGGTTAACGTCGATCATCCTGTCCCATTCGTCGAGCTTGAGCTTGTCCATGAAAGATACCGGCATCAGGCCGGCATTGTTGATAAGCACATCCACATATCCGAACCTGCTGTGCACCTGCTTAAAAGCCTCAAGCACCTGATCACGGTTAACAAGATCGACTGGAATTACCATTGCTTCCGAACCCAAATCGTTCACCTTTTGGGCCAGTGCTTCCAGCCGTTCTTTTCTGCGGGCCATAAGTACGAGTTTCACCCCTTGTTCGGCGAGCAATAGTGCTGTGGCTTCGCCAATTCCGCTGGAGGCTCCGGTTACAACAATTACCTTGTCTTTTAGCATATTCCTTTCAAAATTGTGCAAAGCCCAATAACGTGCAATTTAATCAATTTCGTACTTATCAAACGTCCAATTGAAAAAAAACTATTAGACTGTCACACCCTTTCTAAGTGATGAATTGTGTATCAAATAATTACATTCAACACCAGCAGATCTTGCTGAAAAATTCATTCAAAAATACTCATATAAGGTTAATCGATGTAATTAGAGGTTTTAATGATGAAGGTGTTTATTCAACAGATTCACAATTTGTGTTCTGTTAATCGGCTTCGAGATGTAGTCATCAAAACCCGATTGTCGAATTCGCTGCTCATCGCCGGGCAAGGCGTATGCCGTTGTAGCGACAATCACAGCATTAATCCCCATTTGTCTTATTTGCTTCAGTGTCTCCATCCCGTCGAGCACCGGCATTTTAATATCGAGCAGGATAAGGCTGATTTCCGGGTTTTGCTTCAGCAGGTCAAGTGCTTCATATCCACCGGATGCAAATAAAGCTTTATAGCCGGCACTGGAAAGCATAGCCTTCATCATCAATAGGCTGGGTTCGTCATCATCGACAACCATGATCGTTTTGCTTTCTTTTGAGTGTTTTTCCCATTGCTGTGGCAATTGATTTGTCAGAACATTTTCAGGCTCTGCGTTGATGAACCTCACTGGAATCTCGAACATAAATTCCGATCCTTTTCCTTCTACCGAATCAACCCAGATCTTTCCACCCATGAGGTTTACCATCGAGCGGCAAATAGCCAGTCCGAGACCTACGCCTTCGTAGCCCCTGTTGAGGGAAGTATCTGCCTGATAGAAGCGCTCGAAAATTTTCCCATACTCGGATTGCGGTATTCCCCTGCCTGTATCGCTGACAAAGAATTTCAGCTTGCCGTCGCCAACTTCGAAGCCAAGTTTTATGCTGCCTTTTTCGGTGAACTTCAATGCATTGCCTACCAGATTGTCAATCACCTGATGTATCTTGAGCCTGTCCGCTTCAACCATTAGGCTGGATTCAACAGATGATACCACTGCTGATAATTCAAGACCCCGCTTTGAAGCCTGCGGTGAAAACAGGCTCACAACCTCTTCGATAAGTTTTGCAGGACTAAAAACAGTTAAACTGAGGGTTTCTGCCCCTGCATCTATTTTGCTGATCTTTAGTATGTTATTGATGAGGTTCAATAATCGGTGTCCATTCTTGTAAATCAGGGCACCCTGTTTTCTAACTTCCTCAGGATTTGTGGTCTGCCCTGCCAAAAGATCGGCAAAACCCATGATGCTGTTGAGTGGAGTACGGATTTCGTGACTAATATTCATAAGGAAAGCCGATTTAAGTCGATCGCTTTCCTCCGCTTTGTCACGGGCTTCAATCAGATCATCGACCATTTTTTGCTTTTCTGTGTTGTCTTCGATGATTACTAACCAGTTCGTAATTTTTCCGGCATCGTTGAAAAGGGATGCCAACGAAATGCTAAGCCACACTTTTGATTTGTCGGGACGGGTAAGCTGAAGCTGATTGCTCCAGCCTTTTCCTGCCCTGATGTGTTGGTAAATTTCGTCAACAACCGATTCGTTATCAAACATTTGCATCAGGACCTCAGGGTTAAGTGCCGATAAAATTGACATATCATAACCCGAAATCTCAATAAACCTTTTGTTAGTGTAGAGCAGCCTTCCAAAGGCATTGGTAATCATTACACCAGCGGGGCTTTGCTCAACAGCAAGGCTAAGAAGCCTGTTTTGGTCAAGAGCCTTCATCCTTTGGATGTAAACCCCCAATTGATTGGCCATAAACCCGAGCAACTCAACGTCCTGCTCATCAAAAGCATTGGCATCGTGATAGCTTTGAAGCACAAGCGCTCCAACAACATCATCGTTGCAGATAAGCGGAGCTCCAAGCCAGGCAGCCGATATTGAACCAATTGAAATTAATTTTCCGCTTTTGATAAACTCCTCAATATCATGACCTCTCAAATGAAGAAGTTTTCCAGTTTTGATCACAAGTCCTGTGGCAGAGCCTTCGATATTCCATTCGCGGATATCGTCTTTTTCGTCCTTTAAATAAGGTGTATACAACTTGCCACTCGACTCGTTGATCAATGCCACATAAAAGTTTGAGGTATCGACAACACTGCTCAGCTCTTTTTCAATGGTCATTATCAGCGATTTCAGGCTATCAGAAGTTACAAGTGCCTCTGCCACAGCATGCTGAATGGAAAGGTACTTTTCCTGACGTTTGCGAGCGGTAATGTCGCGGCCTGCACCAACAATAGCAACCAACTCGCCCTGTTCGTCGAAAATTGGAGCTTTGATGACATCAAGGTAAAGAAACTTTCCTTTTACATTACCATATTCATCGAACTGACCCTGTTGTTTCGTTTGTATAATTATTTCATCCGAGTCCTGACAGATTCTGCCGAAATTGTGATAATTGGGATTATCAGGTTGCTCAGCCTTAATACGTTCAGCAAAATAGAGATCTGTTTTGCCAATGGGCTCATGGATATCTTTAGCATGAAGAAGATTCTGACATATGGATTGGTTGACAAAGATGAATCGCTTTTGAACATCCTTGGCCCAAAGCATATCAGGCATATTGTCGGCCAGTGTCCGGAAAAGCTCCATCAATTCCCGATAGTTTCGTTCGCTGCGTTTGATGGCTTCTTCCTTCTCTTTTTCAGATGTAATGTCGAGCACGGAACCAATCAGCATATTTATCTTGCCATCGTGATGTTCCCAAACACGCTCGTAGCCTTTAAACCAGCGCCATTCACCGGCAAAAGTCTTCATTCGGTATTCAAAATGGAATATCAGATCGGGGTCTTCCAGATTTGCTGAAGCATAAAAATTATCAAACATTCCATAGTCATCGGGATGGATTACCTGCTTCAGGAAATCGTCATCCTCATCGGTTAGCACCTCAGGGGGATAGCCTAATTGAAGGGCAACACTACGGTTTACATATATATTTCGCTTTGTCCCCAGATCGTGAATGTAAACGATATTGGGTATTTTATCGGTAATATTCTGAGAAAAAGCCCTTTGTCGCTTCAACTCTTGTTCGGTTTGCCTTATCTGCGTGATGTCGCGCAAAAAAGAAACTACCGTTCCATCAGGCAAAAGCATCGATTTCATCCAAACCGGGAATTCAAATCCGCTTTTCTGACGTATTCTGCGCTCATTTTCCACAACTTCTCCCGACAACACACGGAACTTCTCGAAAGGATGTTTTTGCAACTGAGCATCGCTAAAGAGTATGGAAAAATGATTTCCGACCAATTCGTATTTGGAGTAGCCGGAATACTCACAAAGCATATTGTTGACTTCCAGAATAATCCCGTCGGCTAAGGTAATTGCTATGGCATCAGGAGCACTCTCGAACATTTGCATTGCTCGAAGTGCTCGTTGCTCAAAAAAGGGCTTGTGCCTGGGTCTGATCGAGGAACCACGCGACATTTGCCGAAGCGACCAACGCAAATTGTCGACCTCATTCTGTTTGTTTAACAGCACTTTATGAGCGTTTACAAAATCGAGACATCGACTGATCACTTCCTGCAATTCAGCAGGCTCAAATGGCTTTTGCAGATACAGGTCTGCACCGGCTTCGAGTGCCTCAAAAAGAAGACGCTCATCCGATTGCATAATAGTCATGAGCACAATCGGAATATTGGCATAGGCAGGAGAACTCTTTAATAAACGCGTAAGCTGAAGCCCGTTCATATCGGGCAGCAAAATATCGACGATGAAAACATCAGGAGCTGCCTTTTCAGCTTCATCAAGGCCTTCCTTTCCGGTGAATGCGACAACCACCTCCAGATCCGGGAATGACTTTTTCAACCATTGTCCTATATTGCGCGCCCATTTGTGCTCGTCATCTATGATTAAGACTTTATACATTTCTTTAGAATTTTCCATCTTAAAATACTTTTCCCCTGACTTGGCTAAAAACCCCGTGAAATTAATTTTTTTTTGTTTTCTGAATGTTAATATAACTTTCCAATATCAATCATGATTTCCTATATTGGGACAACATGCAATGACAACAAATTTAAATAGACTTTGATAATCAATATTTTAAACTTATTTTCATGTTTGGCACAGACTTTGCGATTATTACAACATCAACACGCAAGACCATGAAAAGAATACTCCTTATAATGATTGTCGCCACGATGGCAATGACCGCATGCAGGAAGGATCGTTTTGAGCCAAAGACACCGGAATCGATGGAGCAGCTTCAGGTACCGGCTAACTTTGACTGGAAAACGACCAAGGATTATCAAATTACCTTTAATCCTTCGCAAAGCGGATTGGTTCAGGTGACCAATAGCCAGAATGTGTCGTACCAGCGCGCCTTCCTCACAGCTCAGCAAAGCTATGTGATGAAGCTGACGCTGCCCACCTTCGAAAAATCGGTCAAAGTGAGCTTTGCGGGTAAGGAAACCGTATTGAATCTCTCCGGCGCTAATCTGACCGTTAATCTTAATTAAATCACAATCAGCAAATAGACTTTTTTCAGCTTTGTTCTAAGGCCGGCAAATTGTCCGGCCTTTTTGCTTTAGAAACTATATTATGGAATATAGGCTCAAAATAGAAAAATCAATCCCAGAATTGGATTAAAAGTAATGCAATGAAATATCTTTTTTTCAGAATAACATTGATATTCAGAACACTGTAACTTTCTGCACATTTTTTGATAGAGAATAACATCTTTCATAATTATTTTCGGATTTTATAGCATAACGCCAAATTGAGAAACCGCTATGATTACTCAATCACGAAAACTGATAAACTCCGGGCTGCTATTAGCTGCATTGTCATTGCTTGCATTTGCGCCCGGGCTCATGGCCCAAAACGGGATTACAGCCATCCAAACAAACACGGCAAGCTCAACTTCAACAACTAATTACACAGCTACGGGAGCACCCTCTTCGCCACTTTCCGGGAACACCTATAACTATAGGTTCGCTTCCAGTTCGTTTACCGATCATGTTTTATCGCTGTTGGCCATTGAAGCTGCTGGAAAAGCGTATGCTTACGAACCAATCCCGGTCGAGGTATTTTTCCGTAGGGTAAACAACAGCCAGGTAAGCAATCCCCGCGACCTGATGTTTTACTTTGGCAATCTGACAGGCAGCAACATTGATCTGAAAGCACCCTACGAGCCCAATATGTCGTCGGCATTTACAGGCAACACCAATTTGCTGCGTGGCTCTGACAATTTATTTGCCAACACAGGCGACGGCAATGGCAACAACAATAATATTGAAAGGCTCGACGTGATTGTACCCGGAGGCATAGCGCTGTCAACGGCCTCAAATCAGGGTTTTGCCGTTATGGAGCGTGGAGCTATCGGACAGCACGATGCTTTTGTAGTTGGTGTGATTACTGGGCTCGACGGTTTCGGAAACCCATCACAATACTCCAATCTGATACGGGTTAACTCAACACATTACGGATCGGTAAATGTTGTCCCTAACCAGAACTCCGTCGTATTGCGCCGCGACAACGGTACTGGTAATCTGCTCGCCAGCACTACCCTAACCGGACAAGGAATTGGCGGCGTTTTCTTAACCTTCTCCGACTTCGGCATCGTCGATGGTCAAACCGTTTATGGTTATTCGTTGGCTGCAGCTGATTTTCCAGCCGGCGGAACAGCTGCAAACTTCATTAATTTCAACAATACTACCTATTTCCCGCTCAATACCAACTCTGCCGCAGCAGGAGGCCTCGACATGATCGCCCTCACAGGTTTGGTACGCATCCTGAGCATCAGCGGCAATGTTTATCACGATCCCAATGGACTAACAAACAGCCTGATAGACGGCAATCCTATCAACAATGTCAACAGCGCACCGCTGTATGTGAATATCGTAAACAGCGCTAATATTATCGTTAAATCTCTGGCTGTTCAGCCCGACGGAAGCTTCTCAACCGAAGGCCTACCATTTGGAAATTATCGGCTTGAGCTTACGGTGAATCAGGGAACGCCAGGCAGCGCACCTCCGGCCAAAACGCTGGGAAGCAACGAATGGGTTTATACCGGGACTGCTGCTGGTAACAGCGCACTTCCGCTTAATCTGGAAGGTTACACCGAAATCAGCCTTGGCGCGGACCATATCACAGGCATTAAGTTTGGTGTAGAACAGCGTCCTACAGCATCTTCATCTACCGCTCCCGAAATACCCCATCCCGGCGATAATGTACCTTTCGCGGTAAATCCCTCTTTATTCACTGCTTCAGACCCTGACGGAACTGTAACACACATACTTATAAATTCTTTCCCGTTAAATGCCAGTGCGATCATCATTGACGGAACAACCTACACTGCAGGCACTTTTCCACCATCAGGTGTCCTGATAGGCGCTCTGCCCAATGGTAATCCAACAGTGCCTATTCAGGCATCTGCCCCAACAGGAACAACACTTGTAAGCATTTCGTTTCACGCCATCGACAATGCCGGCGTTCAGAGCTTTAATCCAGGGATTGTTAATCTCCCGCTTGGAGAACCCGGCGGAGGAACAACCAATTTATACCCGGCCACCGGTCCCGGAACCTTGGCATTCGAAGATCTCTGGCCAGCAAAAGGCGATTACGACTTCAACGACATGGTCATTGATTACCAGTTCGAAATAACCTCTGACAATGCCAATAAAGTTCAAAATGTTAAAGGCACTTTCACTGTCAAAGCTTTCGGTGCCTCATTTGAAAACGGCTTTGGCTTTCAACTCATGGGAAATGTTACACCCGACGACATTCTTTCAGTCAACAGCAACTATCTTACCGACAATATAATTACGCTTTCGTCCAACGGCACAGAGGCCGGACAAACCAGGGCTACCTTTATCCTGTTCGATAACGCCTTTGCTCACATGCCGCATCCCGGTGCGGGCATTGGCGTAAACACCACACCCGGAGCACCTTATGTGCAACCTGTTACCATGGAAATGAACATTCAGTTTAAAGCCGGTGCCGTTTCCATCAACGACCTCGATATCGGGAATTTCAACCCTTTTATCATCGTCAATAAAAATCGTTCAGTGGAAGTTCACCTGCCAGGCTATCCGCCAACCGACCTTGCCGATCTCTCGCTTATGGGTACGCTCGACGATGCCAGTAATCCTTCACAGAATAAGTACTATGTTACCAGCACTAATCTTCCCTGGGCCATCAATATTTATGAGTCGTTCGACTATCCTATTGAAAAACAGGACATTGTAGGCGCACACCTCAAATTTGCCCCATGGGCCACAAGTGGAGGCGTGCAATTCCCCGACTGGTACAAAAACCTCCCGGGCTATCGTATCAATGCTTTGATTTATCAAATCCCAAACCCCTGAAATCCCAAACACAAATTCCAGATAAGCAAAAAGCCGGCCCTCTGAGCCGGCTTTGCTTTTTTCTTGATGCAATTTCAATGCGCGGGGTACAGAAATTTTTCACCCGTTTCGGTTACGATGACACGTTTAAATGCATCTGGATAACCGGGATGTTTGGGTGAAGCGGGGTAACCCCATGGATTGCGGATAAATTCGCCGTCTTCTTCCTGCTTCACATTACCGTCTAAATATTTTACAAGAAGAAAACCTCCAAGCTTTGTCCAGCGGTCTATGGTTTCCGTTGCCAATCCAGCCGAAACAGCTGTCATATAATCCCTCGCACCCTGCGGATCATTGGCGTATAACTTCGCAGCCTGCAAATCGGTTTCGGCAACAACATTGCGAAACTTTTGCTCCAGCTCAGCCTGCACTTTTCTTACATCGGGAATTGCCCTGCTGTAGAACAGATAAACAAAGTGAGCCACCCTGTTGAACACCCAAAATGCAGCATCGTCCACATAGGTTAGAATATCGCCATAACCTTCGCGCCATTGAAGCGGTACTTCATTGATTCCGGCATAAAAAGGCACATGCACCGACTGTCCTGCATCGTCAACGCCAAACCAGATGATGCCGCCTACCGGATCAGGCAGCCACGAACGCATCTGCGCCACATACGAAAAACCAGTTTGCTGGGTCACTGTCACCCTTTCGTGAAAATACTCATTGCCCTCATATTTCCAGGTGAGAGGCCGCCAACGATAGGGCAATCCAAATGGACCAGCTCCTGCATCCTGCGACATATCTAGCTCGGTACCCTGGAGATAATCGCGCTTGAATGAGATCAGATCATGCACGCTAAGCTTTCGCTTTGGTTTAATAAATAATGGCATACGCGGCGACTTTTCCTTACCTGTGGCATAACTCCAATAATTAACCATGTCGTCCGACACATGATTGAACATGGCCCAAACGCGCAACTCGCAAAAACGCTGTGCACCGAAATCCAGCGGAGCATAGACGTCGCTAAAGCTAAAATCTTCGTCCTTTCCCGTGAAATAACCCTTAGCTCTGGCAAATGAAATCACATCATGCGAATAAATGACTTCAACATCGGGCAGCATCAGCCTGTCCCACTGCTTATCCGTGATAAACTTTTTTCCGTCGGCCCTGGGGATTGTGGTGATGCGGGCGTGGTTGGCATGTGCCGAGATATAACCGTCGGGAATACGAACGGCAACCCACACAGCTCCTTTTGATGCATTGTATTTCTGACCCGTTTTTTTGTCAGTTTTCATATCCGTTCCCTTGCCAATCATCTCCAAAATCCAAACCTCATTGGCATCACCTATCGAAAACGATTCGCCGGAACTGGCATAGCCATGCCTGGCAACCAGATCGGCCATTACCTTGATAGCTTCCCTGGCTGATTTTGCCCGCTGAAGCGACAGGAACATCAGATAGGCATAATCCATTATCCCTGTTGTGTCGACAAGCTCCTCGCGTCCACCGAATGTTGATTCTCCAACGGCCACCTGATGTTCATTGATAAAACCAACCGTCTGATATGTCTGGCTAAGCTGAGGTATTTGCCCCAGCGGTTTGGCGGTGCTACGATCGTAGATCGTAACCATGCTGCCGGCAGGCCAGGTTCGGGCAGGACTGAAATACAGTTCGCCGTACCGAATATGCGAATCGGCGGCATAGGTGATCATGGTTGAGCCATCCACTGATGCTCCGCGACTTACGATGTAATTGGTACAGGCCTCTCCGCGAAAGACCGACACCAAAAGGACTGTAAATAATAATACTCTCTTCATCGAAGGGGTTATTTATTTTAGGTTTGACGGCAAATCTAACATTTCGGTTCAAAACAGTCCTGTTTTGTTCAGTAAACGGCCAAATAAATCACTAGATATGGGTATTGGGTACTGATGTTAAAAAGCGGTTCTTTGCAATGCAAATTACTGTGCGTATGCTTTTGCTTTCGGAGCTGAAAGAGGGAGAAAAAGGCATCATTGCCAAGGTTAAAGGTCGAGGAGCCTTTCGCCGGCGTATTATGGAGATGGGTTTTGTTCCCGGCAAGCAGGTTATCGTAGTAAAACATGCCCCATTGATGGATCCCGTGGAATACAACATCATGGGCTACGAGGTTTCGCTGCGACGCGCAGAAGCTGCCATGATAGAGTTGTATCATCCTGATAATCTGCCATTCGAGAACGGACAGGCCTTTTATGGCGTCAAAGTTTTGGAAGGGGCTTTATCGCTCGAAAAGCTTCCGGGCCAGCGACGGATCAATGTGGCCCTGGTCGGGAATCCCAACTCAGGTAAAACAACACTGTTTAACTTCGCTTCCAACTCGCGAGAACGCGTAGCCAACTATAGCGGCGTTACGGTGGATGCCAAAACCGCCACTTTCGAACACAACAACTATCGCTTCGACCTGACCGACCTGCCCGGAACATACAGCATAACAAGTTATTCGCCGGAGGAACTTTTTGTCCGTAACTTCATTCTGGATCAAGTCCCCGACGTGGTTATTAACGTTGTTGACTCCTCCAACCTAGAACGCAACCTCTACCTTACCACCCAACTCATCGACATGGACATCAGGGTTGTGATGGCCCTGAATATGTATGATGAGCTACAAGAAAAGGGACACGATTTTGATTACGAGCATCTTGCGCGCATGACAGGGATACCTATCGTGCCCACTGTGGCCTCGAAGGGAAAGGGAATTGAGGCATTGTTCGAGAAGGTGGCCGAAGTTTTCGAAGACCGCGATCCGCTCACGCGTCACATTCATATCAACTACGGACCGGAAATCGAAACGGCTGTTACACGCCTGCAGGAAGCCATTCGCCGCGAAGGTAATGAGCTGATCAGTCGCAGTGTTGCGCCCAGGTTTATTGCAATCAAACTGCTTGAAGGCGATACAGCCGAATGGGAAAGGGTATCGAAATGTGCAAATTCGGGCGACATATTTCGCATCTCCAAAGCGGAACAAAAACGCATCGAAAGTATCTTCAACGATGATCCCGAGAGTGTAATCACCGATGCGAAGTATGGTTTTATTGAAGGGGCGCTGAAGGAAACTTTCCGTCAGGCCACCGAACAAACTACCAACAAAAGTCGGGAAATTGACCGCCTGCTCACCCATCGCTTCTGGAGCTATCCGGTATTTCTGCTCGTAATGTGGGCCATATTCCAATCGACATTCTGGTTGGGCAGTTATCCGATGGAGTGGATTGAAATGGGCGTTTCGGCCCTGGGAAATCTATTGGCCAATACCCTGCCTGAAGGTATTGTGCATGATCTGATTATCGACGGGGTGATCGGCGGGGTTGGAGGCGTCATTGTGTTTCTCCCAAATATCCTGATTCTCTTTTTCTTTCTGAGCCTTTTGGAAACAACAGGCTATATGGCGCGCGTGGCTTTTATTGTCGATAAAATCATGCACAGGGTTGGGCTGCATGGCCGTTCGTTCATTCCTCTTCTTATGGGATTTGGCTGCAACGTGCCCGCCATCATGGCCACACGAACCATCGAAAACCGTAGCGACAGATTGGTAACGATGATGATCATTCCGTTCATGTCGTGCAGTGCACGATATCCGGTCTATATTCTGATAATCAGCGCTTTTTTTACTGCCTGGCAAGGCACCATACTCTTCGGTATATACCTGACCGGTATTATGTTCGCTGTGATTCTGGCTATTATTTTCAAGCGCACACTCTTCAAGGCTCAGGAGATTCCATTTGTGATGGAACTCCCACCCTACCGGGTTCCAACGGCTAAATCAGTATTGAGGCAAACATGGTTCAAGGGCGAGCATTATCTTAAGAAAATGGGCAGCATTATCCTGCTCGCAAGCCTCATTATTTGGGCTCTGGGCTATTTTCCGATGGGCAAGGATATAGACCGGCGGATCGACGCTTCAATCGAGGCACTTCACCAGCAAAACCTTGATGAGCACGGCAACGAAAAAGAAGAAGCGATAGCCCGGCTTGAGCAGCAACGCAGATTGCTCAAACAGGAAAATTCCTTCATCGGGCGCATCGGGCACTTTATCGAACCTGCTATTCAGCCGCTTGGCTTCGATTGGAGAATGGGCATCAGCCTGTTGGCCGGCTCTGCAGCCAAAGAAGTCATTATCAGCACTATGGGTGTACTTTATCAGACCGAAGCCGACGAGAATCAGGTAGAGGGCCTGGCAAAAAAACTTCAGGAACAACGCTTTGAAACAGGTCCGAAGGCCGGCGAGCCTGTGTTCACACCGCTCGTGGCACTAAGTTTTATGGTTTTCATCCTGATATATTTTCCATGTATAGCCGTTTTTGCTGCTATAAAAAAAGAATCAGGTGCGTGGAAGTGGCCCTTATTTACCTCCGTTTACACCACCCTGCTGGCCTGGCTGGCGGCTTTTGCGGTTTATCAGACAGGTACCTTGCTGGGTTTCTGATTTTTTTTGGCATGCCGTTGGAAAATCACTAAAAGCAAGTAATTTTACATGCTGCGCGCCGGCGCTAACTACCAATAATTTTGATACTAATTGAGACAAACAATGAACGTGATCAATAAGTCGGCTTTTACTGATACCTTTCAATACTTCGATAAAAGCGTTGTTTTGGAAATTATCGATATTTTTCTTGGTGAGTGCGATACCCGCATTGCAACAATCCGAAAAGACATAGCCTCGGGCGACCTGAAAGCCCTAAAATTCGATGCACATAGTTTTAAAGGAGTTGTAGCCAACTTTATGGCGGACGAGACATACAGTATTGCCCGTGAGCTTGAGAATCGTGGCGCAGAAGGCATTAATGAAGGGCTGGATGAGCTAATCGATCAACTCGAAAAATCATCGGCTTTGCTTGTAGCCGACCTAAAAGAAGTCAGAAAGCTATTTGAAGAATAGCTGATCTCAGCTCTGATTATCAAGCATTTCTGACCGGTAGCCCGGAATGCTGCCATTGCTCAAACCCACCGTCTAAACTCATAATATGGTCAAACCCAAGGTTTGCCAGCCACTCACATACCCTTACACTTCTGATCCCATGAGCGCACATGATAATGCACTGCTGATTTTTAAACTCAGGCGCCCACGAAACGGATCGGGAAAGCGGAAAAAAGTGAACATTTAATGCCTCGGGAACGCCTTCCTTATATTCATCTTCTTCCCGAACGTCAATTAGTGAAGCCTTGGCTTCCATTATCAATGTGTAAGCGTCGAGGGCGTCAATATGCTTTACACCAGGCAGGGTGAATTCCTGAAACTTGGGACTTTCATAATTCATACCGGATTAACGCTTTTCTTATTGAAGTGTTCAATCTCATCAATCATACCCAAAGACATGATCGTACCACCACTACACAGGAGCTATATCATGGTAGAAAAACGGGTCAATTGAGCTACCTTTGCCACAAACAGCAAAAATAAATGGATATCGCAGCCATTGCCACTTTACTCTTTATTCAGCTCAGGGCATTCGATATTATTGATATCTTACTCGTTGCCAGCCTGTTGTATAGTCTTTATTACCTATTGAGAGGCACTGCGGCCATGAATATTTTTCTGGGGATCGTTTCCATATTTCTACTCTGGCGTCTTGTTACCCTGCTGCGGATGGAGCTTTTGGGAGAAATTCTCGGTGCATTCGTCAGTGTTGGTTTCATTGCGTTAATTATCATTTTCCAGCCTGAGATAAGGCAGTTTTTGCTTGCACTGGGAACACCGCGTTTCATAAGAAAGTACAATGTTATTCTGCCCTTTCTCCGATTCAAGGAATCGGAACCTGGCACTGAATTAGAGCCATTAATCAATGCCTGTGTTTCGATGAGTTCAAAAAATATCGGGGCACTCATGGTAGTTTCGCGTCAAAACAAGCTCTTCGAATACGTACAAACCGGGGTTATCGTCGATGCAGCCCTTTCGCAGCCGCTAATAGAAAACATCTTCTTTAAAAACAGTCCCTTGCACGACGGTGCGATGATTATCACCGACGGCCGCATACGCGCAGCGGGCTGCATCCTGCCTGTAACCAAAAAACTCGACCTGCCTGGACGACCTGGCTTAAGGCACCGTGCAGGCCTGGGTATCACCGAGCAAAGCGACGCTGTTGCTATCATCGTATCGGAAGAAACAGGGAAAATCTCCATTGCCCACGAAGGACAATTGATTCATGTGAACGATGGAGCCCAGCTCAGAGAAGAACTGCTTAAACTCCTCGATACGACCATCAACTAACAGATTTATAATATTTTACAGATCCAGGAAACGCTGTCGATCCGTGGCTCCGACACCTGCACAGTATTTTGCAGTGCCAAACCAGCGTTTTCTGTTGCGCGCTACAAAGTCGTAGAAGCCATCGGCCCAGCTTCGTGGCAAGGAACCCGCAAGCCTCAATATTGTAAGCCACCCACCGGCATGCTTCCCAATCCTCACTAAAGCCATGCTTTTAAGGTGTAAACCCGATTGGTCGATGAGTAAAACACTGTCGGGCAATGCCTCATCATGATCGTATTTGGAAATCAGCGCCCTCCCAACATTCGAATTTATTGCAGCAAATCGCAGCACCGGCCTGCCCTCAAGTTTTAAAATCAGTTTTACCGATGTGTTGCAAAGACTGCAATCGCCATCAATTAGCAACACAGGAAAATCCAGTTTTTCCCGCATGTTCACACCTCCTCCAGCAAAAGAAAAGAATTCACTTTGGCAATATTCTCCGGATGTCCGAACAGGTAGAGCATATCATCGGTTTCGATAGTGGTATCAGGACTTATGTTTGTGATATATTGCTGTCCTCGCCGGATGGCCAAAACTGTAACTTCATAACGGCTGCGCAACCCGCTTTCGCGCAAGGTTCGGCCAACAATCTTATTGCCACCTCTTTGCACAGGCAAGGTAGCAATGACCATTTCCGGTATGTGCAGCTTCAGGTGCGGCGGGCAATTTTCGGCTGATCCCGGAGCACACAACATTTCGTAGTTGTGTGCCCTGATATGGCTGATAAAGGACTGTATTTTATCGTAGGGAATGAGGTAATGATTGAGAACACGTGTAAACACTTCTATCGAGGTCTCGAACTCTTCAGGGATAACCTCATCGGCTCCAATACGAAGAATATCAGCGATTTCTTCAACGTACCTCGCCCTTACAATGATGTGTACCGTTTCGGAGATCATACGCATTTGGGTGATGATCTTCTTTGTAGAATCGGGGTCTGAGATGGCAATAACTGCAACCCGGGCCTTCTGGATTTTTACATGCTGAAGAATAATTTCGTCGGCGGCATCCCCGAAAAGCACAGGTACACCAGCATCCCGTGCCGTCTTATAGACATCAGGATCAAGTTCGACCACAATAAAAGGTATTCCAGTTTCCGTTGCAGCTTTGGCTACATTCCTTCCATTGACCCCAAATCCCACAACCACCAGATGATCAGCCATTTCGTGATGCGTTTCAGCTTCATGCTGTTTGCGAAGCGCCCTGAACGACATCAACCGGCGACGCACCTTTCGTGGAAGTAGCGATCTGATCAGAAAGTCACTGATAGGTTCGGCATAGCCCATCAAAAAAGGCGTCAAACCCATGGTGATGATGCTTGAAGCCAGAAAATACTGATACACTTCGTTGGTTATCAAATCGCTACGCAAACCAACCGAGGCCAGCAGAAACGAAAATTCCCCCACCGGAAACAATGCCAGGGCAGTCATGAGCGCTGTTCTTACAGGATATCTGAGCAGTATAATTGTAAGAAAAACGATGAGTGTTTTGACAACGAGCAGTGCAAGGGTGAGCGCGACTATTGCCAGAATATGTTCAAAAAAGAAACTGAGATCGAGGAGCATGCCTACCGAAACAAAAAAGAAGCTCAAAAACAACTCCCTGAAAGGCAATACGTTGGCTGTTGCCTGGTGACTGTAATCTGACTCACTGATAATCAGGCCCGCAAAAAATGCTCCAATAGCCAGCGATAGGCCCAGCTCGTGGGTCATCCAGGCCACAGCAAAAATGGTTGTGACGATGGTGAGCAGAAAGAGTTCCCGGCTGCGGGTCTTAATAACGCGATCCAGAATAATAGGCACAACAGTACGGGAAAGAAAATACAGAGCAACAAGCACAGCGGCAAATTTCAGCAACATCAGCAGCAATTCAAGGCCAACATTGCCTCCATTTCCGGCAAGAATTGGAACAAGCAATATCATCGGAATGATGATGATGTCCTGAAAAATCAGAATGGCCAGCGAGAGTTTTCCGTGCGGGCTTGTGGTCATCCCCTTTTCCTGCAGCAGTTTTAAAACGATGGCCGTGCTGCTGAGTGCAATGAGAAAGCTCAGAAAAACTGACTTTGGCGCTGCCAGACCAAAGACCAATCCGATCATTGTGACGATGAGAATTGTAAAACCTACCTGCAGACTTCCCCCTAAAAAAACAGCCCGGCCAATGCGTAAAAGTCCCTTGATGCTGAATTCGATTCCAATGATGAACAACAGAAAAATGATTCCCACCTCGGCAAAAAGTTCCATCTGGTGTGATGACTTTATCAAGCCAAGTCCGCTGCCGCCGAGCAACATGCCGGCAAGCATATAAGCCAGCACTGAAGGAAGGCTGAAACGCTGAAAAGCCAGAAAAATGAGTATAGAAGCGCCGAATATAAAAACCGCTTCTTTAAGTATATTGATATCCATGACTTTGCGCTTAAGTTGTAAAGATGCAAAATCCCTGATATAAAAACAACGGCCCGCCATTCTTGTTGACGAGCCGTTGTTTATAAACTCAAATATGCGATTTACATTCCCATTTTTTTGAGCTGCATATCCAGAGCGTTTTCCAGTTCATCGCTAAAATCTTTCATATCCTTTTGCCTAGCGGTGTCCGACAAGCGCTGAATGACAGCCAAAGCCTCCTGCGTCTGTCGGTCGTAATAAGTGGCAAAACGGGGAGCAAGCCTGTTGTAATATTCAAGATCATCCAGGTAACGGTTCGAAAGTATGCGCATGATGTTTTTTGCTTTCTCGGGCGCTCCTGCATCAAAATACAAGTCAACCCAGGGCAGCATATAATAGTCGAAGGTGATCTTGTTGTGCGGGAAAAGTTCGATGCTGCGATCAAGAACCCGTATTGCGCTATCGTTGCGCTTCAGGTTAATAAGCGCTTGAGCGGTACGCATATAGCTTTGCTTTGCGAGCGCTGAGTTGCGATACGATTCACGGTCAACCGTTACCTTGTCGAGATGCAGATTGCCCCAGCTGGCTTTGTTGACGAGTACGTCGTAAGAGGCTTCGGCATTTACGCCGCCCATATTGCGGTAGTATTCGGGAGCGATAACCGGAATAAATCGAAATACCACCCCTTCCATATGACAGTATTTGTCGGCATCGAGCACCTTGCTTACGCTATTCGGATTGGCAAAGTAGATGGGACGCTCCCAGTTGTTGGTAGCAATAAAGTCAAGCAGCATGAGGTCGTTTTTATATAATCCGTTCTGCTTTACCTCCCAGACAATTTCGTCCACAATCTGATCGCGCATGCTTGCCGGGACGGCACCGCTACGAATGACGGCATCTTTGTCGATAGTGATCTTTAGTTTGCGTGAAGGCAAATAATTAATTCTTTCGCCACTTTGCAGCGGCACTTTGGTTTGATCGCGGTCGTCGGCGATAAACTTTATGGCTTCACGAAGCTCTATTGGACCCTCGATTCGCTCCAGTACCGGAATATATTCGTTTACTCCTTTATTATACTGATCTGGTGTCAATGTCAGGGGCAGGCGATCCGATTCATAAACTTTCTTGGCCATTTGATGCACATACCAGTCGCCCGAGGCAAGCATATAATTCACCACCCTCATATCAGTCCGGAAATTTTCCACTTCCTGAACGTACCATAAAGGGAAAGTATCGTTGTCGCCGTTGGTAAAGATTATTGCATTTGGCGCACAGCCGGCCATATAGCTTTTGGCAAAATCGCGTGCCGCATAGCGCCCCGAACGATCATGACCTTCCCAACCCTCAGCAGCCATGATGGCAGGCACAACAAGACTCAGTGCAGTGGCTGCTGCAACGGTGGTGGTTTTATTACCTAGGACCCTCGTCAATAGCTCATATAGCCAGACCACACCAAAGCCAATCCAGATTGCAAAGGCATAAAACGAGCCGGCATAGGCGTAGTCGCGCTCACGCGGCTGATAAGGCGTCTGGTTGAGATAAACAACAATGGCAATACCGGTGAGCAAAAAGAGCATAAACACCACCCATGCATCCTGAGCATTGCGCTTCAAATGCCAGAAAAGCCCAGCAAGTCCAAGGAGCAGAGGCAGGAAAAAGAAGCGGGCTCTGGCGGGATTCTTCATGCTTTCGGGTAGATTGTTTTGGTCGCCAAGCCTTATTTTATCGATGGCATTAATGCCACTGATCCAATTGCCTGCATCAATCTCACCCTGACTTTCAATATCGTTTTGCCTACCCACAAAGTTCCACATGAAATACCTGAAATACATGTGGTTGAGCTGATATCCGAAGAAAAAGCGCAGGTTATCGCCAAAGGTAGGCCTGTAAAGCACCTCCGAAGTACCGTCGGATTTTGTAACCCTGATTGGTATTCCTGAACTGGAATATTGCTTGTACATGCTGATGTGGCTTTGCTTCTGATTGCTCCACATACGCGGAAAAAGCGTGGTAAACCTATCGTCGTAGATTGGTTTGGTGCCCTTTCGCTGATCTGTAATAACATATTTGCCGGCCTTTTTATCTTTAACGTAAACAGGCGAACCATCGGCATAATCCACCACAGGAGCGTTGTAGTATTGACCGTGCAGGAGCGGCCAGTCGCCATACTGCTCCCTGTTGAGATACGCAAGCAAAGAAATGGCATCGTTTGGCTCATTTTCATTGATGGGCGTATTGGCATTGGAGCGGATGATGATCATGAAGAACGAGGAATAGCCGATCAGAATAAACATGAAAGCAAGAATAGCCGTGTTGAGTTTTGGCATATTCTTTTTGGCAGTGTACTGAAGACCAAATACAATGAGCGAGATAAGCAATGCAAAATATACCAGCGTACCCGAGTTGAAAGGCATTCCGATCGTGTTTACAAAGAACAGCTCAAACTTGCTGGCCAGATTAACAACCTGCGGAATCACAAAGCTCATGATGAAGCCCAGAATGGCTAATGATACAACACCTGCCAGAATAAAACCCTTGAACGTAGGCTTGAACTTTTTGAAGTAAAACACATAAACTACTGCCGGAATAGCCAGCAGGTTGAGCATATGCACACCGATGGACAAGCCTACGAGGTATGCTATGAACAGCAGCCAGCGGTAATTGTGCGGTTCGTCGGCCACCCGTTCCCAGCGCAGGATTGCCCAGAACACAAGTGCCGTGAAAAACGATGACATCGCATAAACCTCGCCTTCCACAGCCGAAAACCAAAACGAGTCGGAAAAGGTGTAGGCCAGAGCACCAATGGCACCGGCAGCCAAAACAAGATACTGGGCGCTGGCATCATCTTCTCTGCCACCGTCCATGATGACTTTGCGGGCAAGTAAGGTTATCGACCAAAACAAAAACAAAATCGTCAGGCTGCTCGAAATGGCCGACATGATATTAATCATCAGTGCCACCTGAGTAACATTGCCAAATGCAAAGAGGCTGAAAAAGCGCCCGATCATCTGGAACAGCGGGGCTCCGGGAGGGTGACCAACCTGAAGTTTGTAGGCGGTGGCGATGTACTCGCCACAATCCCACCAGCTGGCGGTGGGTTCAAGCGTCAGAAAATACACCAGCGTGGCAATGCCAAAAACAATCCACCCTGTGAGGTCGTTAAGCTTTTTGAAATTCATTATTACGTGTTGTTGTTGCACGAATGGTTTTGAGCCCCCTTATATCAGCGGAAGGCCCACAAAAATACCCAAATTATGTAATGCAGCGTTCCAACATATTCTACATAAGCTGCCGGACGAATAATGAAAGCCAAATTTTTCCCAATCTGTACACTACATGGGTTGTCTGGATAGGGCATTTCAAGGATTTTTCTACGGAAAGAATCTAAAATAATCGCATTGTAATCGAGAAGTAAATTGCTCATTTCATGGTCGTTATACCGATGAATAAAATTATCCCGGAGCATTTTTGCTGGAATGTGTTAAAAAAGATTATTTTTGCACTCGCTTTCGGGGTAGCCTTTCAGGGCCGAAAGCAAACAGATTGTCCGATGGTGTAACGGTAGCACCGCAGATTTTGGTTCTGCTTGTCTAGGTTCGAATCCTGGTCGGACAACAAAAGGTGAAACCTGCTACCTCCGGTATCAGGTTTTTTTGTTGACCGATACTTTAAAAGTCAACAAAATCGCCCGGAATGGACGATCAAGGCTTAAATTGTTGTATTTTTGCAGCGATTTTTGCGGAGGTTGAAAATACAGAGGGGGACCAAGGTCCCCTTTTTAATTGACATCAAGATGATTGATAAGCAACAGATTAAAAACTGGGTAACGGAATTTCTCGAAGGAAGCGACCGCTTTGTCGTGGACGTTGTCGTAAAGAGCGACGACGTGATTATGGTATTTCTCGACGCCGACAGCCAGCTTACTATTGAACATTGCGCTCAGGTGAGCCGTATGCTGGAAAGCAAACTCGACCGCGAGCAATACGATTTTGAGTTAAGGGTTTCCTCGGCCGGCGTCGATCATCCGCTGACCTTGAAGAGGCAATATCGCAAAAACATCAACCGCTCAGTGAAACTGACGCTTACTGATGGCACCGAAACTACCGGTGTTATTAAGGCTGTTGATGAGCAAGGTATTACCATCGCACCCACCATCACAAAAAAACGCAACAAGATCAAGCAAACCGAGCAAGCTCCTGAACAAAACTTTGCATTCGAGAATATAAAAGAAGCCAAAATACAAATCAGTTTTCAATAATTAACCATTGCCATCCATGGACAGCATCAACCTTGTAGAAAGCTTTTCAGAATTTAAGGAGTTCAAGAATATCGACCGCGAACGCCTGATGCGCATCATTGAGGACGTATTTCGTTCGGTAATCATTAAAAAATACGGCTCCGATGAAAACTTCGACATCATTGTAAACGTGGACAAGGGTGACCTTGAGATTATTCACAACCGTATTATTGTTGAGGATGGTGAGGTGGAAGATGCTGCGCGCCAGATTGCACTCTCCGACGCCATCAAAATTGAGCCGGATTTCGAAGTAGGCGAAGAAGTGTCGGAATCGATCAGCATTGCTGCTTTCGGACGCCGCGAAATCCTGAATATCCGGCAGGCTTTGGTGTCGAAAGTAATGGAATACGAAAAAGACAACGTTTATCAAAAGTATAAAGACAAAGTAGGTGAAATTATCGTTGGTGAAGTATATCAGATCTGGAGGCGTGAGATCATGGTGCTCGACGACGAAGGCATCGAACTGATGCTGCCGAAATCGGAACAGATCCCCAGCGATTTTTACAGAAAAGGCGAAACCATCAGGGCCGTTGTTTTAAAAGTGGAAATGAGAAACAATACGCCTCAAATCATCCTGTCGCGCACTTCGGAAATTTTCCTTCAAAGACTCATCGAAGCTGAAGTGCCGGAAGTTTACGATGGTTTGATCACCATCCGTCGCATTGTGCGCGAGCCCGGTCAACGTGCAAAAATCGCTGTTGAATCTTACGACGACCGTATCGATCCGGTTGGTGCATGTGTAGGTATGAAAGGTTCGCGTATTCATGGTATTGTTCGTGAATTACGCAACGAAAATATCGATGTCATCAACTACACTACCAATCCTTCCCTCTTCATTTCGCGCGCTTTAAGTCCCGCCAAAATCACCAGTATCCAAATTGACGAAGAAAATAAACATGCAGAAGTTTTCATGCGTCCGGATCAGGTTAGTTTGGCTATCGGAAAAGGCGGTTATAATATCAAACTGGCAGGCAAACTTACCGGCTATGAGATAGACGTTTACCGTGATACCGATATCGACACAGAGGACGTTGATCTTCAGGAGTTTAACGATGAAATCGATCAGTGGATTATTGATCAGCTGAAATCGATTGGCTGCGATACAGCAAAAAGCGTATTGCAACTGAGCCCCGAAGAGCTCGAACAGCGCACCGATCTTGAGATCGAAACCATACACGAAGTCATCCGTATTCTGAAAGCCGAGTTTGAATAAATCTCATATTTTTGCAGCTTGTTAAGAAAGATTAAGAATCTCATTCTCACTATGACAGAAAGCTCAACGACAGTACGATTAAGCAAGGCAGCCAAGGAGTTCAACGTTGGCACAGCCACCATTGTTGAGTTTCTGAGCAAAAAGGGTCATACCATCGACCCCAACCCGAACACACGCCTTTCGGGCGAGATGTACGAGCTTGTCCGCAAGGAATATAGCCAGGAAAAGAAGGTAAAAGAACTTTCGACTCAAATCGAGATGGGGGGCAGTAACCGAAAAACAATTACTGCCGAATTGGTCAGTCAGCCTTTTGAGGACGAAGAAGATATTGACACTGATAACCTTATCAGGTCTTCCCGCCTCTCGTCAGCTGCGCCAAAGCCTCAACCCCAAGCTCCGCCCAAGCCTGAGCCCGTTAAACCGGAACCTACTAAAGCAGAGCCCGTTAAGCCTGAGCCGCCCAAGGCTGAAACGAAACCTGCAGAGGTAGCCCCAAAAGCGCCTGCAGCACCGGCCGAGACGGCCAAACGGCCAGATGCAGCGGAAGTATCAGAAAAGATTGAAACGCCTGTTGTAACTGATTCCGTTAAAACTGAACAGCCGCCAAAACCATCTTTACCCGTTTCCACCGAGGTTCAACCGGGTGTAAAGCCGACACCTCAAACAGAAAGCGTACCGGACGAAGGTCAGAAAAGTGAAGGTGAGCTCAAGATTCTTGGAAAGATTGACCTCGACAGCCTGAACCAGAAAACCAAGCCTGGCAAAAAGAGCAAGGAGCAGCGCATCAGGGAAAGCGAGCAGCGTAGGGAGGAAGAAAAAACGAAGCGCGAACAGGAGGCCGCCGCCAAAAAACAGGCTGAGGCCGCAGCAAAAGAAGCTCAGGCCGCTGCTACACCTAAACCTGAGCCTCAGAAAGACATACCGGCTGAGCCCACACCCGTTGCCGAACAACCCACAAGGCCAGATAATTTTCTGGCTACCAAGGTTGAAAAACTGGCTGGACCAAAAGTGCTTGGCAAAATCGATGTGTCGTCGTTTTCCAATACACCTTCGAAGCCAAAACCGGTGGCCACCTCTTCCGATCCCAAACCCGGACAGGATGGCAAGAAGAAAAAAAGAAAACGCATAAAGAACAAAGGCAGCGAACAGCCCGCAGCCCCGTCTCAGGAAAGACAGGGCCAGGGCCAGCAGCGTGACCAGCAACGCAAGGGTAAACCAGCTCCCAAAAAGGAGGAAAAAGTAGAGGTATCGGACGAAGAAATTCAGCGTCAGATCAAAGAAACCCTTGCCCGACTGACGGCACCCGGAAAATCGAAAGCCGCCAAGCATCGTCGTCAGAAGCGCGAGGCATTCTCGGACAAGATGGCCGAAGAAATGGCAAGGCAGGAAGAAGAAAAGAGCATCCTGAAAGTTACCGAGTTTGTAACGGTCAACGAACTTGCTACCATGATGAATGTGCCGGTAACTAAGGTTATCGCAACCTGCATGAGTCTGGGTCTCGTGGTATCGATCAATCAGCGCCTCGATGCTGAAACGCTCACCGTAGTGGCTGATGAATTTGGCTTCAAAGTTGAGTTTATTACTGAGGATATTCAGGAAATTATTGCCACAACCGAAGAAGAAGACGATCCGAAAGATCTTGTTCCCAGAGCACCCATCGTTACAGTTATGGGTCACGTTGACCACGGAAAGACCCTGCTGCTCGACTACATTCGCAAAACCAATGTAGTATCGGGCGAGGCCGGAGGAATCACCCAGCATATCGGCGCGTACGAAGTGGTTACAGAAAAGGGCAAGAAAATTACTTTCCTCGATACACCCGGTCACGAAGCCTTTACGGCAATGCGTGCACGCGGTGCCAAGCTCACCGACGTGGCTATCATCGTGATTGCCGCCGACGACAGCGTGATGCCCCAGACGCGTGAAGCCATCAACCACGCACAGGCGGCCGGTGTGCCCATTGTGTTTGCCATCAATAAAGTGGACAAACCCACTGCCAATCCTGAGCGTATCAGGGAGCAACTGGCCAATATGAATTTCCTTGTTGAAGAATGGGGAGGTAAATACCAAAGCCAGGAAGTTTCAGCAAAAAGTGGTTTAGGCATCGATATGCTGCTCGAGAAAGTTCTTCTTGAAGCAGAAATCCTCGACCTGAAAGCCAACCCAAAGAAACTTTCGAAAGGCACCGTTATCGAGTCGGCTCTTGATAAAGGACGTGGCTATGTAGCCAAAATTCTGGTTCAGGACGGCACCCTCAAGATAGGAGATCTTGTGTTAGCCGGAACTGTGTTCGGAAAGGTTAAGGCCATGTTCAACGAGCGTAACCAATCGGTCAAGCAGGCAGGGCCATCTACTCCGGTGCTCATGCTTGGTCTGACTGGTGCCCCTCAGGCAGGCGACGCTTTCGTAGTGATGAAAGACGAAAAAGAGGCAAAGTCTATTGCAATGCGTCGCCAGCAACTCCAACGCGAACAAGGACTTCGTACTCAAAAGCATATCACGCTCGACGAAATTGGTCGCCGCATCGCCATTGGCGACTTTAAAGAGCTAAACCTCATAGTGAAAGGCGACGTGGACGGTTCGGTGGAAGCACTCAGCGATTCCTTGCTCAAACTTTCTACCGACGAGGTTCAGGTTAATGTTATCCACAAGTCCGTTGGTGCCATTACCGAATCGGACATCATGCTGGCTTCGGCCTCCAACGCCATTGTGATTGGTTTCCAGGTTCGTCCGAGCATGGGAGCACGCCGTCTGGCCGAAACCGAAGAAATCGATATCAGGCTCTACAGCATTATTTACACTGCCATCGAGGAAATTAAGGCAGCCATCGAGGGTATGCTTGCTCCGCAGATCGAGGAGGTGATCACCTGCAACCTTGAGGTGCGCGAAACCTTCAAGATTACAAAGGTTGGCACGGTTGCCGGTTGTATGGTACTTGACGGTAAAATAACCCGAAACACCCGGATCAGGCTTATACGCGACGGCATCGTTATCTACAGCGGCAACCTTGGCTCACTCAAACGATTCAAGGACGATGTCAAGGAGGTTTCTGCCGGCTACGAATGCGGCTTGAACATCGACGGATTCAACGACCTCAAGGTGGGCGACATTATCGAAGGCTACACCGAGAAGGAAGTTCAACGAAAATTGTAACAAATTGAAATCCAATAAAAAAGGGGGGCGTCAAGCCCCCTTTTTTTATTATCTCCAAATGGTTTGTGTCCGGTCAGGCCCTGTCGAAATTATGCTCACTTTTACACCTGTACGCTGCTCAATTAATGATACATACGCTTTGAAACCGGCCGGGAGTTCGTCAAAACTTCTGATGTCTTTCAAATCAGTCATCCATCCGTTTACGGTTTCGTAAACGGGAGTGGGTTTCGTTGTATTAATGTCGAAAGGAAAGCGGTCAGTTACTTTACCGTCGATGTTGTAAGATGATGCAATGTTAATAGTTTCGAGACTATCAAGCACGTCAGGCTTCATGATAACAAGGTCGGTAACTCCGTTGAGTATAATGGCATAGTTCAGTGCAGGAAGATCGAGCCAGCCGCAGCGACGGGCTCTTCCGGTAGTAGAACCGAATTCGCGCCCGCGTTCGCGCATGAGCGCACCGGTTTCGTCGAAAAGTTCAGTTGGAAAAGGACCACTCCCCACGCGGGTGCAATAGGCCTTGAAAACCCCCAGTACCTTACCAATGGCCGAAGCAGGAATGCCAAGTCCGGAGCAAACTCCTGCAATGGTGGTATTGGATGAAGTAACAAAAGGATAACTGCCAAAATCGATATCGAGCAGCGAACCTTGCGCACCTTCCGCCAAAACGGTTTTCCCAGCTGACAGCAGATCGTTAATAAAGTATTCACTGTCAACGAGCTGTAAAGTTTTAATGTTTGCCGTCGATTCGAGCCAGGCCTTCTCGTAAGTTTCAAAGTCCATCCCGTCAATCAGATGCGAGGAATAGTCGAAGTTGCTGAGACCAACCATTGCCAGATGGTTTGTCCTTAGTTTATTGTATTTTTCAACAAAATCCGGGGTTTCAAGATCGCCTATTCTTAAGCCATGACGACTGACCTTGTCGGTATATGTGGGGCCGATTCCCTTAAGTGTCGATCCGATTTTGTCGGCACCTTTAGCCGACTCGAGTGCTGCATCCAGCAGGCGGTGCGTTGGCAGAATGAGGTGTGCCTTGCGGCTTAGGTAGAGATTAATGCGCGGATTGTGACCGGCTTTTTCCAGACCATTGAGCTCACGCTGAAGAATCAGGGGGTCAACAATCACCCCGTTTCCGATAAGGTTTATTGTTTCGGGATTAAAAATTCCCGAAGGAATAGTGTGCAAAACAAATTTCTTTCCTTCAAACTCAATGGTGTGACCTGCATTTGGGCCACCCTGAAACCTGGCTACTACGTTGTAACGCGGAGCAAGCACGTCCACAATTTTACCTTTGCCTTCGTCGCCCCACTGCAGACCAATAAGCACATCAACCCTGGCGTTGTTCATCTGTTTAGAATTAAATGACATAAAAAAAGCCCCGGAAGGGGCAAAATTACGCATTAGTGAGGCACTTTCACCATCACCCGATGAAAATATCGTTTGGCTCAGGCCTGCTGAGCAGTGGCTTCAGTGTTTTTCTGGCGACCGTAGAAAGTGAGTGCGTGATGGGTGATTTCGACGCCTAGCAGCTCCTCGACTGATTTTTGTATTTCCTGAATGCGCGGATCGCAAAACTCGAGCACGGTTCCATCCTCAATGCTGACAAAATGGTCGTGCTGACGAAACTTGAACGATCGCTCAAACTGAGCGCAGTTGTTTCCAAACTGGTGTTTTGTTACCAATGAGCAATCGAGCAGCAGTTCAATCGTATTGTAGAGCGTAGCCCTGCTGACACGGTATTTGTTGTTTTTCATTCTCACATAGAGGGTTTCGATATCGAAATGCCCTTCCGTCGCATAGATTTCTTTCAGTATCGTGAATCTTTCCGGCGTTTTACGGTGCCCCCTTTGTTCAAGATAATCGGTAAAAATTCTTTTAACCGTTTCGAAAGTGTCGTTTTTGTGTTCGCTCATGTTTGCTTAACTCTTTGCCATCGTTTGCAGGCACTTGCGTTCCATCAGTGATAGAACAAAGGCCGGCCGGACAGGCCTGTTTTCAACCTGTAAAAGTAGCACTTTCCGCGAATATTTAGAATGTTTATAAATAAAAAAACGCAAGCGATATGTTGTCAAAAACTTAGTTTTGGGCAACAAAAGCATTTTCTCATGCTACCCGAAATTTGCAGAGAAATTTTAGTTAGGGTAGGAGTGCAAATTGGCGATGAATTGCCATTAGCGCAACTAATAAGGGAACTGGAACGCACCAAGCCTGAGGCCGCAGCGCTTATAATACGGTTTAAAAATCATAGCGAGGCCTGCAAAATGCTACAAAGCGACCACGAAATGCGGTATAAAATACCTGATATCTGGCGTATGCAGCTCGAAATGAGCAAATCAGAATTAAAAAAAAGTCATGGTGCACTTTCCGAATATCTCATCAAAAATGGATTTGAACAGCTCGCAGAGGCATATCTGCCTGAGATTTAACAAAAAAAGAAGAAAACGGAGGCATAATTCAGAAAAAAAGCAGAAATTTGCACTCCAAATTATTCATGTTTAATCACAAATAATGTTTTATGCCAGTAAGAATGAGGTTACAAAGGCATGGTAAGAAGAACAAACCTTTTTACCATATTGTAATTGCGGATGGTCGTGCACCACGGGATGGCAGGTTTATCGAAAAGATTGGCACTTACAACCCCATGACTAATCCAGCAGAAATCAACATCGACACGGACAAGGCCATCACATGGCTTGGTAATGGCGCTCAGCCCACCGAGACTGTTCGTGCGATTTTGTCGTATAAAGGAATCCTTTACAAGCGTCACCTTCTGAAAGGTGTTGCCAAAGCTGCGTTGACTCCCGAGCAGGCAGAAGCCAAGTTTCAGGAATGGTTAAAAGCCAAGGAAGCCAAAATTGAAGCCAAGAAGAAATCGCTTTCCGAAAGCAAGCGGACCGACAAAAAGAAGGCCCTTGAATCGGAAGCCCGCGTGAGAGAGCAAAAGGCTGCTCAGGTTGCCAAAAAACGACTGGCCGAAATGGAAGGCAGCGCTCAGGAAGAGCCCGCCGCCGAGGAATAGAATTCCTGCGTCATCTTCACGGAAAGCCGGTAAAATCCGGCTTTTTGTATTTTTGAACCTACCATCCGATATCGCACATGAACAAGGACGATTTCTTCTATTTCGGGAAAATTATAAAAACCCACGGCATTCAGGGCGAACTTAGCATCCGCATCGATGCCGACCAACCGGCGCTATACACCAAGCTAAAAGTGCTTTTTGTGGAGCTTACCGGCAAATTGGTCCCCTTTTTTATTGAAAATCTGAGTCTACGCACCGATAAAGCCTATGTTAAGCTTCAGGACATCAATACTGTGGATAAAGCTCTGACTTTAGCCGGAAAGGACCTCTATCTGCCACTCGAACAACTGCCAAAGCTCAAAGGCAACAAATTTTACTTCCACGAGGTGAAGGGTTTTCTGCTTGTGGATGAAACATCGGGCGAGATAGGTCCTGTAAATCAGGTGATTGAATATCCTGGTCAGGCGGTTTTTCAGGTTTTTAAAAACAACAAGGAAGTTTTAATTCCGGTGCACGACCAGATAATTCAAAAGGTTGACAGGCGGTCGAAAACGATTACCGTCATAGCTCCTGAAGGTCTCATTGAAATGTATCTGAACGCCTGAGATGTCCAAACCATTTCATTTCAGGCACTTCAGCATGATGCACCACCGTTCCACCATGAAAGTGGGAACCGATGCTGTCTTGCTTGGGGCGTGGACTGAGATGGAAAAAGCCGGACATATACTCGATGCAGGCACCGGCTCTGGCATACTTGCCCTCATGGCAGCACAGCGCAATTCGCTGGCCACTATACACGCCATTGATGTTGACGCTGAGTCGGTTAGAGAAGCAGCGGTCAATTTTGCCCGTTCGCCATGGAGCGACAGACTAAGCGTCAGACATGCCGATCTGCGAAGCTACAAGCCCGAACATAAGCTTAGTTATGACCTTATTCTGAGCAACCCTCCTTTTTTTGAGAATCATATTAAGACCAGCGACGCCCGAAGAAATCTTGCCCGCCACACCGACTCGCTGAGCTTTGCCGATCTTTTGGGGGCATGCAGCCGGCTACTTTCCTCCAAAGGAAGAACATCAATGGTACTCCCGTGGGAAGTCGGAAAGCAAATAATACAAATTGCCCCTTCCTTTGATCTATGGCCATCAAGGATACTTATCATCATACCAGTTAAGGGCCGCGAACCTAACCGCATGAATCTGGACTTAACCAAATTGCCGGGAACAAGCCTTTGTGAAAGCAATTTTGTGATACGTAATGCCTCAATGCAATTTACCCATGAATATCTGGAGCTGCTCAAAGATTTCTACTTAGGTTTTGGCGATTGAGAGCGGGGCTGGTATATTTGTCAAAAATTCGACCTGATGAAACGTCTTTCCGCTATTCTGATCCTTTTTCTGGCAGGGATTTTCATTGCAACCTCGTGCAGCAGCAAACAAAAGCAACATAAACGATTGGTGATTGCCCTCACCAAAGAACGCAAGATTGAAGGAAAGAAATATGGCCAATGGCTGAGTCGTCAGGATAGCAGTCTGCGTTTTATTTACCTGTCGGAGGTAGATTTTGCCCTTCTTGCCGACAGCCTTGCCTTAGCCGACGGCATACTGTTTACCGGAGGTGCCGATATTTACCCGGCACTTTACGGTAAAGAATTCGACACTGCCCGATGTGGTGCATTCGACACCATCCGCGACCAGTACGAGCTGGAAGCATTTCGTATTGCCAGGGAGCTCGGACTGCCAATAATTGGCATCTGCAGAGGGCTTCAGATGATAAATGTGGCCATGGGCGGCACCTTGTACATTGACCTGCCACAGGATAAAGGCACCGCCGAACTGCACCGCGTGGGGCAGGAAGACTGGGCCGATCATCCTGTAGCACTGATACCCGGAAGCCGGATTGCCACGCTTATGGAGGTGCCTATCGCGAATGTGGCCAGCAATCATCATCAGGGCATCGAAAAATTGGCTCCTGGCCTTTCGGCAGCAGCCACTTCACCGGATATGCTCATCGAAGCTATTGAGAATACCACCAATAACAAACAATGGATTATGGCAGTACAATGGCACCCCGAATGGATGCCGCACGATGACCTTTTATCCAACAGGATTGCTGCAACATTTCTTGGGGAAGCCTCAAAATACAGCTTAAAAAGACGATAGCCGTCACGCAAAGCCCCTATATCTGCTCATATGAACATCAACAAAGATGCCCTTACCCATCTTAAAGCCGTCATGGCCATGGTTTTCTGGGGCATGTCCTATCTGTGGTCAAAAAAAGTATTCGAGTTTATAGACCCGGCATCGACGGTTTTTTTTCGACTAATTATCTCAACGATATTTTTATTCTTGCTTTTGGTTGTCCGAAAGCAAATTCCAAGGCTCAATAAAGAGCAAATCAAACTTCTTGCTGTTGCAGCGTTGTTCAATCCCTTCCTTTATTTTCTTTCGGAGAACTATGGCCTGAAGCATGTCTCCCCAACATTGAGCTCTGTTATCATAGCCATGATACCCGTGTTTATGCCACTGGTTGCATTTTTCACCTTGCGCGAACGCGTCAGTCTGATCAATATCATCGGGCTCTTTGTTTCCTTTTCGGGCGTATTGATCATGGTTGTTGACCGCAGCTTCAACCTCAGCGCTTCACCCCTTGGTTTGGCACTGCTATTTATGGCTGTTGGCAGCGCTCTTGTTCACGGGATCATCCTGCGCAAACTTACTTTCAGCATGGAACCTCTGGCTATTATAGCGATCGAGAACAGCATAGGAGTCATTTACCTGATTCCATTTTTATTTTTCACCGGAGGAGCGCAAGCATTTGTGCTTCCGTTAAATGGAGAGCTCCTTATAAACTTATTGGCACTGGGAATTTTTGCCAGTTCGGCAGCCTATGTTTTTTATGCAGCCACAGTGAAGCAGTTTGGTATTACCAGGGCAAATTTTTACGCCAATCTGATTCCGGTTTTTACCGCATTTTTTAGTTGGCTGCTGTTAGGTGAAATTATCGGGCTTGACAAATTGGCCGGAATCACGCTTGTAATCTCCGGTGTAGTTTTGGCTCAAAAACGAAGCAAAATATCCATAAAACAATGAAAAAAGTTTTGGTACTGGGTGGAGGCCTTGTAGGCCGTCCTATGGCGCTCGACCTTCACGAAAGTGGCGGTTTTGCAGTTACCGTGGCCGATAATTCGGATTCTGCAATTCAAAAACTGCAAGGCGAAGGCATCTCAACCATCAAGGCTGATCTTTCAGATCTGCCAAAGCTAGAAAGCCTGATCGGTGGTTTTGACCTGTTTATCAATGCTGTACCCGGCAGACTCGGTTTCAAAACCCTCGAAGTGCTTGCAAAAAGCGGAAAATCGGTGGTGGATATTGCCTTTTATGCCGATGATCCCCGCCAACTCGACGAAATCGCCAGAGCCACGGGCAGCTGCATAATCTGCGATATGGGCGTGGCACCCGGCATGAGCCATCTGCTGAGTGGATATGCAGCATCGAAGCTCAGCCAGATCGACGACCTGCGAATTCTCGTTGGCGGACTGCCGGTGCAGCGTAGCCTGCCCTGGCAATACAAGGCTGTCTTCTCCCCTTCCGATGTTATCGAAGAATACACACGAACTGCGCGCTTAGTTCGCGATGGCAAAATCATTGAAAAAGAAGCGCTTTCCGAATCAGAACTCATTGATTTCGAAGGCATAGGAACGCTCGAGGCCTTTAACAGCGACGGCCTTCGCACCCTGGCCTATACAATAAGTGCTAAAAACATGGCGGAGAAAACCCTTCGCTATCCGGGGCATATCGATGCCGTGAAACTGCTGCGCGACAGCGGATTTTTTGACACAAAACCAATTCAGGTGGCAGGAAATCATATTATTCCACTGGATATTACCTGCACTTTGCTCTTTGAACAATGGAGGCTGCAACCCGGAGAGGCTGATCTTACCGTGATGCGCATTGAAGCCCATGGCATTTCGCACGAGGGAAAAAAGATTACCATGCGCTGGGATTTGCTCGATCGTTACGACACCCGAAAAGGCATACACTCCATGGCGCGAACAACAGGCTATGCAGCCACGGCGGCTTTAAGGATGATTGCGGCAGGACTTTTTAAAAAACCGGGCATACATATGCCTGAATATATCGGGGCTGAAGAAAATCTTGTGCAATTTATGCTTTCCGATATGGAAAAAAGAGGCATCGTATATCATTTCATCGAACAGATAGAGAATTAATCATGATTACCAGCCGGGCAAATCCAAAGATCAAGCAGCTGTTGCAGCTGCAGAAGCCCCGCGAAAGGCGGGCTCAGGGCATTGTGGTAATCGAAGGTATGCGCGAATTGCGCAGGGCGGCCGCCTCTGGCTGGAGCTTTTCAGAACTTTATTTATGCGATGATCTGGTGAAGTTAGCCGACAGAAACTTTGCCGAAGAACTGGCGTCGCAGTGTCGCACCGAACGCATCAGTCGCGAAGTCTTTGAGCATATCGCCTACCGTGAAAACTCGGATGGGATTTTGGCACTTGCCAAAGAACCGAAATTAAGCCTGAGCACACTTAGTCCGGGCGATAATCCGCTGATACTGGTGCTCGAAGCCGTAGAAAAGCCGGGCAATCTTGGCGCGATAATGCGCACTGCCGATGCGGCAGGCGTTAACGCAGTGCTTGTATGCGATCCGGCTACTGACCTGTTTAATCCCAATGCTATCCGATCAAGCGTAGGGTGCATTTTCACTGTTCCGGTAAGGGCGTGCACATCCGAAGAGGCCTTAAGGTGGCTAAAATCCAAAAACATTGCCATAAACGCGACCTCCCTCATAGCCTCTCAAAACTATCTTGATACAGATTTCACCAAACCTACGGCCATTGTCATGGGCACTGAGGCTGATGGTCTTACGCAATTCTGGACACAACATTCCGACAACAGAATACGCATTGAAATGCAGGGCATAGCCGACTCGCTCAATGTTTCCGTGGCAGCGGCCATAGTTACGTTTGAAGCCATACGACAGCGGCGCGGCAAAAAATAACCTGGATTAGGCTAGTTAATGCCTGTAAGCTTGGCTATTTTCTGGAACATAATACCGGCCTGCACAGGCTTAGCTATATAGTCGTCGCAGCCGGCATCGAGGGCTCTTTGCTCGTCGCCGCTCAGGCCATAAGCGGTGATGGCAATAACAGGAAGCTCAGGCCGCAGCGCCTTTATAAGTTTTGTCGCCTCGTAGCCATCAATCAAAGGCATCTTGATATCCATCAGAACCAGGTCAATATCATTTGAAGTCCTGACCATTTCAACCGCCTTTTCGCCGTTTTCAGCACGACTGATCCGGGCTTTCAGCTTCCTTTCCATCAACAATTTGAGTACAAGGAAATTGCTATCTTCATCCTCGGCTATCAAAATGTGCGCAGGTTTTGGATCAGGATTTTCCGTAATTTCTGTCGTTGGCACATTTTTCGCAACCTGTTTTACCGGAAAACTAACACGGAATGTTGATCCTTTTCCGCGCTCAGATTCGAAAGTTACATTACCCTTTAGCAACTTCATGATGTGTTTCACAATGGGCAATCCAAGTCCGCTTCCTTCAAACTTTCGCCTGTCGGAAGCGTCTTCCTGCATAAATATATCGAAAACCCTTGCTTGAAAGTGCTTATCCATCCCCAGACCGGTATCGCGAATTTCGATGATAACAGTTTCATCGACGATTTCGGCAGTTACGTTTACACTGCCGCTAGGGGTAAATTTTACTGCATTGTCCAGTAAATGTGAAACCGCTTTTTCAACAAGGGATTTGTCGGTGTTCAGGATGTAATCGCCTGTCCGGTTAATGTAATTAAGTGTAAGTCCTTTTCTTCTGCACTGACTATCAAACTCATCAATAATCGGACTCATGATGGACGAGAACGAAGCTTCGCTTGTAATTACAGGCATATTTCCCGGTTCGAGCAGCGAGATATCCATGTATTGGGTGATAGTGCGCAGCAATCTTCGTGTGCTAACATTCAATATTTCTATCATTTCCCGCTTTTCGGACAAATCAAGGTCAGGGTTGGCAAGAATCTCTGAGGCACCGCATATTCCGTTGAGCGGCGTACGCACTTCATGAGAAATATTGTTGAGGAAGGCCGTTTTCAGTTTATCGCCTGCCTCAGCCCTTCGGTGCGCTTCGCTTAGTGCCAGATTCAACTCGCGCATGTGTGCATTACTCGAAGCCAGTTCTTCGTTCATCAGTTGCAATTCTTCGTTTTGCTGTTGCAATCGCTCTTCACTGTCGCGCAGTGCACGTTCCATTAGCCGCTGTTCAGTTACATCGCGCACTATTCCGAAAACGAAACTCTTTTTGGCATAGTCAACGGTGACAAGGCTAATCTCCACATCAACAATTTTTCCTGTCTTGGTTAGCTGCTGAAAATCGAAACGATGAGGCGGCGTTTCGCCTCTGCTTCGCATTTCTTTTCGCTTTATTCTTACTTCCTTGCTGAATGGGGTAAGAAGTTTTTCAATGTCAAAATCCTCGGCTGTTAACTCTTCTCTGCTGTATTCAACAATGTCGGCAAAGGCTTGGTTGACCCAAATAAACCTTTCGTTTTGAAGCATATAAATGCCATCAAAAGAGGTCTCAACCAGTTTTGAGAGCCTTTCTTCCGCCTCCGACAATTGATGCGTTGCGTGGACGAATGCGATCCACGAGTTTATTGTGAAATGAAGCTGTTCAATAAATTGCTCCGGATGTTCTTCTTCAATATTTTCAATGTTTTCATCACGCCTGAAAAGCTCAATGCTGCCTACATCATTTCCGGATTCCACGATATTCATTCTAGAGATGGAATGCCCGGCATTATTGGCAAGTACTTCGCAGGCAAGCTTCCCTTGATAAACTATAACTAAAAAGTAACCTTTACTCAGCACCTTGTCTTTATTGAAACGTTTGCACAACCAATCAAGGGCATAAGCTATGTCATTGCCTTCGGTGAGAAGTGTGTTTAATTCTGTTAATATTCCCAGTTCGTTTATTTTTCTGTTTAAATTGGATGTTCGCTGTTCAACGGCCTCCTCCAAACGAACCCAGTAGGAGCGCAATTGATACATGATGATTGAAAGTAGTAATGAAAAAAGTATTACGCTGAGGACTATGAAAACACCATTTTCTTCAGCCAATGCCTTACGAAGTTCAGGAGTATCGTGTGTAAGCAAATATAAGATCTGGCCGCTAAAAAATAATGGAAACTTCATCGACATGTGGAACTCAGCCATATGCTTAAGCACTTCCTCGCCTTGATGAAGTGCAAGATGCTCTGAAGGGTAAGATGCAACCCAATATAGCGACTCGGGCAACTCGCTCTCAGAATATGCAAGTCCAATGGGCATAATGGGCGACAATGCATTACCATCGCTCATTGTTGAATTCATTAGCGACTGAGGATTTATAAAGACAAGCAGAATATTGCTTCTGTCCTTTGGAATAATTGCATTGCCAAATTCAACAGGTATAGCGACAACCAGACAGGTTTTTGAACTGCTGAACAAATTAGTATCAGTAATGATGGATGCGTTGTATAGTTGGGTTTCAAAAGATTTCCTGATTAATTCCAAAACAGCCTCATTGATTGGCAGTGAAGCAGTTGTGCCGCACCCTCTGTTTTCATGGACTGATTTCATTAACACCTTAACCTGATTATTCAAGTTAACAGGAGTATCACCCGATGAGGGTTCGATTAAGCGTACGAGGAAAAAAGCTTCATAAAATGGTTTAACCTTAGTGAAAGTAGATGTGAATACCCTGAGTTCTGCTTCGGTCACCTCTTCGCTCCCAGAAAAAAAGGCTTTGGTCAATGCGAGCTCCGAACGAATGGTGCCCAGAGCCAGCCTGAAATTATGCAACCTGCTTTCAGAAAAGCTCCTAAAAATCCTGGTCTGATCCAGATGCTCCTTATATTCGAAAATTATATTGACGGATCCTGCAAGCAATAATCCTGAAATAAATACCATTACCGACTCCAGCATCAAAAACCTCGAAGTAAATCTTCGGCTGCGAAAAAACATTAATACAACCAATACGACAAGAATTACTACGATGACTGTAAATAAATAGGGCAACCATTTAATATTACGGGCTTCATGCTCAAGATTTATGCCGGAGCGTGAGAATGCAAGCATGACCATCTTGCCCGAAAAATCATCATCAAAAATGCTGGCCGCATAGAAATGATCATGTTTTCCTGCTAATAAATGATCTTCAATTTTCTTTTGGTCAGTCGAGAAAATTTTTTCATTTAGACCATGTAACCATAAAAGAAAAGCATCGGAGTGTTTGTCTTCAGTTAAAATGTAAATCGGCTTTTTATTTTCTCCAATACCGAGGATGGCAACATCTTTCAGCCCGTATGCTTCTTGTAAATTCCTAAGATACAATGAGAAACGCTCCTCAACCGCCGGGTCAGGATCAGGCCATTGCTTAATTAACGTGATAAAAGTAGGAGCTCCTTTTAGAACCTCTGCCATTTCCTGGCCCAACAGCTTAACCTTCAACTGCTCTTCCTTCTTAGCTGCATTTAACGTCGACAACATCCAGAAGATCAGGAAAGCCAACGCTACCCCTATAAGCAGGAGGAGTGAAATAACGACCGGGCGCTGTTTGGAATCTCTTACTAGTGCAATTGGCTTCATTAGGAGGAATTAATTGAACGTGGAGCACATATCATGACCACCTCAAAGATATTAAATGCAAGACAGTTAACAAACTTTTAAACTATTTCTTTTTGACTGATTCTAAGCCCTGAAAATGTATTAATGAACTTTTCGATAGCTTTGCGTCCGCATTTTTCAGAACAAATGAGATTCACAGTTTACAAATTTGGCGGCACCTCGGTAGGAAGTGCAAGCCGCATAAAAGGTCTTTTACCAATCATCAATAATCCGGAACCAAAAATAGTGGTCCTTTCGGCCATGGCCGGCACAACAAATGCATTGATCGACATAGCTCAGCAGCTCTATGATGGCAAACATGACAACGCCAATGCATTGATTGATAAGCTCGAAACCAATTACAGAATAGTAGCCAGCGAGCTGTATGACTCCGAAAAAGCTTTGGAAAAAGCACTCATGATGCTCGAAAGCCATTTCAACCATTTGAGGAGCTTTACCCTGGATATGTTTACCATTCATGAAGAGAAGGCTGTGCTTGCTCAGGGCGAATTGATATCGACTGCACTTTTGCAATATTATCTCGAAGAACAGAATATTCCTTCCTCGCTAATGCCCGCTCTTGAGTTTATGCGTTTGAACGCCGACGAAGAGCCTGATTATGATTTTATTGCAGCAAATATCCGAAAGGTAATCGAACGGCAGCACACCCAAGACCTTCTTATTACGCAGGGCTATATTTGCCGCAACGCTTTCGGAGAAATCGACAACCTGAAGCGCGGGGGCAGCGATTTTACAGCAACCATTATAGGTGCCGTTTTGCAAAGTCCTGAAATACAGATCTGGACAGATATCGACGGCATGCACAACAACGACCCAAGGGTTGTGCAGCCTACTTTCCCCATAACGCAATTGTCGTATGACGAGGCTGCCGAGCTGGCCTATTTCGGAGCCCGAATACTGCATCCCACCTGTGTGTTGCCGGCCCAGAAAGCAGCAGTACCTATCAGATTGTTGAATACCATGAAACCCGAAGCCTCCGGCACGATTATCTCGAACCGGTCGAGCGGACGCGACTTTACCGCTGTAGCTGCCAAAGATGGCATTACGGCCATCAACATAAGGTCGGGCCGAATGCTCATGGCTTATGGGTTTCTAAGAGCAGTATTTGAAGTATTCGAGCGTTACCGCACACCCATCGATATGATAACCACTTCGGAGGTAGCCGTTTCGCTTACGATCGATAAGCACGATCACCTCGATGCTATTCTTGCCGATCTCCAACAATTTGGGATCGCCGAGGCTGAAAACGACCAAACTATTATCTGTGTGGTTGGCGACTTTGGCGCTGAGCGACAGGAACTGGCTTTTCGCATCCTTGAAGCATTGAAAACAATTCCGCTTAGAATGATTTCGTACGGAGGCAGCAGCCATAATGTTTCTGTGCTGATCGCTACTAAGCACAAAAAAGAAGCTATGCAATTGCTCAACGAACGACTCTTCCTGAACAAGTCCTGAACCATCATGTACATCCTTCCGACGATAAATATAAAGCAGATTGCGGCTGCGGAGGAATCCACGCCTTTCTTCTTCTACGATCTCAACCTCCTGAAATCAACCCTTGAACGGGCTGCAGAAAGCTCCGGAAAATATGGTTTTGAAGTGCACTATGCCCTCAAAGCCAACAGCAATCCTGAGATTCTGCGGGCAATCAGCACAGTAATTAAGGGAGCAGACTGCGTTAGCGGAAACGAAGTTCTCGCTGCCCTGCAACACGGTTTTAAGCCCGAAAAGATTGCATTTGCCGGCGTGGGCAAAACTGACATGGAAATCGACATTGCATTGGAAAACAACATCTTCAGCTTAAATGTTGAATCTGTTCAGGAGCTTGAAGTCATAAACCAAAGAGCCGGGCTGGCAGGCAAGAAAGCACCCGTGGCGCTCAGGTTAAATCCGGGGGTGAATGCCAAAACACATCATTACATTACCACCGGACTGGAAGAAAACAAGTTTGGCATCAATCCGTGGGAGTTAGAGAAAGTGCTCGAAGTATTGAAAAAGCTCCGAAACATAGAGCTCACCGGGATACACTTTCATATTGGTTCTCAGATCACCAATCAAGATCCTTTCAGGTCGCTGGCTCTCCGCGCCAATGAGTTTAACCACTGGTTCCGAAAAAAAGGAATATACCTGAAGCACATTAATTTAGGTGGTGGGCTTGGGGTCAATTATCAGCAACCCGATACAGAATCCATACCTGATTTCGAGAGCTTTTTCAGGCTTTTTGCTGATGTACTGGAATTGCTCCCCGGCCAGACCGTGCATTTCGAGCTGGGCAGAGCGCTGGTAGCCCAATGCGGAACGCTTGTTTCAAAGGTTTTGTACGTAAAATCAGGCATTAACACCAACTTCGTTATCCTCGATGCCGGCATGACGGAGCTCATACGCCCAGCTCTCTATCAGGCCTATCACAAAATCGAGAATATCAGCCATCCTGAAGCTCCGACGATTACCTGCGATGTGGTTGGCCCAATCTGCGAATCGTCGGACTGCTTTGGCAAAGCCATTCTGCTGCCACAGCCTGAGCGTGGTCACTTCATTGCCATCCGCACTACCGGCGCATATGGTGAAGTGATGTCGTCGAACTACAACCTGCGCAGTAAAGCCAGCGCTTATTATCTGGAATATTGACGCGACCGAGCCTCCTTCACGATTGATTCAGCCTTGTGATGCGTTGGCCTGTAGCTGAACATAACAACAAACATCAAAGCTGCAATGATAAGCAGTAAAATGTTGGCAGTCAGCAAAAAACCTATTGATGACGTCAGGCCGGCCATCTCGGCCATTGCCATGCGGATCATAAACCAGGATAAGAAGGTTTCGTTGAGCTTTTCAGGGTTATCAAGCAAATCTTTACGGGAAAATACGCTATTGGCGATTAGTTTTGACCCTACGAGGGCTCCAACAACAAATACCGCGGAAACTACGAGCTGCACAAATCCAAAAGCTTCAGGCAACCAATGAGCCGACGACTTGTCGGCCAATACAAGGGCTGCCACGAAAACCACGGTAAAAGCGAAAAACATAAACCAGTAGATAAAGCGTATCTTTCGCATTACTTCTCTGTGAATCATATCATTAATCAAGTTCAATTATGACATTTGTTTAATAAAAATGATCAGAGCTGAGCGGCTCGTAAACGCGCGTCTTCCACAAGTTTATCCGACTGCCGTCTGGCCTCGCCCACCACTGCAGACGCCTTTTGATCGGCTTCCTGCTCGAGTCGTGATGCAGCAACCGATGCTTGTTGCCTGATCTTGCGCGCACCTTCCTGCGCTCCCATTTCGGCAAGCATACCCTTTCCTTTGGCTTCATTGATCAGCCTTTCGGCCTGAGCATCGGCCTCGCGACGCAGACGATCGGCTGCGACCGAGGCTTCGTTACGTATTTGTGATGCAGTGAGTTCGGCCTGACGTATCAGCTCTTCGCCCTGACGCTGAGCCTGCTCAATCAGTTTATTGGCCTCATCACGGGCTTGCGAGCGAAGTTGTTCTTTTTGCTTTTCAAGCTCGGCAGCAGCCGACTGCATGATCTCGTTGCGCAGATTGGTTGCAAAATCACGATAATCGAGCGCAATGGTCGGCGCCAGTGCCGTACCGCCGATCTTGGCCCGGACGTTAATTTTCGTTCCTGGCGAAAGGTTGATTCCCCTTCCTGCAGCAAGCGCCGAAAGCTGCTGCAATTGTTGATTTACGGCTGATCCGAGCTTTTCGTAGGGTATTACGAGAGCAAGGTCATAATCGAGCGTCTGGTCGAAACCGATACTGCCAGCCAATGTGGCATCGATGCCTGAATGGGCAAAGCTGAAAGGCTTTTGGAACACCCTTCCGTTTACGAATTCGAAACTGAAGTTTACACCATCGGTAACAATCCGACGCAGATCATCATTACCTAATCGATCGGCAAGCGTATTGAAAAGATTTACCGACTCGATGGTAATCCGGCTCGACTGCAGCCCTCCACCTCCCTGAAGGGTATTAAACACAGGTTGCAGATTTTCGCTGAGCTGACCTTTCAACCGGAATCCCGTTGAAAAACGGCCTTTTGTTTTTTCGGCTATGGGTGCCGCCTTGCTGAAAAGACCAATGGTTTGGTAGGAAAGCGGGATGTCGAAATCGGTAAGGCCAAAATTAAGATCCACAAGCGGTGCCTTTGCATCCTTGCCATCAAAAGTGCCATGCATTTTAATGCTGCCACCCATCATCCTGGCATCCAAAGGATTGAAGCTGAGTATCTTATTGGCGTATCGCAATCCGGCCTTCACCTCACTAAGCTCATATTGCTCATAGAGAAGCTTACCCACCTCAGCGCTAAATCCGATATTAATTCGTTCGGGCAACTCAAGCCTGAAGGTGGCAGTATCGGCGGTTTGCTCTGCACTGTCGGCACTCATGAAATATTTCATCAACTCGTTAGCATCAATAAGTCCTGAGCTGAGGGAGAGGTTTCCACTTAATTCACCGTCCGAAAGCATGTATGGCAGGTAGTTGGACACCTCACCCCGGAAGTTAAAATCGCTTTTGCCGAGCTGCATTCCTTTTACCTCAACCGAAGAGGCTTCGGGCCTCAGCAGAGCCGATGCCGAAGCGATGCTCAGATCAATACCTGGCTTGACAGAAGGCATCGTAAACTGATTGATCTCGATACTACCGCTCGCTTCTACATTCTGATACCGTTTGTTATCAATATCCGATTTCTTTGCTGCGGCAGTGAATGCAGCATTCAACATACCGCTCATTTCGGGTATCGTTCCGGCCGGAAGGAGTTTCGAAAGGGCTTCAAAATCCAGTTTACCCTTTAAACCTCCCTTAAATCGCGGATCGGAAACCGGATTACGCAATGCCATATTACCCTCGATTGGCTGGCCATTGATAGCCAGAGCAATACGACTAATATCGAGCTTGAAATCGTCATCGTCACCTGATTGATTTTCGGCATCCAGATCAATAAAAAACCTTTCGAGCCGCGATGGCAAGGCAGGATATGCAAAAGCCCCATCCCTGACTTTTAGGGTGGCAAAATAAGACGGAAAAACTGCATCGCCATACTCGCCTTTCATACCCGCCCTGAAATCGAAAGTACCTGAAGCTGTGAGATTCTTGAAATCGTTGCTGTATATGGCTGGTACTATGCTCAGGAGGTCTTTGAAATTGCCGTTTAATGCCTCTGCGCTAAAATCCATACCAATATTCTCCCCGCTGATGTCGAACATTCCCTTAAAACCGAGCGCCAACTCGTTTAGCCTCAAAACCCTTGAGCTAAGCTTATATACATCCGCCGACAGTCCGGCATCCACATCCCCTTCGAAAATCGCGCTAACACCCTCCAGCAGCTTCATGCCTTCGTATTCCACCCTAAGCTGCTCAGCCTTGAGTGTAAGGTCGAGCAAGGCCTGATCAAGACTCATATCGCCGCTCAGACTGCCGTTGACACCGTTTAAGGTAGTCAAGAACACCAGCTCCCGGTCTTCGTAGGTAATATCGGATTGTACAACACTGATTTGGTTGAGCTTAAGCGACAAGGACGAAGTTTCTTGTTCGGCTGAGGTCTGCGTCGCACTCGTATCTGCAAGGGCGATATCCCAGTTAGCTTTACCATTTTCCAGAACTAGCAGGTTAAGATTGGCCCTGTTGATTCGGATTTGATCCACCTCGTATGGGCTGCCTTTGAGCACCGACCGCAGGTTGATGGTCACCGACAGTCTTTCGGAAGAAAAGAGATTGACGCCTTCGAAATCCTCTTTGCCGCTAACAGCTATATCCCTGATCGTTAGGGTGAATGATGGAAAGTCGCGAAAAAAACTGGCACTGATACGCCCATATTCCACCCTGGCATTCACGCTGTTGTTGATCTCCTGCTTAACCATTTCCCCAATACGTTTCTGGAAAACAAATGGCAACAACAGGGCTACAAGCAGCAAAACTGCAACAGAAATACCGAAAATCTTCAGAAACTTTTTCATTTTCAATAAGATAATTCTATTGATACATTTTTTGACGGAGGAAATGATCTGTACAAACGAGGGCCGCCATGGCTTCAACGATGACTACGGCACGGGGTAAAACGCATACGTCGTGACGTCCGCCTGGACTGAGCGTAGCCTCTTCGCCTTTTGAGGTGATGGTTTTTTGCTGCTGCATGAGGGTTGCAACCGGCTTGAAAGCTAACCGAAAGCGCACTTCCATGCCATTGGTAATGCCTCCTTGTATACCGCCGGAGTGATTGGTAGTAGTTACAATCTTACCATTTTCGGTGGCGAAGCGGTCGTTGTGCTGTGAGCCCGGCAATCGGGTACCGGCAAAACCGCTGCCATACTCGAAGCCCTTGACGGCATTGATACTGAGCATGGCTTTACCGAGCTCGGCATGAAATTTATCGAAAACAGGAGCCCCAAGTCCGGCGGGTAAGCCACTGATGCCGGCGCTAATAATGCCGCCCAGAGTGTCGCCTGCCTTGCCTGATTCGAGGATGATTTGCTGCATTAATTCTGCCGACGCGGGATGAGGACATCGCACTGCATTCGATTCCACCATTTCGAGCGAAGGGATTTCGTTGAGTTCGGGAGCCTCCACTGTGCCTACCGCGCTCACCCAGGCCCTGATATTTATCCCAAAACGCTGTAGGAATAACATTGCGATAGCGCCGGCAAAAACCCGCGCAGCCGTTTCGCGGGCCGAAGAACGACCTCCGCCACGATGGTCGCGCAAGCCATATTTGGCTTCGTAGGTAAAATCGGCATGGGAAGGCCGGTACACGTCTTTGAGTTTATCATAGTCGCCCGAACGTTGGTCGCTATTGCGAATAACGAAGGCAAGCGGTGTTCCTGTTGTCACACCTTCGAACACGCCGGACAGAATCTCCGGTATATCTTCCTCATTTCGGGGGGTGGATAAATGCGACTGTCCGGGACGTCTTCGACGCATCATACTGATAATAAATTCATTATCGATATGAATTCCAGGAGGACAGCCATCAATTATCCCGCCTATGGCCGGGCCGTGCGATTCGCCGAAGGTGGTAAGCCGGAAAACTTCTCCGAAAGTGTTGGCTGGCATGGATATTCAGTTCTTTTGTTAATTCCTGCAAATATCGAATATAAGCATGTCCTGAGGTGGTGTGAGGGCACTAAAAAAACCAAAATCCGGTTATTTTTGCATTCCCAATCCCAACTCCTGATATGAAGCGCCTGGCTTTCCTTTTGATTCTGATGATGGGGGCAGCTATAATTTCTGCCCAGCCACCGGCCCGCAGCGAGCGAAAGCTGATCGCCGGTGGAAAGCCTGACGAAAAAATGCGCGTGACCCTCGTTACCAACCCCGACGACTTGCTGGTGCTTCGCGCAGTTTCTGCTAAAGTAGATAAACCGGAGCACAGGATGTGGGAGCTGCTAAGCCGTCGCATGATTGCCACCGTGCAACATCCTGATCACAAAGGCGTTGGTATTGCTGCACCTCAGGTTGGCATCAATCGGCAACTCATAGTTGTTCAGCGCTTTGACAAAGACGAAAAGCCTTTTGAGGTGTATTTCAATCCACAGATTACCGCGTATTCCGATTCATTGCACCTGCGTGCCGAAGGTTGTCTTTCCATTCCGGGAATGCGCGATATGGTTGAGCGCCCCTGGGGAATCCAACTGAAATATCAGGACCAAACAGGAGTATGGCGCGAAGAATACGTTGAAGGTTTTACGGCAAGGATTTTTCAACACGAGATCGACCATCTGAACGGAGTACTGTTTACCGACAAAATATTTTCCGGAAAATGAAACAAATTTTCATCGCTGCCCTCGTTGCAATTTTTGGGGGCTTTTTCATGCATTCATGCAAGGTGGATGACCTGAGGCCACCAGAAGTTTACGAGATCGATCAGGAATTCAGGCAATACACCGCCTTCGACTCGCTTTCATTCTGGATCTACCTCAAGACAACAACCGGCGATCCTAATTCAAACCGGGATACCGTGAGGGTGTTGCGCACCTTTAAAGACAAGCGTTTTCATTCTGATGTCCTGAATCCGAAAGGCTTTTACTATCAGGCAATTGAGTCTGTTTTAAGCGCTCGTTTCACAGGTCTTACCAAATACGAGCTAACGGTTGGGAAAGTATATGGCAATAACTCCGCCAGCGACAATTTCCGGCTCTATTTCAATAATGGCAGGTATTACAGGGCACTGATCACCAACCTCAATTTCGGAGAAGAACAGTTGCTGGGAATAAATGAAGGCAATTACACAACCGTAGAGAAGATACCATCACTTACGATTCAGGGAAGGAACTATTCCGATGTTTATCACACTAAAGTGATTGATTATCAAAACGCTCCTGATACCGCATTTTTTGATTTCTGGATTGCCAAAAACTACGGCATTGTCAGGTATCAGCTCCACCGACCCCGAAGCACACCTCAGGTAATCGATAATTGGGAGCTCGTCGAATCCAATCTGATTCCCTACACCAGGTAGACTTTATTTCCTGAGATCCAGGCGATTGAGCGCCTGAACGGCAAGCTCGTGGTTTGGCCGGCGGCGAAGCACTTCGTTGTACACGTCGCGTGCATTGACATACCTGCCCATTTCTTCCAATGCCCTGCCCTTGTTGTACAGGGCATCCACGTAATTCGGATCGTTGATAAGCGCCTGGTCAAAGAAATCGATCGCCGTGGCATAATCGTTCAGATAAACCAGATGCACATAGCCTTTGTTGTAGAGCACCAGCGGGTGGTTTGGTATCTGGGCCAGCAGCGTATCATAATGCTGCAGCGCTTCTTCCGGCCTGAGGTTATCCTGCAGATAGAGTGCCAGCTGATACCGTGCCTGCAATGAATTGGGAAATAGCTTCAGGGCCCTTTGGAGGTATTGCTCGGCAAGGGGATTGCGCTGCTCGGTGTATATGACGCCAAGTTTAATGAGCGCTTCATAGAAATCCTGCTTCTGATCGAGCGCAAGCAGGATATTGCGCAATGCTGACACAGTATCCTTACGTGCAAGAAATACCGAGCCTCTGACAAAATAAGCTTCAGGATTGAATTTGCTGATTTCCAGGGAACGATCGGTAAATGCCAGTGCGGTGTTGTATTGTTCCAGCATAAGATTAAGCTCGGCCAATTTGACCAGCGGCATCGGGTCCTGAGGTGCAAGCTCCACGGCCTTCAGCAGCGCGGCATTAACATTTTCAGGCTTTTCCATCATCAGATAGGCATCGGCGAGCGTCATGAATGTGGCAGCATCCGAAGGATTGAGCTCAAGAGCCCTGTTAAGATCCATCAAAGCTTTGTCGGTCTGACTTCTGCTCAGAAACAGCTTTGCCCTGTCGTTGTACAAGGTAGCATTGGTGCTGTCGGCCTCGATCTTTTGATTGAGGAGTTCGAGTGGGTCGGTAGGACTTTCGCTAGTGACGTCTTCCTTGTTGACAGTGTTTTTGCATCCATATGCAGCCATCATGACTACCAATAGCGCAAACAGCAGGATTTGAATTCTTTCGTAAAAAAACCGCCCTGCCTTGTTGTGGCATGGCGGTGCAAAATCGTACTTCATAGAGATCAGATGTTGGCCTGCGTCAAAGCGACCTTGATTTGTTCCTCGAGCTGTTCGGCCAGATCAGGGTTGTCACGCAGGGTATTTTTAACGGCATCACGGCCTTGTCCGAGACGCGTTTCGCCATAGCTGAACCAGCTTCCGCTTTTTTTGATGATATTAAATTCAACGCCAAGGTCGATCACTTCACCCAGTCGCGATATTCCCTCGCCATACAGAATGTCGAATTCGGCCTTTTTGAACGGCGGTGCCACCTTGTTTTTGACCACTTTCACCTTCACACGGTTACCGGTCATGTTTTCGCCATCCTTGATCTGGCTTACTTTGCGGATATCGAGCCTTACGGAGCTGTAGAATTTGAGGGCATTGCCGCCGGTGGTGGTTTCCGGATTGCCAAACATGACGCCGATTTTCTCGCGCAATTGGTTTATAAAAATGCAAACCGAACCGGTTTTGTTTATCGTAGCCGTGAGTTTCCGTAAAGCCTGCGACATAAGTCTCGCCTGCAAACCCACCTTCGAGTCGCCCATTTCGCCTTCAATCTCTGCTTTGGGTGTGAGTGCCGCCACCGAGTCGATAACAATCACATCGATGGCCCCTGAACGAATCAGGTTTTCAGCAATTTCGAGGGCCTGCTCGCCATAATCGGGCTGGGCAACCAGCAGGTTATCGATGTCCACACCAAGCTTTTGAGCATAGAAACGGTCGAAAGCATGCTCGGCATCAACAAAAGCGGCAATGCCACCCTTTTTCTGCGATTCGGCAATAACGTGCAGGGCCAGCGTGGTTTTTCCGGAGCTTTCCGGACCGTAAATCTCGGTAATACGGCCTTTTGGCAGGCCGCCCACACCCAGCGCCGCATCGAGTCCGATCGAGCCGGTGGAAATGGCATCAAGCTTTTCGACAGCCTGGTCGCCCAGCTTCATGATGCTGCCTTTGCCGAAATTCTTTTCAATATTTCCCAGCGTGGATTCGAGGGCTTTGAGCTTCTCAAGCCTGAGCTTGTCGATGTTTTCTTTGGCTTTGTCGGATGTCATGATTTATTGATAAAGTTTGAAAATCTGATTGGCGTGATCGTCGGTCTTCACCTTTTCGATCACCTGCTCCACCTTGCCGTTTTCGTCGATGATGAAGGTGGTGCGAAGCAAACCTTCATATTCTTTGCCGTACATCGACTTCTTTCCCCAGGCTCCGTAGGCTTTGATAATCTCAAGCGTAGGGTCGGCAATGAGCGGAAAAGGAAGGTTGTATTTGCCTGCGAACTTCTTGTGGGAGGCCTCGCTGTCGGGGCTTACACCCACAACAGAAAAGCCTTTTGCAAGCATGGCTTCGTAATTGTCCCTGAGGTTGCAGGCTTCTTTGGTACAACCGGGAGTATCGTCTTTCGGATAGAAATAAATGACCAGCTTTTTACCACTGAACTGACTAAGGTTCACTTCGTTGCCATTTTGGTCTTTGCCCGAAAAATTAGGGGCGGCATCGCCTTTCTTCAACATTGTTGACAGATTTTAGGTGAAACAAAAGTATGAATTAACCGCTCCTGAAACAACAGAACGACCAAATTGTTAGGCTGGATTATGCTTTTCGAACCATCGGCAGAAATGGGTGATGCTGCATTGGTGGCACAAAGGATTTCGTGCCTTGCACACGTAGCGACCATGCAAAATGAGCCAGTGATGCGCCTTTGGGATGACGGCTTCGGGCAGGTGCTTTACGAGCTGACGTTCCGAGTCGAGGGGATTTTTTGCCTTCGTAGTCAAGCCGATGCGTTCGGCTACCCTGAAAACGTGGGTATCAACGGCCATGGCTGGCTGATCGAAAACCACCGAAGCCACCACGTTGGCCGTTTTACGTCCAACCCCCGGAAGCTTTTGCAATTCGTCAACAGAAGAGGGAACTACACCACCAAATTCGTTCATCAGTGTGCGGGCCATCCCAATAAGGTTGCGCGATTTGTTGTTGGGATATGAGCAGCTTTTCACCAGTGCGAACACCTCATCCACTTCGGCAGCAGCCAGCGCTTCAGCAGTGGGAAAACGTTCGAAAAATGCGGGTGTAAGCATATTTACACGCTTGTCGGTGCACTGGGCCGAAAGGATGACGGCCACAAGGAGCTGGTAAGGCGATTCATATACCAGTTCGGTTTCCGCCACCGGCATTTCGACTGAAAAATGTTGCACGAAACGTGCAAAACGCTCTTTGGTTCTCAAAAACGTTTCAGCTTCAGTTGATCACGATTTCGAGCGTGCCCTGCAGTTGGGTTTTCTGGAAACTGCAGGCTGCCGCAAATCCGAGTATATTGCGCAGCGCAAGCGCGGAAGGTCTGTTCCTGTTGCTTTTCCTGAACCGGTTTCGGGTGTTGACCGCAAACAGCTTCCTGCCATCTTTGGTCTCATTTTCAGGAAAATAGGGTTGTAGCGTAAAGGATTTCTTCATAAGCAGGCTTTGAGGTTGAACTTCGGCATAATAACGGAAGCTCAAACCGATTTATTATTTCGCCTGCAAAGAAATCAATAGCTGAGGGTCAGGTTTTTTTCGCGGGCCATTTTGCGCAGGTTGAGCAAGGCATACCGCATGCGTCCCAGAGCGGTGTTGATGCTCACATTGGTCAGCTCGGCAATCTCCTTAAAGCTCATATCGGCATACATGCGCAGATAAAGCACTTCGCGCTGTTCCTCGGGCAAAAAGTCGATCATTTTTCGCACATGGTCATGAATCTGCTCGTTGATGAGTTTTTCTTCCACCGAAGGATCTTTATGTCCTAACCGGTCGATTAGGCGGGTTTCCTCGCCACCGCTGTCGACGGTGGGCAGGCGTTTGGCCTTGCGGAAATGGTCGATGATGAGGTTGTGGGCAATGCGCATTACCCACTGGATAAACTTACCCTCTTCGTTGTAGGTGCCGCTGTGCAGGGTGCGGATGACTTTGATAAAGGTATCCTGAAAAATATCGTCGGCCAGCTGGCGATCGCGCACCAACATGAGGATATACGAGAAAACCCGCGACTGATGGCGGTTGAGTAAAATCTCGAAACTGGCTTGATTACCACTCAGATAACTCTCTACCAGCTCCTTGTCGCTACGTTCAATAGCATTCATAGAGCTCCTTTTTTTTAAGGTTCAAAGGGTAGAGTTTATCTCGATAGCGGTCCTCCTGTTAGTGTTGGGTTATAGATACAACAATGCTTTCGCAGCTTGCAAAAATAAACACTAATCAAACCAATGCAAGTTTTTATGGTAATTTCGCGCAAATTTTTTTCACCTGCCTATGCTACCCCCCACTGCTGCCACCTCAATATCCATCGTCAGGGCAAGGGTAAACAACCTTAAAAACCTGAGTGTCAGCATCCCAAAAAATAAGTTTACCGTTATTACCGGACTTTCCGGCTCGGGCAAGTCATCGCTGGCTTTCGATACGCTTTATGCCGAGGGTCAGCGCCGCTATGTAGAGAGTTTGAGCGCCTACGCCCGCCAGTTTCTCGGCAGAATGAGCAAGCCCGATGTGGACTTTATTCATGGATTATCACCTGCCATTGCTATCGAGCAAAAGGTCAACTCACGTAATCCTCGTTCGACTGTTGGCACCAGCACGGAGATTTATGAATACATGAAGCTCCTTTTCGCCCGCATAGGCAGGACCTATTCTCCCGTATCGGGCCAGCAGGTAAAAAGGCATCAGGTGAAAGATGTGGTACAGTTTATCAGTGCGCTGCCCGAAGGCACACAGGTATTTATACTTGCACCACTGCGACAAATCAACGGACGAAGCACGCAGGAGCAGCTCTCTGTTTTGTTGCAGCAGGGCTTTGCCCGTGTGATGAGAGACAGCGAGGTGCTTCGTATTGAGGATTTACTTGAAAAAGAGAAACTTAGTCCGATTAATGAATACAGAATAATTCTTGATCGTCTCACCGTTGATAAAACGAAGGATGATCTGGAAGCCCGTGCCGCCGATTCGGTGCTGACCGCCTTTTACGAAGGAAGGAGTAGCTGTTTGTTGAGATACTGCATTGCTGACGAGTGGATGGAAGCATGGTTCTCCGATCGTTTTGAAGCTGATGGCATCACCTTTCAGGAGCCTTCGGTGCATATGTTTACGTTCAACAATCCGCTCGGAGCATGCAAAACCTGCGAAGGGTTCGGCACAGTAATCGGCATTGACGAGGATCTTGTTGTTCCCAACAAGGCTTTGTCGGTTTACGAAGGTGCTATAGCTTGCTGGAAAGGCGAAAAAATGGGCGAATGGCTCACACAACTGCTTCAAACGGCGCACAAGTTTGGTTTTCCGGTGCACAGGCCTTATTACAAATTGAGCCAGGAGGAGCGCAAACTTTTGTGGTCGGGCAACGAATATTTCGACGGGCTTGATGCATTTTTCAGACACCTGGAGGAACAAAGCTATAAGATTCAATACCGTGTGATGTTGTCGCGATACCGCGGCAAAACCACCTGTCCCGACTGCCAGGGTACACGCCTGCGTTCCGATGCCGCCTATGTAAAGGTAGGCGGAAAGAATCTGCCTGAATTGATGCTGATGCCTTTAGACAGGCTTTACAACTTTTTCGAAAACATCAGCCTCGACGAAACCGAGCAAAAGATCGCCGAGCGGCTACTCAAGGAAATCATCAACAGGCTGCGCTTTTTGCTTGACGTAGGCCTTGGATACCTAACCCTCAACCGCCTTTCGAACACCCTGAGCGGAGGCGAATCGCAGCGCATTAACCTTGCTACTTCGCTGGGCAGCAGCCTGGTAGGCTCCACTTACATCCTCGACGAGCCCAGCATAGGGCTTCACCCGCGCGATACCTTGCGGCTTATCGGTGTGCTGAAACGGTTGCGCGACATCGGCAATACCGTGATTGTTGTTGAACATGACGAAGACATCATCAAAGCCGCCGACCATGTGATCGATATAGGCCCGTTTGCCGGCCGTCTGGGGGGAGAACTTGTGGCCGAAGGCCATTACGATGAAATTCTTGTGAACGAAAAGAGCCTGACCGGAAAGTATTTAAGCGGAGCGATGCACATTCCTGTGCCAAAAATAAGGCGCAGATGGAGCAATTACATCGAAGTGGTTGGAGCCAGCGAGAACAACCTGAAGAACATCGATGTTAAGTTCCCTTTGAATGTTATGACCGTCGTAACCGGGGTGAGCGGCTCGGGCAAATCGTCGCTGGTGCGCGGCATCCTCTACCCTGCCCTGCGCAAACTCACCGGAGGCCATGCCGACCGCACGGGTTCGTTTGGCGAGCTGCGTGGCGAGCTGAGCCGCATAGCATCGGTAGAGATGATCGACCAAAATCCCATAGGCAGGTCATCGCGCTCCAATCCAGTAACTTATGTAAAAGCCTTTGACGAGATCAGGCAATTGCTGGCCGACACAAAAGCGGCAAAGATGCGCGGCTACAAGCCTGGTTTTTTCTCTTTCAATGTACCGGGTGGCCGATGCGATGCCTGTGAAGGCGAAGGCACCGTCAAAATTGAGATGCAGTTTATGGCCGATGTGTTTTTGCAATGCGAAGTCTGCCATGGCAAGCGTTTTAAGGAAGAGGTTCTGGAAATCAATTTCCATGGTCTGAACATAGCCGACATCCTCGATATGACCATCGAGGACGCCATCGATTTTTTTGCGAAGCACGAAAAGCATCATGCCGGTTGCAAACGCATCAACCAAAAATTGATGCCTCTGAAAAACGTAGGCCTTGGCTACCTGAAAATGGGACAATCGTCGAACACCCTCAGCGGCGGCGAGGCCCAGCGCATCAAGCTTGCTTTCTTCCTCACCAAAGGCGAAGCAGAGAAACCCACGCTGTTCATCTTCGACGAGCCAACCACAGGCCTGCATTTTCACGACATCGGCAAGCTTATGGATGCCTTGAATGCCCTTGTAGAGAACGGACACAGCCTCGTGGTGATCGAACACAATCCTGAAGTGATAAAAAGCGCCGACTGGGTGATCGACCTCGGACCGGAAGGCGGCGATGCCGGAGGCAACATTGTTTTCGAAGGCACACCCGAGCAATTGGCCAAATGCAATGAATCCTATACCGCAGCTTCCATAGCCGGCAAGGTGACTGACTGAATGCTATCCTCCAACCCCAAACTTTTCAAATTTTGAATCTTGAATTTTGAATTTTGAATCCCCCGTTAACATTTATTATCATTTTAAACACCGTTCCTGAGCCCGACAACTAAGCCTATCCGGCTATTTTTGCAGTTCGTTGTTAATCATTAATTTATCAAAATACAGATGAAAAAACTCCTTTCAATCTTAACCATTTCAACCTTAATTGTTTCAGGCTGCGGCCATCGCCATGACCATAAGCAACAAGGCGAACGTCAAGTTCCGGTGAAAACCGACATACATTACGAACAAGAGGAGCATTTGGCCAACATTCGCCAGCTCACTTTTGGCGGCGACAATGCAGAAGCTTATTTCAGTTTCGACGATCAGATGATTGTTTTCCAGTCGAATAACCCCGCCTGGGGACTTGAATGCGACCAGATTTTTTACGTTCGCCTCGACGAAGCGAATATGAAATCGCAGCGCCCGCAAATGATCAGTACGGGATTGGGACGCACAACCTGCTCCTATTTTATGCCAGGCGACACCACCATTCTGTTTGCCTCGACACACCTGGGAGGCGAAAGCTGTCCGCACGTTCCGCCACGACGTGAAGACGGAAAATACGTCTGGCCGATTTATGACGATTACGACATCTTTGTGGCCGACCTTAAAGGCAATATTATCAAGCAGCTGACGCAAAGCAAGAGTTATGATGCCGAAGCCACCGTTTCGCCCAAAGGCGACAAGATTGTATTTACCAGCGACCGCAGCGGCGACCTTGAACTCTATGTGATGGACATTGACGGAAGCAATGTAAAGCAGATTACCAACGAATTGGGATACGATGGCGGCGCATTCTTTTCGCCCGACGGTTCGAAGATCGTTTTCAGAGCCTCACGTCCGAAGACGCCCGAACAGATTGAGGAATACAAGCAATTGCTGAGCGAAGGACTGGTGAAGCCCACAGAAATGGAAATTTTTGTTTGTGATGTCGATGGCTCAAACCTCCGTCAGGTAACAAACCTCGGCAAAGCCAACTGGGCGCCCTACTTCCACCCCTCGGGCGACAAGATACTTTTCAGCTCGAACCACCACTCCGAGCGTGGCTGGCAGTTCAACATCTTCATGATTAACCTCGATGGTACCGGACTTAAGCAGATCACTTTCGACGACACTTTCGACTCATTCCCCATGTTTACCTTCGATGGCAAAAAGCTGATCTTTTCGAGCAATCGCAACAACAACGGCACACGCGACACCAATCTGTTTATAGCAGATTGGGTTGAATAAATGCTTTGAAAAATTTGAAAAGCCGGGCCTCCAAGTCCGGCTTTTATCTTCAAAATCTGAAGATTATGAGCCAAACGGAAATCAACCCCAAACATCAGCAGGTGTTTGATGCGCTGCAATCGCTCGGAATTCCATTTGATGTGCATTATCATCCGCCTACACCCACCATCGAAGACGTGCTTCAATTCTGGGATCTGAACGAGACCATGCACTGCAAAAACCTGTTTTTCAGGAATCACAAAGGTAACAGGCATTATATGGTGGTGTTCCATTGTCTTAAAAACCTGAATATCCGCGATCTGGAGCTACGTTTGCGTCAAGGGAAACTCACCTTTGCCTCACCCGAGCGCATGTTAAAGTATCTCGGGCTCAGTCCGGGCAGTGTTTCGCCTTTCGGACTGCTCAACGACAAGGAAAAGCATGTTTACGTATTTGTTGACAAAAATCTGCTGAACTATCCCCGTCTCAGTTTTCATCCCAACGACAACACAGCCAGCCTGAGCATCGCTACGGACGACTTTGTCAGATTTCTGCAAAGCAGCGGCAACGGGCATGAATTTCTGGAGCTATACGATGACGGACCATGATCCGTTTGAATTATTCGTTACCCTTCAGGAATTAGGCGCAATAGGACTAAATTTGCCATTCTGTGAGGACTCTGTTTATCCGACTGCAGGAAAAGATTATCAAAGATGAAAAAAGACCGAATTAAAACCAGCCTTAACAGCGAGATAGGCGCTTTGGAATGCGTTATTACACACACACCGGGTGCCGAAGTGGAAAATATGACACCCGAAAATGCCGAGCGCGCACTTTACAGCGACATTCTCAACCTGAGCGTGGCCTTGCCTGAATACAACGAGTTCAATGCGGTGCTAAAGCGCTTTGCACAGGTTTTTGAAGTGCGCGACCTTTTGGCCGAGATTCTGGAAAATAGTAAGGTTCGCAGCGGCCTTTTGGCGAAAATATGCAAAAGTGAAGCCGTCGATGACATCTGCATGACACTTGATGTCCTTTCGCCCGCCGAGCTGGCCCGCCAGCTTATTGAGGGTGTGGAGATGGAGAAGAATACCCTCACGAAGTTTCTGGATAACGAGCGTTTTTCGCTGCATCCCCTTCCCAACTTCTTCTTTACCCGCGACGCAGCCTTTGCCATGAACGATAAGATTGTTATCAGCAAGATGGCCAGCAAGGTGCGCGAACGTGAATCGCTCATCATGGAAGCTATATTCGATTTTCATCCCATGTTCGAAACACAAACGGTTAATCCCGTTCGCATTTTCGACAAAAGCGGCAAGGCTTCCATCGAAGGCGGCGATGTGCTTGTGGCAAGGGAAGATGTTTTCCTGAGCGGTATCAGCAACCGCACTACCAGCCAGGGTATCGACGCCGTGATCGAACATCTGAAACAAAAACCCGGCGTAAAGCATTTGCTGCTACAGGAGCTTCCTAAAAAACCCGAGTCGTTCATCCATCTCGACATGGTATTCACTTTTCTTGACAAGGATAAGTGCATGATTTTTGAACCTCTTGTACTGCGATCCAGCCGACACATCACCATTCACGTGGTGGTTGATGGCGATAAGGTTACGCAGATCAGGGAGGAAGAAAACCTGCTCAGCGCTCTGGCACACCTTGGCTTCGACCTTATGCCCATACTATGCGGTGGTGTCAACGACCTTTACACCATGGAACGGGAACAGTGGCAAAGCGGCGCCAACTTTTTTGCGCTGGCACCCGGCAAAGTCATCGGCTACGGTCGCAATATTCACACCATGGAGCAGCTCAACCGCAACGGATTCGAAATCATCAGGGCAAAAGATGTACTCAATGGCAAAACCGACCCTGAGAACTACGAACGCTATGTAATTACCATCGAAGGCGATGAGCTTTCGCGCGGAGGCGGTGGGGCTCGCTGCATGACCATGCCCATTCGACGCAAAGCAGTTGACTGGTAATCAAACCATTAATAATAAATCAGCATGCCATTAATCGAACGGATTGTCAAGTTTCAGCAAAAGCACCCATTCCTTTTTATTCTACTTATAGGGATGATGCTCAGGGCTATAGCTGCTATATTTTCGCGCGGTTATGGCATGCACGACGATCATTTTCTGGTGGTCGAACAGGCCCAGTCGTGGGTTGACGGCACCGACTACCTGGGTTGGCTGCCTGATAGCCGCGGCAATCAAGGTCCTGAAGGCCACAGCTTCTTTTATGTCGGATTTCACTACCTCTTTTTTAAGTTTCTTGAACTGTTCGGTATTTACGATCCTCAATGGAAGATGCTCTTTGTGAGGATTTTCCATGCCGGCATCTCCTTGTTCGTCATCTCCTTTGGCTACCGCATTGCCAGCCTTATTACTCCCGGGAAAACGCCCTATAAAGCTGCATTGCTACTCTCAGCCTTTTGGTTCATGCCCTTCCTGAGTGTTCGCACCCTGGTCGAAATGGCCTGCCTGCCCTTTTTGATGTATGGCACGCTCATCATCCTGCGGCAGGAGCAAATCAGGCAGCAGGATTTGCCGGGTTTCCACAAATTTTCATTTCTGGTAGCGGGCTTTTTCCTGGGTCTGGCCTTCAACATCCGGTATCAGACGGCAGTATTCGGGGCAGGACTCGGTTTGGCCCTGCTCATTGGCCGCAATTGGAAAGGCGCCTTTTGGACACTCGTAGGCTTTCTCATTTCGGCAAGCATTTTTCAGGGTTTCATCGATTTGCTTGTGTGGGGAAGACCCTTCGCCGAGTTTATTGCCTACACCAAATACAATATGACCCACGCTCAGCATTACATCGTGCTGCCTTGGTACAACTACATCCTGGTGCTGGCCGGACTGCTCATCCCGCCAGTCAGCCTGATGCTTATGTTTGGTTATTTGCGCAATTGGCGGAAAAACTTTTTACTGTTTCTCCCGGTGCTGATATTCCTTGTGTTGCATTCTATTTACCCTAATAAACAGGAGAGATTCATCCTGCCAATAGTTCCCTTCTTTATCGTGCTGGGCCTCGCTGGCTGGGAGGAATACGTGGCCGGGAATCAATGGTGGCAAAAACGCACCCGACTCCTTAAATACAGCTGGGGGTTCTTTTGGGTGATCAACATTGCCCTGTTGCTTATCTTCACCACCGCCTATTCGAAACGGGCAAGGGTGGAGGCCATGTCGTACCTTAAAAACTATCCTGAAACGTCCTATTTTGTTGTTGACGATTACAAAAGCGGTGTTTTGCGCTTCCCGCCGGTGTTTTATACCGGCAATTGGCCACGCTATGATGCCGTTCATGCTAAAATGACCTACGAAGGCGTTGCAAGGGCGGCCCAGTGGGACAAAGTTGAAAACCAGCCTGATTTTGTTGTTTTTATGCGACCCGATAAGCTCGAACAACGGCTCGACAGCATGAAGCACTATATTCCGGGTCTGGTCTTCGAACGACGTTTTCGTCCGGGAACCGTTGACATGCTGGTGCACCGGCTGAATCCTGTCAATGCCAACGAAGAGATTTATCTTTACCGCAATCAGGCCCGTATTCCGAACAAAAAAGGCAAGGATGAACCCGCAGGAAGCAAAGGCGCGCATTGAGGAGCTAAGCAGGCTCATCAACCATCACAATCACTTGTATTACGTGCTCGACAGGCCGGAAATATCCGACTTTGAATTCGATATGCTGCTTGAGGAACTGATTGGGCTCGAAAAACAGTTTCCGCATTATGTGCTGCCCGATTCGCCTACACAGCGCGTGGGTGGAGCGGTAACCAAAAGTTTTGCCTCCGTTAAGCACCGCTATCCCATGCTTTCGCTGTCGAACTCCTACAGCGAGGGCGAAATCATGGAATTTCACCAACGGGTGAGCAAATTGCTCGACGAGCCGGCAGAATATGTTTGCGAGCTGAAATACGACGGCGTGGCCATCAGCCTCCGATATGAGGACGGATTGCTCGTGCAGGCCGTCACGCGGGGCGATGGCACTCAGGGCGATGACGTTACGACCAATGTTAAAACCATTCGCAGCATCCCTCTGAAACTCACGGGCGATTATCCCGCCTCATTTGAGATCAGGGGGGAAATATACCTGTCGCGCGAAAGTTTCAACCGCATCAACGAAGATCGTGAAGCCGAAGGACTTCCGTTGCTTGCCAATCCGCGCAATGCCGCCTCGGGCACCTTGAAGATGCAGGACTCTGCCGAAGTAGCCCGTCGCCGCCTCGACTGCTGGTTGTATTACCTCATGGGTGAAAATCTGCCCTTCGAAACCCATTATCAGAGCCTGCAGGCGGCCAAAAGCTGGGGATTTCGCATTGCCAGCAATATGGCCCTGTGCCGGACAACCGACGAGATCCTTGAATTTATCAACGACTGGAAAACCGGACGCTACCAATTGCCCTTCGACATCGACGGTATTGTGATTAAGGTGAACAATTTCAGGCAACAACAAATTCTTGGTTTTACGGCCAAGTCGCCCCGCTGGGCCATTGCCTACAAATACAAGGCCGAAGAAGTGGCCACGCGGCTGCAGAGTGTTTCCTATCAGGTGGGTAGAACGGGCACTGTGACTCCTGTGGCAAACCTGGAACCCGTTTTGCTTGCAGGTACCACCGTTAAGCGCGCCAGCCTGCACAATGCCGACATCATTGCCCAACTGGGTCTGCACGAAAACGATATGGTGGTAGTGGAAAAAGGCGGGGAAATCATCCCTAAGATTACCTCCGTTAAAACGGAATACCGCCTGCAGGGAGCCAAAGCGGTAAGCTTTATTGCTAACTGTCCTGAATGCGGCAGTCAGCTCGAACGTAATGCAGGCGAGGCTGCCTGGTTCTGCCCGAACAGCGACCACTGCCCGCCACAGATCAAAGGTAAGCTGGAGCACTTTATCCATCGCAAGGCCATGAACATCGAGAGCCTCGGTCAGGGCCGCATAGAGCTGCTTTACGACAAGGGATTGGTGACCACACCCGCTGACCTGTACGACCTGAAAGCAGAACAGTTGCTTGGCCTCGAAAAGACCTACACAGGCGATGACGGCAAAACCCGGACTGTCAGTTTCAGGGAAAAGACGGTGGAAAATATCCTTTCGGCCATCGAAAAATCGAAGGAAGTGCCCTTTGGAAGGGTTTTATTTGCTCTGGGCATTCGATTTGTCGGCGAAACTGTAGCTTCAAAGCTGGCCTCGGCTTTTGGGGATATTGATAGGCTTGCAGCCGCAGGCTTTGAGCAGCTGACTGCAGTGGACGAGATTGGTGAAAAAATTGCCGAATCGGTCATCGAGTGGTTTTCCAGACCTGAGCATCGGGAGCTGGTTGAGCGGCTGAGAGCGCATGGCCTGAAGATGGAGAATGATCAAGAGCCTGAGCATGCAAGCAATACGCTTGCCGGTAAAACCATCGTCGTTAGTGGCGTATTCTCCCGTTTCAGCCGCGATGAGGCCCACAGGCTTATCGAAATGCACGGGGGCAAAAATGCATCTTCCATATCGGCGAAAACTAGTTTTGTGCTGGCCGGCGAAAATATGGGACCGGCAAAACTCGAAAAAGCACGGCAGCTTGGCATACCGATCCTTGGTGAGCAGGAATTTCTCGCTTTGATCGGGCAGGTATAAGCCTAAAAACCATTATTCCCTTAATGCAAAGGTGAGCAGCGGATGTGGAAGGCGTGTCAGCAGTCGTCATAGGTATGCGCGATTTGTGAAATTCGCGCAACCTAAATGATTTGAAATGAAAGCTTCTTCAAATCATTATGAATTCCGGACGGAATAATTCATGTCTTTTCCAGGGTTTTGGCCAGACGGGCGTAAACGCCATTTTGCCCGAGCAGCGCGGCGTGTGAACCCGTTTCGACAATCTGCCCGCCTTCAAGCACTACTATCTGGTCGGCATGCTGCACTGTGCTCAGGCGATGGGCAATAATTATGGATGTCCGGCCCTGCATGAGCAGTTCGAGGGCCTCCTGCACCTGACGCTCGGCGATGTTGTCGAGCGACGAGGTGGCTTCGTCGAGGATGAGGATGCGTGGATTGCGCAAGATGGCCCTGGCAATGGCAATGCGCTGCCGTTGGCCACCGGAGAGCTGTACTCCGCGCTCGCCAACAACGGTAGCGAACCCTTCCGGAAAACGTTCGATGAATTCAAGAGCGTTTGCCTTGCGCGCCGCTTCGGCAATTTCTTCCATCGATGCTCCGGGTTTGCCATATGCAATGTTTTCGGCTATGCTTCCGCCAAAAAGCATGACTTCCTGCGGCACGATAGCCATCTGCCTGCGCAGGCAAGCCGGGTGTATTTCAGTGGAAGGCACGCCATCAAAAAGAATACGACCTTCTGTTGGATCATAAAACCTGAAAATCAGGGCGCTGAGCGTTGTTTTTCCAGCCCCGGAAGGTCCCACAAGCGCAATGCGTTTGCCGGCAGGAATGCTCAGGCTGACATTTTTTAGCACTTCTACTTCCGGACGAGAGGGATAGCGGAAACTCACCTTTTCCATGATAAGTTCTCCGCCCAGTTGATGCTCGCAACCGCTTTCTTCTACCGTCGTAAACTCGGGTTTTTCTTCCAACAGGGCCATCAGGCTTTCCGTTGAACCCACGGCTTTCTGCACCTGAGAGTAGAGGTCGGCAAGGCCCGATATAGAAGCTCCGATAAATACGGTATAGAGGATAAACTTAAACAGATCGCCTGGCTGAAGCCCTTCGCCCCTGTTGACCAAAAACACACCGTACCAGATGACTCCTACGATGGTGGCAAAGAGGGCAAAGATGATGAGCGAGATGAGCAAGGCCCTCAGCCTGGCACCCTTTAGGGCAATGCCGATAACGGAATTGGTGGAAGTGGTGTAGCGCTCAAGCTCGAAACGCTCGTTGGCGTAAGCCTTCACATTGCTGATGCCCTGAAGGGTTTCTTCGACGATGATGTTGGAAGTGGCTACCTGATCCTGAGTATTTTTCGAGATACCCCGTATTTTCTTTCCGAAAAGCCGCGCCCCTATGGCCACTACAGGAACAAACATCAGCATGAAAAGGGTGAGCTTGACCGAAATTATTGACAATAAAACCACACCGCCCACAATGGTGATCATCTGCCGCACGAACTGGGCAAGTGTGAAGGTGAAGGTTTCCTGCAGAATGGCAATATCGGCCGATATCCTGCTGTTGAGCTCCCCTACCCTTCGGCCGGAGAAAAAGCTCATCGGCAGGCGGATGAGGTGGTTGTAGGTTTGCTGGCGAAGTCCTGCAAGCATGTGTTGCGTAACCACTTCGAACAGATAGATCCGCAAATAGGAAAAGACTGCGTTGAAGGCGAAAACAGCAAGCAGTATCAGGGCTATGCGGTTGATGCGTTCCAGTTCGGCCGCCGGATTGGCCAGGTTGATCAGATCGCCGAGCAGCATGGGAAAGGCAAGGGTTGTGAGGCTCGATATGGTGAGAGCAACCAGTCCGCCGGCAAAGGCGTACTTTTTTGGCAAAACAAAACGCAGAAGCGAGAGCAGCTTACGAAAACCTTCGGCAGATATCCGTTTGGCCTTTTGATTCTGACTCATAGGATTTTAAAGTATTATTAGTCAACGAGTAAAGAAGTGCAGTTTAGCGCTTGAACGGTTAGTTGCCGGTCTTTTCTTTTAAGAAAACCACGAACCTGGTAACCATGGGTTGATTGATTCCGGGTTCAGCCAGCGCAGGCGAATACAATTCAAGCATCGGTTTGGTGCTGTCGCGCTGGAGGCGAAATTCGCGGAGCGACAGGCTTAGCTCATCGTAGGCCCGTTTTCTACCGTCGAGGCTTCCGACGAGTGTAGTTGCAATGGCCCTGCCTCCGGAAACTTCGATATAGCTGAACTTACCGCTTTCGCGCGTCTCTTCCGAAACGGGATAACCGATAAAAGATTCGGTAGGCGGCATCGGTTGCATTCCATGGAATATGCCTACCAAGCCCTCCTCCGGTTTTACCCTGAGACGGTTAAGATAATCGCGTACTTCGGCGGAGGCGGTTGATAATGCTTCCGACATCCCCTGCAATGCTGGCGCAGGTTTTGTTACCACTGCCCCAAAAGCTTCCTGATCTATGGTATCCACCGGCAGCAGACCAGGCATTTGAACCGCCACTTCACGGAGTTTTTCTAATCCTTTCTGCTGAAAAGGAGTCATCAGGCTGCGGCTGAAAAAGCCAAAATACCTGTGGAAAGGATATTTTAACTCGCTGAGCTTCAATGTCCAGGTAACCAGAACTGTGTCGTTCTGCTGCTCAAAGGTCCATTCGTCAACAGCGATGCCGCCTTTTTGCATTCCAAGCATCATTCGTATTGAGCTGTATGGCCGGCTTTCGATGATGCTTATCGTCCCGTCGCCGGCAGTATTGCTTTTGTAAACGAGTTGGCTACCCTCGCCTGAGGCCGTTCCGCTGATTCGCGCTTGCACATCGGGATTGTCGAGCTGAAAAGGACTCCATTGTTTCCAGTTTTCGAAGTCATTTACCAGCCGGAATACCTGGCGGGCCTCAGCTTGAATCTTAATGCTGTGACTCAGCTCGATCGATGACGGCAGAAACAGCGGGATGGCAAATACGAGGATCAATAAAGCGAAAAATCCGTAAATCAAGAGCTTAAGAAATCTCATAATCACATTTTTGGGTTGCTCCGAAACTGTGCAAAGGTAGGGATTATCAGCGGCTTATGTTGATCATTGATAGAAACAGTTATCCCAGCCGGTTAAATAAGACAGTAAGAGGCTCATAGATCTTCGCAAGGAACGCATTTCAGGCGGACTACAGCTGATATATCAGCGTACTTTATGCTGCTGCATTTTATCCCATCTTTTCATGAAATCACTATAAGATGTTGAGGAGGACATCATGATGAATCAATGGAGTGCCATTGCAATCATCGCCTGCAACAAAAACAAGCATTGAAAGTGGGAGGTGAAAACAAGCGCATTGGGGCTAAAGTCGCAAACTTTCTCATACCCATCATTCTGAAGTGGACTAAGTAAAATTTGCATTTTTTAACATTTTTTCTTATATTTGATCCTTCACTGGGCAACCCCATTGAGTCAAGCTGTATATCAGTTGATTATGATCTACAAATAACGATTAATGGGACTGACAGGGCTTTAGCTTGCCTGAATACGAAAAATCAATTACACACTTTAGCGACGATCGTTCTTCAATTCTGACAATCAATAACATGATATCAGCTGTTTCAATAGCTATTCATTGTTATAATTGTTAAGTTATTCAAATAAATGAATTGATAAGACCGGTAAACCAAACTAACACAAGCAAATTTTAAATAGCTAATAATTATTGAATGGAATTAATTCATTTATCAATACTCAATGAATCATTTTTGAGCTATTTAGCATCAGAAAAAGAAGACTCAACTATAAGAAAGATTCCGGCGTTTACCGCGAAAAGTCTGGAAGAAACAAACTAATAGAGTAAAAACAGAATAATCTTAAATTCAATATATCAATGCGGTACATTGGACAAAAACGAAGGGTTTTTTGCGCCTTTATCATTTTATTATCAGGGCTAAGCGGTATAATGGCGCAGCAAAGTGCAAACACCACCGGAGGCAACGCTGTCAGCAGCGGAGGCTCCGCAAGTTATTCTGTTGGTCAACTCGTGTACACCACCTTTACCGGAACAAATGGGTCGGTGGCGCATGGTGTGCAACAGCCCTATGAGATTTCTGTTGTTGTTGGCGTAAATGAAGCCGATGAAAAAGGACCGAAATCTACGATTTACCCTAATCCCACCTTGGATATTCTCATCTTACGGGTTTATGATGGCAATTTTTACGATCTATCCTATCAGCTTTTTGATATGAACGGAAGACTGCTGCAGAATTCAAAAATCTACAGCAGTCATACGCCTTTAGAAATGCATAACTATCACAAGGCCGTGTATTTTTTGAATTTAAACTATAAAAACAAAACAGTAAAAACATATAAAATAATCAAAAATTAAGGAGGTCAGAATTATGAAAAAGCTTTTATTATTACTGACATGCTTATTAATTATAGCAACTATCTGGGCTCAGGCTCCGCAAAAAATGAGTTATCAGGCGGTTGTACGCAACAGCAACAATGACCTGATCATAAATACACAGATCGGGCTTAAGCTGAGTATTTTGCAAGGCTCTGGTGCCGGAACTGTTGTTTACACGGAGACACAAACACCTAGCACCAACAATAATGGATTAATTAGTATTGAAATAGGTAATGGGGAAGGTTTTGGAAATATTGATTGGTCAAACGGACCTTACTTTATAAAAACCGAAATGGACCCCAATGGTGGAACAAATTACAGCATCACAGGAACAAGTCAGTTACTGAGTGTCCCTTATGCCTTTTATGCAAAGACATCTGAAAACGGTTTTTCGAATATTATTCAGGGTGATTCTTTAATACTAAAAGATTCCCAGGGTATTACCCGAATCGTATTGAATCCCAACACAGGAAAACTCAGGATGATGAATAACGATACCGCCTGGTATGAATTACAGGTTGCATCGCCGCCAAAAACAAATCAGATTGTTGATAACGAAGGTAAAACAATAAAAACTTATACCAATTCAGATGGTGAAACCGTAAAAGAAACGATTGACAACAAGACCGGTATTACCGAGATAACCAAAACAAGGTCTGACCTTCAGACCATAAACGGAATTGAAGTTGGCACTGTAACCAGTACAACAATCGTTCAGAAAGCCAACGAATTAATTTCGAAAAATGAAGTGGTTGATGTGCAGAATGCGCTTTCCTACAGCAGAACCGAAACAACAACACTGTATAAAGATGGAAAAAAAACCACCGAAACGATTAAGGAAGAAAGTGGTGGGGCCGCATTGACGAATGGCGTTGGTAAAAGCAGTACTACGGTAAAAACATATTCGGGCAACGAAACGCTAACCTCTATCAGATATGAATCAGGTATGGCAGGCACATCGGGATTGCTGGGAGGAGGAGAAACAAACGTTTTTGAGGAAAAGAAAATACGTATTTACGACGAAACAACCGGAAAATTAATTAATTCAGAAGACTTTAAAAGCCATGGCTACCGGGATGGACAAAGCTCAAAAAAAGAAACGGTAACAGAGTATGATGATAATGGAGGCAAACTGAATTGGGAAGTTATCGATTACTCTTATGAATACGGCACACCAAAAGTCACTAACACAAAATCCTTCCTGAACGGCGCGCTTCGCAAGGAAACAATTAAAGAGGAGGGCATGCTCAAAACTAAAACGATTGAAAAAATATTCAATGAGAACGGGGAACAGGTGTCGGAGAAAGTATTCATTGATGAATATGATCCGGTGACTATGAAAAGAATAACCAAAGAAGAAAATAAAAATGGCGGTGGCGCAACAGTCAATAAGCCAATCAAAGAAGCAACGTTCAGCAATGAGGTTATTAGTGAGGTATATAGGTTAGTATTTCCGGACCAGACTGACGGAATGAATATTATTAAAAACTATACGCCTGGTGGCGTTGGAGGGCAACAAACCACCAGATTCCAAAGTCCTGCCAATGCAAACACTTATCACTCAGTAGCAAAAAGCCCGGGAAAGTCAAGCCGTGAATTCTCCAATTCCAATGTGAAATTTTTATTGGAAGAATATTTGGGGCAAGTGAATGGCAATGATGCGTTAATAACCTCATCCAAAGTGATACCCTCGAATGGTTCTTCATGGGATTATGCAAGGCAGTATATAACCAATGATGGAAGTGTTGAAAACACCTTATACAACGCATCAAACCAAAAATACGGGACGGATAAATGGAACGCCTCAAATTCAAGTTATACAAGAACAGTTAACAATCCGGCCAATCCAGGCATATCAACATCCATAATTCAAACGCCTAACCAAACCGAGTTTAACGGAAAAGTGAAATTTAACGGCACGGTAGAAATGACCCAGCCGGTAGCAGAAACAAAAACCGGCAAGCTAACATTGGAAAACGGCAGTGCCAAAACAGAAATATTGACAAACGACAGTTATTTTAACTATAACAGAAATACCGAATTCAAATTTGCCGGCATGGCCAGCGGGTTTTCAACAAAAATCTATCCGAAGGGCTCGTTGGGTCAGGGAATTGATATCGCAATTTCTACCCCAGATTTTACGGGTAGTTTATTTTCGGTGGAGAAAAATCCAACAGAGAATTCTTCAATATTTGGAATTAATGCAAGCGAATTCAGGGTTGGGTATGATACCCAATCAAAGTTCTATGGCAATGTAAATGTACAAGGCCAACTTGGTGTGGGAAACAACGGCATGAATGTGCAGGGTAAAACCATTCTCGACGAAACAGACATAACAGATTTACTGAAAGTTACAGGGCCATCTGTGTTTAGTGGTCCGGTGAGTGGCAATTGGACATCTTTGACCTTTAATCAGATAAGCGTCGTGCCAACTCCTTCAGGTACACCCGGTAAATTGATTATCAACGGTGAAACAGATTTCAAGGAAGATATCAATGCAATTGGGATAAAAAAATTCAGAATTGATCACCCGACCGACAACACCAAGTATTTACAACATGCGGCAATTGAGTCGAACGAGGTATTAAACTTTTACAGCGGCAAAACAACAACAGATGGTAATGGCATGGCAACGATTATACTGCCAACTTATTTTCAGCACGTAAATAATTTAACTACAATACGTTATCAACTGTCGGTCATTTCCACCTCATTTGTTCAGGCCATAGTTTATGAGGAATATAATACAAATTCGAACTCGTTTAAAATAAAAACAAGCACGCCGAATACAACAGTATGCTGGGAATTGAAAGCAAGGAGAAATGATTTATACCTGCAGCAACATCCGTTTTATGACGTTATTGACAAATAATTTGCCATACCTCAAAGAATAAAATCAATGTCAATAGCTTCTCAGTAGGCCAGAAATTCAATTTAAATCATCTTCCGGATAAGCACTTCAGATCACTGAGGTGCTTTTTTTTACACGAATATCATAGAACAGATCCAGCGCTTTGAAATTGGCGAATATTCAGGCAAAAAGCCAGATCTTTTGATCAATAACAAGAACAGATTGTCTTAGCAGTTCTCGTTGTAGCTGGTGATTATTTTTTTGTGGGCGGAATTGGTCTATTTCATTGTAAGGTTGGAAAGGGACATTAGTTATACAAGCAATCTTGAATTTTGAATTTTGAATCTTCATTTTCCCCTCACCCAAACGCTTTCGCCAGACGCTGCAGCCCTTCAACGAGCATCGATTTCGGACAAGCCACATTGAGCCGCATAAAGCCTTCCCCACCGGGGCCAAAATCGGCACCGCGACTCAAGGCCAGTCCGGCTTCGTCAATCATTTTCCTTCGAAACTCCTCATCAGAAAGCCTCCAGTGCGAAAAATCGAGCCATATCAGGTAGGTAGCTTCCGTTGGGTAGATGTATATTTCCGGCAAATGCTCAGCAAGGAATTCCTTGGTAAAGATGACATTCTCAGCCAGATAACCGCGCAGTTGGTCCAACCACTCATCCCCTTTATTGAAAGCCGCTATTAAAGCTTCAAAGCCAAAAAGGTTGCCCAGTCCCAGATGAAGTTTTTCGATTTGATGTTCGAAACGCTTACGGAGCGCTTCGGAGGGGATGATGGCGAAGGCAGTGTTGAGGCCGGCAAGGTTGAAGGTCTTGCTGGGCGCATGCAGGGTGATGGTGCGCTGCGCCGTTTCCTCATCCAGGGCGGCGAAAACGTTGTGCCTGTATCCCGGAAGCACCAGGTCGGCGTGAATTTCGTCGCTGATGACCATCAGATTGTTTCTTTCGCAAATGTTGGCCAGCCTTTCGAGCTCATCCTTTCTCCAGCTTCGCCCGACCGGGTTGTGCGGATTGCAAAGCATCAGCAATTGAGCTTCGGCCGCCAGCGTTTCGAGTTCATCATAGTTTATGACGTATTCCTTTTCGTTGGTAATGAGCTGATTATGAATTAGCTCGCGGCCATGATCGGCAACCGCGCCGAAAAATGGGAAATAGACCGGAGGCTGCACTATGATGCCTTGTCCGGGTTCGGTGAAGGCCAGCACAGCAAGGTTGAGGGCAGGCACAACGCCCGGGGTAAAGACGATCCAGTCTTTTTCCACCTTCCAGCCATGACGACGCTGCATCCAGCCGATGATGGCGTCGTAAAAACGATCGTCCCTGAAGGTGTAGCCGTAAACGGGGTTTTGCGCACGCTGCATCACGGCTTCGCGCACAAACGCGGGCGTTTCGAAATCCATATCGGCTACCCAGAAAGGCAGCAAACCCTTTTTCCCAAAATATTTTTCGGTAAGGTCGTGTTGATGGATGCCGTGCCGGAGCGGTCGGGCAGAGCGTTGAAATCGTATTTGTTCATCGCTTATGGTTTTTGAATTTGCATCTGCAGCGTCCGGCGATTGCCTGCATTATCGGTAACTACGATGCGCAGCGTATTGCTTCCTTTATGCATCCTGTCGTCTATTTGGTAGATCAGCAAATTATTCTTGGGGTCGTGATCCATCAAGATCCAGCGGTCGTTGAGGGTGGGACGTATGGAGGCAATACCGGAGAAATTGTCCTTTACCTCCACCCTGAGGGTTTTCAGGGTGTCGTGCAATCGACCGGCCGCAAAGTTTAGTGGTCGCAATGTGGGAGGAATAGTGTCGGCCATTATGGCAAAGGCTCCCAGCACGCGCGAAGTAGCCCTGACGCGTCCGTTTTCGAAAGTGCTGTTAAGCGCAACAGGTTCTTTCCCTTCCTCGAGCCTGACCAGCAGCAATCTGTCCTTAGGAACATTCGTCGGATTGGGTTCGATGCTGATGGTGGCAGCCGTATGGAGGGGAATTTCGCCCTTGCCAACAATGAGCTGGTCGCTGAAGTGGTTCTTGGATGCTTTGGTTGCAACTGCAATGTTTTCGTCCCTGTAGAGCGCGTCCTCCGGTATGGTTACGGTGAAGCCTTTGCCGTTTAACACATGCTGGCGACCGGCGCGCAACCAAGGGCCTTGCAGGGTGGTGTCGGGTGCAGCTTCAATGGCTGCCTCAGCTCCCTGAAGCTTAAATCTGAGCTCGGCACGGTTGCCCGAAAAATCGGACACTATGGCAATCACTGCATGCGTTTTACCGGGCTGTGGCGTAAAAATCCCTTCGGCCTGGTGGTAACGGGTCAGAAAACGTAATTTATTGAAAGGGTCGCGTTTGGTACGGACGATACGGCTTTTGTTTCGAAAATTGTAACCGTAGTCGGTGAGGCTGTTCACATAACGTGTGTCGTCGAATGAAAAGCGGTCGGCTTTAAAGGTGAAAAACGGGAGACTGTCGATCAATATCTCGAGGCTGTAGAAACCATTGCGTCCTACAGAGCCCTGCGACTGATCCCAGGCGCCGATGCCAAAGGATACAGGGCCGGCTGCCTGCACAATGGCATTTTCGGGGAGTTGGTAGCGCCCACGCACTTGCGAGGGATTGATAAACAAAGGCGTGCTTTTGCCATTGACCCTTGCGCTTCCCGACTCGGGGTATACCGCCAGACGGGTGATTACCGGTGCCTGGGTATCGCGCACTGCGAAGCCAAAGGCCAGCGGGTTGAGGATTTGCTGGGTGGCGGCGTCGCGTATTTCGAAGTGCAGGTGTGGTCCGCCCGAACTGCCCGAGTTGCCGCTATAGCCAATGATCATGCCTTTTTTGACAGGTAAAAGGCGTTCGTCGGGTGTGAGGTTGACGGCAAACCGTTCCTGACGGTATTGTTCGTCGCGGACGTATTTGTCGATGGGTGGCGCAAAACGCTGCAGATGTGCATACACCGAAGTATGGCCCGTGGCAGGATGATTGAGGTAAACGGCTTTGCCAAAACCGACGGGAGAAACGGCAATGCGGCTCACAAAACCGTCGGCTATGGCATAAACAGGATAGCCTTCAATGCCGGCAGTGCGCAGGTCGATGCCTGAGTGGAAATGGTCGGTACGAAACTCGCCAAAAGTTCCGGATAGATGCATCGGAAGATCCATCGGCATGCGGTATGCCTGGGGCGATTGCGCCAGGGCAGCATATAGAAAGGAACAAGAAAAGGCCAGTATGATGACTACTCGCATCAGAATCCCATTTTGGTGAGTAAAGCCAGGTCGCTGATAATGAAATCGGCCAGCGGAAAATCGCCCTGCAGTCCAGCTTCGTTGAACCAGATTGTAGTCATTCCGGCATTTTTGGCACCGATGATGTCCTTTTCGTAGAGATTGCCTACCATGACCGTCTCCTCGGGTTGAAAGCCCGAAAGCCTCAGCACCGTCTGGAAGAAACGCACATCCGGCTTGTCGTAGCCTATTTCGAAACGCGAATAAAAACGGCTGAAATATTGATCGGCGCCCACGCGGGCAAGGGCTTTCTTCATTTCGGACACATCGGAATGTGCAGCTCCCGTTGCTATGATACAGGTGTAGCGATGCGACAAAAAGTCGAGTGCCGTTTCGGCACCCGGCACCCACTCTGCCTTGTCCCACAACGACATAGGACCGGGCAGATAGAAGTCGCGCATCACGGTATCGCCCCAATCGAAGACGAAAGCTTTTATTCCTGGAACAGCTTTGTTGTAAAATGGCATTGAAAAAGTATTACCAGCGGCAAAAATAGGGCTTATGGGGATTGGAGAATCATAATGCATTTTAAACTGCAGTCTCGATTGCAAATGGATATTGCAACCGTATTCCGCGCCCGTGCCTCCCTCCCCGCCAACAGGCTGCAAAAGTTCAGGTAGAAGGCATGAATAAAGTGATGTTTCCGGCTTCTTTAAAATCGCGAATTTGGTTGCTTTGATTAAGCAGAAAAACGAAGAATGGTTATAGTGTTTGGTATCGGGTGCTTTCGACAGACTGCATTCATTCCGAAAGAAGGTTATAGAACTGCGCTGGAAAATATGGCCTTTAAAGCGGAATGTTATTTTACCAATTTTCCGTAGTGTCTGGTAAAGGCAAACAGCCAAATTATTCCCGCTCTTGTCCATAAGCTCATCCATTGCGCTCACTGGTTGCAAAATTGTTTAAGGTGTCATCCAAACCCATAGTACACCGGTAAAACATTGAATATGTCTGATTGGCCGCTAACCAGGTTTAAACTTAAATTTGCATTTTTTTATTCATAAATTAACATTGAGAGATGTTACGTGAAGCAGCAGCGTGGGTTGGGCGCAGGTCGTGGAGGTTTACAGGCTGGATCTTTTTGCTGGTTTTGTTGTTTGCCCTGACAAGGCTGGAGTTTTACCTTGTAAACGCCAAAGCTTTTGAAATTGAAGACATTGGAGCATTAGTACAGCTGTTTTACAAGGGATTGCGATACGACCTGGTGGTTATAGGCCTTGTCAACCTGCCGGTTTTGTTGCTCTACTTTTTTCCGGCTTCTTTCGTTCTTAGAAAAAGCTACGATCGCTTTGTACGCATTTTGTTTGTGGTGATCAATGGTTTGGCACTAAGCCTCAATCTGGTGGATGTGATTTTGTTTCGCTATACCGCCAAACGCATTACCAGCGAGGTTTACGAATTCTTTTTCAACACCAATGAAAACAACGGCAGGCTGTTGTGGCAGTTTGTTACCGACTTCTGGTATCAGTGGCTGATATTTTTCTTCATCATCTGGCTGATGAACGGATGGTTAAAACGCGGATCGTTCCCAGATAAAAAGACCAAAAAACCCCATACCTGGAGCTTTGCATCATTGCAGATGCTTGCCCTGTTGTTTTTTGTTGCATTGGCGGTGATAGCAGGCAGGGGCGGTTTGCAGCTTAAGCCGGTGAGCATGCTCAATGCTGCACAAACTGCCGCCAGCCGTAACGTTCCGCTGCTCATCAACTCGCCCTTCAGCATGATCAAAGCTTTTGGCAAAAAACCCGTTAAGCCCTATTATGCCTTTGAAGAACAGGAGCTGAACAGCATTTTCGATCCCGTTAAGCTGAGTCAAAGCATCAACAGGCCGGGCATCAGACCTTTAGCACGCAAGCCGAATTTCTTCATCCTCATTCTGGAGAGTTTTGGCAGCGACTACATCGACTTTTACAGCCACAAAGGCCGGGGTATCACGCCCTTTCTCGACTCCTTGCTGTCGCAATGCATCACTTTCAATGGTATTGCCAACGGAAAGCGTTCCATCGAAGCCCTTCCCTCCATTCTGGCAGGCATCCCCAGCCTGATGGACATAGACTATCCCAGCTCGCCCTTTTCGACCAACCGGATTGAAGGTTTGGGAACAGTTCTGAAAAGAAGAGGTTATACTACAGCCTTTTTTCATGGCGGAAACAACGGCACCATGGGCTTCGACGCTTTTTCGCGCGTTGCCGGCTTCGATCATTATTTTGGCCGCAGCGAATACAATAACGACAAGGATTTTGACGGGCGCTGGGGCATTTACGACCTTCCATTCCTGCAATACACCATCGGGCAACTCAATAATTTTCTTGAGCCTTTTGCAGCGGCACTGTTCACCCTGAGCAGTCACCATCCTTACCGAATTCCGGAGGCATTCGAGCACAGTTTTCCGCAAGCCCGGACGCCTCTGGAAGCCACCATGGCCTATGTGGATTATTCGCTAAAGCAATTTTTTGAGCTGGCCAAAAAGCAGGATTGGTTTGAGCGCACGGTGTTTGTGATCACTGCCGATCACACCCCCGAACAAAGCCAGGCCGGCGACAACAACTATGTTTTAGGGGTTTATTCGGTGCCCCTGGCTTTCTATTTGCCCGGACAACAAATGGCCTCACGCATGGACGAATACGCCCAGCATGTGGATATCCTGCCTACCCTTGCGGCGGCTTGCGACACCAGCTTTGCGGTATTTTCCTTCGGACGCAACCTGCTCGACACCAACGACCTGCCTTATGCCGCGAACTACCTCAACGGGCAGTATAAACTCATTTGGAGAAAGCATTTGCTCATCAGTACCGACGAAGGGCCGCTCGAATGGATAAAGCTGGACAATGATCCTCAGGCGGATACTTCTGATCGGCAAACGGCCAATGAAGCCTGGAGGTTTCAACAGGCTGTAATTCAACAATTCCGCAACCGTATGCTGACCAACAGGCTGCATCCCTGAGCACAGGCCGCTTTTGATTACTTTTGCCGCGTGATGTCGCAAAATCCCGCCAACAAAATGAAAACGATCAGGTTTATTGTCAATCCGCATGCGGGACATGGCAGCAAGGATGAGTTACCCAACCTGATCAGTCGCGTTTTGCCGGACAAGGATTTTTCCTGGGAGGTTATTTTTACCACAAAACCCGGTCATGCCAGCCAGCTGGCCACCGAGGCCGTTAAAGCCGGCACAAGCCTCATCGTTGCTGTAGGCGGCGATGGCACCATCAACGAGGTGGCGCGATGCCTTATTGGTACCGATGCTACCCTGGGTATCATACCGGCTGGTTCGGGCAACGGACTGGCGCGCCACCTCAGAATCCCCATCAACCAGCAGCGCGCCCTGCAATTGCTTGTCAAAGGCCAGGCAAGCCGCATCGATACTGGTTTGATCAACAACAAAGAGGTGTTTGTAAGCCTTGCCGGCGTGGGCTTCGATGCACTGGTGGCCAAGCATTTTGCCAACGACCCCGACAGGGGTTTTCTGGGCTACTTCCGCATCGTGGCGCAGCGCTACCCCTCCTACAAACCCAAGAAGTACAGACTCACCATCGACGGCACCCAAACCATCGAAACGGAAGCGCTCTTCATCACCATGGCCAACTCGAATCAGTTTGGCTACAACACCACCATAGCCCCCGAAGCCAAACTCAACGACGGACTGATGGATGTGTGCATTGTGCGCAAACCTCCGATTTTCGAGATGCCCATAGTACTTAACCTGCTTTTCCTCAATATGATACACCTTTCGAAACACGTAGAAATCATCAAAGCGAAAAGTGTGTTGATGGAACGCGACAAAAACCGCGTGGTCAATGTGGACGGAGAGCCTGTGAAAATTTCGCAAAATCTGCAGTTCGATATCGTGCCCTCGAGCCTGAACGTCATCATCCCTAAGTTTACCTCCGATGAAGAAATCAAAGCATTCAAACTCCCCCATCGTTTACTCCACCAATCCGGATTACTTGAAGCAATTGCAGGCGGACGAAGCCGTAGAAACCCCGACGCCTGACAAGCAACAACTGCGCATAAGCCTCGATAAAAAGCAAAGAGGCGGTAAAAAGGTAACCCTCGTGACCGGATTTCAGGGCAGCGATGACGATCTGGCTGCATTGGGCAAAATGCTTAAAACGGCCTGCGGCGTTGGCGGCACGGCCAAGGACGGCGAAATTCTCATCCAGGGCGACTTCCGTCAAAAGGTGCTCGAGCTGCTGCTCAGCAAAGGATTCAAGGCTAAGGTTATTTAGTTATTTAGTTGGTTTGGAGGGGTTTGTTTTGTTTATTTGTTCTTTGTTCTTTGTTTAGGGGTGGTGATGTTTCGTCCCTGACGGGACTCGGTTTGAAGTTTGGGGTTTGGGGTTCTTTGTTTGGTGTTCTTTGTTCGGTGTTTGGTGGTTCACCGATTACTGATTACCCATTACCCATCACCGTTCACCGTTCGATTTTACCGATATTTCGTCCCTGACGGGTCGGTCTTCATCGATCACTGTTCATCATCATTTATAATACATACGACCACGCCCGGAGGGAGTCAAGGAGTTAAAAACCCAATCCTGAATCCGCAAATTTTGAATTTTGAATTTTGAATTTTGAATTTGGTTGCTTTGATTAAGTAGAAAAACAGGGAATCGTTATACTGATGGCATCGGGTGCTTGCGTCGGACTGCATATATTCCGAAAGAAGGTTTCAGAACTTCGCTGGAAAATAAAGTCTTCAATGCAGAATATGCTCTTTTCCACTTTTTCCTGATAAAAAGTGGAGCAAAAATCAAGCCCGGGCAATCCCTCCCCGCTCTTCGC
>JAJTAY010000038.1 GCA_021287165.1 Bacteroidia bacterium | reverse complement strand
GCAAAACCGTTGTGCGAAAAGGTGGCCTTTTCGTTTATCTTGTAATTATTCTTTCCAAATAGGAGATTCGAAAGCATGGCGTTGCGCGACACAGAATCTTTCTTAGCACCTGATAATGAATCTTCCCCAAAACTTTCGGCTTCTCCGGCCGTTAACGGAACAGGCCGGTTATTAACCCAGTATTCCGGGGTTCGGAGCTTTGCACTATCGGCCAGTTCAGTGTTGCGAGGTTTTATCTCCAGGTTTGGCCGATCGCCCGCTCTGGCCTCCATGCTGATCAGTCGGTTCATTTCGCGCATCTCGCTGCGACTGAGGTTTTCCTTGGCAGCCAATTGCTCGAGGCGCGGATTGGCCGGCTTTGGATTGCGGGTGGCTGTAAGCTTTCCTGAGGATGAAACACTTTCATTAAGGGAGAGCAGCTCCTGTTCGCCCACTTCCATCATTGCGGCAAAACGTTTGTGGTCGAGCTGTGGGTTGAGCCTGACCCTGATATCGCTCAGCGTAGCCACATAGCGGAATGTGCCTTTTCCGCCCAGAGCATCAACAGTAAGTTTGTAGTCGTGGCTGACAGGCATCCACACCAGAGGCTCCACTTCCTGATACACCTGCCGGATATCGAGATCAAAAAGGTTGGTTGTGACCCTCAGATCAACTGCCTGCAAATTCCAGCTCCCCTCCCTGATCATGATCGTTCCGCTGTAAACGTCCTGCCCTTTACGCCTAGGAATAACCCTTATACGGCTCACGGTTCGGCCGTCTTCGAGGTAGGTCCCTTCGAGCCTGAAGCGGTAAATAGTAAAAGCATCACGGCTGAGCGGCGAAATAACGCCATTGATGTCGTTATATAGGCTTAGCGTAGCAAACTGCATCGGAACATCCTCATTACCAATCGATGAAGTGCGGGTTGAAATAACTTTTGTCTGCAGTGGTTCACCGCGACGATAGTGTATATCCGAAAGCGTTTCGGTTACAATGTAGCGACCTTCTCTGATACCGTCCTTCTTTAGCTGCGACCTGAGCAAGGCTGGTATTTTCTCGGGCAGACCGGTTCCTTTGACGTAAACCCGCGCCCGGTATTCTTCCAGCTGGTTTCTGTAGTATGGACCAAGCGCAATGGCTTTACGCATGATGAATGCAGCAGGATCTTCGCCTGAAGCAGTTACGATAACTTCGGGAAGTGCGAGTGCCTGTGGCTGAAGTTTAACATCAAGACGCAGCTGTGTAGTTTTGTCAAGGCTGATTTTTGTGCGGTATTTGGCATAGCCAAGATATTGAACCACAATATTATGCTCGCCTTCGGGGAGCGGCAAGATAAAATCGCCATCGCTGTTGGCCGTGGTACCTTTATGAAGTTCAGGTACGTAAATGGAAGCATAGGCTACTGGTTTTCCATCATTGGTGGTAATTCTTCCCGATAGCTGCTGCGCGTTCAGAAAAACAGGAAACAAGATAAACAGCAGAAGGATTATTCGCATGGTTGTTAATTGGTGGCAAAGAAAACGAAAAGATGATCCTTTACATTGCCGTTTAATGTTTTTTAAAATTGATTGTAGTTATTCACAGGATTTTTATGGAGGCTTTGGAGAAAACGTTCGGCATTTTCCAGCAAAGCGGATTGTTTTTGGAGCGCCATACGGTCGAAACTCCCGGAAAGCATTCCTATCCTTGGGTTTGATTTCAGCTTGTCGCGATGCCGGTGAATGAAGCGCCAGAACAAGGCATCCCAAATCCCTGCCCAGCCTCCTTTCGAATAGTCGGACATGCTGAGAAGATAACGGCTTCCGCTGAAATAAGGTTTGGTTGACATCAATCCGCCGTCGGCAAGTTGGCTCATCCCGTAAACATTGGGCACCATCACCCAATCATAGGCATCGATGTACATTTCCATGAACCAGCGATAAACCTCGTCAGGGGCGATTTCGCAAAGCAGCATGAAATTCCCCAGCACCATAAGACGCTCAATATGATGATTGTAGGCTGTGCCATGCAATTTGCGGATTGTAGCGTCAACGGGTTCTACCCCTGTTGCGGCCTGATAAAAAGCTTCAGGCAATGCATGCGAAAAGCCAAAATAATTGCGACTTCGCTCTTGACGGCCGGCAAGCACATAAACCCCGCGGATAAACTCTCTCCACCCAACGATCTGACGGACAAAGCCTTCCACTGAGGGAAGCTGCGCTTCTCCCCTGCCAAGCGCCTCAACGGCAGCTTCTACAACCGTTTCGGGGCGAAGTAGGCCAATATTGAGCAGAGGCGACAAAACACTGTGGTATAGCGAAAGTTCCTGTCCAACAATAGCGTCTTCGTAAGGACCAAAACCATCCAGTCGGTTGCTTGTAAAATCTTCCAGCCATGCATTGGCCGCCTTGTGCGAAACAGGATAT
>JAJTAY010000020.1 GCA_021287165.1 Bacteroidia bacterium | reverse complement strand
CGACAACGTTATCAGATAAGATTATACTTGCCTTGAGATCGAAAAAGCAGTTTTTTCCGATGTGACAATTGTTTCCAATGACGAGCCGTGAAAAATCGCTGCAATTGTGAAAAATCAAGCCTGTTTCTATGTCACAATCTTTGCCTATGGTTGCGCCATATTTACGCAGAATGGGTATTACAGAGTTTTTATCAACTCTTTGCAAAAAAAGGGCTGCTGCATCAAAACCTATCAGTTTTTTGCGCAATGTAAAGGAGAGAAGGTTTTTAGTAATGAGAAGTTTTCTCAGTAAATGTGTCAAACCCAGACCCATTATTTTTTTATATCATATTGAATATGTTTTTGTAAATAAAGCACTGATGAATTGAAGCACAAGAGTTTTTATGCAGTGAAAAAAAGCATTGATTCTTTTTAACTGTAAGTTTACGCAATCTGTGTGTAATTCCCGTTGACATTATTCTACATTTTTTCGCTTTCTCCAAATTGGCTGAATATGCTTGTTGCACAATAAAATATTGATGAAAGGTTTTTTTAATTCTTCGGGAGAAACATTCAAGTCGAAGCCAAAGTTTTCAAATACCTCATCAGACTGGTATATGTTGCCTGAAATGACGCAAACTTTTTTATCTCCCGGAGAAACAGAGGGGTTAATTTGGTATTTTTTATGGAATTTTACTGTTCTGTTTTTAGTGTAGAAATAAGCCAGAGGTGATTTTTGCATTTCTTTTGAGATAGGAACATCAAATTTAGATAAAGAGTCGGGTGTAGCCCCCATTCTGCCTGAGAGAAAACATTGCATAACAGAACCTGGTTTAACGGAAACTGTTATTGATTGAGCACCAAAATATTTCATCCATGTATTTTCGAACAAATGAGAAAAGCGATATGCAAAAGACCCGGGCGCTAAGTTCTTCCCTTGAAAATTTCCGAGTTCATTAAAAATATAAAAAAGATCGCAGCCTTCAGCTCTTGAAACATGAAATCCTTGTTCTCTGCAAAACTCTTTTAACTGTTTAGGAGAATATTCATATTGAAAGAAAGGGAGGTCGGGCAGTTGTTTTCCGATCAGCTTGCGAAGTCGCTTTGATAAATTTTGTTTCATGTATCGGTATCTTAGGTAGAAAGATTTATTTGGGGTAGTTATGATTGCAATACCGCCAGGTTTTAAAACCCTGAAGGCTTCAGCAATAGCCTTTTGAGGTCCTTCGATGAAATGCTCAACAACACCCAGTGAAATATAACCGCTTACCGAATTGTCGGGATAAGGAAGATTGGTAACATCGCCCAATATAAAAGAGGCAGATGGTTCAAGAGTTTCTTTGAATTCCCTTAGTTTTTCGATGACCCTCGGAGAGAAATCAACACCGTCGATATCAATGCCCAGTCGTTTTAGATAGAAGTTGTATCTACCTACACCACATCCTCCCTCAATAACTTTTCCAAAACGCGGCACGTACTTTGTAATCCATTGCCTGCCACCGTAAAAGTCCCACATCCTGATTTCAGAAAGAGGTGTTATGCCGCCCCACCAATCATCCCAGATCTCAGATTTTTGTCCCAGGCTTATTTTTTCATTCATAAAAACAAATTATTTTATTAAGTTGGAAGGTTTTAAGGTTTCAAGAATGTAATTATTCAGGTAAGGAAATTAGAATTTGATTTTACTTTTGATGAAAACAGGGTGAATGCTACTTTCAAGCAAATTGATGATTTAAATCATAAGTTTTCGACATTCACTATATCAAATAATTTCTAGAGGAGAAGTGATTTTTCAAATACTTTGAGCATCAAAAATTTTCAAGTGATAAATGATATAGTTTATTTCATCTTCTGTCAGATCAGCATGCAGCGGAAGTGTTATCATTTTAAAGTATTCCTTTTCAGCAACGGGACATTTACCTGAGAAAGGTTTGAACAAAGGCTGCATGGTAAGTGGGGTGTAATGACAACCTGTTGCGATTCCTTTCGACTTAAGATAAATGATCAGTTCTTCCTTTTTTTCAACTCTTACTCCAAACATCTGATAAACGTATTTATCAGGTTCGAAAGGCAGAAGGGGTTTTATGGTTTTGAGATTTTCCAGGCCAACGAGGTATTTCTTTATGATTTCGCTGCGTTTTCGGTTCATTTCGGGCAAGCGTTTTAACTGAGCCAGTCCGATGGATGCAGCGAGGTCGTTCATGTTGTATTTGTATCCCAGCACTTTTAGTTCATAATACCAATGGTAGGCGTCTTTATTGACAGAGGTATATTCCTGAGCGGTTTTCCAATTGTCCTTGTCAATTCCAACCCATCTCATTGCTTTAACATCCTTGAATAATTCGGGTTGGTTGGTTACCATCATTCCGCCATCGCCTGTGGTCATCAGTTTTTTTTCTTCGAAACTATAGCATCCGATATCGCCCCAGGTGCCCAGCGATTTACCCTTATAGGCTGCACCAGAGGTATGGGCACAATCTTCGATGACCTTTACATTTTTTTCTTTTGCCCATTCCATTAACTGATCCATGGGTACAGGGTGACCTGTGTAGTGAACAGGTATGACAGCCACAACATCCTGATCATATTTTCTTTTCATGTCCTCCAGATCCATCCCTAAAGTTACAGGATCGGAATCAACGAATACCGGAACAAGCCCGTTGTAAAGCACAGCCGAAGCGGTGGCAGAAAAAGTGAGTGCAGGAACCAGGACCTTTTTTCCTTTGGGGAAATTAAAAACAGCAAGTGCGAGGTGCAAGGCTGCAGTTGCTGAATTGAGACCGATTGCCAATTTTGCGCCGACGAATTTGGCCCATTCTTCTTCGAAACGATTGACCATGGGGCCAAGTCCAACCCATGAGCGTTCGAATGCCTGTTGAACCATTGACAGTTCTTCATTTCCAAAAGATGGCTTGAACAGCCTTATGTTCATACGGAGAGGTGTTTAAATTGTTTTATAAAAGTTTCGAAAGTCATATTTTTCTGATCTTTTTCTGAAACTATAGGTTCGCTGGTTGGCCAGTTGATATTCAAAACATGATCACTCCAGAGCAAGCCTCTTTCAGCATCAGGATTATAAAAGTTATCTACTTTGTACAAAACCTCAGCTGAAGTAGTCAGGGTGCAGAAACCATGGGCGAGTCCGCGAGGGATAAGGATCATTGTGTAATTGTCTTCGTTAAGGATAACACTATCCCACTGCCCGAAAGTTGGAGAATCTTTTCTTAAATCAACGAAAACATCAAATATTGCGCCTGAGATACATCTGACTAATTTTGCTTCAGAGAATGGAGGCAATTGGAAGTGCAGTCCTCTTATTATACCTTTTTTTATTGATTTTGAATGATTTTCCTGAACCCAATGATGTACAATTCCTTCTTCAATGAAGATTTTTTCATCTAAAGTTCGCATGAAAAAACCCCGGTTGTCTCTAATGGGATTTAAAGATATCTCGATTACACCTTCTATTCTTCGCTTTTTAAAATCCATTGGTTTTGGTAGTTGTTGATTTGCTGTTTACAAATCTCCATTGGATCAAGCCTCATATAATTTTTATACCAATCGACCGTATATCTGATTGTATCTTCAAAATTTAATACCGGCGACCAGTTTAAAAGCCTTTGAGCCCTGGAGATGTCGAGCATAAGATATTTTGCCTCATGAAGGCGGTTTGCACTTTCTGATATTTTCCAATGACCTTTGCCGTAGTACCTGACAACTGCATCAACAAGCATATTTACACTAACTAAATTTTGCTTTTCCGGTCCAAAATTCCATTCTTGTGCATAATTACATGGACTCTCAAGCATTTTCGAGGCTAATAAAAGATATCCACCTAAAGGTTCTAAAACGTGTTGCCATGGGCGGATAGCTTCAGGATTTCGGACCTCGATGGTTTTGTTGAGCTCGATGGATTTGATGCAATCGGGTACAAGGCGATTCTCCGACCAATCGCCCCCACCTATCACATTTCCGGCTCTAACAGATGCGAGGGCCTTTCCATGGAATTCATAATTATCAGGATTTATGAATGATCTCCTGTAACTGGAGATAATTATCTCTGCAGCTGCTTTACTGGCGCTGTAAGGATCGATACCACCCAGGCGATCAGATTCACGATAAGGCCAGAGCCATTCATTATTTTCATACACCTTATCTGTTGTAACGAAAATAGCTGTTTTCAGTGTATTAGATTTTCTGAATGCTTCTAAAAGAACAGCTGTGCCTGTTACATTTGTATCAATTGTATCAAATGGATTGTTGTAACTTTCTAGGACAAGTGGCTGAGCAGCTAGATGAAAAAGTATTTCGGGTTTCTCGTTTTCGATAATCGAGAAAACCGTTTTTTTATCCCGAATGTCACAGCGATAGTCTTTAATAAGAGACCTTAAGTTTGACAATACAAAATTGTCTTTGGGAGTCCTGGGATCGAGTGCAATTCCGACGACTTCTGCGCCGAGCATATTGAGCCATATACTCAACCATGACCCTTTAAACCCGGTGTGTCCGGTGATTAGAACCTTCTTGTTATTGAATTTTTCCAGGTACTTGATTATGCCCATATTTTCCAAACCGGGTTTTCCTTCCACATTTTATTGAGCTGTAAGTTATCCCTGTAAGTATCCATTGAGTGCCAGAATCCTGTATGGTGAAAAACTGATAATTCGTTTCGTTCTACCAAAGTATCGATAGGAAGTTTTTCAAGGTCAACCATGGGGTCGTCAGGTATGAGGTCTAGAAATTCTCTTTTAAAAACAAAATAACCGCCATTTATTGGTTGTTGCGATTCGACATCTTTTAGTTGCTGCTTAAATTTTTTTACCATGTCGCCCTGCACAACAAGGTCGCCAAAACGGCTTGGCGGATAAACACCAGTCACCGTTCCGATGGTATTTTTCTTCAGGTGAAATTCAACTAATTTTTTCAGGTCAACCGTAGCTACAGCATCACCGTAGGTGAGCATGAACCTTTCTTCATTAATGTACTTTCCGGCCAGCCTGGTTCGATAGCCCGTCATTGACTCATCTCCTGTTTCGACAAGGGTAATTTTCCAGTTATTTTTGGATCCTTCATTTTCTATGGAAACGCTCCCGTCGGAGAGATCGACCTTAATATCCCTTGTGTATCTGTAATAGTTAAGAAAATAATTACGAATCACATCACCTTTGTATCCCAATGCCAATACAAACTCATTGAATCCATAATAAGAATAATGCTTCATAATGTGCCAGAGAATTGGCCTTCCGCCTATTTCCACCATAGGTTTAGGCTTATATTCGGTTTCTTCACGTAGGCGGGTGCCCATACCACCACATAGTATTATTGTTTTCATCTTATTAAATGATATTTCTCAAATTATTCAATCTTTATAAATTATCTTGATTTACTAATACATCCAAGTGGAGCACAATTAAATCTAATTTAACGTTAATTAGCATAGTCTTGAACCTTCCCGGATGCGATGATTATTTCTGATATTGTACACAATCTCGATACTTCTTTTTGCATCATCCAGGCCATATCCATTTCCTTCCAAAATTTTTTGATAACTAACCGTATGTAAATCTGTAAATCCATCGGAGAACTCGATTTCATTCCCATCCAACCTCAGGCTTCGGTAGGTAGTCTTACCAGCAGCTTTTACAGTTTCCGGCAAGTGGTTCCGGTTAACGCTTAGAAACCAATTTACCCTCGCATGCTCGAGCCTCAGAAAACCAGAGGCGTGATCAGCTTCGTTGGCATAAACAATATTTTCAGATGCGCAACCGAATATCCATGTGAGCATGTCGAAAAAGTGTACACCAATATTGGTGGCTATGCCTCCACTTTTTTGTATATCACCCTTCCAGCTTCTGTGATACCAGGCTCCTCGGGAGGTAATGTAGATGAGATTAATGTCGAAGGTCCTGGGGGTTGGGGTTTGAGAGATGGTTACAGAGTTTTCAACTTTTTCTTTCAAGGCGATGATGGCAGGATGATGGCGGAGTTGAAGGATAGTGTATATTTTTAATCCAGTTTCCTTTTCAATTTCCTGGAGAGCGTCTATGTTCCATGGGTTGAGCACGATGGGTTTTTCGCAAATGGCATGCGCACCATTGCGTAAAGCCATCCTAATGTGGGCATCGTGCAGATAGTTGGGACTGCAAATGCTTACGTAATCAATTTTGTGGTCTCCCTGCCGGCGTAGTTTATCAAGATGACGGTCAAAGCGTTCCGGCTCGGTAAAGAAATCTGCATCAGGAAAATAGCTATCTATTATGCCTACGCTGTCGTTTGGATCAAGGGCACAAAGTAGGTTGTTGCCTGTTTCTTTAATGGCACGCATATGGCGCGGAGCGATGAATCCAGCAGCACCGATGAGGGCGAAGTTTTTCACGGATTAGGTATTATAATAAAGTGCCAAGGTACAAGGGAGAAGAGCCAAGTTTGGGCCGTGGAAAGTGAACAGTGTAAAATGGACAGTGGATAGTGAACAGCGAATAGTTAACAATGGGGGCGATATTATCTTGGACTGTTTGATTTTAGGTTGTTTTTTGCGGTTTTGATGGAGGCGGTCAGCATCCTGATCAGCCTTTTATTCTCGTTGATGAGGGCGTCGGCCTGTTGTTGTTCGAGATAATCTGACTCCTTCAAGAGCAAGAGCCAGTATTCTGTTTCATTGGCTTCTTTCAGAGCGATGCTCATCTTGGAAATAAAACGGGTTTTGACTGTGCACAAGCACCTGTACCATGGCCCCAATGGCTGTGCCTGCTTTTAAATGCTGCCTGCTGATTACGAATTCTTTGTGCAGCTCAACGATCATTTTGTACGGCCGGATAATACGGAGCGCAAACTGAAAGCTTACCTCCTGTAAAACACTCCTTGTTTCATCCATCAAACAGAACTAATTTTATTTACCAGGACTGACAATTTTATGTACACCGTTCACTTCAAAGCCTTCCATCCACCATCTCCTTTGGCAGGATGCTTTTTACATCGTAGATGACGGCACCTGCTGCCTTATGTGAGCTGAGGTCGAGGTTGCGAAACTGTTCGTGTGCCACAGCCAGAATAAGGGCTTCGTAGCCGTTGTTTTCGGGGTATTGGGTGATGATGTCGATGCCGTATTCGTGTTTTACTTCCACGGGATTGGCCCAGGGGTCGTATATGTCCACGACAAGTCCGTAAGAGCGCAGTTCATAGTAGATGTCGATGACGCGGGTGTTGCGGATGTCGGGGCAGTTTTCCTTAAAGGTGATGCCGAGGATGAGGGCGCGGGCCCCACGGACGGTCTGTCCCCTGCGGAGCATAAGTTTGACCACCTCGCCGGCCACATAGGCACCCATGCCGTCGTTGAGGCGTCGGCCGGCCAGGATGATCTCGGAGTGGTAGCCTACCTCCTGTGCTTTCTGGGCCAGATAGTAAGGATCGACGCCGATGCAGTGGCCGCCTACGAGCCCCGGGCGGAAAGGAAGGAAGTTCCACTTGGTGCCGGCGGCTTCGAGCACCTCGAGGGTGTCGATGCCCATGCGGTTGAAGATTTTACTCAACTCGTTGACGAAAGCGATGTTGATGTCGCGCTGGCTGTTTTCGATCACCTTGGCGGCTTCGGCCACCTTGATGCTGGGGGCCAGGTGTGTGCCAGCGGTGATGATGGTCTTATAAAGTTCGTCAACGATGCGGCCTGCCTCGGGGGTGCTGCCGCTGGTTACTTTTTTTATGGTGGTGAGTCGGTGCACCTTGTCGCCAGGGTTGATGCGCTCGGGGCTATAGCCGACGAAAAAGTCTTTGTTGAAGGTCATGCCCGACACTTTTTCGAGCACCGGCACGCAGTCGTCTTCAGTGGCACCTGGATAGACGGTGCTCTCGTAGATGACGATATCACCGGGCTTGAGCACGCTGCCCACCGTTTCGGAAGCCTTAACAAGGGGCGTTAGGTCGGGGCGGTTGTGCTTGTCGGTGGGCGTTGGCACTGCCACAATGTGGATATTACAATGACGGATGTGGTTTTTGTCGGTGGTGACATAGAGCCCCGGTGCATCGGCTACGAGCTCTTGCCGCAATACAACCTGCAGCTCGTGGTCTTCGACCTCGAGGGTGGGGTCGGTGCCGGCACGAAGCTCATCGACACGCCTCTGGCTGATGTCGAAACCGACAACGGGGAAATGTTTGGCAAATTCAACGGCGAGAGGAAGGCCGACGTAGCCTAAGCCGATTATGGATAGGTGGTTCATGGTTAGGGGTTGCGGGTTATTGGTTACGGGTTATTGGTTACGGGTTAGGGGTTGCGGGTTAGGTGAACTTTGAGCCTTTTGTTGGGTTGTTTTTAAGATACTTCATTAGGGCTCCGATCTTTTTGGAGAGGAGTTTGTTCTGCCGGACCAAGTCGGACAGTTCCTGCTCGCTGAGGTAGCCGCAGTCGTGGGCGCGGATAAGTTGTGATCTTGTTTCGCCCAGCGATCCTTTGGCAATGCTCAAAAAGTGGATGAATTCCCTGTTTCCGCCTCTTTCGAAGCCTTCGGCAATGTTGTCCATGACGCTGCCGGAGCTTGCTCGGATCTGACGAGTTAAAACAAAATCACGGTTAAACTTTTCAAGGCTGGTTTGCCTGAAAATAGCCAGGAAAAAACTTCTGGCCTCCTGCCAAATGGTCAAGTCTTCGAAATCGTTAATGAGCATGTCCTGATTTAAATCGTTCAGTGTTAACTTGAATAAACCGGAGCATCGCCTTCAATCTCTTTAGGTTAGGCTTCAATGTACGATAATCCCTCTGATTTATTAACCCGTAACTATTTACCCGTAACCCGTAACAGCTTCATCTTTTTAACACCAACCCTTCAGGCACGCTACCGCCTTCTAAGTCCCATGCCTTTTTTGCAAGGAACTGAAGGACAGCGCGTTGTCCCGGGCCTGGCGCGAGGGCGCTCAGGCGTTATTTTCCCACACCTTGAGCATCTTGTGCTGGTTGAGGTGGGGGAGCTGGAGGGCAAACTCCTGCGGCGTGAACACCGCGTAATGTATGGTGCGCGAAACGAGCTGACGGGTTTTTTCCACCAGCGTTTCCAAATATTCGTGATCGATGTCGTTACCTATGATGATCAGGTTGAGCTCCTTGCTGTCCTTACCCAGAGCCAGATCGCCGATGAGATATACCTCCCTGGGCTGTCCGAGGTTGTTAACCACCTTCTCGATGATCTTGTCCATACCCACATATTTGCGCACCAGGCTCTGAATGTCGGGGAAGAGCGGATGCTGCACATTGGCCCTGAACACCTTGCGGTTGGCCCTGTGGTCGCTCACCAGCAGGCCGGCGTCCTCAAAGCGGTTGAGCTCCTGCCGAATGGCATTGCTGCTTTCGCCAAACTCTGCCTCCAGTCCGCGCAAATAGCCTGTGCTGTTGGAATTCAGGAAGAATTTCAACATGAGCTTGATGCGGGTTTTGGAGGTGATGAGGGCTTCTAACATTGGTGAGTGGTGAGTGGTGAGTGGTGGGTGTTTGGTGAGTGGTGAGTGGTGAGTGGTGAGTGGTGAGTGGTGAGTGGTGAGTGGTGAGTGGTGGGTGTTTGGTGAGTGGTGAGTGGTGAGTGGTGGGTGTTTGGTGAGTGGTGAGTGGTGAGTGGTGAGTGGTGGGTGTTTGGTGAGTGGTGAGTGGTGAGTGGTGAGTGGTGAGTGGTGAGTGGTGGGTGGTGAGTGGTGAGTGGTGAGTGGTGAGTGGTGGGTGGTGTATAATTAGATTGTTAGGTTTTGGGGGTTAGTTTCTTTTTTAGGGAGGTAATGAGTGCGTTCAGCATTTTGATGATGGAGGTGAGTTGTGAGGAGATTTGGTCTTTTTCAGTAAGTAATCCCAGACGGTAAGATATTTCGATCTGGGTTTCCAATTCGGCTGCTGAGCCGAGGGCATGGTACAATGCAGCAATAAATTCTTTTGTTGTTTTCCTTGCAGCTCCTTCTGCGATGTTTGAGGCAATTGACACGGCAGACCGGCGCATCTGGCTGGTTAATCCAAACCTTTCTGAGTCGGGCAGTTCTCCTGATATGTAGTAAATGTTAACCACAAAATCGAGTGTCATATTGTATACCTCAAGATTTCTATGGGTCATGACAGATGAACTTATCAAACAGCTGACAATCCGAATTTCTGAAGAAAAGATGAGTTGACCAAAACAAATTGAACTAGGGTAGTCAAGGTGAAAATTCTCTTTACTGCCTCAAGAATTCGGTTGGTTAACATCAGTTATTGGTTAAATTGAGTAGCAAAATTACTCAACTTGAAATAGGATGCAAGTTTTTTGGCGTAAATTTTTAGTTAAAATGGGGGTTAGGGGTGGGGGGTTCGAGGTTTGAGGTTTGGGGTTTGTAGTTCGAGGTTATGTATTAGGGGTTTTTTGTTCACTGTCTAACCCGTAACTCGTAACTTTTAACCCGCAACAAATCTCCTGTCCCTTGTCCCTCGTCCCTTGTCCCAAAATCGGGGTTGGGGATTCGAGGTTCGGGGTTGGGGGTTCGAGGTTATGTGTTTGGGGTTTTTTGTTCACAGTCTGACCCGTAACGAGCTACACTTAAACCTTAATAAATTTCCCCTCCCTTGTCCCTCGTTTCCTGTCCCTGGTTGGGGTTTAAGAATTGGACAGTTTGGCAATATACTTGCTGGAGTGCTGATATTATGACAGTTAATTGGGGATTTTGCGGCTTTTTGGTTGATCTGGTACGATGGTTGTTGTGGTTATGAGTTGTATAAAATTTGATTCAACCATCAAATTTTGAGGAACTATGAAACTGTTAGCTAAAGATTCGGTTGTAAGTCGGCTCAGGCTTCCTGCTTTGGTGGAAAAGTTTCTGGGCCGCAAGCGCAGCGACAGCACCGAGGTTCCGGTAGAGCGTGTGCCGTCGGTAAACATCAGCGATGTTAAGGACGATTATTTGCTTGAGTTTGCACTTCCGGGCTACGACAAGGAAGATGTCCGCATGGAGCTCATCGGCAACTGCCTGGTCATCGCAAGCGAAAAGGAGCAGCACAACCGGGACAAGCAGCGTCATCTGTTGCGTGAAGAGTATCGTTACACTGCCTTCAGCCGTGCCTTCGAATTGCCCGAGGATGCAGACGGTGGTGCCATAGAGGCCAAAATGAAAAACGGCCTGCTTCGGGTACGCATTCCCCGCAGACCGGGAGCCATCCGGCAGATTCCTGTGAAATAAAGCAAAATGCACACCGTTAGAAATTGTTGACAGACAATGATAACGATTATGAAAAACGTTTTTTTCCTGCTAGCCGCATTTCTGTTACTCGGCTCAGGCCTGCAGGCACAAGGTATCGGGCAAAAAGCTGAAGGCAACCCGAACACAAAAGTTCAGGTGAACAAACAATACGACGATAAAGGGAACCTTATTCGCTACGATTCGTCGTACGTGTTCAGCTACAGAGGTGAGGGCCATGCGCTGTTGGCCGACAGTGTGTTGAAATCGTTACAGCAACAGATTGATGGTTTCTATTCGTTTAAGCCATTCATGTTCAGGCAGGACATCTGGCCCAACGATAGCCTCTCCCTTAGGCATTTCCAGCTTTTTCCGCCTTTTGAGTCCGAAGAGGCCAAATCGGTGTTCGAACACATGCAGGAGATGATGCGCAGGTTTGATGCCTTACGTCAGTCGTTTCTGGAAGAGATGTGGAAATGGTGGCCTGAAGACCCCGCCGAAAACAGGCCAAAAGGCAGCTCGCAACAACAGGGAAAGCTGTTCTAGGCAAATTAACGGGGTTGCGTTGGAATGGCTACTTTTGCTGAAAACTTGAAATGGCCTCAAAGGGTGGTTTGTTGCGCTTCGTAAGTTCGCCAGAGGATATCAGGAAATTCGACCCGGTTAGTCTGGAACGACTGGCCACCGAAATTCGCAACATGATTCTGGATGTGGTGGCCGTTAACGCCGGTCATCTGGGCGCTTCGCTGGGTGCGGTGGAACTGGCCATAGCCCTGCACTACGTTTTTGATACACCCAGCGATAAACTGGTTTGGGATGTAGGTCATCAGGCCTATGCACATAAAATCATCACCGGCCGCAGGGACTCTTTCTCCTCTTTGCGAAAGTGGCAAGGAATCAGTGGTTTTCCTGCTCGAGAGGAGAGCATTTATGATGCTTTCGGCACAGGTCATGCCTCCACTGCCCTTTCAGCGGCCGTCGGTATGGCTATGGCGGCCAGACTGCAAGGCAAAAAGCAGCAACTTCACATTGCTGTTGTGGGCGATGGTGCCATTACCGGAGGAATGTTTTTCGAGGCTTTAAATCAGGCGGGCGGCGAGGACATCAATCTGCTTATTGTACTCAACGACAACGACATTTCCATAGATAAAACTTCAGGTGCGCTCAGGGAGTACCTCAGTTGCGTGAGAAGAGGCGATTTTGAAGGGAGGCATCCACTGTTCGAAGCTTTTGGCATCGAGACAATTGGACTTGTTGACGGTCATGATTTCAATCAGCTTGTCCCTGCGCTGAGGAAAGCCAAAGCAATGCCTGGCGTAAAGCTTCTGCATGTAGTCACAACCAAGGGCAAAGGCTTTGGGAAAGCTGAGCAGGAGCAGGTGCTCTATCATTCACCAGGGCGCTTCGACCGCTTAACGGGCAAGTTGTATGCTCCGGCCCCTGAAAAAGCTGTGCTGTGGCAACATGTGTTTGGCAAAGCCCTGTTGGAAATTGCCGCAGCTAACCCAAAGGTTGTGGCCATCACCCCGGCCATGCCATCGGGGAGCTCGCTCAATATGATGTCGGAAAAATATCCGGAGCGTGTGTTTGATGTGGATATTGCCGAGCAACACGCCCTCACCTTTGCAGCAGGATTGGCCACCGAAGGCCTGAAACCCTATTGCGTAGTCTATTCCACTTTTTTGCAAAGGGCGATGGACCAGCTTATTCATGACATCGCCCTGCAAAAACTGCCCGTGGTGCTTTGCATCGACAGGGCTGGTCTGGTTGGCGAGGATGGTGCCACGCATCAGGGGGCTTTTGATATTGCTTTTTTGCGTAGTGTGCCGAATTTAATGTTAGCAGCTCCCATGGATGCCGAATGCCTTCGAAATCTGTTACATAGCGCTCAGTTTTACAACGAAGGGCCGTTGGCCATCCGATACCCCCGCGGAGCTGTGAGCAGTCCCGACTGGAATCAGCAAGCCGTGATGATGCCTTTTGGTAAAGGGCGTGTGATCACTGAAGGGAAAAATGTGGTAGTGCTCAGCTATGGGGCATCGGGCCTGAGGGTGCAGGAGGCTATCAACATTTTGCATTGCAAAGGAATTACCGCCGGGCATTATGATCTGGTTTTTGCCAAACCACTGGACCAGGAACTCCTGAAAAGGGCTTTTGAGAATTATCCGGTTGTCGTTACTGTAGAGGACGGGGTGCTTGCCGGTGGGGTGGGTAGCGCCGTGATGGAATGGGCTGCAGAAAATGGATTTAACAATAAGCTTTTCCGGCTTGGTATTCCTGATGTTTTCGTGCCACATGGAAGTGTTGAGGAACAGTTGAGGTTTTGTGGGCTGGATGTGGAGGGTATTGCGAACGTGTTGGTTACGGGTTAGAGGATAAGAGAATTCAAAATTCAAAGATTCAAAATTGGTTGAAGTTGTGGATGGTGAGGGGTTGGTCATCCCGGGCTAAGGAGCGATTCCAACGGGTGCACTAATCCGAATGATTCTTCTCAGAACACCGTCAATAATCACCACTTCCTGTTCTTTTGCTTGATCAAAAGAACCAAAAATCAAGGGCAAACGAGTTTTTCCTCCCCGCTCTGCAGCATGGGCGCAAATCTATGTGAGGGGTGCATAACGGCATGCAAAAGAATATTGTTTATCTATATGTGGCAGGAGCTGATCAGTATTTCCTGAATTTTTCGCAGCATGCCGTCATGCAAACAGTCCACGCTGTGGCGTGGTCTGCCTCACGAGATTTGCTGCCCTTGCTGCATTCACCCGGGGCGCACGCTCCCCGTTTGCCCTGGCCCGCTCGCCCTACCCGGCGGTTTTTTCAGGGACGGGGGAAGAAAATTGAAAAGGGACGGGGGACGGGGGACGAGGGACGGGGGACGGGAGTTTGGTAACGGGAGGCGGGTTGCGGGAGGAGAATTCAAAATTCAAAGATTCAAAATTCAAAATTGGTTGATTTTGTAGATGTTGAGGGATTAGTCATCTCGTGCTAAGGAGCGATTCCATCGCGTGAACTAATACTACTTAAACCTCCCAGAGCACCTATGACTTGATAAATTTTTGTGCTTTTGCTGGTCCAAAAGCACCAAAAGCATGTCCGCCTCTGGTGGAACCTTGCGCGAACGATGCTGCCTACCCACCCGGCGGTTTTTTCAGGGACGGGGGAAGAAAATTGAAAAGGGACGGGG
>JAJTAY010000010.1 GCA_021287165.1 Bacteroidia bacterium | reverse complement strand
CAACGCCCTGGGCGTAGTGGTGAACGACGCTATGCTCTCGGGCGAAACCACTCTCAAGGTGAATACCTCCGACTGGAAAGCCGGAGTGTACCTCGTACAGATCCACACCAGCAACGGAACAATCACCAAACGTATGGTGGTAGTGAGGTAAACTGGTGATACCAATTGACACGCCCGGCCGACCCAAAAGGGTCGGCCGGGTTTTTTATTAAAAAACAATTACTTTAGGTGCCGTAAAGCAACCTCCAAATTCCTGAAAACATGAAAGAAAAACATTTGCACGACCCTCCAGTAGGTATCATTTTCATGATAATTATAATGTCATTAAGAATGCCAGTGCAGGCTGCGGTAAGTGGCATTACGGAGACTAGGATAGGTTTGTACAGCTCGTCAGAGATTCTTTTCGAAGAGCAATGGAGCAGCGGCAATTTTACATCCAACAACTGGACCTTTGAACCATCGGCGGGAAACTGGCACATTAATCTTTATCAGGGCAACCCAATGCCTTCGGCTCAGTTTAGCTGGAGTGTGCCGCAGACTAATTACAGCTATTCGCTGGTGAGCAGGGCAATTGGAACTGCCATTTCGGGGGTTTATTTATTTTTGAGCTTTGATCTGCTTTATGACGAATGGCTGAGCACCGGTTATGAAAAAATGAAGGTTCATGTGTCAGATGGCAGCATTTGGCATCAGGTAGCAGAGTTTACCAACAATGGCGATATACCCTGGACTACTTATCAATACGATATAACACAGATTGCTGCGGGCAATAGCATTCGGGTGAGATTCGAAGCTACAGGTCAAAACACGGTAAATATAGATTTTTGGCGACTGGATAACATACGCGTTACCGCAATTCAGCCTCCCCCGCAGCCTGCCATCAGTTTTAGTCCGGACAGTCTGTTCCATTATTTGCCCAATCCAGGGAGCACGGCAAGCTGGCAACTGACCCTAGCAAACAATGGTCAGGCTAACCTCGCAATTAACCTTGCCGTCGAGTACCTAAACTTAATGCGTTCAGCCCCGGGCATCTTTAATTGGGTTCAGCTACCCGATACTACGAGTTGGAATATTCCTCCGGAAAGCAGCATCGTAATAACAATCAATATTTTAACTAATGGAATTCTGCCAGGATTGCATCTCGCACGACTCGTAATACAAAGTAATGACCCTCAGCATCCTGTTGTTATTGTTCCTGCCAGCATTGAGGTGGGAACGGTGAATGTGATGCAATCCCGAAAACCTGAGGTCAGAATCTATCCGCAACCTGCAAAAGAATTTCTCAATATTGAATCTGATCGTCCACTTATAGCGCTAAGTGTTTTCGATCAATCGGGAAAGCTTGTACAAAAACAAAGCTTCTCATTCGGACAGGAAAGATACTGTATTACCGGTAGTTATGAGGGGATATATACAATTGAACTTTTGACATACAGTGCCGAAAAGTTAGTTAGAAAAGTAATCTTCAGCAAATAACAAAACTGAATTTCAATCTATTCCTCAGTAAATACTGCATCAGGTATTGATCCATTGACTTTATAGTTGGAATAACGGATGAAGACCACTCCCTGTGAACGTTCGTTAGCTTTGGTTTTATCAATTTTAAAGCTCCCTGTAAAATTCATGGGGATATCAACCGGTTGTATATCGAAGCTCACTCTGGAGGTTTCGGGCAGGTCGTAGCCGATGTTTCCGTATGTGAATTCAACCATGAAATTACCTTTTCCACGCGTATTGACTTCCATTTTCGAGATGCGCGAGTTTTTCATATCCACCCAAAAGGTGCTCAGCACAAAGTCAGCTTTTTCGCTCAGAGGCACAATCTTGAGGATGTGGTTTTTTTCGTCGGCACCGGCATAAATGGCTGTTGTTGGTCCCGAAAGCATATCCATCACAGAGAAGTTCAGCCCACGTTTTGGGATGAGGGCAAAACCCGGAGCGCGAAAACGAAATTTGTCTGGGGCTTTATAGAACACCCTGCCCTGCTTGACCGGAATTTTTATGAAATCCACATCCACATCGATGGTTACATCGGCCTCAAATGACTTCACTATAGCATTGCGACGCAAAATCTCCCGGACAATGGCATTGGCATCGGGTTGCGCCAGAGCACCGGCAAATGGAAAAAACAATAGCACTATAAAAATTCGCACACTCATGTAGTAATGTCTTTTTTGCGGAAGATGACAAGTGTAGCAATGAAAAATGCTGTAATGTGAAAAATCATGATGGCAGCATAGCTGATCACCTTTTCCCAATTGACCGGATCGTCGAAAAACAACATCCAGCCATTGAGGTAGGTAGTAAACAAAAACGGTTTGATTACCTCGAAAATGCCAAGGCTAAAGTTGGAGATAATTGTAAACACAATGATCACGGCCATAGTGCTCAGCACCGAGCTGAGCGAGCTGGACGAGAGACCGGAGAATAGGAAAGCGAGGCCCGAAACCACCCACATGCTGATGATGCCGTAGGCGAAAGCAGCAAGAAATCGCCATAACACATCGGTTTGGCCGAAGATATTGATGGTGTTGATCAGCACGATCATATCGCCGGTGGGGTAGAAGATTCTGCCTACACCCAAACTCAGCAGCATCAAAAAGATGACCAGCATAGCTGTGTAAATCTGAGCTGTGATGTATTTGGCCGTGACCAATCCAAGACGGCTAACTGGTCGTGTAAGCAAAAGTCTGAAAGTGCCTCTTCCTGCTTCGCCCGACAGCATATCACCGGAGACGATGGCCACCAGAATTGGGATGTGAATCCAAAGGCTGTTGAGGATGATATAGCTAACAGTGTACACATTGATCAGATCGCCCTGAAAAACAAATACATCCGATAAGTTTTTCATCAGCAAATCGAGCAGCTTGCGGCCTTCTGCATACATGCCCGCGTGGATGATCAAAACAATAAGCAGGATTGCACCAAATCCAATATATGTAAGTCCACGCCTGAACAACTTACTGAATTCCAGTTTTATGAGTCTGTGCATCATGTTACCTGCAGAAAATAGTCTTCCAAACTGTTGCGCGAGCTTAAGCTGTGCAGTTCAATCCCGTTTTCAACAATCAAGCGACTGATGGCAGGGGCGTCGATGTGCATGGCTTCCATTTCGAGCTCACCGTTAGGCAAAAGGTAAACAGCACTGCGCGGAAAATGTTTCTTCAGCAACTGCAATGATTCTTCGGGTTTATTGGTCAGCAGATTAAGTGTCCGTCCCGAATCTTTAATCAGCTCATGAACATTGCCTTCGGCCACCACACGGCCCTTGCTGATGACCACCATGCGGTTGGCCACGAGTTCCATTTCGCGTAGGATGTGTGATGAGATGATCAGGGTTTTGCCATGCTCGCGGTTTAGGCGGAGGATGAGCTCGCGCATATCCCGAATGCCTTGTGGGTCGAGGCCGTTCACCGGCTCGTCGAGGATGATGAGTTCGGGTTCGTGAAGCAAGGCCTGCGCAATTCCCAGGCGTTGTTTCATGCCCTGGCTGAAGGTTTTCACCTTGCTGTGCTCTCGGCCATATAGGCCTACCATTTCGAGCAAGGCAAAAATTTTCTTTTTGTCGGCATCCACACCCGAGTATCCGGCGAGGATTTCGAGGTTACGATAGGCTGACAAATAGTTGTAGAAATCAGGTCTTTCGATGAGGGCACCAACTTTTCGCAAAATGCTCCGGTTGTGGTCGGTGAGTCGTTCGCCAAAAAGAAGCACCTCTCCCGAATCGGGTCGTATCAGACTGAGCATCATGCGAATAGTGGTGCTTTTTCCGGAACCGTTTGGGCCTAGAAATCCATAAATGTCGCCGCGGCAAACACTAAGACTCAGGTTGTCAACCGCATTGATCTGACCAAACGACTTGCTGAGGTCGCGCAAGGCTACAACCGTTTGCTGATGCTCCTGCATCATCTGGCCAAACGTTTCATTCTAATAGCGGGTCTGATGCTTCCAGTCCAGTGCGGCCTGAAAATATTCAGCGGCGGGCGCTTGCTTTTGTAAGGCAACAGATGAAAGTTGCGAAAGCCTGGCATATTGAATAAATACCTTACCCTGGTGCCGGCATCTGGGCTTTTGTGGCGGTTTCTTATCCTGCGTACAATATTTTCGAAAAAGTAAAGCATGATGCAATCTCCTTTTTTGATCAAGAACACTAAACATGCCTTCAGGTTGCAAAAAATAAGCCGTTTGCAGCCGAATTTGCAATAATTAACGAAAAGGAAATAAAGGGATGCTATTCCTCCCGGGCCATCACATAAATCTTTTCTCCGGGCCGTTTCATCAGGTATTTTTCACGGGCCACCTTTTCCATATAAGTCGTGTCGTAGCGCAGGCGGTTTAGCTCATCCTGATTGGCCTTGATTTCTTTCTGATAGTATTGCTTCTGGCGGATGAGGTTGTTGTAGCTGTTTTGCAATCTCAGATAATGCTCCACCCTGTTCTGGTCGAAAAAAATCATCCACACCACAAAAGCCAGCAGGGTGTAGACATATTTAAAGCGCGAAAGATGTTGAGCAATTTTTCTGATCATAAGCGTTCAAAACTACATCGAATCGGTGGGCTGGAATTGTAAACCAGAAATTTTAATCCACAAAGCTATGTTAATGAAGGTCAATGCCTTTGAGCATGAACATCAAGTGTTTGAGCGATTTATTTATCTCTTCCATATACTCTTTAACAGCCCTCACACTCCCCGGCAAAACGAAAAGCAGGCTCTGATCCATAGTTCCGCAAACACTACGGCTCGTCAGAGCCTGGGGTTTCTCTTGTCCGTATTTCCAACGTATATGCTCCATGATGCCAGGTATCTCCTTGTCAATGAACTGTTTGGCTACATCCGGACTAATATCGCGGGGGCCAATACCCGTGCCGCCGGTGGTGATAATGATGTCGTATTGCTGTTGCCTGGTTTCCTCAAATTGCATGGCTAATTGTGCAGCATCGTCGGGAATGACCACCCTTCCGATGTCGGCTTTCCAGCCATTGGCTGTAAAAAATTCGGACAACAGACGCTCCACCTCCGGCCCGCTCAAATCGTCGTATTCGCCACGGCTTGCCCTGTCGGAAAGGGTGATTACCCTGGCCTTGAAAATTTTTGGCTGATATGTAAAACCATCACCTGCCTTTATCGTGCCTCCCCTGAGCACACGGGCGAAAATTCCTTCTTTGGGCATCACACAATTGCCAACCTCGTTGAAAATGGCACATCCCTTGCCATGACATTTCTTGCCAATCTGCGTGATTTCCAGCACAGCCTCATCGAAAAGCAAGCGGTCGAAAGGAGCTGTTTCGTAGAGCAAAAGTCCTTCAGTGGTGATGTTCTCTGCAAAATCTCCAAACTTAAAAGAGCGGCCGGCCTCTGCAGTGAATTTTTCGTAGCTCTCAATGCCAAGCAAACTCACCATCCGATGCCAGCTCCCCGAATGTGCATCGCCTTCCACGCCCTTATCGAATAGTCGGATCTTCGGCACGGGCTGCTTGACCGTTCCCTTTGTTATTGAAATGTTTACCGACCGGATAAAACCTCTTTTTTCGTCCGTCATAACTGCATTTTACATTTGCGAAATTACCTAAATTAGACCGAGCCAAATCCTTACTCGTACATCAAACAATCAAAACAATGGATTTCAATAATTTACAAGAGCAGAACCTGATCAGGGAAGTCAGTTTCAGCCTCTCGCGCTATGCCAGCTGGATGAAGTTTCTCGGCATTGCTGCCATTATTTATGGTGTTATGACCGCCATGTCGATCATCGGAATCATCGTGGCCTGGCTGCCCATCTGGATGGGTTATCTGCTGGTAAAGGCGGCAAGCAAGGCTAAAACGGCAACAAGCTACGGCGACCGGTACGCTTTGGAAGAAGCTATGCAGAACATTGGTAATTATTTTATAATCAATGGTATAGTATTAATTATCCTATTACTGGCCTCGCTTGCGGTGCTTGCAGCCATTTTTATGTTTGGCTTCAATTTCGACCCCGAAACCTTCGAGAGCATACTGAGCTGAGTCCGATAAGTCAGCAAGCACTACCTTTGCGGGTAAAAAAAGTGATGCTTTTGCTCGACGAAGCGCTCGCGCTTCTGAAATCAGTTCAATATAACCTTACCACGGAAGTTGTTGGTCTTCACAAGGCCGTAGGACGCATCCTGGCGCAGGATGTGCACAGCGATATGGACATGCCGCCCTTCGACAAGGCATCGGTGGACGGCTACGCCTGCCGTTGGGCCGACCTGGAAAAGCCCCTGCAGCTCATCGAAACTGTGGCAGCCGGAGCAGTGCCTTCGCAGCCCGTGGGACCTGTACAATGCACCAAAATAATGACCGGCGCCAAAGTGCCCGAAGGTGCCGATTGCGTGGTGATGGTAGAGCACACGCGTCTGGATGCTGAAAGTAAGATCGTCGTCGAGATACGACCGAAAAAAAGTAACATCGCCAAAAAGGCCGAGGATATTCGTCTGGGCGAGGTGGTGCTCACCAAAGGTACATTGCTCAGGCCTTCGCACCTGGCTGTTGCGGCCAGCGTCGGCGCAAACGAACTAATTGTTGCAAGGCGACCGGCCGTTACCATATTTTCGACTGGTGACGAGCTGGTAGCTCCTCATCAAACGCCTGCTGATGGACAAATCCGCGATGCTAACAGCAGCCAGCTGATGGCCCTGGTTCAGCAGATGCAGCTCGACCCTGTTTTTGGCGGCATTATCCCCGACCGCGAAGCCGAAACCGAAAGCATGATGGCCAAAGCATTGCAAACCAGCGACGTACTGCTACTCAGCGGCGGCATCTCCATGGGCGACTACGACTACGTGCCCAAAGTGCTGCAAAGGCTTGGGTTTAGCATACTTTTCAAGTCGCTGGCTGTGCAGCCCGGCCGACCGACCGTTTTTGCCAGCTCGGGCAGTCAATTCATACTCGCCTTACCGGGCAATCCGGTTTCGTCGCACAACATTTTCAGGTTGCTGGGCATGCCTTTCCTCTACCATCTGATGGGCCACAACTACATTGCACCCGTGGTAAAATTGCCGCTTGCAGAAGATTTTAGCAGAAAAAACACTGAGCGCCAGTTGTTTGTACCGGTTCGTATTGAAGCCAACGGAAGCATACAGCCGCTCGACTACCATGGTTCGGCGCACATTAATGCCCTGTCGGAGGCACATGGATTAATGAGCATTGCGGCAGGCATTAAAGAAATAAAAGCCGGAGAAAAGGCCGATGTACGACTCTTTTAAGCGAAAAATCACCTATCTGAGGGTTTCGGTAACCGACCGTTGCAACCTGCGGTGCACCTACTGCATGCCCGAGTGTGGCATTACTCCGCTCCCTCACAGTGAGGTACTGACGTTTGAAGAGATAACTCAGGTGATACGTTATGCCGTTGAGCATGGCGTGAGCAAGGTCCGCATCACCGGAGGTGAGCCGTTGGTGAGGAAAAATATCGTGGAACTTGTAAGGATGACAGCTGCCATTCCGGGACTCAACGAGCTGGCCATGACAACCAACGGGGTATTGCTCGATCGCTTTGCAAATGACCTTAAATCAGCTGGATTACAGCGGGTTAACATTAGTCTCGACAGCGTTGACCCAGAGCGCTTCAGGCAAATCACCAGGTTTGGCCATCTCGAAGATGTTTTGCGGGGCATTGCAGCAGCACGTAAGGCTGGTCTTGAGCCTATTAAAATCAACTGCGTCATTAATAAAAGTCCGGACGAACCCGATGCCAGGGCAGTGAAGGAATTTTGCAGGCAAGAGGGTTTGCAGCTGCGCTTTATCAAGGAAATGAACCTCGAAACCGGACAGTTTTCGCAGGTCATTGGCGGCGATGGAGGCCATTGTGCCAGCTGCAACCGCATGCGACTGACAGCCAATGGCGACCTCAAGCCCTGTCTTTTCAGCGATCTGGCCTATAATGTCAGGACTTTGGGAATCGAAAAAGCCTTTGAAGCTGCCCTGAACAACAAACCCGCCTGTGGTTCGGTAAACCATAAAAATCAATTCAACAACATTGGCGGATAAAACATTGACTTTCGAATACCGTTTTAGTTAAAACACTTAACATGGCCAAACTTACACATACCGACGACAAAGGCAAGGCCAGCATGGTTGATGTGAGCGCCAAACCGGCCGTTGAGCGACATGCCGAAGCCGAAGGTTTTATCAGGCTTCAGCCCGAAACCATCGAGCTCATTAGGCAAAACCAGATGAAAAAGGGCGATGTACTCACCATAGCCGAAATTGCCGGCATACAGGCGGCCAAGCAAACAGCCAACCTGATTCCGCTTTGTCATCCGCTGCAGCTGAGCCATATCAGCGTAAAGGCCGAACTTCGGAAGGATGGTGTCAGGGTTGTCGCTTCCACGCGCTGCACTGGCCCCACTGGCGTGGAGATGGAAGCACTTACGGCGGTCAATGTGGCTTTGCTAACCGTTTACGATATGTGCAAGGCCGTGGATAAACAAATGGTTATGAGCGACATCAGGCTCATTTTAAAAACCAAAGGCGAGCCCGCAGCCTGATGTTCCGCAAAAGTTTTTTATTGCTGATTTTTCTTCTACCACTCATTTCCAGAGCTCAGGTCAATCATCGCGCATTCATTCAGCAGGCCCGTTTCGAGCTGAGTGAGGAACGTTTTACCGATGCCCTGCGAAGCCTCAATACAGCCATAGGTGTGCGCCCCGACCTATTTGAGCCCTGGTTTTTGCGCGGAGTGGCCAAATACAACCTGGGCGACTTTTCCGGTGCCGAAAGCGATTTTTCGGAGGCCCTCCGGCTGCATCCGCTTCACATCAGGTCGTTTCACTATCGTGGGCTCACCCGTCTGAGGATGGCCAATTACTACGACGCGCTTTACGATTTCCGAAAAGCCCTCGAGCTCGATCCCTACGATGCCGGACTCAGGCTGGCCATGGGCGATGCCCTGTTCAATATGAACAAACCAGCCGAAGCCACCGAAGAATACCGTATGGCGCTCACCATACAGCCGCGCCTGGCTGAAGCCTGGCTTAAAAAAGGCATGGCCGCCAGGATGCTCGGCAATACCGACCAGGCCCTGAGCGATATGTCCATGGCTGTGCAATACGACTTCTTTTCGCTCGATGCCCGCATGCGGCTTGCACTGCTTAAAACCGAAACAGGCAGAAAGACTGAAGCGCTCGAAGATTTTGATGCCTTGCAACGCATTCACCCTGACGAACCTATTGTTTTCTTCCAACGTGCTCTGGTTGAATTGGATATGGGAGACACCACCGGCGCCCTGCGCTCGCTCGAAAAGGTGAATCAGCTTGAGCCCGGCAACACCCTGGCTCTTTACAACAGAGCTTTGATATACAGTCAGTTGAAAGACTATAAGCAAGCCATCAGCTTGTTTGGGCAGGTACTTAGCCAACAGCCCACCCATATATTGAGCTGGTTCAACCGTGGTGTCGCTCAGCTGAAGATTGATGCCTTTACGGAAGCAGAAGCGGACTTTTCACGATCTATTACACTGTTTCCCGGTTTTGTGGCGGCATGGATCAATCGTGCAGAGGCACGACAGGCGCTGGGCAGGCGTAAAGAAGCCAGCGAAGACCGTCAGACCGCAACCCGACTACTGGAAGAACAATACAAACCCGAGGTGCCCGACAGCCCTTTCCGCAATGATTCGCTCTGGTTTAAAAAAATCATGCGGCTGGAGTCGGAATTTGCCGGGCCGGCACTGGCATCAAGGCCACAGTTTCAACAACAGGAGGTCAGGCCCTTCGGGCTTTATGTGGTCAACGTGGCCATCCGTGGCAAAGAAAATGGTTTACGTCGGGACGCATTCACGGCCAGCCTCGACCTGAATTATGGCCAACAGTTTGTATTCGGATGGATTGCGCCAGAGAATCTTAGGGTGCAGGACAGTATTGTGGCAAACGAACAAAACCCCATGGCAGACAGCGATATTGACTTATTCAAACTTGCATTAAGTGAGCTTGCGCGAAGCAATTACAGCAAGGCCCTGGCATGGCTTGAGATGATTGGCATTAACTCTGACCTTTACACCCCAGCCCGTATCAACAAGGCTTTAGTGATGTTTTTGATGGAAGAGCTCAAATCGGAGGCTCAACTACCGCTTCAGGTGAGCATTTCAAATAGTGTGAGTCCGGCCGAACCATCAGCCTCAGCCTACCAGCCCGACTACACAACAGCTATCAACGCGTTGAAAAGTCCTGGCAGAAAGCCGGCCGAAACCGCTTTTCTTTATCACAATCTTGGTTTTATGCTTCTTCTTTCAGGGCAATATCACCCTGCCATCGACGCCTTCAGCGATGCACTGGCCCTTGATCCTACGCTGGGCGAAAGCTGGTACAATCGCGCTCTGGTTTTACTGTTTCTCTCAGAAAACCGCCTGGCCTGCAGCGACTTATCCAAGGCCGGCGAGCAAGGCATCCCGCAGGCCTATGCCCTCATCAGGCGGTATTGCGTGAGGGATTAGGTTTGCAGTAGATCCCGGCTGAGGACTCCGATATTCCGCTGATGAGTTTGGTTTTCATGATTACAGACTTAATCCCGTGGCCTTGAATTCCTTTTCGACTTCAAGTTCCAATAGCTTCTCGCTTTGCGATTTCTTAACAAACTGGTAGCCAATGATCAGCGGAAAGAACGTGAAGAAGCCAAAACCATTGTAGTATAGCGCAAAAAGGAAAATGCCAAAAGTGAAGCCAACAAGAAAGCGGTCGGTTATTTTGTTGTTTTTTAGCTCCTTTTGCTTTTTCCGCAGTTGTTCGTTGGTGAGTTGAGAAAGATTTTTGAGGTCCATCTTTTGAGTGTTTTGAGTGAGAATAATGATGTGGCTGTTGGAAATATCTTGGTTGGAGGCTATTTGTAATAATAGCAAATCACTAAGAACTAAGATGTTAACAATAATAAAAACAGGCACCTGAATCAGATGCCTGTTTATATTATTATCGCATTCCTGTTTTTTACCAGGCAAAAAGCGGAAATGCTTCCATCATACGGTTCACTTCTGCCTTAACGCTTTTAATTTTAGCTTCGTCGTTGATGTTGGTGAGTACCTCGTCGATAAGGGCCACAATGGGTTCCATATGTTGTTCTTTAAGGCCGCGGGTGGTGATTGCCGGCGTGCCGACGCGTATGCCTGAAGTTTGGAAAGGCGAGCGGCTATCGAAGGGTACCATGTTTTTGTTGAGGGTAATATCCGCTTTCACCAGGGTATTTTCGGCTGCCTTACCGGTAATCTCAGGGAATTTTTTACGCAGATCGATGAGCATCAGGTGGTTGTCGGTTCCGTCGGAAACCACATGGTAGCCCCGGCTGATAAAGGCTTTAGCCATGACTTCGGCATTTTTCTTCACCTGCAGGATGTATTCGAAATACTCATCGGTGAGAGCTTCGCCAAAGGCTACGGCTTTGCTGGCAATCACATGTTCGAGCGGGCCGCCCTGAATGCCGGGAAATACGGCCGAGTTGAGCAGGGTTGACATCATCTTGATCTCGCCTTTGGGCGTTGCGAGTCCCCAGGGGTTTTCGAAGTCTTCGCCCATGAGGATGAGTCCGCCGCGTGGCCCGCGCAAGGTTTTGTGCGTGGTGGTAGTTACAATATGGCAAAATTCGATGGGATCTTCGAGCAAGCCGCGGGCGATGAGGCCCGATGGATGCGAGATGTCGGCCATGAGGATAGCGCCCACCTGGTCGGCAATGTCGCGCATGCGTTCATAGTCCCAGTCGCGAGAGTAAGCCGAGGCACCGGCAATGATGAGTTTGGGTTTTTCCTTGAGTGCTAGGGCTTCCATTTTATCGTAGTCGATGAGGCCGGTGCTTTCGTCGAGAGTGTAGGCTACCGGACGGTACAGGATACCGCTTGAATTGACGGGCGAGCCGTGCGAGAGGTGACCGCCATGCGAAAGGTCGAGTCCCATAAAGGTATCGCCCGGCTGCAAACAGGCCAGAAATACGGCCATATTGGCCTGGGCACCCGAATGGGGCTGCACATTGGCATATTCGGCATCGAAAAGCTCGCAGGCGCGGTCGATGGCCAGCTGCTCGGTCTGGTCAACAATTTCACAACCGCCGTAATAGCGTTTGCCCGGATAGCCCTCGGCGTATTTGTTGGTGAGCACCGAACCCATGGCTTCAAGCACCTGTTCGCTCACAAAATTTTCGGAAGCAATCAGCTCGATGCCGTGCATCTGACGCTCCTTTTCCTGACGGATCAGGTCGAATACTTTTTCGTCGCGTTTCATACTGTGTTAAATGTCTTCTTCGTGATGGAAAGATTATTTCATGAGACAAAATTAGGCAAAAAACCTAAGGCAAAAAACGCTAATCCACCTATCTTAATTAACTGTCAGCCAAAAACTTGCAATTACAATCCCATCGACCTCAACTCAGATCGTTACGGAATTGCGCAAGGCCAGTTATCTTTGTCGCCGTAAAACACCTTGCCGGCTGCATGCTCCACTACGAAACGCATATCCTCGCCAATGGGCTTACTGTGCTTGCACACTACGACCCGCAAAGTCCCCTGCTCTCGATGAATGTCATTTACCGTGTAGGTTCGCGCGACGAAGACCCTGACAAGACGGGCTTTGCGCACCTGTTCGAACACCTCATGTTTGGGGGATCGGTCAACATTCCGCGCTACGACGAACCTCTGCAGATGGCCGGTGGCACCAACAATGCTTTCACCAACAGCGATTTCACTTCGTATTATCTCACACTGCCTGCCTCCAATGCCGAAACAGCATTTTGGCTCGAGTCGGACCGCATGCTGGGACTGGCCTTTTCCGAAAAAAGCCTGGAAGTGCAACGAGGGGTGGTGGTGGAAGAATTCCGCCAAAACTATCTGAATCAGCCTTATGGGGATATATGGCTGTTGCTGCGACCTTTGGCTTATACCACACATCCCTACCGCTGGCCCACCATTGGCATGAAGCCCGAGCATATTGAGCAGGCTCAACTGGATGATGTAAAAGCATTTTTTAAACGGCACTACCATCCGGCCAATGCCGTGATGGCGGTTTCCGGCAATATGAAACCCGAAAAGATATTTGCGCTCGCTGAAAAATGGTTTGGTCCTATACCGCCGGGCGAAGTTCCTGACAGGAAAGTACCTGCCGAGCCTCCACAAACCGAAGCACGTAGCCACTATCATCAGGCCAATGTGCCCAATGCGGTGATTTACAAAACCTGGCCGATGCCTGGTCGCTACACACCTGAATACTACACGGGAGATTTGTTGTCCGATCTGCTGGGTTCAGGCTATTCATCACGTTTGTTTATCCGACTGGTGAAGCAGCAAAACCTGTTCGCCGAGGTGAGTGCCTCTGTTTCGGGTGATGAGCATCCCGGCATGTTTATCATCAGCGGAAAACTTAATTCTGGTGTTTCGTTCGAGCGTGCCGAAAATGCCATTAACGACGAGTTGAGCCACGTCCGCGATTCTTTGGCCACGAACCGTGAGCTTAACAAGGTGAAGAACCGCTTTGTAACCCAGCATGCCTTTTCGATTCAGGATGTTGCCGACAAAGCCCAGAGCCTTGCCGAAGGAGCCTATTTTGGCAACTCAAACCTCGTGAACGAGGTTGAGAAACACTACCTGAACGTCACTGCACAGCATATGCGCGATTTTGCACAGCGGTATCTTCGTCCGGAAACCAGCAACACCTTGTATTATGACCACCTCCACCAGCCAGCCTGACCGCAGCCGCCCTCCACACGCCCAAAGAGCACTTTTGCCTGAGATAGAGACACCTGAAACCTTTATTATGTCCAGTGGGTTGAGGGTATTCCTGCTTCATGACAGGGAAGCAGAAGGCATACGGCTGGAATTTATATTGCCCGCCGGAACATCCTGGCACGAGAATCCCTTGACAGCGGCCTTTACTATAGCACTGTTGCGCGAAGGAACAATAAAATACCAGGGGCATAAACTCATCGCGAAGCTCGATGGCCTGGGCGCTTTCGTGGAGCTACAGGCATCGGCCGATTATGCATGGCTTACCGCTTATGTGCACAAAAGCAAGACTGCTCACCTAATTCCTTATTTGGTTTCGATGCTCACCGAGCCGCAGTTCGGATCACGGCAATTCAATTTATACCGCCAACGTCAGCTAGCCAGATTTCGCACTGAAATGCTTCGCACGCGAACCCTGGCACAAAGAGCCTTCAAAGCAAACATTTACGGCAGCGATTCATCTTACGGCCGGCTTGCCGACGAGACCAGCTATAAAAACCTAAGGCCTGCAGATCTTACAACCTTTTTCAAGTCAACTTATACCAGCAATCGTATCATTCTCATCGCTGCAGGCAACATCCGATACGATTGGCTCAACACCCTTGATCAGGGTTTGCGGGGTATTAACACGCTAAAAGCTGAAGGTGTAAGAAATCCGGTAAGAGAAACAAAAGCCACAGGATTAATTTGCGTGCCCAAAGAAGATGCCCTTCAATCATCCATCATGATGGGCAGGCTGGTGGTCGATCGTCTGCATCCCGATTTTCCGGCCCTTACGCTGTTGAATACCATTTTTGGAGGCTATTTTGGTGCCCGACTGATGAGCAACCTCAGGGAGGACAAAGGCTATACCTATGGCATTTACAGCCAGATCACACCTCAGGAGATGGCCACCAAACTGACGATCAGTGCCGAAGTGGGCGCCGATGTCATTCAAAACGCCCTGAACGAGATACGGCACGAGATTCGCCGGCTGCAGGAGGAAAAAGTACCAGCCAGAGAGCTCAATCTTGTAAAAAACTATCTTGCGGGCTCTTATGCCCAGGCACTTGATGGCGTGTATAGCAAAGCTTTGAGATTGCGCAATCTCGCGCCTTTAGGTATGAATCTCGAATACTACAATCGCCTTTTGCAGCAAATTCATGAAACAGATGCCGATAAAATAAGAACGATGGCCCGGAAATACCTCAGTACCAACGATATGCTCACTGTGGTTGCGGGCAGAAATCAAACCCTTTCTTAAGCATCTTAAAAAAGAGAACTTATGGACTATAACATACTTATATCGAACCTCACCAACCCGCCTCTGCTGTATTTTGCCTTAGGCACCCTTGCCGTGCTGGTAAAAAGCGATCTTGCCATTCCCGAAAATTCCATGAAATTCATTTCGCTTTATCTGCTGTTTGCCATTGGCTTCAAAGGCGGGCAGGAGCTTGCCTACGGGGGTGTGGACGGCGAGGTGCTGCGTGGTTTGGCTTTTGGCCTGGTTATTTCGGCAAGCATTCCGGTTTACGTTTTCTTTTTGCTTCGCAAGCGACTATCGGCCGAAGATGCCGGTGCTGTTGCAGCCGCTTACGGTTCCGTGAGCGCAGTAACCTTTGTAACTGCAGTATCGTTTCTCGAAGCGCTTAAAATTAACTTTGGAGGCCATATGGTGGCAGTGATGGCCCTCATGGAATCGCCGGCCATTATTTCGGGTGTTGTGCTGATGCGCCTTTACGGGAAAAAAAATAAGGATGCCGAAAGCCTGGGCAGCATTGTCAAGCATTCTTTTACCAACGGAAGCGTGTTGATGATACTGGGAAGCCTGATTATCGGTTTCCTTTCCGATCCTCAGCAGGCTCAAGGCATCAAACCCTTTACCAACGACATCTTTAAGGGCTTTCTGGCCATCTTTTTACTCGAAATGGGCATGGTTACTGCCCGTCGTTTGGGCTCGTTCCGCAAGTATGGCCTTTATCTTTCAGCGTTTGCCGTCATTCTTCCCCTGTTCAACGGGGTGCTCGTGGCATTTCTGAGCGGCTTCATTACTGTCAGTCCCGGCGACAGGCTCATGTTTGCCGTGCTGGCCGCCAGCGCTTCATACATTGCCGTTCCGGCTGCCATGAAAATCGCCGCTCCATCAGCCGATCCGGGGCTTTACATCCCCATGTCGCTGGGCATCACCTTTCCGGTGAATATCACGATCGGGCTGCCTCTTTATATGGCAGTAGTGACCAACACCTGATCAACCGGACTTTTTGTTGATTAACTACCTCTTTTCGAAGATGTTTGAAGTCGAAAATTCGACTTATACCACTCACCATTCAAAAGCTTCCTAAAACTTAAAGACGGTGTGCATTGTTGTTATGGTTTTTAACTTGCGCACATCATTCTTAACCATTCAACCACGATGAAAACTATCCGATTCGCTCTGGCTGCTCTGCTGGCATCGTTAACGCTGATCCCGGTTTGGGCACAAAAGAAAAATCAAAACCCCGCACCCCGGCAGGAGATCAGTGCCGAACTGCTCAACGGCCTCAAATTCCGCAGCATAGGGCCAGCCCTGATGTCGGGACGCATTGCTGACATCGCCATTGACCCGCAAAACGAACACACCTGGTATGTAGCCGTGGGTTCCGGCGGCATCTGGAAAACCGAAAACTCAGGCACCACCTGGACGCCCATTTTCGACAATTACGGGGCCTATTCCATTGGTTGCCTGACAATCGACCCATCGAACAACAAACGCATCTGGACTGGTACCGGCGAAAACGTGGGCGGCCGGCATGTGGGCTACGGCGATGGCATCTACCTGAGTGAGGATGGAGGCAAATCGTGGACCAACAAAGGCCTGAAAAATTCGGAGCACATCTCCAAGATCATTGTTCACCCCAACGATCCCAAAACGGTTTGGGTGGCTGCTCAGGGGCCTTTGTGGAGCAAGGGCGGCGAGCGTGGTGTTTTCAAAACCACTGATGGCGGCAACACATGGAAAAAGGTGCTCGGCGGTAACGATTGGACCGGCGCCACCGATCTGCTCATCGATCCGCGCGATCCAAATCGTCTTTACGCAGCAACCTGGCAAAGGCACCGTACCGTGGCAGCCTATATGGGTGGAGGCCCCGGAACAGCCATCTACCGCTCCGACGACGGTGGCGAAAACTGGCAAAAACTGTCCAAAGGATTGCCTTCGCAGGATATGGGAAAGATTGGTCTGGCCATCTCGCCCCAACAGCCCGATGTAATTTATGCCGCCATTGAACTCGAACGCCGCACCGGAGGCGTTTATAAAAGCACCGACCGCGGCGCAAGCTGGGAAAAACAATCGGATGCCGTGGCCGGAGGAACAGGGCCTCATTACTATCAGGAACTTGTGGCCTGCCCCCATAACTTCGATCGCATCTATCTGATGGATGTAGTGATACAAGTTTCCAACGATGGTGGCAGATCTTTCGAACGCCAGAATACCCGCTTCAAGCATGTGGACAATCATGCCCTGGCCTTCCGCAAAAACGACCCGCTTTACATGCTTTCAGGCAATGACGGCGGCCTTTACGAAACCTTCGACGAAGGCAAGACATGGAAATTTGTTGCCAACCTGCCGGTTACACAATTTTACAAGGTTGCCGTGGACGACGACTATCCGTTTTACAATGTTTACGGAGGCACACAGGACAACAACACGCAAGGCGGACCAAGCCGCACGGGCAATGTGCACGGCATTCGCAATGCCGACTGGTTTGTAACCCTCTTTGGCGATGGCCACCAGCCCGCCACCGAGCCAGGCAATCCCGACATTGTGTACTCCCAGTGGCAGCAAGGCAATCTGACCCGTTGGGACCGCAAAAGCGGCGAGATGGTGTACATCAAACCTCAGCCAGGAGAAAACGAAGGCGTTGAACGTTTCAACTGGGATGCCCCTATTTTGGTCAGTCCACACAAGCCCACCCGACTATATCATGCTTCGCAGCGTGTGTGGCGCTCCGAAGACCGCGGCGACAGCTGGACACCCATTTCGGGCGATCTGACTCGTAATCAGCAAAGAATCAATGAGAGGCTTATGGGCAGGCTCTGGAGCTGGGACAGCAACTGGGATTTGTTGGCCATGTCGGAATACAGCACCATCACCTCGCTATCGGAATCACCTGTGAAAGAAGGACTTATTTGGGCCGGAACTGACGACGGACTGCTTCAGGTGACCGAAGACGGCGGAAAAAACTGGCGAACCATCCCTATTGACCGCCTGCCGGGTGTTCCGGCCACAGCCTTCGTGAACGACATCAAAGCCGACCTCTTCGATGCCAATACGGTTTATGTGGTACTCGACAACCACAAATTCGGCGACCTGGAACCCTACATCTTCAAAAGCACCGACCTTGGCCGAAGCTGGAACAGTCTGAAAGCCAATCTGCCTTCCCGCACCTTACTCTGGCGGGTGGTGCAGGATCATTTAAAACCCGAACTCATGTTTCTGGCCACCGAGTTTGGCATCTGGTTTACACCAGATGGCGGAAAAAGCTGGACACAGCTCAAAGGCGGACTACCGGTAATCTCCTTCCGCGACCTTGCCATACAAAAACGCGAAAACGACCTCGTGGCAGCATCATTTGGAAGGGGCTTCTACATACTCGACGACTACAGTCCTCTGCGTCATATAGATGGCAAAATGCTGGAAAAACCCGCAGCCCTCTTCAGTACACGCCCCGCGCTATGGTACATACCACGTCAGGTGCTGGGCAGCGACCAAAAGGCCAGCAAAGGCGATGCTTATTTCGTAGCCGACAACCCGCCTTTCGGGGCTGTGTTTACCTATTACATCAAAGACGACATTCGTTCGGCACGCCAGACAAGGCAAGAAGCCGAGAAATCAGCGCGTAAAGCAGAACAGGACATTCCCTTCCCGGGTTGGGAAGCAGTGGAAGCCGAGCGCCTGTCGCCCGAACCCATGGTTTGGCTGGTGGTTACGGATGCAAAAGGCCAATATGTCAACCGTATCAGAGGCAACCGAACCAAAGGAATTCACCGCACCGCATGGGATCTGGGTCTGCCATCAAAAGCTGCAATGCGCGCCGAGCAGGGCGACTGGGAACCCCGCGGACCAATGGCTGCGCCTGGCCAATATTTCGTGAGCCTCTACAAACAACAGGATAGTCAGCTGGAGCTTATGGCCGGGCCTGAACCTTTCGAAATCAAGACTCTCAACCTCAACAGCCTCAAGGGCGCATCGCCCGAAGCAGTTGTGGCTTTCTGGCAGGAAGTGCAGGAAGTGCGCCGCAGTATCTCGGCTGGCAATGTGCTGCTGCAGAGCCTCTTGAGTAAATCTAATCTCATGGAGCGCGCTTTGGCAAGAACAGCGGTGCAACCCGCCGAACTCACAGCAAAAATTCACCAGCTCCGCCAGGAACTACAAAAGCTTGATCTTCAAATGAACGGCAACCGCAGCAAAGACCAGGTGGGCGAGGACAACCCGCCTACGCCAAACAGCCGGCTCAGTTTTGCCACTATGGGAACAGCCAATTCTACCTATGGTCCAACACCAAGCCACCGGCAGCAGCTCGAACTGGCCAAATTGGCTTTCGCGCCCATCCGTCAGCGGCTCGAACAAATACGTACCACCGAAGTACCAGCCATCGAAAAAGCATTGCAGCAGGCCGGGGCTCCATGGTTCGAAGGCATGAGCCTTCCTGAATAAAAACGTTTTCTGCAAGCAAAGTATTCAAGGCCGAGGGATGATGCAAGATCAATTAGCTCATCCTTCGGCCTTGTTCTATAAAATCGCCGTCCAAATCCGGTCTCCCGAAATATATTCCGAATAACTGCGTTAAATGCCCTGATAAGTAATGACAAGGAAGATGCGGAGATATCTTGTTGTGGTATTGTTGGTTATAATGGCAGGCCAGGGCCTTGCACAGCGTCGTGTAGTGGTCAATCTGCCAAAATTCGACCTCGAGCCTTACCATTTCGGTTTCATTCTGGCCGGCAATCAGATGCAGCTGACATGGAAACCTGTGGAAGGATATCAGGATATCCTCTGGGAAAACAAAGATTTTGGCAACGACCTGCCCAGCAGCGTTGGTAATGCGCGCATCAGCGAAATCAACTCACAACCGGTTCCCGGTTTTGCCGTAGGTATTGTTGGTAATCTGAGGCTTGGTCAGTATTTCGACCTCCGTTTCATTCCCACGCTTGCTCTTGGCGACAGAAGTATCATCTACAAGGTTGAGCCGGAGGACAAATCCACAATTTTTGAGATTAAGAAAAGCATGCCTTCAACCAGCGTCGATTTTCCGCTGCACCTTAAATACCGCTCCAGTCGGCACAACAATTTTGCGGCTTACCTCATCGGAGGAGGAAAATACAGCATCGAAATGGCATCGACAAAAAAGATCCAAAGTAATAACAACGATGTTCCCGTAAAGATCGATCGTCACGACCTTGCCGCCGAAGCTGGTGCCGGCATGGATTTTTATACTCCTTATTTCAAGTTCGGTGTCGAAGCCAAGATGAGTTACGGAATCCTTGATATCCTGGTAAAAGACCAATACGCTTACAGCAGATCGCTCAACAGGCTGAACAACAAGGTGTTTCAGCTTGCGCTTACCTTTGAATAACCAAAAGCTTATTGACGGGCAAACATCTTGAGCACCCGCTTGAAATCGAGTGCTGAGCTAATGGCACGCACATTGTCGGGCAAATCGAACTGAATGGTGGCCGCCTGTATTCCGCTGATTATCAGTTGCTGATCTTTGAAATGCTCGGACAGCTGGTTTAAGTAGTCCTTTAATTCGTGCTGAGTGATAGCCGAAACAAAATAAGTGGCAAGCACATCGGGCCTGGCGGTACTACCCACCGAGAACAGATCGTTCAGCGGCACATTTTGTCCAAGATATATGGCACGGTAGCCGTTTTTGCGCGATAAGTAATAATAGGTGAGCAAGCCAATTTCGTGCAGCTCCCATTCGGGCAAAAAGAGAACAATGGTTTTGGCCGCTGAGTCGTAAACTCTTGGAAGACTGTCGATGGCCACAAACAACTTCATCCTGATGAGGTTGCTGATGAAGTGCTCCTGTGCGGGATTAATGGTGCCGGTTTGCCAAAGTACACCCACTTTTTCGAAAAAAGGATACACCACGTGAAAGAGGCTCTCCTCAAATCCAATTTTAATGATGCTTTGGTTGAGGATGCGCTCGAATCTCTCCTCGTTCAACTCAATCATGGCCACAACCAGGCCTTCAATCTGGCTGAGATAGTCCGATTCGGGACGGATAACCTCCAATATCTTTTGGTTGATTTCATGGTTGCTCATGCGGGCTATCCGCGAAATCTTGATGCCATGGCGGTTTAAGATGCTCACATTGAGCAGCTTCTTGAGATCCTCGTCAGTATAATATCGTATGTTGGTGTCGGAGCGCGGAGGGTCAACAATACCATATCGCTTCTCCCAAATACGCAAGGTGTGTGCCTTGATATTGGTCAATCGCTCCAGATCTTTGATGGAATATGTTGACATGTTTCTATGTTATCAGGTAATAAACACTTGAAATCCTGATTTGTTTAATACCACAGTCAGTAAATCAACCGTAGAACCTTCAGAAAATCAACAGCCCAAAAAAGTGTAATTTCGTGCAAAAATATTCATTGCAGGCAATTTATCAAATTCAGGCTGTGATCATTGGCACGGGCAAGGTAGCCAATGCTTTGGGCAGTGCTTTGCACAATGCCCGTCTGAATATTGCAGGCGTTTTCGGCCGCAATGCCCTCCGGGCCGAAAAGCTTGCAAGTATGCTCGGCACTAAAGCATACAATAATGCATACGATTTGCCGCGAGACGCTGGTATCTACATTTTAGCTGTATCTGATGACGCAGTGGCAGAAGTTTCGGAGCAACTTGGCACGGTTAACGGACTGGTAGTTCATGTCTCGGGGAGTCTGCCTGCCGGGATTTTGTCGTCGGTGCATCAGCGCTATGGCGTATTTTATCCCTTGCAGACCTTCACCGAAGGACGCCATATCGACCTGAATGAGGTGCCCTTTTTCGTACAGGCAGGCCATACCGATGATCTGAAAATTCTTTGCGCTATTGCCGGCCTGCTCAGCAACAAAGTGATTGAATCGTCGGACCAGATGCGCGCGCAATTGCATCTTTCGGCGGTGTTTGCCAGCAATTTTGTTAATGCGCTTTACGATATAAGCGCCAGCTTGCTCGAAAGCAAGGCGTTAGATTTCAGCATCTTGCATCCACTCATACGCGAAACGGCACTCAAAGCCACCGCCATGCCGCCCTCGGTAGCTCAAACCGGGCCAGCCCGGCGCGATGATCGCAAGGCCATCGAGAAACATCTGAAACTCCTTAATAATCACCAGCGCGAAAAAGCGGTTTACATCGAATTAACCAATTTTCTGCTCGAAAAATACCACGGAAAAACCTTATGAGCAATTATAAAGCCCTGCTGCGCAACGTTACCACCTTCATTTTCGACTATGACGGCGTGATGACCGACGGCGTTATTGTGCTTAACAACGATGGAGAACCCTTGCGAACAGCCAACGTTAAAGATGGTTATGCCCTGCAACTTATCCGAAAGCTGGGCTACAACATTGCCATCATTTCGGGCGGTTATTCCCCCTCCATGCTTCGCCGCTTCGAATCGCTCAACATCGAAAACGTATTTCTTGGCGTGAGCAATAAACTCGAAGTGTTTGAGAAGTATCTGGAAGATAACGGCATAAGGCCCGAAGAGGTGGTGTATATGGGCGACGATATACCCGACTACCGCCCCATGAAAAGGGCCGGAGTACCTGTTTGTCCGTCCGATGCCTCCGAGGAAATCAAAAGCATAAGTGTTTACATCAGCCGCTATCGCGGTGGTCACGGCTGCGTGCGCGACATCATCGAGCAGGTACTCAAGGTGCAGGGCCGCTGGATGACCGACGAAGCACATCAATGGTAAATCGAACACAATGAAATATTTACGTCTTGTACGCTGGCCCAACCTCATCATCATGCTTCTTACCATGATGCTGCTGAGGCACCTGGTGATTATTCCACGGCTCGAACTGGCCGGCATCGATCCCACCATCAATAACCTGCAGTTCATCCTCTATGCCATAACTACACTGCTCATTGCTGCCGGAGGTTACATTGTTAACGACATGATGGATATCGATGTGGATCGTGTCAACAAGCCCGACCGAATGATCGTCACCAAAACCGTAAGCATGGGCATGGCCGAAAAGCTTTACTATGGCCTCACCATCGCAGGAAGCCTTACCGGTTTGGCCATCGGTTTTCTGGTTAACAACTGGCTCCTTGGTCTGGCTTTTCCGGTGGCGGCAGGCGCCATGTGGTTCTACTCCAAACGCTATAAGCGTATGCTGCTCATTGGCAACCTCGTCGTTTCATTTGCCACAGCCGGCATCCTCATCATGGTTTGGGTTGTGGAGTTCTTTGCGCTGTCGCGCCAGCCCGAACTCTTCACCAAAGCCATTGGCGTGATGCCCGAAATTACCGGTTTCGTGATGGCCTATGCCCTTTTCGCCCTCCTGGCCACCATGCTCCGCGAAATTATTAAAGACATCGAGGATATGGAGGGCGACGCTAAAGGCGACTGCCGGACCTTCCCTGTAGTTTATGGCGTGCTACCGGCAAAAAATCTCAGTATCGCATTGCTCACGACCCTCCTGGTCATGATAGGTTTCTGGCAATACATACTCTATGTACAGTATTACACTCAGGCCATGATTTTTCTGTTTCTTGCCCTGGCGATAGGTTTGCTGCTGCTTGCCCGTTTGGCACTGGCCAGCCTCACCGTGCATTACGCTCAGGCCTCCCTGCTTTCGAAACTGCTCATGCTGGCCGGTCTGCTCTCTCTGCTATTTGTGTTGCCCCATGCTTGATCACCTTAAAAAATACCGTATCGTACTGGCCTCAAAATCACCCCGGCGGCAACAATTGCTTACTGGCATGGATATTGATTTTGAGGTGTTTGTAAAAGAAAGCGATGAAAGCTTTCCTACCGAAATGCCCCTTCAGGAGGTAGCCCCTTACCTCAGCGAAAAAAAATCCCTGGCATTTGCCGATCATGAACTACCGCCAGATTTTCTGCTGATCACTGCTGATACTGTGGTCATTGTGGACGACCAAATACTGAACAAGCCCTCCGATGCAGAAGATGCAAAGCGGATGATTGGCCTGCTGCAGGGACGCAGACACACTGTCATCACAGGTATTACGCTCCGCAGTCCACAGCATATAATCACCCTCAGCGATGCCTCCGAAGTGGATTTTGTTGCCCTGAGCAATGACGAAATTGAATATTATATTGATGCCTACAAACCATTCGACAAAGCAGGTGCCTATGGCATACAGGAATGGATTGGTTATGTGGCCATTGCTTCGGTGAGAGGTTCTTTTTTCAACGTAATGGGCCTGCCCACCCACAAACTTTATCAGGCATTGAAAGAATTTCGATAAACCAAACAGCAAAAACCATGAAACGCAGCCTCACCCGTCGTCTGATGAATTATTTCTTCCAGGGACTACTTTACACAGCCCCCATCACACTCACCGTTTGGGGATTGAAGGCTACCTTCGAGTGGATCGACGGCTTGCTTATTGGACTGCTCGACGATTTGCTGAAAGTTCATATCCCCGGGCTTGGCGTTGTGGTGCTGATTCTTATAGTAACGATTGCAGGTTTTCTGGGCACTACCATTTTATTTAAGCCACTCCTGCAGCAGTTGGACAAGTTTCTTGCCACTACCCCGCTCATAAAAATCATCTACACCGCCTTTAAAGACCTAATCGAAGCCTTTGTGGGACAGAAGAAGCGCTTCAACGAACCTGTGCTGGTCAAGGTGGGCAAAGGTTATGAGCTCGAGAAGATCGGTTTCATCACTAACAAAGATTTAGCATTTCTTGGGATTCCCGACCACATGGTAGCCGTATATTTGCCCCACTCTTACGCCTGGTCGGGCAATTTGTTCATAGTGCCTGCCGAAAACGTCAGACCACTCGACGCCTCTTCCACCGAAGTGATGAAATTCATCATCTCGGCCGGAGTAACGAATCTGGAAAGTCAGAATAACGATGCAAACGAAAAACAACACTAAACCTACCATACTGGTAACCAACGACGACGGTTACTTTGCCCCGGGTCTGCGAAAACTCATCGAACTGATGCGGCCGCTCGGACGAGTAGTGGTTGTGGCTGGCGAACAATCCATGTCGGGCATGGGTCATGCCATCACCATCACCACGCCACTCAGACTTAAAACGGTAACCAAAAGCGATGATTACGAGGAATATATCTGCAACGGAACACCTGTTGACTGCGTGAAGCTGGGCGAACAAGTGGTGCTGCGCGCAAAACCTGACTTGCTGGTTTCGGGCATCAACCACGGCTCAAACGCCTCTATCAATGTCATCTACTCCGGAACCATGGCTGCCGTAATTGAGGCGTGTATCGACGATATCCCTGCGATTGGTTACAGCCTCGCCGACTGGAGTCATTCGGCCGATATGCGCCATGTAGACAATTATGTGCAAAATATTGCCCGTCAGGTGCTCGAAAAAGGACTGCCAAAGGGCATTTGCCTGAATGTGAATATTCCTCCGGCAAGCACTATTCCGCTCAGAGGCATCAAAATATGCCGCCAATCGCATGCCCGCTGGATCGAGGAGTTCGACTCGAGGCAAGACCCCCGGGGAGCCGAATACCACTGGCTAACAGGACGTTTTGAAAATGACGACAGAGGTGAAGATACCGACCAGTGGGCACTTGAAAACAACTATGTATCGGTGGTACCCGTGCAATACGACCTCACCGCATTCAAAGCCATGGACATGCTTAAAACCTGGAACCTCAACGGAAAAGGCAATTAACCGCTAAAACTCATTGTTATGAAAGCACTATTTAGCGGAGATAAAATACCCAATGGTCTGATTATAGGCATATTATCGTTTGCTGTTTTTCTAGGACTCCTGCTTGCCATTAAAAATCAGCTTGAAAACCTACCTTATTGGCTTGAATCGCAAAAAGCCACCGCTCTGCTTGCGCTTATTCCAAACGTGCTGCTCATCCGGGTGTATTTTATTAACCGCAAAGCCGACCGCACCGGACGCGGAATTCTTGTCGTTACCTTTGTTGCCATGCTGGCGATTTTTCTTTTTCTGAAATAAGATAGCCCGCAAAGCACTGAATAACAATGAAATACTATGTCATAGCCGGTGAAGCCTCGGGCGACCTGCATGCCTCAAATCTGATCAGGGCTATCAAAACCACTGACCCACAGGCCGAGTTCAGGGTCTGGGGCGGCGATCTGATGCAGGCACAAGGCGCAGTGCTGGTGAAGCACTACCGCGAACTTGCCTTTATGGGCTTCATAGAAGTGGCGCGCAACATACGAACGATTCTCAACAATTTAAAGCTCGCTAAAAACGATATCCTGAAATTTCAGCCTGATGCACTGATTCTGGTCGACTACCCCGGTTTCAACCTGCGCATTGCCCGCTTTGCTCACAGACATGGTTTCAGGGTTTATTATTACATCTCGCCACAGGTGTGGGCATGGAAACAATCGCGGGTATTCACCATCCGAAAAGTGGTGAACAAAATGCTGGTCATTCTACCCTTTGAAAAAGCCTTTTATCAAAAATTCGGCATGAACGTGGCTTTCGTTGGTCACCCCCTGCTCGACGCTTTAAGCGATTTCAGTCGCGACGAAAACTTTTGTCAGCGAAACCAGCTTTGCAACAAACCTATCATAGCCCTCTTGCCGGGAAGCCGCAAACAGGAAATCAGAAAAAAGCTGCCTGTGATGCTTCAGCTCAAAACTCATTTTCCTGATTATCAATTTGTCATTGCAGGCGCTCCGTCTATCGATCTGAGCTTTTACAAACAGTTTCACGGATGTGACGAAATAAAGATTTTAACGGGTCAAACCTACCAACTGCTGGCACACTCCCATGCCGCATTGGTAACCAGCGGAACGGCCACCCTCGAAACAGCACTGTTCGATGTGCCTCAGGTGGTTTGCTACAAAGCCAATCCTTTATCCTACCAGATAGCCCGGCGTTTAGTCAAGGTAGAATACATCTCTTTGGTTAACCTGATTATGGGACGACAGGTGGTGAAGGAGCTCATACAGCACGAGCTCGAACCGGAACGGCTCAGAAACGAGCTTAGCACGATTCTCTCCGGCCCCGGACGAACAGCTGTGCTCGAAGGCTATCAACAGTTGCGCGAAAAATTAGGCGGTAAAGGTGCATCCGGACGGGCGGCAAAAGAGATTGTCGATGATCTTCTAAATGCCTGATTACATTGATTAAGGCAGATAATTTGATTTGGCACTACCAACAAATCCGATTGTTTGGGTATTACCCTCAAGTTTTTGAGTTTTCACACTTCAGAGATCAAACGCACACTTCCCGGGATGCTAATTTGTACTTGGGCATTCCGTAGCCTGATATACCAAACACCACAAGAATTTGCAAGAATCGGGAATCAATTTACTCAGAAAGGCTAAAACCTTTATTTTAGGGCATCACTCCATCATTATTTCTTGAAAGTCTGAGGGTTAATTACGCTCAGCCTTGGTTTCCAGATAATGGTAAATGCTGATTTGAGAACGTAATGGCGCTTCCCCTTCGTTTGCCCTGCGGTACTGATTCACTTCAGGGCCGTTGATCAGGCGGGCTTTCTGGTTGTCGCTCAACTGAATGTAAAGCATGTCGATGAGTTCCTGCTTCAGATACGGATCTTCGATAGGACAAACCACTTCGAAGCGGTGATCGAGGTTGCGCACCATCCAGTCGGCCGATGAAATAAATACCTGTGGGGATGAATCGTTGCCAAAGACGAATACCCTGCTGTGCTCAAGAAAACGATCTACAATGCTGATCACCTCAATATTCTCGCTCAGACCATTCAAACCGGGCACCAGCGTGCAAATGCCGCGGCTTATAATTTTAATCTTTACCCCTTCGCCGGAGGCCTGATATAGTTTCTCAACCAGTTTATCATCCACCAGGCTGTTCATTTTCAAAATGGCCCAGGCAGGCTTGCCGGCTCGGGCATTGCGGATTTCCTGATTGAGCAGCTTAAGGAAAAACTTTCGCGTCTGATAAGGCGAAATAATGAGCTTGCTGAGCTGAGAAGGAGTATATGGCGTTTCGAACAGCTTAAACATCTGCCCAACATCGTAACCAATTTTCGGGTTGCAGGTGAGCAGGCTGTCGTCGGCATAAATTTTTGCTGTCGATTCGTTATAATTGCCTGTGCTGATGTTCGAATACCAGACATCGCCTTTTTCTTCGCGTCGGCGGATCAGCAATAGCTTACTGTGTACTTTCAGGCCCGGTATGGTCTTGATCACCTTAACGCCTTCCTCAAGCAGTTTTTCCGACCACTGTATGTTGGCTTTTTCATCAAAGCGCGCCTGTATTTCCAGAAAAACTGTTACCGATTTGCCGTTGCGGGCTGCATTCACCAATGCATTGATCACATTCGAGTCGCGGGCAGCACGGTAAAGTGTCATCTTTATGCTGCGAACTTTGGGATCGATGGAAGCCTCGCGAAGCAGATCGATGATATGCATGAAGGTCTGGTAAGGGAAATGCAGCATGATATCTTTTTTGCGAATCACACTGAAGATGGAACGGTGTGGGGGCAGATCAGGGTGACGCATTGGAGTGATGGGAATATCCCATAAGTGAGCCGGCCCGATGCGCGGAAACGACATGAAATCGCGGAAGTTATGGTATTTCCAGCCAGGAATGAGGATGTCCTTTTTGTTGATTTTGAACTTACGAAGCACGATATCGAGCACTTCGGCTGGCATAGTGCGGTCGTAAATAAAGCGTACTGGTGCACCACGTTTTCGCTGCCGCAGGCTTTCTGCCATAATCTCGATAAAACTTTTCGAAACGTCGTTCTCCATGTCGAGCTCTGCGTCCCGAGTAAACTTCATCGAGTAGGCCTGAAAAGTGTCGTAGCCAAAGGGCATAAAAATCTCGTCGAGGTTGTATCGGATTACATCGTCCAGCAAAACCACGTGATGAGCATCGCCCGATTCGATGATGTAAAACCTGCTCAGGCGCGAAGTGGGCACTTTGACAAGGGCGTAGTCAACAGGGATCATTCCTCCTGAATGTGAAAGCCTTACTACCAGATAGATAGAATTGTCGCGCAGTCCCTCAACATCCTTAAGCCCGCTGAGCATGATGGGAAAAAGGTTTGGCCTGACCACTTCTGCATAATAGCTTTTCACTTTGGCTATCTGATAAGTATCAAGCTGGCCGAATTCGGTGATAAAAATGCCGTATTCCCTCAACTGTTCCCTGATGCGCAGGTAGATACTCATATAAGCATTTTCCTGCTCATCGATAATGCGCCTGATTTCCTTGAGCACCTTTCCGGGATTGAAATCAAGTCCCTCGCCACCTTTTTTCTGCAATTCCTTGAGGCGACGCAAGGTAGCCACCCTTACCCTGAAAAATTCATCACGGTTATTCGAGTATATCCCAATGAATCGCAGGCGCTCAAAGAGCGGGTTGCCCTCATCTTTTGCTTCCTGCAATACCCTGGCGTTGAAATGCAGCCAGCTAACTTCGCGGTTTATTGTTGGTATATCTTTCACCTGCAGTTATTTACAGTGATTAAGAAATTGAGTAAAGGCAGATCATCAGATCAGCTTTGGAAAAATGACAAAACGCACCGTGCGTTGGGCGCTACGAATCTCGTCCCAGCGATCGGTTTCGAATTGCAAAGCAACAACCCCTGAAGTAGGCAGCCAGTCGATGGCAGGAACCAGAAATAAATTTACGAAATTGGTCAAGGCAGGATTATGACCTACCAACATCACCGAATTGAAGCTGTCGGACAAATCGTCGAATTGCTCCATCAGCTGATCTGCGTCGGCATGGTACAATGCGGGATCAACCTTAACAAGCCCTTTTTCCAGCCCAAGGCCCATGGCGATGTAAAAGGCCGTTTCGCGCGCCCTGAGCGCCGAACTGGACAGGATAAACTCAGGTTTTACTCCCTGTTCCTGCAAATAGCTGATAATCTTGCGCGTGCGTTTCTTTCCCTTTTCCAGCAAGGGCCGCTCATGATCAGCAAGACCCGCATGATCCCACGAGGATTTGGCATGCCTGACCACAATCAGTTCTTTCATCTGCCTGGTTTTCAATTCTCAAGCAAAATTAGTTAAGTTTTTGTGAATCATTGTTTTCCAAAGGGTTAAAAAATAGTAAAGCTGCATGAAGAAGCACTTGAGAAAAACTTGATGATTTCACTTGACAAATCATATTCACCGCTATATCTTTGTGATATCATTTTAATATCATAAAACATGGAAAAAGAAACCAAACCTTATTCTGGATACCCCTACTTATTGCTGGCACTGTTGCTTGTGATTGGGGCCATTGTGATGCTTGTGACCACCAGCAATCCCTGGTGGACAGTTGGAATATTGGTCGGAGTGTTCATCAGCATTGGTCTTCAGGTGGTTAATCCCAACCAGTCGTGCGTGCTCACCCTATTCGGCAAATATGCCGGAACCATCAAAAGCAATGGCTTCTTTTGGGTTAATCCATTCTATATGCGAAAACTTATATCGCTCAGGGCCAGAAACTTCGACGGCGAAGCCATCAAGGTGAACGACAAAATCGGCAATCCGATTATGATCGGTCTGGTGCTTGTATGGAAAGTGTCCGACACATTCAAGGCTGCCTTTGCAGTTGATGATTATGAGCACTTTGTGGTTGTTCAGAGCGAGGCTGCACTGCGCAAGCTGGCCGGGCTTTATCCTTACGACAACTTCGACGACGAGGATGCCGAAATCACACTCCGGGCCGGAGGCCACGAGGTGAATCACCAGCTTGAGCGCGAAATTGCCGAGCGCCTGCATCTGGCCGGCGTCGAGGTGATTGAGGCCCGCATCAACTATATTGCCTATGCTCAAGAGATCGCTCAGGCTATGCTCAAGCGCCAGCAGGCCACAGCCATCATTGCAGCACGCTACAAAATTGTTGAGGGTGCCGTGAGCATGGTCGAGATGGCTTTGGAGCAGCTCTCCGACAAGAAAATTGTTGAGTTGGATGAGGATAAAAAAGCAACTATGGTGAGCAACCTTATGGTGGTGCTTTGCAGCGACAAGGAAGCCACACCCGTGTTGAATACCGGATCACTTTATCAGTAGCCATGAGCAGTCGTAAAGCCATCGTTTTGCGCATCGACAGCCGATTGCTGGCAGCAGTGGAAAAATGGGCTGCCGATGAGTTTCGAAGCACCAACGGCCAACTTGAGTGGATTGTTGCCCGTGCCCTGCAGCAGGCTGGAAGATGGAAAAACGAAGACCAGGAGAAAAGTGATGAAAACAATAAACCGTAGAACATGAAAACGCTGCGCTATACCTGTCCAAAATGTGGTCACGGACAGTGCGATGTAGGTGAAATATATGCTGTAGGCAGTTTCCTGACAAAAATTTTCAATATCCAAAACCGGAAATTCACTTCTATAACCTGCAAAAAATGCACTTACACGGAGTTCTATAAAACCGAGATGAAAAAAATCAGCAACGTTTTTGATTTCTTCGTGGGATAAAACAAATGCATACTCTCATGCAAAAAGCCGCTTTCGGGCGGCTTTTGTCGTTTAATATTGACCTGAATCATCTGAGTAATTTTTTACATTTGCTTCCGCCCTGTTTAATCAGGATTTTTTGGGCTAAATATTCAAATTAACCAAACAATACAATGAAAGAAAAGCACAACAGTATGGCCATTGGGCTGACAGCCTTCGGAGCCATTTTTTTCATCTTCGGCTTTGCCACCACCTTTATCGTTACCCTGAGCGCCCCTGTAAAGGAGATCTTCAAGCTCAGTGAGTTTTCGGCGCAATTGCTTACTTCGGCCTTTTTTCTGGCCTACCTGATTATGTCCATCCCAACCGGGAAAATCATTGACCGATTCGGCTACAAAGGGACAGTGATCGCTGGTCTGGTACTCATGTCACTTGGGAGCTTCATATACATTCCGGCATCAAGCCTGCCCTCCTTTGGCTTATTTCTGGCTGCCACGTTTATTCTGGCCGTTGGTGTAGTTTTTCTGCAGGTAGCCGCAAATCCTTATGTGATTGCACTTGGCTCGGAATCAACAGCTTCCGGCAGGCTCAATCTGACTCAGGCCCTCAACTCGATCGCCACGATGATTGCTCCCTGGCTGATAGCAGTAGCCATTTTCAAAGGCCTTCAGTTTCCCGAAGATGCAGCTGTAGCCGCCGAGCGCGTTCCCATGCCATTCATTATCATGGGCTTGCTGGTGTTGCTCGTTGCTGTTGTTATTTTCTTTCTCAAATTGCCGGTAATAACGGTCGAGAAGACGGAGAAAAAAAGCGTTTGGCAATATCCCCACGTATTGCTCGGTGCATTAGCCATTTTTGTGTACGTGGGAGCCGAGGTGGGCAATGCCGGTCTGATTGTTAACTATCTGAAAAACAGCGCGGGTTTTACGGCCGAAGAGGCTTCCACCTATGCCGCCATCTATTGGGGCGGCGCCATGATTGGCAGGTTTTTTGGCTCGTTCATGTTTTCCGATATGAGCATCAATAAGAAACTCACCTACGCCATTCCGGTGCTCATACTCGCTGTTATTTCGGGTTCCTTCGTCACCAACTGGAGCTGGAACATTGGTTTCGTTTTCATGTTGGTAGCATTGGTAAATTTCGGTATCATGCAGCTCGGCAAGGGACAGGCAGCCCGCACACTTGCCATCTTTGCCCTCATTGCTGCCCTGCTCGATATTGCCACCAGTCTGTCCACTGGTCAGATTGCTTTATGGTCCATCATTTCCATCGGCCTCTTCAACTCCATTATGTTCCCCAATATCTTCTCGCTGGCCGTTAGCAACCTCAGCAAAGCAGAGCTTAGCGGCGCCTCTGGCCTCATCAACACCCTCATTTTCGGCGGCGCCGTCATTCCACCCATTATGGGCGCCATTGCCGACAGCGCAGGCTATACCTGGGCCTTTCTGGTGCCGGCGATTTGCTACCTTTACATTTTCTACTATGCAGTAAAAGGTCATAAAATAAGGTAAAGAAGAAAGGAATTTTTATGAAATCGGTAGCAATAGGCATCGACATCGGCGGAACCAATACAGCCATCGGGGTTGTGGACCGCGAAGGCAATGTGCTGGTAAAAGACACCATCCTGACGCCCGGACATGGTAACATCACTATGTTCATTGATGACATGGTAGGCTCCATTCGTCAGCTGATTAATGCAGTTGAAAAGCTAAACCCGGCCATCGAGGTACTCGGCATCGGCATTGGTGCACCCAACGCAAATTACTATACAGGCACCATCGAACAAGCGCCAAACCTGTCGTTCAAAGGCGTTGTGCCCATGGTGAAGCTCATAGAGGAACGGCTTCCCGAAATGAAGGCCATCGCTATTACCAACGACGCCAATGCTGCAGCTATTGGTGAGATGATTTATGGCGGGGCAAAAGGGATGAGGGACTTTGTAGTCTACACCCTTGGAACAGGCGTAGGCAGCGGCGTAGTGGTTAATGGCGACTTGGTTTACGGTCATGACGGCTTTGCAGGCGAGTGCGGTCACATGACCATCGTGCCTGGCGGAAGGCTCTGCGGATGTGGCGGCAACGGACACCTAGAAGCTTATTGCTCAGCTCCGGGCATGAAGCGCACAGCCCTCGAACTGCTTGCTAAATACAATGCTCACAACAGTCCTCTGGCTTCGTTCTCATTCAACGACCTGAGCTCCAAGTTCATCTTCGAATCGGCCGAAAAAGGCGATAAGGTTGCCCAGGAAGTGTTTGAGCTCACAGGCCAGTGGCTTGGGCAAGGCCTCGCCATCACCGCCCACCATACCAGTCCGGAGGCTATTTTCCTTTTTGGCGGACCAACGGCAGCCGGTGCTTATATTTTCAGGCCGGCCATCGACAGTATGGAAAAACACCTCCTACCCTCATTCAAGAATAAAATCAAAGTGCTGCCTTCGCAGCTCAAGCCAGGCGATGCGGCCATAGTTGGGGCCAGCGCTCTGGTTTATAAAGAACTGGAAAAGAAACTTTGAAAAAAAACGCCTCTTCGGAGGCGTTTTTTTATTCAAAATTCGAAGATTCGAGATTCAATCAAAAATCAGTGGTCTGAGATGATTTAGGGAGACGTTCCTGAATGGATGGAAGATTTTTTTGAATAATGCTTTTGCCTCGAAATTCATTTCATCCGGCTTAAGGCTCAGCGTTTTATGACAAGCTTTGCCACGACAGGAAGATGGTCCGAGAAGTATTGACCCCTGTTGTTCACGGGTCGCACAACATAGTCAATTGTCTCAAAATGTGGTGAATGCAGAATAAAATCGATCAGCGCATCATTTACTGGGTCATCATCAAATCCGGTATAGGTGGCTCTTTGTCCTTCAAAACCAGTGGCAACGATTCTTGCATCGATTAGTCCTGCGCTGATAAAGCGTTTATAGGCCGGGTTGTCAGGATCGGCATTCAGGTCGCCCATGATGATTAGCGGAGAGCCCGGTGCTAGTTTTTTTGCAAGTTCAAGCATAAGTAATGCACTGTTTTCACGCGCCTTCTGGCCCACATGATCGAAATGGGTATTCATGACTACCATCGTGTCACCGGTTTTCTTATCGGCCAGTTTGGCCCAGCTTACAATCCTTTCGAGGGCAGCATCCCATCCCACCGAGCCTGGTATATTGGGCGTATTGGAAAGCCAGGTCGTGCCACTTTCGATGAGTGTGAATCGGTCGAGCCTAAAAAAGACCGGCGAGTATTCGCCTCCCTGTTTTCCATCGGCCCTGCCAACCCCAACATAGCTGTAACCGCTCAGGCAGTCCTGAAGGTCGATAAGCTGACTGTTAAGCACTTCCTGAAAACCTATTATATCAGCATTCTCTTCAGAGAGATGTTCACAAAAGCTGGCTTTACGGTACATCCAGGCATTATCACCATCGTAAGGAGTGTCCAATCGAATATTCCATGTCATTATAGTGTTGGTGGCCGATTCCTGTCCAAAAATCAACACAGGCAGCATCAACCACAATAAACAGAAAACATATTCTTTACGCATTCCTATGTTTTTTTGCCAATTTATAAAAATCCTTATTACGAACCTTTCATTGGCGAAACTGTTTCTTAAGAGCCAGTTTTACTATTTTTGAAAAAAACACCTTAAAATGAAACATGCATTTATCATACTTCTTTTAGTTGCATTCTCATCATGCAGCGGAAATAAAAGTAACAATCATCCTATTGACCCAAAGGCAACACATAAAATAAAACCAGAGATTCTTGCCGAAGGCCTGGAAAATCCATGGAGCATGGCGTTTTTGCCCGATGGCCGTATTATCATCGCTGAGCGCCCCGGTAGGTTACGCATATTTCAGGATGGCAAGCTTCTGCCTGAGCCAATTCAGGGATTACCGCGCATTTGGCAGCACGGACAGGGTGGTTTGTTGGATGTGGTGTTGCATCCGTCTTATGCTCAAAACGGTTGGATTTATCTGGCCTATTCTACAAACGAAGGGAATGTGGGCAATACGGCAATTGGCAGAGGAAAACTTCTAGGCAATCAACTTACTGATTTTGAAGAGATTTTTAGAGGCGATCCGCTCACCCCGCTTCAGTTTCATTTTGGTTGCCGCATCGTTTTCGATGGCGACGATACTATTTATTTTCCGATCGGCGATCGTGGAGTGATGGACAATGCACAACGACTCGACAACCACAACGGCAAGGTGATGCGATTGCATGCCGATGGAAGCATTCCGGCCGATAACCCCTTCGTGGGGGTGGAAGGGGCCAAACCCGAAATTTGGACCTACGGCCACCGCAATATTCAGGGTATGCAACTACACCCAGTAACAGGTCAGTTGTGGACACATGAGTACGGCCCACGCGGAGGCGACGAGATCAACATCGAAGAAAAGGGCGCAAATTATGGTTGGCCCAAAGCTACATTCGGCATCAACTATAATGGCACCATCATCAGCAACGATACCAGTCTGCCGGGCATGGTCGACCCCATTCATTACTGGGTGCCTTCGATAGCACCTTGCGGCATGACGTTCGTTACCAGCGACATTTACCCCAACTGGAAAAACAATCTGCTTGTTGGGGCGCTGGCCGGCATGCATATTCAGCGATTGGTTTTCGATGGCAACAAGGTGGTACATCATGAAAAACTGCTTGAAGGTTTCGCCCGTTTTCGTGATGTACGTCAGGGACCTGATGGATACCTTTATGCGCTAACTGAAGGCCCTGGCTTATTTTTCAGGCTCAGGCCCGAATAGGCTAATCCTGCCGGCCACGCACAAGGCCTATGCCGAGAGCAACCAATGAAATGGCCAGAACAGCCATTCCGAGGTAAAGAATAACGATAAAACCATTGGGTTCACTAATGCCTTTGCCGGCAGCAGCGGCAAAAAATCCACCGCTTACGAGAATGGCGGCAAAAGGAAATCCTGCCCTTACAATCCAGCGCCAGCGATGCGAAAGATCGCTTTGATCCACAAGAAACTGAGCAATAAGCGCCAGAATAACAAGCACGCCGGCATGCCCATGCCCTGCACGAAACATAGACTGCTGAAAGGCAGTAAGCTCCATTTCGGGGTAGCTGCCCGATAGCAGTCCAAGCAGAAAATTACCTCCAAAAATGATGGTGGGCACTGTCAGTAATATGATGCCGCTCATGAGTCGTGATTCTTTTGTCATTTCGTTGCTTTTTTATTGTTATTCAATTGGTTATCTGAGCCAGTGCCAGTTCACCTCTCCTCTTGTGTTCAATTCGAGGGCGGGAGCGGGCAGCTTAAAAATATTCAACACCTCAAACAGGGTTTTTAATCCGGGCGAGTTGGTTGGAATGCGGGTAAAGTCGATATCGGGTGAAAAGTAAAACTGCCGGGTGCGCTGCAGATGGCTAAAATCCTGCATTTGACCGTTCTTATCAGTCCAGATGTTTGAATAGCCACCAAAAACATTGTCGATGGAATAGCCTGCAGCAAAATTAAGCCATGGTAATTTGCCCATGTTTAAACCAAAAGAGGCAGGATTGAAGCTTACCCAAACATTAATCGAATTGTAATCCTTGATAGCGCGCTGAATCACCGATGCCCCATAGAGCTGTCGCGCACGGTCGTGCAGGGGGCCTGAAGGATAATTCACAAATGTGAGACTAAGTTTCAGACTTATCCGTTGCTCCTGCCACAGCAATTCCTGAGCAGTCATCAATCCGGCACCGGCAAAGTTGGCGGCAATATCCCAGGCCGAAGCGCCCCAGTGAGCCGAAAACCCATCGAATATTTCGATGGTATTCGAAGCCATGAACATTGCCACTCCGGCATATAAGGCAGCTTTCCGATGCTCAACGCCAGCCCAGCGCAAAGCGCCGGCATACAGACGCGACGTTTGGTAGGGCGTTATCATATGACCTGCCTTATCCAGTTGAAGCCACTCGCCCCCATCGTTGATCCAGCGGAAAGAACTGCGGGGATATCCCTTGTACCACAGTTCGTTAAGACCATAAAATACCCCGGTGTAGCCTACAACTGTGCCACCGATCAACAAATGAAGTCGGGGCTTGTGCAGGGTATCGGAAGGCGTCAGCCAATGCTTTTTATTGATCAACAAGGAGTCCTGTGCCCCAAGAATTTTAACAAGAGACAGCATAAACACCGAAAATACAAGCAGGCGCGGAAGCTTCATCTTCCTTTGGCTTTCAACTGGTTCGCTGCCAAATGTATGATAAAAAGCATTGCACCGGTGTGAACTTATCCTTAAAGACCAAATGCCCGCAAATGCTTATTTTTGCACAAAATTCACACAATGGATCTGAGTAAGATAGTCTCAATTGCCGGCAAACCCGGTCTTTTCAAAGTTATTGGAAGCGGTAAAAACAATATTCTGGTGGAGTCGCTCACCGATGGCAAACGATTCCCTGCTTTCACCCATCAACGTATCAGCGCACTCGAGGAAATCAGTGTTTATACCACAGGCGACGACCGACCGCTGAAAGAGATTTTCAAAAGCATGTACGAACAATTCGGTTTGCAGCCCGATTTTGACCCTAAAAAACTAACTCAGGCCGAATTGGCCGAAAAATTTGCTCAGGCAGTGCCCGATTACGACACTGAAAGGGTTTATCCGAGCGATATTAAGAAAGCCCTCAGCTGGTACATACAGTTGGCCAGCAAGAACCTGTTAGACTTTTCTGAGCAGGTAAACGAAGGCGACGACTCGGCAAAAGAGTAGACAACTCACAGCATGTCAGCGATTTACACCCGAATTATCAGGCCCTTGCTTTTCACGATGAACCCCGAAAAGGTTCATCATCTTGTGGTAGGTATGCTCAGGCGTGCTTTCAGTATTGCTCCGCTGAGGTGCTTTGTTTCTAAACTATACCGTGTTGAGCATCCTTCGCTGAAAAGAACTGTCTTTGGCCTCGAGTTTGAAAATCCTGTTGGTATTGCCGCGGGCTTCGACAAGAATGCTGAAGTTTTTGAGGCACTCTCGGCTTTTGGTTTCAGTCACATCGAAATCGGGACTGTGGTACCCCTGCCACAGCCAGGCAATCCAAAGCCCCGCCTTTTCAGACTCAGAAAAGACAAAGGCCTGATCAACAGAATGGGATTCAACCATCTGGGGCTTGATGTGGTGAAAGAGCGACTAAAAAACCGACCTCCGCATCTGATTATCGGGGGCAACATCGGAAAAAACACACTAACGCCCAACGAGAAAGCTGCAGAGGATTACCTGACTTGTTTCGAAGGCCTGTTCGACCTAGTGGATTACTTTGTGGTAAACGTTAGTTGCCCCAACATCAGCAATATGAAAGCGCTTCAGGATCAGGATGCTTTGCTCGGCATTTTGAATGTCATCCAACAAAGCAACAGCGCTAAACCAAGGCGTAAGCCCGTTCTGCTCAAGGTTTCGCCCGACCTGAACGATCAGCAGCTCGATGAAGTAATCGACATTGTTCAGCAAACCGGCATCGACGGCGTGGTGGCTACCAATACTACCATTACAAGGCATACCATCAAAAACGAAATCAAAGCTGCCGAAAAAGCAGGTAATGGAGGTCTTAGCGGACTTCCACTGCAAAAACGATCAACCGAAGTGGTTCGCTATCTGGCTGAAAAATCGGGCAAAGCCTTCCCGATAATCGGAGTTGGAGGAATTATGACCCCTCAGGACGCCATCGAAAAGCTTGAAGCCGGTGCCGACCTTGTGCAGGTTTACACCGGCTTCATCTACAGCGGGCCATCTCTGGCGCGCAAAATCAATAAAGCTTTGCTGAAGAAGAATGCAAACTAGCGCTCCGATGCCAACATGCTGTGTACCTCGACAGCAATTTGCCTGTTGAAGTTAAAGGCAAGGCTTTGATAATTCACCAGATCCACGATAGTACCAATGAGGCACAAACCGGCCGTGAGGAGGTAAAGAATACCCATTCCGATCTGGTTCATCAAAAAGCGGTGAATACCTGCAAAGCCCACAAAACCAACCAGACACAGCAAAAGGATTAGCATAGGATCGCGGCGGCGAGCCCTGTAAATGTTGGCAAATTTGCGAAGCTTATCGTCCGAATATTCCTGCGTTAGCTTCTGCAGAAACAACATTTCTTCGCCCTGTATGTCGGGCATAAAATCATAAATTCTTGACATATGGTTTTCGGTTTAAGGTGTTTCTTATTTTCAAGTTCATAAAGGTAAGCCAAACAATGCGCCAAACAATCACTGCAAGGGCGAATATGCCCAATGGATGTCTGAAGAATGAAGCCTCAAACCTGCCCTGAAATACATCGGCTATGGAATGGCCAAGTCCGCAGCCCGGACAACTCTCGACTCCCAGATGATGCCAAACACACAGTGTTTGCTGGGTTTCTTCGGGCGGAACAAAAGCCAGCAACAGCAAGGCAACGAGCCAGACAATCGCCTCGCTCCATGGCAGCAACAATGCCCAAAGCTTTTTCAAATGTTTACCAAGGCGTTTCATCTTTACTCCTTGTAAAGAAAAGACAATTGCTGCAAACTTCGGTTGCAGCTCGAGAACGAAAAAGTTTGCACTGGCACCGGCAAAGTAAACAGGTCTATTTTAACGTATAATGTTTACCTCTGGCTCAAGGGTAATACCAAACATGGTTTTTACGCTGTATTGTATCTCTAGTGCCAGTTCCCAGATATCAGCGCCTGTGGCCTTGCCGTAATTTACGAGCACCAAAGCCTGTTTATCATAAACCCCTGCATCGCCCTTACGGAATCCTTTCCAGCCTGCCTTCTCAATGAGCCAACCGGCTGCCAGCTTGGTATTTCCATCGTCGGAATGATAACCGGGCATATCAGGAAACTCAGATTTCAGCAAATCGAACATGGCCGGGTGAACAATAGGATTTTTGAAGAAACTGCCGGCATTACCAATGTGTTGAGGATCAGGCAACTTGCTGCGTCTGATCTTTTCAATGGCCATGCTTACCTCTTCAATACCCGGATTGTCGGCCTGCATCGAAGTGAGTTCCTGCCTAATACTACCATAATCTAGCTTTACGACCGGGTTCTTTTTCAACCTCAGGTCGATCCCTAAAATGATGAAACGATTGCGGTAGAGGGTTTTAAATACGCTGTTGCGATAGCCAAACTCGCAATCTTCGGGCAAAAACTCCACAATCTCGCCTGTTTGGGTATCAAAAGCCTGAAGGCTGTGAAAAACGTCCTTTAGCTCAACGCCATAGGCACCAATATTTTGCATGGGCGCCGCACCAACTTTTCCGGGTATGAGGGTTAGATTTTCAACACCGCCCAGACCTGCCTTCACCATCTGCTGCACAAATCCGGTCCACTCCTCGCCTGCAGCTATACTTACAACTACCTCATCTCCCAGATCCTGACTCAAGGTAATTCCCTTGTTTTCGATCAGCAGGACAAGACCGTCGTAATAATCTTCCAGAAAAAGTACATTGCTGCCGCCGCCCAGCACCAGCCAGCGCTCTCCACCAAAATAGCCATCCCTGAAAAGCACCTCAAGCCTTCCGGCATCGTGAACTTTGCAGGCATAATTGCACAATACGTCCAGCCCAAACGTATTGTGATGCCGCAAGCTATAGTTGCGAAGCATCTTTAATTTTTTTTCAAAGTTAAGCAGACGAAACGAAATCACCAAGTTGAAGGCTAAATTTCTGTCAACCAATTTGTTGACACTTTAAAATACTCTTATCAGTCAAAAAGCACTCTATCCATCTTGAAATTTGCATTTGTGAGGCTGGCAATTTCAGGTGCTTTGCGGTTGTCGCGCATACTATAAGTGCAACCTGACAGTTAATTAAATCATCAGATCATAGCTTAACCAAACAAGGCCTTGAAAAAAGCAATTTTATTGGTTACCAACGACCTTGTCACCGATCAGCGGGTGCACAAATCCTGCATTGCTTTAACCAGGGCTGGTTTTTTACCTGAACTTTGGGGCAGGCTTAGGGCCAATTCGCCCGAAATGGATAACCGGCCCTATGCGGTTAAGCGTTTCAAGCTGCGATTCGACAAAGGACCTCTTTTTTACGCCGAAATCAACCTGCTGTTTTTCTTCAAATTGCTGTTTGCGCGAACAGATCTGATTGTAGCCAACGATCTCGACACATTATTGCCTGCGTTTCTGGTGAGTAAAATGAAAGGAACGAAATTAGTTTTCGACAGTCACGAATACTACACCGGAACGCCCGAACTGGCCCATAGACCTTTTGTCAGGTCAGTGTGGAAACGCATCGAAAAGTTTATTCTTCCGCGCTTACCCGAAATGATAACCGTCAACGAGTCCATTGCCGGCCTGTTTCGCAGCGAATACAATATTCCCGTTCGGGTGGTGCGCAATATGCCCTTGCGATATATGCACGAAGACGATGCAAGCCGCACTGCACTTGGCCTGCCCGAGTTTATTCCGATACTCATTCTGCAGGGCTCGGGCATCAACGTTCAGCGGGGAGCCGAAGAAATGGTACTGGCAATGAAATTTTTACCGGGCATGTTCCTGCTCATCATTGGCGGAGGCGATGTGATACCGGCGCTTAAAAGAATTGCTGATGAGCACCACCTCAATGAAAGGGTAATTTTTTTGCCCCGCATGCCCTACCATAAAATGATGCAATACACCGGAGTTTCTAACCTCGGTCTAACACTCGACAAAGACACCAATATCAACTATCGTTTCAGTCTGCCAAATAAGTTGTTCGACTACATTCAGGCCGGAATACCGGTGCTCGCAAGTCGTTTGCCCGAGGTGGAAAATATCGTTACGGGCTACAATGTAGGAATGTGTATCGACAGTCACAAACCAGAAGAAATTGCCCTGGCCGTAAACGAAATATTTAGCGACAGCACACGTTATGAAGCGTGGAAGGTGAATGCAGCCAAAGCGGCGCAGGAGCTGTGCTGGGAAAACGAAGAGCCGCATTTGATAGCATGTTATGAGCAGTACCGCTGAAAAACAATTGCATCTGGTTTCGTTCGATGTGCCCTGGCCTGCAAACTACGGTGGCGTGATCGACGTGTATCACAAAATCAGGGCGTTGCATCAGAAAGGCGTTGGAGTGCACTTGCACACTTTCGAATACGGCCGGGGCATGCAACACGAACTCCAAAATGTTTGTGCATCGGTGACTTATTACAAGCGCGACCTTTCTAAAACCAATTTGTTCCGAAATCTGCCCTATATCGTTTGTTCGCGTTATTCCGAAGAACTCAACAACAGGCTTCTCGAAGACAATTATCCTATTTTTCTCGAAGGCCTTCACACCACCATGCTGCTCACCGATCGCCGCTTCGAAGGCCGCAGAATTGTGGTCCGAACCCATAACATTGAGCATGAATACTACCATAACCTGGCATCGGCCGAAACGAAGTTTCTGAAAAAGTACTATTTCGCCAACGAGGCACGTAAGCTCGAACGCTACGAAAAGGTTCTTGAAAAAGCAGGTGCTATCGTGGCCATATCCAGGAAAGATGCCGCTTACTTCAACTCCAGATACAACAACGTCCATTTTATACCTGCCTTTCATCCTCATCAGGAAGTAAAAATCCTGCCGGGCAAGGGAAGCTATGTGCTCTATCACGGCAACCTCTCGGTAAACGAGAACCATAGCGCCGTAAAGTATTTGCTTGATGAAGTCTTCAAAGACCTTGATGTACCCTTCGTTATAGCTGGCCTCAACCCTCCCCAATGGTTGACCAACATGGCCACCTCCATGCCGAATGTTACCCTTTTGCCCAATCCCGACGACGAAACCCTCAACGGCATCATCCAAAATGCCCATATTAATCTGCTGGTTACTTTTCAGGCTACGGGCTTGAAGCTCAAGCTAATAAACACGCTTTACAACGGTCGCTACTGCCTGGTTAATGATAAAATGCTCAGCGGAAGTGCGCTTGATGAATTGTGCATCCTTTCGAACGGGCCTGAATCGATCAAGCAGCAGATCAGGCGATTAATGCGGCGCGAATTCACATCAAGAGAGGTAGCGCGGCGTGCCACAAAATTGCAGCAGATGTACCACAACGGGCATAATACCCGCAAGCTTATTGAAATTATTTTCGGGGAGCCTGAAAATCAGGCATTTTCCACTTTATAGCCGGTATCCGACAGCGTGCCTTCCTCGCATTTTACAATGCGGGCCGGAAATTTGTGGATGAGGTTGTAGTTGTGTGTCGCCATCAACACGGCATGACCCTGTTCGCTGATGCTCATAAGCAGCCGCAGGATTCCGTTGGCCGTTTCAGGATCGAGATTGCCGGTGGGCTCGTCGGCAAGAATTATTTCGGGTTTGTTGAGCAAGGCCCGGGCAATGGCCACCCGTTGCTGCTCGCCGCCCGAAAGCTGATGGGGAAATTTATAGCCTTTGGTGACAAGCCCTACCATCAGCAATACTTCCTTAATTCGGTGAAGCATCTGCTGCTTATTCTTCCAGCCCGTTGCCCTGAGCACAAACTCCAGATTGTCGTTCACCGTTCTGTCGTTCATCAGCTGAAAGTCCTGAAAAACAATACCCAATCTCCTTCTCAGGTAGGGAATATCCTTGCGCTTGAGGCTGGTAAGATCAAAGCCGGCAATAGAGGCCCTGCCTTCGAGCACCGGAAGTTCCGCATAAAGGGTTTTGAGCAGGCTTGATTTTCCACTGCCTGTTTTACCGATCAGATAAACAAACTCCCCCTTGCGGATGCTTAGATTTACCCTGTTGAGCACCAGATTTTTCCGCTGAAATACCGACAACTCGTCAAGCCTGATTACGACTTCATTTTCAGGCACAACTGGCTTTTCATCAGCTTTTGTTGACCATTTTGTTATCATCCGCCGGAAATAAGGTGTAGGATATCAACTTTATCACCATCGCGCACCATCACGGTATCGCGCTCTTCTACCCTAACAAGCTGGCCATTAACCTTGGTAACCAACATTTTGAATGTATAGTTTCTGGCTTTGATCAGCTCATTCACCGTCATGGGGCCTCCTTCGATCGTTTCTTTACGGTTGTTGAGTACGATTTCCATCAAGATGCATTTTTAAAAGAAGTTCGAGCGCCAGATTGGCTTGCATATTCGATACGATGCCTACTCTTGGTGCAAGGGGCGGCGTTTCTTCGCCAATCTCCGTAACGAAGTCCCCGCAAACATACACATTTTCGGACCATTGCTCCTGACGTATCATGTGAAACATGCCCACACCCGCCATACCATTGCCCATTACCAAGGGTATCCTGGGCAAATAAGCCATCATTGCCTCTGCGATCATTTGTTTGGCCTCAGCCTTGTCAAAAGCTTCAATTACAAGGTCGCATTTTCCAAATACTTCAGATATATTGCTGAATTCCAGTTTTTTACGGTGCAATTCCAGCCTCAGGCCTTTGGCAATCATGTGCAGGTTATCGGCAAGGGCCGTCGTCTTGTACTCCCCGATCTGATGCAAAAAATAGTATTGCCTGTTCAGGTTTGAAGGCTCCACACGGTCGAAATCGGCCAGCACGAAATGCCTGACCCCTACCCGGGCAAGCGCCACAGCTGCATTGCTGCCAAGGCCCCCGCAGCCGGCAATACCAACCTTGTATGTTGCCAGTGCATCCCTTATTTCTTCCCAGCGCATTGCTTCGATCGATTACTACCGCAAATTTAGTCACGAAAGCCAAGTCCACGAATTTAAAACCGTTCTAAATATCTGCTTAAACCGGTAAACTGCAATATATTGTGCGTGCTCAATCGATATGCAATAGAATACATATTGCTATAAATGAACACCTTAGATATGGGTCGTTGGACAAAAATCTTATATTTGTGAAAAATATAACAGAACAAATATGGAAGTTGCTGCTTTTCCTTTGACCCACGAACCCATAAAGCGTGTGGATTACAAGTTTACCCCTCTTGACAGGGGATACACCGACAAAATCTTATACGTAAATCTTTCGAACAGCGAGATTAAGGTGAAAGAAGTCGATCCGATGATGAAAGAAAAGTTCGTCGGAGGTCGCGGTTACGGACTGAAACTCTTGTGGGACGCCACTGGGCCACGCACGGCGTGGAACGATCCGGCCAACGAAATCATCATCTCGTCGGGACCTATTGGAGGCATTACCCAATATTCAGGTTCAGGAAAAGCCATCTGCGTAAGCATCTCGCCCACCACCGACCAGCCTATGGACAGCAATGTTGGCGGCTTTTTCGGGCCATATCTCAAATTTGCCGGCTTCGACGCCTTTGAGGTGCAGGGAAAAGCCGAGAAGGATGTCATCATCTTTATTGATGGCGTTAATCATACCGTAGAAATACTTCCCGCTCCCGCACAACCCCGCGACAGCCATGAGCTTGCGGAAGTGCTCACTGAAGCTTATGCATTGAACGAACAGGACAAGAAAAATATCGCGGTTGTTTCGGCCGGTACTGCAGCCGAAAACTCGCTTATTGGCATGCTCAACTTCAGCTTTTACGATCCCAAGCGTAAAAAAGTACGTCTGAAGCAGGCCGGCCGCGGAGGCATTGGAAGCGTGTTTCGCAACAAAAAGATAATGGCCCTGGTTGCCCGCATTCCCGGTGTGAAAGGCAATCTCAACAATGTTGTTGATCTTGAAGCCATTATGGAACGCGGACGCAGATTTAACCGCGAAATGCGCGAGCTCGATGATAAGCAAAACGAAATGCGTACCAAGGGAACGGCGCACCTGACCAACATCATGAACGACTATGACCTGTTGCCCGTGCACAATTTCAAATATGGCTCGCACCCTGATGCAGTGAATATCCACAGCGATGTTTACAAATCGCGTTTCACCCAGGGCATCCCCGACGGATGCTGGATTGGCTGTAATATGGCCTGCTCCAAGGGCGTTGACGAATATCAGCTGCGCACAGGCCCATACAAAGACCAAAAAGTACTTGTTGATGGCCCTGAATACGAAACAGCCGCTTCGCTCGGTTCAATTGCCGGAATCTTCAACCCCGACTTCACCATAGAAGCCAATTTCTACTGCGATACCTACGGCATTTGTACAATCACCTGGGGCACGATCCTCGGCTTTGTTATGGAGTGCTACGAAAACGGCATACTCAACGAAGAACGCACCGGTGGCCTGAAGCTCAACTTCGGAAATGCCGATGCAGCCATGGAACTGCTCCATCAGCTGGCCCGAGGCGAAGGTTTTGGCAAAACTGCCGGCCTTGGCGTACGCAAACTCAAGCAAATGTTCATTGAAAACGGCTGGGGCGACCCACAGTTTATCAACGACATTGCCATGGAAAACAAGGGCCTTGAGTATTCGCAATATGTGAGCAAAGAATCGCTGGCACAGCAGGGCGGCTATGCAATGACCAACAAAGGCCCGCAGCACGACGAGGCATGGCTCATCTTCATGGACATGGTTAACAATCAGATACCTACCTTCGAAGACAAGGCCGAAGCACTGCACTATTTCCCCATGTTCCGAACCTGGTTCGGGCTGGTAGGACTGTGCAAGCTGCCTTGGAACGACGTAGAACCTGAGAATAATCACCTCACCGACGAGCCTGCCAAAGTTCCGGAGCATGTAGACAACTACGTAACCATATATAAAGCTGTAACAGGAAAACCATTCGATAAGCAGGAGATGATCCGCCAGTCGGAAAGGGTTTACAACTTCCAGCGCATCTTCAACCTCAGGCGCGGCTATGGCCTCCGTCAGCACGATGCACAGCCTTATCGCGCCGCAGGCCCGGTGACCATCGAAGAATACGAATCGCGTGCCGAGCGCTACGACAAACAGCTCCGTGAAACCGTAGGCTTCGACACCGAAGGGAAATCAACGGAAGAAAAACTAAAGGCTCTGCGCGCCTACCGCGAAAACCGTTACGAACAATTGCTCGACGCTGTGTATTTCCGTCGCGGTTGGAACAAAAACGGGGTACCTAAAATTTCGCACCTGCAAAATCTCGGAATGGACCTGCCAGAACTCATCGAGCTGGTAAAACCCTACCAGGAAGCATAAGATATTTCACATTGAAATGAACCAAAACCACCGAAGCCGGTCCAATGCGACCGGCTTTTTATTGTGGCAGTTTAACATCGAGGGCATCGCGCAGGGCATTGCCCAACAACATGAATGCCAGTGTCAAAATCATGATGGCCAGGCCGGGTAGCAACGCAAGATATGCTTCATCGAGCAGAATAAAAGCATAATTCTCGCGAAGCATGCTACCCCACGATGGCATTGGGGGCTGCACACCCAGTCCTAGAAAACTTAAGCCTGCTTCGATTAGGATGGCAGAGGCAAAATTAGCAGCCGATATCACGATCAGTGGGCTAACCACATTGGGGAGCAGGTGTTTGAAAATTATACGCGTGTGGCTGAATCCCAATGCTTTGGCCGCTTCAACAAATTCCTTCTCCCTGAGGCTGATCAATTGTCCGCGTACCACCCTGGCCACCTCCACCCACATGGTGAGGCCAACGGCCACGAAAACCTGCCAGAAACCTTTTCCCAGTGCAAAAGTGATGGCAATAACAAGCAATAGGGTCGGTAAAGACCATATTACATTTATAAGCCACATCACCACATCATCGGCGCGACCACCAAAATACCCGCCAATACTGCCAATGATCAATCCAATGAGAAGAGAAATGAAAACCGCAATGAATCCTACCGAAAGGCTGATTTGCGAACCCAAAAGCAGCCGGCTGAGCATGTCGCGTCCAAACTGATCGGTTCCAAGCCAAAAAGTAGTTCGAACAATGTGGTGCCCTACAATCTTTCTCTGCAGCTCCTGAATACTGAAAACTGCTGACAATTTACCTGCATCAGGACCAAAAACTACCCTTGTAAGTGGCACACAAACCTCATTAGTTGGGTTAGCAACTTCCTCGCCGTAAACTTCATAGCAAAGCTGCTCGCCATCGAATCGCCATGATTTAAGCGGAATACTCTCAAAGTAATCTCTTCGTCCATTGATAAAACGGCCGGTAAATCCCGGTTCGCTCCTGCTCTCGCGCGAAATACGCAACACCTCAACTGTCGTTCCCGGCCTGAGCGCACCTAGTTCAAGCATCTGCCTGTTAGCTCCCGGTGTGGGATCGGGCGCTATATGGTGAGCAAATAATGCTGCTAAGACAACCATTACGATAATAGCCAAAGAAATCATTCCGGTCACATTGTGCATCATCCTCCGAAGTGCAGCGCCAGAAGGTGAGTTGCCAAATGTTGATTCGATTTGCAAGAGTCATTCTATTTCATGGTAAAAATAGGACATTATGATCTCTGCCATGCATCAGTAAGGCATTGTTAAGCTGAGGGCGAGGAAAACAACTCAGCCCGATATTTGTTAACTTTGCCAAAAAACCACCCAACATGTTTCGAAACCTTGTTATCGTTTTGGCATTATTGTTTGCTACAAAGATCAGTGCTCAGGAAAAAGCTTTCCAGTTTGGCTTCGAGCTTTCACCAAACATCGGATGGGTCATCCCCTCAACCGAAAATTATGAAAGCCAAGGTATTCGCATGGGATTTGGCTGGGGATTCATAGGCGACATTTACCTTGTGGAGAACTATGCCATTAATACCGGCATGAAATTTATCTATCTCAACGGTAAGTATGAGTACCCAGAGCTGCGCGATAATCAGCCCGGACGAACTGAACGCAAACTGAATTCCACCTATATTCAGATCCCAGGAGTGCTGCGCATGCGTACGCAGGAAATAGCCGATGGGATGTCCATTTATGGCGATTTTGGTCTGGCTCTTGCCCTTCGCCTGAATGCCACAGCGACCGAAAAGTTTTATATGAATGATCGGCTAATGGGAAAAGATGAAAAAAAGGATGTTGACAGCGAAATGCGCTACAGTCGTACCTCGATGATTGTTGGGGCAGGCTTTTATCAGGACCTGGCCGAATCCACCAAGCTGAACATTGGTCTGCGCTGGGACAATAACATTTTTAATGTTCTCAAGGGTAAGAACAATATTTCGCAGGATAAGATTAAAGGCACTTTCAGCTTTGTCGAACTGAAAGTAGGCGTACTGTTTTAACTACAATCTTCTGACATCGTGAAGGTTGCCTTGGCACAACTCAATTTCAGGATTGGTGATTTTGAAACCAATTCATCTAAAATCGTTGATTCAATTCAAAAAGCCAAAGTTCGGGGTGCTGCGTTGGTGGTGTTCCCTGAGTTGGCGGTCTGCGGCTACCCTCCTCTCGATTTTCTTGAATTCGACGATTTCATCCTTAGAACAGAGAATGCCCTGCAACATATTGCAAACCAGTGCATAGGAATTGCAGCCATAGTAGGAGCGCCATGCCGCAACACGGGCGATAAAGGCAAACCGCTCTTCAATGCCGCTGCATTCTGCTATAACGGAACAGTCGAATATTTTCATAAAGGCCTGCTGCCCAACTACGACGTATTCGATGAATATCGCTATTTTGAGCCAGCCAAATCATTTAAAACCCTGCATTTCAACGGTTTAAAAATCGCCCTCACAATCTGCGAAGACATCTGGGACCTTGGTCAAAGCCGGCTCTACACAATCGATCCCATGGAAACACTCGCCAGAGATAAGCCCGACCTGATGATCAATATTGCGGCCTCGCCATTTCATTACCATCAGGCAAGGCGCAGGCACGAAGTGCTCAAGGCCAATGTTGAAAAATACCGCATTCCGCTTATTTATGTGAACCACGTTGGCGCACAAACCGAGCTGATTTTCGATGGTGGCTCAACAGCGCTCTGTGCCAATGCCATGGTTGGAAAATCGCTGCCCTATTTTGAAGAAGCCCTTGAGGTGGTTGACACTAAGGATCTGCTTTCAGGAAAAAACAGCCTCGATCCGGCCTTTGATAATAAAACAAGCCTGATTCACGACGCATTGGTGATGGGAATCAGGGACTATTTCAGCAAAATGGGCTTTCGTAAAGCCGTGCTCGGGCTTTCGGGTGGTATTGATTCGGCTGTAACCATGGTGCTTGCAGTCAAGGCATTGGGAAACGAAAATGTGACCGGACTGCTCATGCCATCGCAGTTCTCGAGCGATCATTCGGTGGCCGACGCCCAAACATTGGCCAACAACCTCAACAGTCCCAGCCACACCATACCTATTAAAGATTCTTATTTGGCCATAGAGCAGTCCCTCGGACCTGTTTTCGAAGGCACATCTTTTGGGCTTACTGAAGAAAATATTCAGGCAAGGCTGCGCGGCCTGATTCTGATGGCATATGCAAACAAGTACAATCATATATTGTTGAATACCAGCAATAAGAGCGAGGCCGCCGTGGGTTACGGAACATTATACGGTGATATGAACGGCGGACTTTCGGTGCTCGGCGATGTATATAAAACAGAGGTTTACGAGCTGGCACGCTACATTAACAAGGATGCTGAAGTAATTCCTCTCAACAGCATACTCAAGCCACCTTCAGCGGAGCTTCGCCCCGGCCAGCTCGATTCGGACAGCCTGCCCGAATACGAAGTTTTGGACCGTATGCTCTTTCACTACATCGAAGAACAACTCGGACCTGGCGATCTGATAGAACGTGGTTTCGACCCTTCAATGGTGCAGAGGATGCTAAAAATGGTGAATACTAATGAGTATAAACGAAAGCAAACGCCGCCCATACTCAGGGTATCGCCAAAGGCATTCGGCATGGGACGCAGGATGCCAATCGTAGCTAAATACCTGACCTAGAATATAAATCCCGGGACCATTTATCCAAGGTTAATGGCCTCGACAGATTTTATTTCGGGAATGGCTTTGCGGATGGTGTTTTCCACTCCGTTTTTCAGGGTCATAGTGCTGTATGGGCAAGATCCGCAAGCTCCTGTTAGCTCAACATTTACAACAAGATCATCGGTCAGCTCCACGAAATTAATATCGCCTCCGTCTTGTTGCAGGTAAGGCCTTACCTGCTCAATAATGTTCCTGACTTTTCTTACCAATACTTCTTTATCTTCCGCCATGGCAATAAGAATTTATGAGTTTTTTACACTTTCTATCACTTTTTCAGCTACATCGGCAAAGGCTTTAGCAACAGGATGATTATCATCGAGGGCTATCGGCGAACCGGCATCACCCGAAGCGGCAATCTGATCCACAATAGGTATCTGACCAAGGAACGGCACGCCGAGCACTTCCGAGAAACGCTCGCCGTTGCTGCGGCCAAAGATATAATACTTTCTGTCCGGCAAATCGGAAGGCACAAAATATGCCATATTCTCAATGAGTCCGAGCAACGGAATTGTCAGTTTTTCCTGTTTAAACATATTCGCGGCCCTGTGCACATCGGCAAAGGCCACTTTTTGAGGTGTTGTAACCACGATAGCCCCTGTAACGGAATAAGATTGTGCAAGCGTAAGCTGTATATCACCTGTGCCGGGAGGCATGTCTATCACCAGATAGTCAAGCACTCCCCAGTCGGCATCGCCCAGCAGCTGATTGAGCGCACTGGTAGCCATTGGTCCGCGCCAAACAAGCGGCTTGGTTACATCGACAAAAAAACCGATTGAAAGGAGCTTGATGCCGTAGCGCTCTATCGGCACAATGGATGGTTTTCCGTTTCGCTCACGGGCTTCAGGCATTTCGTCCACCACGCCAAACATCACCGGAACGGACGGTCCGTAGATATCGGCATCAATCAGCCCCACACTAAGCCCTTTCTTGGAAATTGCAATAGCCAGGTTGGCAGCTACGGTCGATTTACCCACCCCACCTTTGCCCGACACCACGGCAATGATGTTGCGTACCCCGGCCAATGGTCCAAGTCCTTTTTCCTTTTCGGTAATCGGAACAATTTCAATTGATATGTCATTACCAAAGCGCTCACGCAGCATCTTTTCGGCTGTGCTGCCGACAATGCGTACTGGAGGTTCGTCAAGCTTTGGAAAGACGAGTCTGAAACTGATTTTTCCATCCGAAACCTCAAGCGCATCAAGCATTCCAAGGTTTACAATATTGTCGCCTTTCGGAAAATATATCACCTCCTTGAGGGTATCGATAACGGCCTGTTTGCTAAGCTGTGTCATTTTGTTTTAATCAGGATTTAAAGTACGCAAAGGTAAGATTAACTGCCGAGAACTTATTCCTGCAGCGAGATTGTTAACAACAATTAATACCGCTCAGGCTAATATTTCGCAGTAAAATCAACAATAACATTAACCACATCGCAAAAAAAAGCCGGGGGATGAATCCCCCGGCCGCAGAAATAAAAACCCGAATTAATGAACAATGATTTTCTGCGTTACGATCTGGTTTCCATTGGCCACGCGTACGAAGTAAACGCCACGGTCGATGCGGCTCAGGTCGAGAGCAGCCCTGTGTGTGCCAATGTAGTTAAAGTCCTGAGTGGTCGACTGAACTTCCTGGCCTACAAGGTTCACCAGGCTGATGCGGGCGGTGAGGGGCTTGTCGACACGGATGGTGACAAATGCCTCGTTGCGGGCAGGATTCGGATAAACCTTGTCGATGGATAGCACACTGGCTGGTTTTTCGCTTGCACCTGTAATGATTCTGTCAATAGTCAGGTGAACGATATCGTTGTCAACATGGCCGTGGGCTGGCGGAGTTGGCCTGTTGCTTCCACCAATGAAGTTATCACTCTGGTAAATAAGGTGAACCTTATTGTTCACGGTTGATGAGGCTGAGGGATAAACGCATTCGGTGAAGAGGTGGAAGATGTCGTTGTGCAGGTCGGTATGGGGGCTCCAGGTTTGACCATAATCTTCGGAAAAACGCATCCAGATATGACGGTAATTTTGTCCGTCGCTGTTCACATAGCCCGGAGTGATGGCTGAGTAGAAGGCATAGAGTATTTTCTTCTCATAATCGAAAACAAGTTGCGGCATACTGGTCAAAGATGCATAGTAGTTGGGCGTGAGCAGCGAGGAAAGTGTATCGGTTGCTGTTTCGATTAGCTCGGCAAGCAGGTATCCGGGGGCAACGCCAGACACATCGGTAATGCCACTGGCTACTTTAGTTGTATCCAGGGGAGCCATTGTTTCGTTCCAGTAAAGCAAACCATTGCTATATGGATAGTAGAACAATCCTGCTTCGGCACGGTGAATCTGGCGACCAACGGCTACGTGAACACGGCCCTGATCGTCGATTACGGCATGTTGATAGGAGTCGGTACCACCATGAATCGGATAGGTAGTGTTTCCATCCATGAATTTGTCGATGCTTTCATAATAAAGCATTTTTTCCCACGAAAGGCCGGCATCATCCGACTTCATCACAATGCCGTCGCCGTATCCGTCACCAACAAGAAATGCAATGGTATTTCCGAACGGAGCAGCCCAGGCATAGGTGTCGGCACGCACACGGAGCAGATCGTTTGCCGTGATGCCCTCCAGCAAAACGTTCTGCGGATCCCATGTTTGTCCGCCATCGGTGGAGCGGCTGTAAAGGAGCGCCCCGTCCAGACCCTGATAAACAACACCACCGTTGGCCGTGGGCGCTGTCAGGGCAATAACGTGAATGATTTCATTGTTTTCGCCGCTGGTGATCATACGGGGCCACAGAAGGTTGGGCACCTCGGTTGGTCCTGCAAGATAGCTGTTGGTCCATGGGCCGGTCCCTTTGGTATCCCTACGGCTGAAAATTAAGCCGTTGGCAGTACCAGTGTGAGAAACAATAATCTCACCATTTGGTCCCCAGGGTGCATACGATGGCCATCCTGTACGCACCGGCTCAACACGTGCGGTAGGCTGGGCTCCCCAGCTTGTGCCATTGAAATAATTGTAAGCTGTGCCGCGATCGGTGAAATTGGGGTCGAGCATGGCATAAGTCCATGTTGCACCGATGGTGCCATCAGGAAACAAGTGCATGCGACGGGCCATAGCGTAGTTCGACTGAAGGTCGTAACGGGTTTTTCCAATTACCACATCAGGTCCAAACTTCAGATTGCTCACAAAGGGATTGGGCTGGTTGTTGATGACAACAACATCCTCAATGGCCTGAGGAGCTGGAAGAGAAATGTTGCGCACACGCTCTTCACGCTTCTGACGCCAGTCAGCAGCCTGAAGAATAAAAGCTGGTAAGAGAAATACAATCAGGAGTAAACTTTTTTTCATAGCTTGGCTTTTAAGGTTAAACTTATTGACATCCTATTTGATCAGGCAAATATAATTTTTTTGAATAAAACGTCAAAATAAACAAATATTAAAGAACATCATCAATATAACAGCAGTTTATTCACCATTTTTGATGATTTGATAACAACATTCAAGAAAAACTAAAATTATCAATCTCTAAGTTGATCAAACTATAGCTTCGCTGATTTAGGCAGTTTTAAAAGGGCTTTAGTAAATTTGCCAAAAAACGGGCAATGAATAAAACAGAAGAAGACAGCCGGGAAATGTCTTTCTGGGATCACCTTGACGAGCTCAGATCAAGGCTGATCAGAAGTTTTCTTGTCGTTTTTGTTATGGCTATCATTGCCTTCATCAATCGGCAGGTGGTTTTCGACCTGATCATACTCGGCCCGTCCAAGGCAGATTTTATTACCAACCGATGGCTGTGCTCTTTGGGCAGAGCGCTGAACATTGATGGTTTGTGTTTCAGCAATCTGAACATTCAGATTATAAACATCAATATGTCGGGACAATTTTTGGTGCACTTATATACCTCGGCCATAGCAGGCCTGGTTTTGTCATTTCCTTATATTATATACCAGTTCTGGAGTTTTGTCAGGCCAGCCCTCTATGCCGGGGAAAAGAAAAAATCGCAGCTTGCCATTTTCTACAGCTCTTTGCTTTTCTTGACGGGCCTGCTCTTCGGCTACTTTCTTATCGTTCCACTGACCATCAATTTTTTGGGCACCTACCAGGTAAGCAGCAGCGTAAGCAATCAGATAGCGCTCAACTCGTTCATTAGTACTGTGGTTTCTGTTTCTTTCGCTGTGGGCATCGTTTTTCAGCTTCCATTGCTGATCTATTTTCTAGCCAAGGCAGGTTTGGTAAGCCCGGATTACCTCAAACGCAATCGAAAGTACATGTTGGTCATCCTGCTGATAGTTTCGGCCATCATTACACCTCCTGACATTTTCAGCCAGATCATGGTATGCATTCCGCTCTTGGCACTCTATGAGCTAAGTATCGTTATTGCAGGAAAAGTATATAAGGAAGCCTGATAATCAATCCTGTGGCTCTTCAAATATTTGAAGCATGAAGCCCATGCCGTGAACATTGTTAATGGCAACTGAGGGGTCGTCGCGCAGGTATTTTCTTAATCGGGCAATAAATACATCCATACTCCGGCTTACAAAATAGTCGCTTTCGCCCCAAACAACTTTTTGGGCGGTTTCTCGCAGGACAAGCTGATTTCTGTTGTTGCAGAGCAGACGCAGCAATGCGGCTTCCTTACGGGTAAGGGTTTTATTGCCCGATGGAGAACTTAGCAGAAGGTTATCGTAGTCGAAAGTAAAACTCCCCAACTCAAAACATCCCTCCTCGGTAAGGGTGTTGAGCTTTCTTCTGCTGCAGCGCCTTAGTATAGCCTTGATACGCGCATAAAGCTCATCCGTGTCGAAAGGTTTGGTAATATAGTCATCACAACCCTGCATAAAACCCGTGATGCGATCATCCTGCATTGCCTTGGCGGTGAGGAAGATAATCGGAGTGCTTGCCTCTTTTTCTCTGATGTGCCCGGCCAATGTAAACCCATCCATGCGGGGTAACATGACATCCAGTACATAAAGGTCGTATTTTCCGGTAATTGCTTTCTGCAAACCTTCCTCACCGTCGGCTGCGGTTTCCACCGAAAATTTCATCAGCTCGAGGTAATCGTGCAAAAGCATACGAAGGTTAGGATCGTCTTCCACCACCAGCAACCTTATCCCGTCGTTCATTGATTCAGGATTCATAGTTTTCATTGTTAATGACCGCCGGCAGATAAACTTCGAAAACAGAACCGGCTCCATGTTCGCTTTCGACAGTGATTTTGCCGCCGTGAAGTTCAACAATCTTTTTCACATAAAAAAGTCCTATACCGAAACCTTTTACATCATGTAAATTTCCGGTGTGCGACCTGTACAAATTTTTGAAGATCAAGTCTTTTTCTTCCGGCGGAATACCTACACCGCTATCGGCAACCGCCAGCACCACATGGCCGGAAGCACTTTTCACACTGACCCATATTTCGGGTGCCCCACGGCTATATTTGATAGCGTTGTCGAGCAGGTTAACCAAAACGTTTGTCATGTGAAGCCTGTCGAAATAGACCAAAGGCAATCCTGCTTCAATATCCAAATCGAGCTTCCCCGACAGCTCGCTCACACGATGGTTAAAATTATGCACTACTTCCTCAACAAGGGCAGAAAAACTGGCTTTCTGCCTGTTGAGACGAACTTTACCCTCTTCGAGCATGGCACTCATGAGCACATGGTCAACAAGGGTTTGTAGCCGGCCGCTCTCGCTTTTGACGACCGAGGCATAGCGCGCAACCTTGGCATAGTCGGAGGCAACCACCTGCTTCGAAAGCATTTCGGCAGCCAGGCTAATGGATGCAATAGGCGTTTTGAGCTCGTGGGTCATGTTGTTGATGAAATCGGCCTTGATTCTTGATAGCCTCTTCTGCCTGCGAACCAGGCTTACGGTCGACCAGAAAGAAAACAACAAACTGATCATAAATACAGCAGACAATACCACCCAGAGACTAAATCTTCCAAGTGCATGATGTTGAATATCAGGGAAAATGACAGACAAAACATAATCACCTGGAACGTAAACTGCCTTAAGGCTTTGCTGATAACTGCTGTTGACCAGTTGATTCTCATATCCTTCGTATTGTCCAAAAACAAATCGTTTATTTGGACGGTTAAAAACAACATATTTATACTGCCCTTCGAGACCCAGAGCATTCATTTCCTGCTTCATAAGCGAGTCGAGAAGTAAAAGCGGCACGGCTGTTTCTATACGCTGCCCGAGCTCTTCGCACCCTTCACCCAGTTCGATACACCTGAGCTTCTGGGCACTTTGATAGTCAATTAAGCGACTGAGAACAGTGCGCATGGCCAACTGAATACCGCGATCGAACTGATCCCGGCGCATCAATAGTCCGTTGTACACCCAATAAGCCTGGGTAATCAGAATCCCCAAAAATCCTACAGCAGCCAGAAAAATAAAAAGGTTGAACCGTTGTTGATGCATAAATAGAATAAAACCACGAATTTAGTAATCAACACTCAGCTTCATCAAGTGTCGAAAAAAAAGCTTCTGCATTATTGAATCTTCATTAAGAATTATATTTCTAAGGACTTACAATTTGATGATCAAGACGTTGAATTGATTTCTGGCAGCAAAACAAAAGCTGTTTAACATTTCGTTAAGAGTTATTAACTTGAGCTTAACAAATAAGATCTAAAGATTGCCATTATCTTTGGCCTGTAACAAACTTAAACTTTAAAACGCATGAAGAAATTAGCCATCGCCCTTTCCTTCGCAGCTTTTGTAGCTTTTGCACTCCCCGTAAATCAGGTAGTTGCAGCAGGAAGCACAATCGAAATGGTACGTCAGGACAATGAAAAGAAGAAAGAAGAGCCTAAGAAAGCCGAGCGTACTGCAAAGAAAGAATGTTGCAGCAAAAAAACCGAATGCAAAGAAGAGAAGAAGTAAATCTTCGCAAGATAGTCTCCACTTAACGTTTTGTTTTAATTTGGTTTGGGCCTTCCGATGCAAGTCGGAGGGCTTTTTTGTTTTGACATTCGGATGAGGGTAGTTGTCATGTACACAACCATCAAAAAGTTTAAATTTGAAGCAAAAATGGCTGATTTCACTGTCGAATATACCGGCGACCTGCGCACAGTAATGACCCATCTGCGTTCGGGCAGCGAGGTGATTACCGATGCTCCCGTTGACAACAAAGGCCGCGGAGCCTACTTTTCGCCTACCGACCTAGTTTCGTCGGCGCTGGCTTCCTGCATGATCACCATCATGGGAATTATGGCCAACGAACACGGCTTTAATATCGATGGGGCACGGGCGGAAGTGCGGAAAGTGATGGGAACCGATCCGAGAAGAATAGCTGAAATCCATATTGATGTGTATTTTCCAGCTTATGCATATACAGAAAAGCATATAAAACTGCTCGAACTTGCGTCGAAATACTGCCCTGTCGCCCTGAGTCTTCATCCCGACCTCAAACAAATTGTAAACCTCCATTTTGAAAGTTGAGAAATGCTGAATGAAGTAAACATTCCCCTGGGGTTGCGGGGAAAAATGGAAATCGTTGTTTCGCCGGAACAAACTGCAACACGCTATGGGTCGGGGCTGGTAGAGGTGTTTGCTACTCCGGCAATGGTAGCGGTGATGGAAAGCACGGCGCTCGTGAGCATAGGCGATTATCTACCTGACCATTTGACGAGTGTGGGTGCATCGATCAATATCAGACACCTGAAGGCAACACCTGTAGGACGAACACTACGTTGCGAAAGCCGTGTTATCGAAGTGCACGGTCGTAAAATAATATTCGATGTGTCGGTATGGGAAGGCGAAACGCTTGCGGGCCACGGGACGCATGTTCGCTATATCGTTGATAAGAAGCAATTTATGAGCCAGTTCGAAAGTTGATGAACATGAGCAGGCATATTGCCCCTTTGGGTCTTCTGTTGATTCTGCTTTCATGCGCAGACGAAACGGCCTTGAACCCACTTGAATGCAGAATTCAGACCTTTGCCCGAAAAAATACCCGTGAATCAGTAGCCGTAACCTACGAATTACGTGCATCTGGCGAATATCAGCTGAACAGGTGGTATTACTATGGTCCTCAGGGTAGAGTTAGTGTCGAAAATCCGCAACCGCCACTTATTGTTACAGTTACTCTTGGGCCAAACGACAGCATTTATGCAGGAGCCCGTGGAAGGGTTACCGAAGGCAGTCTCAGGGTTAGCTACAGGGCGGTTGCTGCCGACACGCTTTTCGAGGCCTCTGATTTGTGCACTCAGAACCTCAACGCCACACCCATACTGCCATAATAAACCGGCCATGGAAGCCGGTTTATTAACATTATCTCTTCACGACTTTTCGCGTAACATAACCCTGACCGGTGTCGAGCCTGAGAAAATACTTGCCGGAGGTTATATTGCTTTGCGATCGTAGCTGCAGCGGATGGCTTCCGGCATGTAGCCTGCCATCATATAGCACTTCTACTACCTGACCGAAAAGATTGACGAGTTCGACCCTGACTTGCGATGACGACGACAGATTGAGCACGGCATTCATCTGATTTTCAAAAGGATTTGGCGATACCCTAAAGTCGATTACGGGAGAGTAGGAGGTTTCGTCGAGCCCCACAAAGGCAGGACGTGCCAGTCTTTTGCTGGTAAACACTTTAAATTCGCCCGGGCCGAGCTGGATTGGATCGCCTGTGTTGACCACCTGAATCGAGTCGCCGGAATAATAGTCGTACCACTTGCCGGCAAAGTAAAATTGCGGATTGACAGATCTGGGCTGAACATCAAAGTTTGCAATAACCGAGACCGACATATCAGGGTTGAAAAGGGTAAGTGTCTTTTGCAATGTGCTTGCGGTGATTGTGAAATCGGAGGTGGTGAATACAGGATGCGACTTGCGCAGGGCGATGAGGCTCCTGTAGTAGTTGAATAACAATCGGCGATCCCAGTTTTGCTGGTATTCCCAGCGTATCGGTTTAGGGCAAACACGGCAGGGCACGTCGATGGAAACGTCGTAGCCCAGCTCGCCAAACTGCCAGATCATTTTAGGGCCTGGAACCAGTAAAAACATGGATGCAGCAGCTGCTGAACGTTTTACGGCAACCGGCAGCGTTTTAACATTATGTCCGGCATTGGAAGTGTTGCCGTAGGTCAGGTTTTTAAACATCTGACGCTCCTCGTCGTGGCTTTCCATATAACCAACAAGATTTGGCTGATTCCAGCCGCGGGCTTTCCACGAAACCCCTGAAAAATTCGACCCGTCAACATAACCCATGCTCGACTGCGCATAGGCATGGTTCAAATTTCCCCAGATAAGCATACCATAGGAGGCAAGCTCACTCTCCTCATTGTTTGGCGCAAAGTGTTCGAGTATTACATAGGTTTGAGGCCGCACTGCCCAAATTTGATCTGCCATGCGCTTGAGATTTGCAATACGAGTGTTGTCGTAACTGTCGTTCATCCCTGTGCGGTTGGTAAAGCCTTTGGTAAAGTCGAACCTGAAACCGTCCACTTTGTATTCGTTGATCCAGTATGCATTCACGCGGTCGATGAATGTCCGTGTGGCAGGGCTTTCATGGTTAAAATCGAAGCCCCAGCAATAAGGCGGGTGCGGACAGGTAACATTGTACCAGGGACTTTGCGAAGTAACCTGACCGGTAGCACTGTTGTAATACAGCTGAACCAGAGGCGATTGGCTAAACGAATGGTTGAAAACCATATCAATAATCACGGCAATGCCCCGCTTATGGCATTCGTCGATAAAACGCTTGTAATCAACCTTTCTGCCGTAAGCCTTGTCAGCGGCGAAATAGAACGAAGGGTTATAGCCCCATGAATCATTGCCTTCAAATTCGTTGATAGGCATAAGCTCAACGGCATTTACTCCAAGCCTGACGAGATAATCAAGGGTATCACGAACGGTTTTGATGTCGCGCGTAGCAACAAAATCGCGGATGTGAAGTTCGTAAATGACAAGATTCTGAGGCGCGGGCGGAGTGAAATTGGGAACTTCCCACTGATACTGGGGAGCGCCGGGATGAAGAACGGAAACGATACCTGTTGTTTTCCCTGCAGGGTAGGGTTTGAGGTTGGGGTAAGTGGTGGCAGAAATGTATTGATCATTCCAGGGGTCGAGTACTTTCTCAGTATATGGATCAGCAATGCGCAAATTTCCATCCACCAGATATTGATAAGCATATTCCGTATTCGGTTGCAGCCCGCTGATGGTGGTCCAATATCTGGCCCCATCAGGTGTTCGTTTCATATAACCAGCATCATTGAATTCCCATTGGTTGAAATCGCCGATCACGAAAACATGATTCTTAAAAGGTGCATGAAGCACAAGCGTTACTGTGTTGTCGTTGAGGTAATTAATGCCATCGACAACACCCTGCGGCAAGGCCTGTGTTTCCAATGGGGGCCTGACGAATACCAGCAAAGAGTCAGTAATTGTCTGGCCTGCGCCATATGCAAAAGCTTTTACCCGCTGTGCACCAGATTGGTTGGCAACGAGGTTGTAGTTGAGTGTAGAGGAAGTGGTGTGTGCAACTTTTACGCCGTTGACCCTTAATACGGTTGAGTCGGCACCAGCGCTTGCAACCTGTATGGGCACCTGCTGACCGGGTTCTACAAGCAGTTGCTTCTGATCAGGTTGTATGATTGAGACGTTAAGTCCGCCCTGCGATACGTCGTAAAAAATATCGCCTCCGGCAGCAGTTTTTCCTTCGAGCCATGCACCACCCACCTGAGTAGCACTTCTGAAAACGAATGCCATCTTCAGTATTGTTTCAGCTGCCGGCACCCCGTAATAAGCCCTGATACTCGGGCTTAAAGTCAGATGATAAAGATTGGGATTATTGGCGTCGCGGGTCATTTTGGCTTTGGGAATATTCACGCCCCAGTTTGCCACAACATATTTCCAATCCGAGCCGCTGGTGCTGAGATTCGTAATCACTCCGGTATGCGCGTAAACATCGCCGGTATAGTTGAACAGTCCCCTATTGCCCTCGGCTGCATTGAACGAGATAACAACCTGTTGCTGATCGGTTGGAAATGGCGGAACGGCGGTAATCAGTTGAGCAGTGAGCGGTAAGGCCGCGGTTGCAATGAAAAGGATAAGAGAAACAATTAGGCGGTTCATGCTTGAAAAGGGTTTATTTTTCAAAGATATACAAACCAAAAAACCTCATGCAAATTTGGTACTTAAAGCGCAACGGCCTGAACGCAATGGGTTGCAATAAAAAACGGGCCAACAGGCCCGCTTTCATTCAACCAGTATGAGCTTAGAAACTATTTAACGTGACACCGATGGCAAAGGGGTAGAGCTCAGGGCCGCGGTCTTTGATGAACATTGGCGTGAGCGAATAGTTGGCAAAAAGGTTTACCACGCCCCAGCCGGCCCGAATTCCTGCATCGAGCTTAAAAGGATTTTGCTGAAAGCCATTGTGGTCCTTTACGATATTTCGGCGCGAAGCTCCCGGGCTCACCCATGTGCCTGGAACAGTGTTACCGTCCTCGTCTTTAAGTGTATAGGTTTTGTTGGGTTCAAGAAAATAGAGCTTTGAATGCGAAGCAAAGCGCCATCCGCCAATAACACCCACTGCAATATGAGCCTTTTCTTTACGTTTCGTGGCATTTGTTTGCAGCTCGAAAAAGACCGGCAAGGTTAAGTAGCTGTTAACCAGCTTACTCTTTTTCATTCCCACATCATGTATGTAATAACCGATTACTCTCTTGTTCTCATTGCGGAGCATGACGTTGTCCTCGAAACGGTAGTTATTCCAGCTTAGCCCAAGGCCGCTTACGATTCCAAAAGTCCTGTTTTTGTTAAGGGGAATGTTTTGCTCGTAAAAGTTGAGGTTTACTACGATACTTTTCTCCATTCTCAGGTCAAGATAGTCGTGGGGCATATTGAGGCCAAAGTCGGGAGTAAGGAAGCCGTTAAGTCCCAATTCCACACCAGCCCAGTGACCGTTGAATTTGTTTCGTTTCTGACGCTTGAGGGCTACATTGCCTTTTTGGTCCACTACAAGTTTACGATCTCCCACCTCCACAACCGTAGAATCGCCATCGATAACCCTGATCTTTACATTTCCTACAGTAACATTCACAGTATCAGCCGAGGGACGGCCTGGCGGCATTGGTGGCTGAGGTACGCCTAAGGCCTGACCTTTTTTTTCGACCCTGGCCGGCTCTTTATCGTAGCGCACTTTTGCAACACCCGAAGTGTTGATGGAAAGCAGATCGCTGGCATTAACAAAAGCATCTGATGCCCCTGAACCGCTGGCCTGGGTAGTAATGGTTTGAAGCGAGCCTGCAGTAAGCTTTGTAGCTCCGCTCATATCGATGGTATGATTGTCGGCCCTTCCGCTAAGGGTTACTTTCGAAGCACCCGACAACACCGTGCTCAGCTTAGCTGCGGCCAGTTCTAAATTGACCGAAGTGGCCCCACTGCACTTAAGCGTTAGCATGTCGGAAGTAATCGTTCCTTCGGATTTTACTTTGACAGCACCACTAAAATCGAGCAGGTTGATTTCGCCTAAAAATACTGTAATTTCCAGCTTAGTCGCCCTCTGAATGCCTGATGCAGTGATTTTCAAGGTACCGTTGCTAACCCTGTAGTTTACCAAAGGAATCAGGTTCTCATCAGTTTCAATGATTATCTGGTTTTTACCCGATTGTATCAGGGTAATGCTCAGGGCTCCTCCTGCATCAACTGCGTTGAAAAAAGGCAAATCATCAGTAATTGCAACAACTTTTCCGTTGCCGATAGTTTGCGCAATTGCTCCCGAAACAAATATCATCATAACCATGCTCAGGAGAATTGAAAGCGTAATCTTTTTCATGTTTATCTGTTTTATTTATGTTCGTTTGACGCATGCAGGCCAATAATGTTACAACCTGAAGCAATTTTTTTCAGGAATACTTTTTTCTGCGGAAGGTTTAACTTTGCCGCACTATGATCGATCCGGCATTAAGCATCATCTTCTCTACTTCCATACTGGTTTTCTTCAGGCTGCTAAAACCTGCCCCTGGGGCTACGCTACAGGTCATAACCATCAACTACATCGTAGCGTCGCTGCTTGGGCTGGCAAGCTCGGACTATTCGTCAGAAGAGTTTATTTCGCAATGGCCACCGTGGTCAGCCATTGCCATCATACTTGGGTTTTTGTTTATCGGTACCTTTTTTCTCTTTGCGCTTTCATCGCGTCAGTCTGGCGTTGCACTCACCGCAGTGGCCAGCCGAATGTCGGTACTTATTCCGGTTCTTGGCGGATTAATCATTTTTGGGGAAACTGGCGGGGTTACCCGTTGGATTGGATTGGCCATCGTTTTTCCAGCCCTGTACTACTCCATATATAATAAGGAACGGTCTGATAAGCTTGCAATAAATCAATCGCTGCTCCCCATTGCCCTGCTGATTGGCACAGGAATGAACGATTTGCTGATGAACTATGCCACTCGCACCTATGCTCCGGTAGATTTGCCGTTTATGCTGTCCATAATATTTGGCATTGCATTCGTCATCGGATCTTCGATTCTGACATTCAAAATGTTAAAGTCTCAGCTAACATTCAACTTGTCGTTGATTCCGGCAGGTATTCTTCTTGGTCTCATCAACTATGCCTCCACTTTCTTCCTTTTGCGAAGCATGAATAAATTTGATGCAACGGTACTTTTTCCGGTGGTCAATGCAAGCATCGTGCTGCTGGCAGCCATCACCGACATCAGTTTTTTCAAACACCGGCCCAGCTCCAGGCAATTTGCGGGATTAGTGCTGGCGATAATCTCCATTGTTTTAATCACAAGCGGATGATAGAAGAAACGGACCTCTACACCACGCTTGGGGGAGTGGGCGAAGGACTTTTCAAAGAAAAGGGAAGCAGATTTCTTGCTTTTGCCCATCACGTGACCGGAGAGGAGGATGTGGCACGGGTGCTGGCACATTACAGGAAAGAGTACTACGATGCCCGCCATCACTGTTATGCCTGGATGCTGGGGCCAGATCGCAAAAGATTCAGGGCCAACGACGATGGTGAGCCTTCGGGCACAGCCGGAAAACCAATACTGAATCAAATACTATCGGCCGGGCTTACTGATGTGCTTGTTGTGGTGATTCGCTACTTCGGAGGTATAAAGTTGGGAACCTCGGGCCTGATCAACGCCTACAAAACAGCGGCAAAAGAGGCATTAAATAATGCTCCAAAGATCCAAATGACTGTTGATGAGGTCGTTGCCGCACGACTACCCTATCATCTACTGAATGAGGTAATGCGGCTTTGCAAGGAGGAAGGAATTATTCCCGTACTCGTTTATGAGGCCGAAAGCATTATGATAAATTGCCGTGTTCGAAAAAATTGTGCAAAAAGATTTGTTAAAAAATTGGAGGCAATTTACGGTCTTAATCTGATCTGAAATTTGGAACCGTTGTCCCTCAAGCGTTTCAGAAATTGAAAAAAGAATCTCAAGCTCCTGGAGCGAAAAAAGAATAATTTTCCAAAAAATCAAGCCGCAAAAAGCTTTTTTTTTCACTTTTTTTCACACATTTTTGTTGAAAACGAAATTGCTGATCTTAGCCAACCTAAACGTGTCATTATCAGCAGTATTAGTTTTAAAAACGATAAGGGTTGTTTTTTAGTAAAACACAGTCGATTGATTAACAGCGGGTTATGAGTAAGAGGCATATTGATGTTTGGGAGAATTGTCTGAAAGTGATTAAGGACAATGTGCATGCACAGAGTTTTAAGACCTGGTTTGAACCCATTAATCCGGTAAAGCTGGAAAATAATGTTCTCACCATTCAGGTGCCGAGCCAATTCTTCTATGAATGGCTGGAAGAACATTACATCATGCTGCTCAAAAAAACCATTCGCAAGGAACTGGGCCCCGAAGGCAGGCTGGAATACAGCATTATTGTCGACAACAATCAGGGCAACGGTCAGCCGCTTTCAGTCAATTATCCCACCAGCAACCATCACGCCACAAAAAACCCATACGTCTCGATGCCCATCGACCTCAATAAGGGCAGTTCCAAAGAGATTCCGAATCCTTTCATCATTCCTGGCCTCAAAAAAATAAAGGTCGAATCGCAATTGGTCGAGCGCTTTAGTTTCGACAACTTTATCGAAGGCGACTGCAACCGTCTGGCACGATCGGCCGGATATGCCGTGGCCGAAAACCCGGGCAAGACCGCTTTTAATCCATTACTTATTTATAGTGCCACAGGCTTAGGTAAAACACATCTTGGCCATGCCATTGGCTTGCACGTGAAGAATAACTTCCCGGACAAAACCGTCCTTTATGTTCAAACCGAGCAGTTTATCAATCAATTTGTAGAAGCTTCGCGCAATAAAAACCAAAACGACTTTGTGCACTTCTATCAGATGATTGACGTGCTTATTATTGACGACATACAATTCCTCGCCGGCAAGGACAAAACGCAGGATGTTTTCTTCCACATTTTCAACCATCTGCATCAGTCTGGAAAACAATTGGTTATCACCAGCGACAAGCCTCCGGTCGAACTCAAGGGCATGGAGCAACGTCTGCTCTCCCGCTTTAAGTGGGGGCTGGCCGCAGATCTTCAGACACCGGAATATGAAACCAGAATTGCTATCCTGAAAAAGAAGGCCTACAACGACGGCATCGAAATTCCGCAGGAAGTAACAGAGTATCTGGCGCGCTCCATCAACACCAATGTGCGTGAGATGGAAGGCGCACTCATTTCGCTCATTGCCCAATCGTCGCTCAACAAAAAAGCCATTACCCTCGAGCTGGCCAAGCAGATGATTGACAAGTTTGTAAAAAACACTGTCAAAGAAATCTCCATCGATTATATCCAAAAGGTGGTTTGCGATCACTTTGGGCTGCCGGTAGAACAACTCAATGCAAGAACCCGTAAGCGCGAAGTGGTCCAGGCAAGGCAGGTTGCCATGTATTTTTCAAAAAAGCACACCAAATCTTCGCTTGCCACCATTGGCATGCACTGCGGCAATAAAGACCATGCCACTGTATTGCACGCCTGCAAAACGGTAACAAATCTTATTGAAACCGACAAAAGGTTCAGAACCAATTTGTTGGAGATAGATAAAAAGCTTCAGCAATAGCAATCTTGCCATTAAGCCCTCTTCCCAAAAGGAGGGCTTTTTCTTTTGCATCGACGAGGCTTATGGTTTTGCCTAATTTTACCAATGCTTTTCCGTAAAGTTATCACTGCGCTATGAAATTACAACATGTGCCCACCAAGGCTGATATTCTTGAAGCCCACAATATTATAAGGTCCCATATTCACCACACTCCGCTTCTGAAATCAGAAATGATGAATCAGATGGCTGGCGCTTCGTTGTGGTTTAAATGTGAGAATTTTCAGAAAGCCGGTGCGTTCAAATCTCGTGGAGCCCTGCATGCCATGCTGCAAATGACTGCCGAGGAGCGAAGTAAGGGAGTTGCCACACACTCCAGCGGCAACCACGCCGGGGCATTGGCCCGAGCGGCAAAAGTTCTGGGGACTGCGGCACATATCGTCATGCCTAACAATGCTCCTTCGGCCAAGGTGTCGGCAGTGCGTCAATACGGTGGAAATATCACCTTTTGCGAACCTACACTGAGCGCCCGGGAACAAACCCTTGGCGAAATCGTGGAGAAAACGCGTGCCGAAGAAGTTCATCCCTACAACAATTACGACATCATTGCCGGACAGGCAACAGCCGCTCTTGAAGCAATAAACGATCTTCCCGATCCCGACTTCATTTTATGTCCGGTGGGCGGAGGCGGTTTGCTAAGCGGGACACTGCTGAGCGCAAAATATTTCTCGCCCAAAACACGGGTTATCGCCTGCGAACCATTGGGTGCCAACGACACATGGAAATCGTTTCAAACCAAAAGCCTGATTCCGAGCCAGAACCCCAAAACCATTGCCGACGGCTTACTTACATCGCTGGGCAGCCGCACTTTCCCCATTATCATGGAAAATGTCTATGATGTGATAACCGTGGAGGAAGAGGAAATTTTACGTGCTATGAAACTGGTTTGGGAGCGTATGAAAATTATCATCGAGCCCAGCTCGGCAGTGCCCGTGGCAGTAGCCCTGCAAAATCACGATTTTCTGAAGAATAGGAAAATTGTGATCATCATATCAGGAGGCAATGTTGATCTGAATAAACTTCCTTGGTATGCCTGAAGGAACCCTCTATCTCGTACCAAGCCCGCTCGGCGACACCAACCCTTTGCTTGTAATGCCGGCCGCTGCATTGAATACCATTCTAAAAGCAGATTATTTTATTGTTGAGAGTGTTCGTACGGCCAGAAGACTAATAGCCAGCATTCCGGGCCATAAAACCATCGCAGAGCTGCATTTTCAGGAAATGGGAAAACATGCTGATATTGATTCGGCCATTAAGTTTTTGGAACATGCAGCCAACGGAAACGATATAGTTTTACTTAGCGAAGCCGGTTCACCCTGTGTGGCCGATCCGGGAGGCATTGTTGTAGCTGCAGCTCACAGGATGAAGCTGAATGTGAAGCCACTGGCCGGACCATCTTCGATTATACAAGCCCTTATGGCATCAGGATTCAATGGGCAACAATTTACATTTGCGGGCTATCTGCCCATTGATGCAGGCCAGCGAAAGGATGCCATAAGAAGAGCTGAGAAACTCCTGCTCGCAACAGGTCAAACCCAGATCTTCATCGAAACGCCTTTCCGAAACAACCAGATAATTGATAGCCTGGTCGAAACATGTCAACCTTCGACCATGTTATGCATAGCCTCAGGAATAGGCTCTGAAGAAGAGAAAATCGTTTCCAGACCACTCTCATGGTGGAAGGCAAACAAGCCACCTATCGGCAAAGTGCCGGCGGTTTTCCTGTTGGGGAAGAGCCTGCTGGCCGATTAGTGATGATGCCCGTGGGGGCCGTGCACATGGCCGTGAGCAATCTCTTCGGCCGTGGCATCACGCACTTCAAGGATCTTTCCGGTGAAATAGAGGTTGATACCTGCAAGCGGATGATTGAAGTCCATCACAACGCCTTCGTCGGTAACATCAAGCACAATGCCGTCAACAGGATTTCCATCCTGATCCTGCATGGTAATTTGGTTACCAATTTCAAGCAGCCCTTCCTCAACCACACCGTCAATCTCGAACATGCTCTTTTCGAGGGTGTAAATTACTTCGGGGTTGTGCTCGCCATATGATTCGGCAGCCGGAATACCAAAACTGAAACTTGCACCAGCCTCGAGGCCTTCGAGTGCGTTTTCGAATGCCGGCAGCAAACTGCCTACACCAAATAAATGGACAAACGGGCTGTCTTTCTCCACTTTCTGGATCAGGTCGCCATTGGCATCATCTTCGCGGAGCTCATAAATAAGCGAAACAACTTTGTTACTTCCTACTTTCATGGGATTTTTATTGTGGACAGCCGACGGGAAGATGAATGTGTGCTTTAGCCCGAAGCCTGATCCTGATGGATAATTTTTTTGCAAAGGTAGCAATTAATTCTATGCCGTGCGACATGCCTAACTCTCTTTGATAATGCATCATGCTGTTTTTCAGCATTTTGATCTATATTCCCACCATGAGCTAATTGAAATGATTTTTTCAATGGTTTGCATTCCGGAAAGGGCCTGATGCAGCTATTTTATTACCAAAATATAGGTTTTATCTTGCACTATATAACTATAAATGCTTTCTTTGCCGATCGTTGAGCAAATCAGGGCAAGAACAGATGCCTGAATTTAAACAACTATGAAGCAACAATTTGCAGCCGACCAACCAGAAACTTTTCAACACTTCCGCATCGGATTCGGAAAACGGTTTTTCGATGTCGCTTTCTCCTCTCTGGTTTTGCTTCTTGCTTCGCCTTTTATGTTGCTTATCGCCATCGCCATCAAACTTGAGTCGAAAGGACCGATCATTTACAAGTCGAAACGGGTTGGCACTGGTTATGACACTTTCGACTTTCTGAAGTTTCGCACAATGTATGTTGGTTCGGATCAGCAACTTAGCTCACTTTCCGATTTGAACCTTTATTTAATTCACAAATCGAAAAGCACCTACGCCTCTGAGGCCGACAAATGCCCGCAATGCGCAGCACTCGGACATCATTGTTCCCCAATATTATACATCGACGGAAACGCAATTTGCGAAAACTGGTATTTTGAGCTCAAAAACAGAGCCAAGAAGAACGTTACCTTTTTTAAGTTGAAGGACGACCCCCGAATTACAAAGGTTGGTCGTGTTCTTCGAAAGTTCAATCTGGACGAATTGCCTCAGTTTATCAATGTCCTTAAAGGCGAGATGTCGGTTGTCGGCAACCGGGCTTTACCGCTCTACGAAGCCGAAAGGCTCACCACCGACCAGTTTGCCTACAGATTTCTTGCTCCTGCCGGAATAACCGGCCTCTGGCAAATTCAAAAAGACCGCTACAACTCCGAAGAAGAGCGCATTGCACTTGATAACCAATATGCTTTGATAGCCTCACCCAAAAAGGATCTGGAGCTAATCTTAAAAACCATTCCGGCACTGTTCAGGCACACGAATTATTAGCCCCCTAACACTTCAAAATTTGACCATCTATTTATCATTCAAATAGATGGAACTAATTTTCTGGAGCAGGAATCACTTCAGATTAATTACCAAAACATTAATAAGCGCCAAGGTATTTCCGTATCAGCCATTCAGCTGAAAGCAAAAACAGAAGCAGTATTAATGCCCACAATTGACCCAAAACAGGGCTGAACAGCAGGCTATAGCTGGCTGTGCTGGTAATGCGGTTGTCGTTGTTGAGTAATCCTTCCAGGTTTTCGAGTTGATTGGCAGGCAAAAAAGTTCCACCCGTAAGCGCTGCAATACTGCGCAACAGCCTGTGATTAGCCTGAAGGTTTCTGAGTTCCGGCGAATCGGACGAGACGGAGAACTGACCTTCCCGACTGATCTGTTCTGCTGCAAGAACGGCCTCCGCCTTGTATCGGTAATCGCCCGGAGGCAATCGCCCGATATTTAAACGGTAGTCGTTGTTATCGGTACGATAAAAAGCGTAATCGTACTTCACCTCTTCACCCCAGATGGTCATCAACAGTTCCGGCTCGTTTACAAGCTCCATACTCTGGTTGTAAAGCTCAGCACGGAAACTAATCTCATCGTTTCGGGAAAAGATGTTTTCGGTGAAAAGCCTGAGTCTTCGGTCGTCGGCTCTGATAATAAGATAGTTGACTGTCTTTCGAATGATATCATTCACCGCATCGCTGTTGCCATTGCGCTGATGATCGGCAAGGCGCCATCGCCACAGACCTGTGCCGGCCAGGAAAGCCATGCGTCGTCCGGAGCTTTCGTAAAAACTCCAAAGCGGGTATGCCGTTTCCACCCCGCGCAAACGTTGCCTGAGAAGAGGGATGGCCGGCGACAACACTTCCCAGTCGGAAAGCTGAGCGTTGAGCGCGGGCATGCGGGCTATGCGATCCAAATACGTTTCTTCTGTTTTGAATAGTCCGAAGGTTCGTTCGGGTAATGCGAAGGCATCCACCACTGTTGACTGGCTGAAGGGCCGCATTCGGTAAACCTCCTGTAAACGGTTGAAAGCCAAGGCATCGGTCCTGACGCCGGCGATAAACCAAACGGGCATCCTGGGATTTGACTGGATGAGTCGGCTTATCGCTTCGAAGTTGCTGCCCGCCAGGGGTAATTCGTGCAAAATGAGCAGGTCGGGAGCGCTGCCCGCATCAGTCCATGAATTGATGTATTCAACTTTGCAATCGTAATAATCAGCAACGGCCGATTGCAGAGCGCCAAGATCGGGATGAGGAGCTGCTGCCAGCAATAAAATACGCTGCTTCTGACCCATTACTTCTACAAAAAACTCCCGCCTGTTGTTCGAAATAATACGCTCATTATCAAGACCAGATAGCTGAACTACTAACCGACGCTGACCCGGCATCGCATCTTTGACATTAAAAACTGCTACTCCCTCGGCCGAAGCAGAGCCTGCCACAACAGTTTTTTGCCCGACAATCTTGCCATCCATCAACAGGCTGACATCGATTTTCGATCCTTCTGCGTCGCGTGCAAGCAGGCTCACTTCGACAGGAAACTCGCTGTTTGCCCAAACTACCCTATTGTAGCGGACATCGGTAATCGAAAGGTCGGGATAGCTTGTTGTATCGCCCATCCCGATCGTATAAACCGGAAACGGCAGCTCGGACGCTGGTAACAAAGGGTCGACGCCGCTGTTATAGATTCCATCGGTAATAAGTACAACAGCGCCTACATTACGTCGGTAGAAAAGGCCGGGCAGCTGCCGGAGTGCTTCGGAGATATCGGTTCGCTCGTCCGTGAAATCGGGCTGACGATCCGGAACAAGCTGCTTGCCAAAAATAAAATGGCTTAGCTGCATTCTGTCGGAAACGCCTGTAGCCAGGGCATTTATTCGTTTCCAGTGTTCTTCTGCAAAAGATCCCAAGCTATCGCGAGCCGCTATCGATACGGAGTTGTCATGCAAAAAAACAACAACGGGCTGCTGTATGCTGCGCTTGCTTTGCCTGAAGAAAGGGCCTAATAAAAGACCTGATATGAGGGTAACTGCCAAAAAACGAAAAATGAAAAGCAGCAGGTTCGCCCGCGGTGAAAAAGATTTTTTCGCGCTGCTGTAATAGAGCAAAAAAGCATAGCCCAGCCCTGCAATCACTGCAGGAACAATGAACCATAGCGATTGCTCGGTAAGCAGGCGAAAATCCTGAAGCATTAATAATATGAGTTAGGGCAACCTTGTCAGGAGCCGATGGGTTACATGCTCATGCCCCCGCAAACGCTGATGACCTGACCAGTAACATATGCTGAGAGGTCGGATGCGAGAAAAACGGCTACATCTGCTACATCCTCGGGTTTGCCGCTACGACGAAGTGGAATGGTGCTTATCCATTGCTGGCGCACATCGTCGGGCAGTTTATGCGTCATCTCGGTTTCAATAAAGCCCGGCGCTATGGCATTGCAGCGCACTCCCCTGCTGCCCAGCTCCTGAGCAATAGATTTAGTGAAACCGATCATTCCGGCTTTAGAAGCGCTGTAGTTCGACTGTCCGGCATTGCCGTTCACGCCTACAACCGAACTCATATTGATTATCGATCCGCCTTTTTGCTTGATCATTGCCCGTTGAACGGCTTTTGTCAGGTTGAAGACCGACTTAAGGTTGACGGCCATAACAAGGTCCCAATCCTGCTCGCTCATTCGCAAGAGCAGGTTGTCGCGGGTAATCCCTGCATTGTTGACAAGGATGTCGATTCGGCCGAAATCCGCCAAAATTTGTTCAGCGAGCTTTTCGCTATCGGTCAGTGAGGCAGCATTTGAGGCATAGCCTTTGGCCTGTACGCCGAGTGCCTGAAGTTCCTTTTCAGTGTTTTCCATCAGCTCGTCACGGTTCAGATCCGAAAAAGCTACCGATGCGCCCTGTTCGGCAAAACGCATGGCTATTGCCTTACCGATGCCCCTCGATCCTCCGGTGATGAGGGCAACCTTTCCTTCGAGTAGTTTCATACCTGTTGTTTTGATTTGTCGCCAAAAGTAAATCAATTTTGGCAAAGCATCGAATCAGGGCAGGCTGTGCTTGTATGCCTACTTGCCGTAATAAGGCTCTATGTGCACCCCAACATGGGTTTGGTTGCCAAAGCGCCTGCGCAAAACCAGCTCAACGGCCGTGGCAATTTCGTGTGACGCCTCAACCGAGAGCCCTTTATCAACCTTCACATGCACCTCAATAGCCAATATGCTGCCTATTTTTCTCGTCTTGAGCCTGTGAAACGCTTTTACCCCGTGCTGATTGCTGATTAGCGAAGCAATTTCATCATTTATATGATCGGGCAGTGAGGCTTCGAGCAGCTCCCGGATGCTGGGCATGCCCAGGTCCCATGCAACTTTAACGATGAAAACACTCACCACCATTCCTGCCAAAGGGTCGAGCACACGCCAGCCTTCGCCGAGAAAAATTGCTCCGCCGATTCCGAGGGCAGTACCAATCGAGGAGAGTGCATCAGACCGGTGATGCCATGCATTGGCAACTACAGCCTGACTGTCAATTCGCTTGCCTACGTTCTTTGTCCAGCGAAATAGCCATTCTTTTACCATGATACTCACCAACGCGGCCCACAATGCAATTGTTCCGGGCTTATCGAGCACCGCACCGCTGATGGCCGCGTACACTTTAACGAGCGACTCCCAAAAGATTGCCACTCCTACCACCATGAGGGCAAAACTGATAAGCATGGTGGCAAAGGTCTCGTACTTACCATGCCCGTAATGGTGCCCGTCGTCGCTATCCTTACCCGAAATACGCACAAACGCAAGCACTACCACATCGGTGAGAATATCCGACAGGCTGTGAAATCCGTCAGCCAGCATGGCAGCACTACGACCTAGGATGCCGGCGGCAATTTTTCCGGCGGTGAGCAAAATATTCACCAGCATTCCGGCCACCGTGATGCGCGTGGCTACATCGCTGCGATTGTGCTTTTCCATACGTAAATCAAAATTACGAAATGTGATATTAAATCGAAATATAAAAAATGCCGGATAAGATCCGGCAAAATAAGGTATGTATGTCGGACCTTTAAGGCTATTTGACCTCCATGCCCACTTTCGAATAAATCTCGTAAGTGTCTTTGGCGATCATGAACTCCTCGTCAGTAGGGATAACAAGCACCTTTACCCTCGATTCAGGCTTGCTTATTTCTACTTCCTTTCCCCGAATTGAAAGCGATTTTTCGGTATCAACGAGCACGCCCATATACTCAAGGCCTTCGAGCGATTTGGTTCGGGTAACGGTGTCATTTTCTCCAATGCCGCCTGTGAAAACAATCATATCGACGCCACCCATAGCTGCCGCATAGGCACCAATGTACTTTCTAACCCGGTACTGGTAGATTTCCATAGCAAGGCGCGCGCGTTCGTTGCCTTGTTCTGCAGCAATTTCAATGTCGCGCATATCCGACGAAATGCCCGAAATACCGAGCATTCCGGAGAATTTGTTGACAAGGGTGCTTGTGTACTGGATGCTTGTTTCTTCCTTATCGGCTATGTAAAGCAGCGCTCCCACATCAAGATCGCCGCACCGGGTGCCCATAACGAGGCCTTCCAGCGGGGTCATGCCCATGCTCGTATCCACCGAGCGGCCTCTGTCGATAGCAGCCAGTGAAGCTCCGTTGCCAAGGTGGCAGGTGATAATGCGCTGATTGTGAATATCGACACCCAAAAATTCGCATGCCCTTTGTGACACATACTTGTGACTGGTGCCATGGAAACCGTAGCGACGAATCTTGTATTTTTCGTAAAGCGCGTAGGGCAAGCCGTAGAGATAGGCTTTGGGCGGCATGGTCTGATGGAATGCTGTATCAAAAACACCCACCTGAAGCACCTCGGGCAGCAACTCTTTCATTGCATAAATACCCTTTAGATTTGGTGGATTGTGCAGCGGTGCAAGATCGACGCACTCTTCAAGGGCTTCTATGACTTCGTCGGTAATCAGCACGCTACCCGAAAACTTCTCGCCGGCATGCACTACGCGGTGCCCAACAGCCGAAATCTCGTCAAGGCTTTCGATTGAGCCGTACTTTTTGCTAATGAGCACTCCCAGGAGATATTCGATACCCGACTGATGGTCGAGTATGTCGCCTTCCAGTTTTGCTTCAACGCCGTCGTTGCGCTTGTGCTTGATGGCTGCACCTTTGAGCCCGATTTTGTCAACAATGCCTTTGGCAAGTACTGTGCGGGCAGGCATGTCGAACAGCTGGTATTTTATGGATGAACTCCCACAATTGAGGACAATGATCTTCATTTCAACGAGAATTTAATTTTTGCACTATTTAATTACGGCACAAGTAACTGTGTGATCGACCGGCTTACCCGATTTGTAGCTGTAGAACCCTCTTCCGCTGAGGCGTCCGTGATATCCGGCACGCACTAATCGTTTAATAATCGGTGAGGGTTTGTACTTCTTGTCGCCGTATTCCTGATAAAGGTTTTCCATGTAGCGCAACACCTTGTCAAGCCCAATGCGGTCGGCCATTTCGAATGGTCCGAGCAGATAACCGGTCGATTCGCGCATGGCAACGTCGATGTCCGTTACCGAAGCAATGCCTTCCATGAGTATCTCGCAGGCTTCGTTGATGGTAACCACCAACATACGGGTTACGATGTTGCCGGGCGATTCGTTGAGGCGAATCACCATCTTATTGATCATACGGGCAAAACGCTCGGCAACGGCATAGGCTTCGTCGCTGGTGTTGGTAGCCCTGACTACTTCGATGACATTGGTTTTGCTGATGGGAAGGATAAAGTGCATCCCGATTGCCCTTTCGGGATGTTTGAGCACACTGCTCAGGTCGCTGATCATCAGGGTGGCTATATTGCTGGCAATGATGGCATCGGGCCGCACTACTGCTTCAACATTTCTGAATATTTCGCGACGAACCTCGAGACTTGTACCTTTCTTTTTCGAGCTGATGGCTTCAATTACAATATCGCAATCGGCCAGATCTTTGTAATCTGTTGTACCGGAGATACGGCTGAGAATAGCCCGCTTTTCGCCGGGCGTAAGGCCCCAATGATTGATGATTTCATCAAGCTGCAGGCCAATATTGTGCAAAGCCTCCTTGACTTTTTCTTCGCTCACATCAAGAAATATGGCGTCAAGCCCATATTCGCTTACTGTGCGGATAATTTCCTGTCCGACCGTGCCGGCCCCTACCACCCCAATCTTCTGGATGCTGCCTTTGGGCTGGGGTCGCTTGCCCAAACTGAAATCGGCTAATGATTCACTCATATTAATGATGTTGTTGTTTGCGTTTGTTTGTTGGCCTGATTGGCCGTTATGGCAACAAGATTTACAATGTCCTCAACCGAACAACCTCTCGATAGGTCATTGATTGGCGCTGCAAGTCCCTGTAAAACAGGCCCTATAGCTTCGGCGCCTGCAAGTCGCTGAACCAATTTGTATGCAATGTTGCCTGTTTCGAGCGAAGGAAAGACCAGCACGTTGGCTCTTCCGGCAATGGGTGAACCCGGCGCTTTTGAGCGTCCAACGGCCTCAACAATGGCTGCATCGGCCTGAAGTTCACCATCGATGGCCAGCGAAGGGTTACGCAACCGGGCAATATTGGTCGCCTCTACCACCTTGTTTACCTTTTCATGCTTCGCACTGCCTTTCGTGCTGAAACTCAGCATAGCCACACGTGGCTCAATACCAGCAATGGTGTGGGCAGTCTCGGCCGAGAGCAGGGCAATTTCGGCAAGTTCGGCTGCGGTGGGATCTGGATTAACGGCACAATCGGCAAAAACCATCATGCCATTTTCGCCATAATTGCTATCTGGAAGGAGCATGATAAATGCCCCGGAAACTGCACTAATGCCAGGCTGTGTTTTAATGATCTGAAAAGCGGGCCGAAGCACGTCGCCGGTAGTATTGGCCGCTCCTGCCACCTCTCCGTGCGCCCTTCCGTCCTTGATCAGCAAAACACCCAGATAGAGCGGGTTCTGAACCAGTTCCAGGGCCGCATCGTAAGAAAGTCCCTTCGATTTTCGCAGCTCAAAAAGCAAATCGGCATAATAGGCTTTCTCGCCATGGCATTGCGGGTCGATAATTGTTGCTTTACCGATGTTGTGCAATCCCTTTTCGGCTGACACTTTCTCAATTACGGCCGGCGAACCAATGAGAATCAGTTCGGCAATTTCCTCTCCCAGAATGATGTCGGCAGCCATCAGCGTGCGCTCTTCGGTGCCTTCGGGCAAAACGATAGTCCGCTTTGCGACTTTTGCCCGCCGCCGAATGTGTTCAATAAAATCCATCTGTTTAAAGTAAATGAGTTAAAAACGTAAATAAGTGCTGTTTTGGCGGTGCAAAATTACCGTATTTCGTCCAATCGGGCCGTGTTAATGTTAATAAATTAACAAGTTGGAATAAAATTTAAAAATCTGATTTTGTGATAGTTAAATATTTTTCTACTTATCTAAAATCAATATAAATTACTATTTTTGCCGGCTAAATCCGGTATCAGCCTATGGCAGGCAATACAGTTTCTGATAAACAGATGGTTACCGATAGATCCACCGGCAATTTAATGCTTCACGGCCCCGATGGCTCATTTGAGCTATATCCGGTGATGCATCGGATGGAAAAAGGCAAACTTTTGCATGCCGGGCAAAACGCCGTAATCGACATAAAGCCGAAAAGCCGGGATAACCAGCCGGAATATGCACAATGGCTCGGTAATGTGGTGTTGTTTTCCTTTGCTATCATGGTGTTTTTCCGGCTTACCTATCCGCGCAGGTTTACACAATTTTTCAGAGCGACACTAAGCAGCAAGGGGCTTTATCAGCTCATGCGCGAGTGGAGTCCGATGAATGTGCTTTCGCTGGTCTTTAGCCTGATGCATACCATTGGTTTTGCGATTTTTTTATACACCGGGGCTGCAGTACTGGGCTCTCCACTGTCTTTCACCAACAGCTGGCTCCTCGATTTACTCATTTTATCCGGCATTACTACATTCGTTGTTTACGGGAAGTATGCCACAATCCTGTTTCTGGCATGGCTGTTTCAGCTGCGTGAGAGCGGTCGCCGCTATCTGGCCAATCAAATTGTGTACAGCTTCATTTTCAGCCTTTTGCTTTTCCCAGTGCTGCTTTCCATTATTTACAATCCCTCCCCGGCAGCACTTTTAACTTCGGCTGTTTTGCTCGCCCTGCTTCACACGCTCCGGTTGCTTCGCAGCTTTGCAATAGGATTGACCGAAAGGCACATCCCCTTGCACTATTTATTTTTGTATCTTTGCACCCTCGAAATCGTTCCGCTTGTCCTGTTGTTCAAGGCTGTAGGCATCATCGTTTCAGGGCAGTCGTTTGCCTGACCGCGAGATGATTTCTTCCGGAATAGCTGGAGAAAGGTGACCAAAAAGAAGAGGTTTAGCCGATGAAGATCAAAAAGGTACTGGTATCACAACCCAAACCTGCAGATTTTGAGAAGTCGCCCTATGGCGAACTTGCGAAAAAATACAGCCTGCAGATTGATTTCTTCAAGTTCATCAAGATTGAAGACGTACCTGCAAGGGAGCTGCGTCAGGAAAGGATGAATCTGGGTGATTACACCGCCGTAATTCTCACCAGCCGCAATGCCGTTGACCACTATTTCCGCATTGCAAAAGAGATGCGCTTCGAAGTGCCCGAAACCATGAAGTATTTCTGCATCTCCGATTCCACAGCATTCTACCTCCAGAAATACGTTCAGTTTCGCAAGCGAAAAATCTTCTACGGCAAACAGAGCTTCCAGGACCTGATGGATGTGGTGCGCAAGCACAAAGAGGAAAAGTTCCTTCTGCCCTGCTCGGATATTCATAAGGATACCATGGTTGATTTGCTTGAGGAAAACGCCATCAATTTCCAGAAAGCCATCATGTACCGCACCGTAGCCGCCGACCTCAACGGAATCAAGCTTGAAGATTACGACCTGGTAGTATTTTTCAGTCCTGCCGGCATCAAATCATTACAGCAGAATTATCCCAAATTCAAGCAAGGCGACCTGCTCTTTGGGGCTTTCGGACAAAGCACCTGCGAGGCCGTTACGGAAGCCGGTTTTCAGCTTCATATCCCCGCTCCCACCAAAAATAGCCCTTCGATGACTATGGCCATCGAAGAATTCATCGTCAACGAGCTGAAAAAAAACGGAAAGAAAAAATAATTTCCGTTTGATGTAACCTTGGAGTCCGGTATGCTGCGCAAGAGTGTGCCGTTTTTCTAATCATACCTGCCCGAATTTTTTGACGACCAGCCCAATCAACGACATGTTTTGTCGTATTGCGCCCTCTACCTTTGCATTCCCTTAATCATCATAGCCCTAATAAAACCATCCGCCATAGCGTAACTCATTAACGACCAAACAATAAAAACAAAGCCGAACAATAAACCAAAAACATCAAATACAGAACACTCCCCACCTCGCTACAGAGGAAACAACCACTTTTAAAGCATCTACTTTCGATCAGGAATTACAATCTTTAAGTACCTGGCATTGGCCCGGCAAAAAGAAAACTCTGGCAGCACTACCTTTTCCCGAAAAAGCACAAACCATTAAAACAAACCCAAAAACGTTTCAAAGATGACAACAAACAACAGCCAGCAGAATCAGCAGCCCGAAAACGACCACATCAAGGTTTACAACCTCATCATCCTCGACGAAAGCGGCTCGATGGGCAGCATCAAGAAAGAGACCATCAGCACCTTCAACGAGATCGTTGACACCATCATGGAAGCTGAAACAAAAAATCCCGAGCAAACACATTTTGTCAGCTATGTGAGCTTTAATACCAATGGGATAAAAACCCGCATGGACCGCAAACCCGCCAGGGAGATCGAGAAAATTGACAACAAAAGCTTCATGCCGGCTGCAATGACACCCCTTTACGATGCCATGGGGACCAGCCTGCTCCACCTCGAAAATACGCTTAAACATGAGCAGGATACCGAGGTGCTGGTTTCCATCATCACCGATGGCCTCGAAAATGCCTCACACGAATTTAACCGCCATTCCATATTTGAATTGGTGGAACGACTGCGCAAAAAAGGCTGGACCATCACTTATTATGGCGCAAACCAGGACGCCGAAATGGAAGCCATGAGTCTCAACATCATCAATAGCAGAAACTTTGATGCCACAGCACAGGGCATGAATGAAATGGCTGTGAAAGAAAAGATTCGTCGCATGAGGTATTTCGAAAAGCTAAAAGACAAATCTATGCGGGGAAAAGAAAAAACTGACTATTTCGACGATGACGATACCTTAGGATCGCCCGATCAGAAATGAGCAAATAATGCCCAAGACATGATTTTTTGAAACTGGAGGCAGTCATAACCAATATGGCTGCCTTTTTTGTCTTTTTGCCACTCAATACGAGTATTGAGTCAAACTAAAACACTTCCTCCAGCCAATTCGTTTGGAATCATTTCAAATTGCACTGAGAAGCTATTTTTTTCGCTATTTGGAAATCCCAGGCTAAAGAATGGCTATACCTTTGTTTCGTATTTTTACGAAATACGAAATCCTGGATGGAAAACACTTATTATACAGCAAAGCATCAACGACTTGCCAGGTACGCAAAAGCACTTGGACATCCTGCAAGGGTACTTATTATTGAACTTCTTTCGCGCCAGAGTTGCTGCTACAGCGGCGATCTGGCCAACGATTTGCCAATAGCCCGCTCTACTCTTTCTCAACACCTCAGCGAACTAAAAGATGCCGGTTTGATTCAGGGCGAGATCAACCCGCCGCGCATCCGCTATTGTCTAAATCGCGCCAACTGGGAAGAAGCCGCCCAACTTTTCAAGACACTTTTCGATTCGCAACTTTAAACCATAACAAATTACTGTCATGTCGAAAAACATTAAAATTCTCGGCACCGGATGTGCCAAATGCAAAGCACTCGAACAACGCGTGCGCGAATATGTGAAAGAAGCCGGCATGGAGGCCGAAATTTCGAAAGTAGAGGACATCGTCGATATTATGGGCTATGGCATTATGCGCACGCCCGGTCTGGTTGTTGACGAAAAAGTGGTGCTCAGCGGCCGATTGCCCTCCTACGAAGAACTGAAGAACCTGTTGGCTTGAATCGATTAAACAGCTCAATATGAAAAGGTTACTTTATTTTATACTTTTCTTTATTTTGGCAACTGCAGCAACAGCGCAAAATAATACAACCAGTGCAGTCGGTTCCAAACTTGATGTTTACTACACTCATGTTACAAATCGCTGCCCCGGTTGCAAAGCCATCGAAAAGGAAACCATCGAAACGCTCAACACGCGTTTTGGAAAACAACTGAAAAGCGGCGAAATCGTGCTTCATATTGTTAACGTTGATCTCAAAGAAAATCAGGCCATTGCAGAACAATTCGAGGCTTACGGTTCAAGCCTTTTTCTGGTGAAAGCCGGAGACAAAAAAGCAAGCGTTGATCTCACCCGACAGGGATTTGCCAAGGCCCGAACCAAGCCTGCCGAGTTCAGAACGGAACTGGCCGACAACATTCAGCGTTTGCTGAAGTAGTAGCCCTCTTCAGCCCAAAACCTTATGGATTTTCTTCAGAATCTGCTCGACAACTCTAACCTGCACCTGCTCACAGCCCTTATCCTCGGGCTGATGACTGCCATCAGCCCGTGTCCGCTGGCAACCAATATCACTGCTATTGCATTCATCAGCCGCGACATCGACAACAGAAAGAAAGTATTTATCAACGGCCTTCTATACACCCTTGGGAGAGCTATTTCATACACCGGACTGGGTGTGCTGCTGTATTTGGGTGCAAGCAAATTTGCCGTGGCAAGGTTGTTTCAACACTGGGGCGAAAGGCTTTTGGGGCCTCTCCTGCTGCTAGTTGGTCTTTTAATGCTGGATATAATCCGGCTGAGAATCCCAATGTTCGAGAAAATCGGCAATAATCTTCAGGAAAAATCACGCTGGAACAGCTGGCAGGTGGTTTTGCTGGGAATGGTATTTGCTTTGGCGTTCTGCCCCTACAGTGGTGTATTGTACTTTGGTATGCTGATTCCGATCACCATTGCCAGCCCCGACGGACTCTTTCTGCCCCTCATTTTTGCATTGGCAACAGGATTGCCCGTGATTCTGATTGCATGGGTCCTTGCATTTGCGGTATCGGAGCTTGGCGCATTCTACAAACGGCTTAAAAACTTTGAGTTATGGTTTCGGAGGATAACGGCTGTAATCTTTTTGGCCGTTGGCCTTTATTACATTGTTATTTTCTTCGTTAAGTAAGGTCTGATTTATGGAAACTTCGAAAGAACTGAAAATTCTGCTCTGGATCATTGCGGTTTTTTTGTTTGCATTTTATATGCCCCTCGAAAGTGAGCGGTTCAACACATCCATATTCGCCGCCCTTGATCTCACGCGCTGGTATGCACGCGAACATGTAATCCTATGCCTGTTGCCGGCATTTTTCATTGCCGGCGTCATCAGCGTCTTTGTTAGCCAGGGTGCAGTGATGAAATATTTTGGTGCAAAAGCCAAAAAATGGTTAGCCTATACTGTGGCCTCCGTTTCAGGAACTATTCTTGCCGTTTGCAGTTGTACAATTCTTCCCCTTTTTTCGAGCATACACAAACGGGGAGCCGGCCTTGGTCCGGCAATCTCTTTTCTTTATTCGGGGCCGGCTATTAATATTTTGGCTATCATACTGACAGCAAGAATATTAGGCTTCGAAATGGGTGTGGCGCGTGTGGTAGGCGCCGTGCTTTTTGCCGTTCTCATAGGGGTAATTATGTCGATTATTTATCGTAAGGAGGAAAAGGCCAGGCGAGAATCGCAGCTGCAGTTTCCCGATATTCCTGAGAAAAGGCCGATGTGGCAAACCTCATTTCACTTTTTCACCCTTGTGCTTATCCTGGTTTTTGCCAACTGGGGCGCCCCTGCCAGCGGCGATAACACGAGCCTTTGGTTTTGGCTTTGGAGTCACAAATGGCTGATTACGGGCTTTTTTGGACTTATGCTGGCTTTTTCGATGGTTTACATTTTAAAAATCAAATGGCTCCCTGTTCTGTTGGCCGTCATCGCAACAGCCTTGGCCGGATGGTTGTCGCCCTCGCCGCTCATCCCCATGGTGACGGGTATTGCTGCGGTAAGCCTGTTGACATTAACCGATAATATTGATCCGGACAATCGGGAATGGACGCTCTCGAGCTGGGACTTTGCCAAACAAATTATGTCTCTGCTGGCCACCGGTGTAGTTATTGCAGGATTTCTGCTCGGCTCGACACACGACACCACAAATATTCCGGGTATCATTCCCAACCAGTGGATCAGCTCGCTTGTGGGCGGCAATTCCATTTTCAGCAATCTCTTTGCCTCGGTGGTGGGAGCCTTTATGTATTTTGCCACGCTTACCGAGGTGCCCATTCTTCAGGGCCTGATGGCTTCGGGTATGGGAAAAGGGCCTGCATTGGCATTATTACTGGCCGGACCATCACTTTCGCTACCCAACATCTTGGTTATCAGAGGCGTTATTGGCACACAAAAAACAACTGTATATGTGTTGCTGGTGATCTTAATGGCAACGATCAGCGGACTTATTTATGGTTCATTGTTTTAAAAGACAGGTGTATGACGGCAGAAGATTTTTTTGCGCACTGCTTCAGGATAGGCGATAACTGGTTTATCAGCCCGCGGGAAGCCTATCCGCTGGCCGCAAGAGGCACGCTGATGATAGACCTGAGACCAGCTTACGAAAACGCAGGAAAGGTGCCGGATGTGCCATCTTTACTACAGTGCTCATACGAGGACTTTGATAGTTGGCAACACCGTGTTCCGAAGAATCAGCCGGTCATTCTCGCCGATGCGGTAGGCATCCGAAGCAAAGAAGTCATGATAAAACTTAAAAATATGGGCTTCGATCAAATTGCCTCTTTGGCCGGCGGGCTTTTCGATTGGGAGCGCGAAGGCTTTCCGGTGACCTTCGACATCAGGGAGCAGCTTAGCGGTGGCTGCATGTGCCAGCTGCGCAAAAGGCACAAAGATTGAACAAAAAAACCGCCGAAGCGGTTTTAACTTAATGATTTTGTATTACTTAACTTAGTGACCCCGGAGGGACTCGAACCCCCAACCTACAGAACCGGAATCTGGCATTCTATCCATTGAACTACGGGGCCGTAAAGGATTGCAAAATTACAATGTTTTGCCGAAAAACCATTCGTCAGGCAAAGGTCTGTAGTTCGCAGAGCCGTTTATAAACTCCATTGCTTTCCATCAATTGGTGATGTGTGCCGCGCTCTATGATACGGCCTTTCTGTAAGAGAATTATTTCGTCGGCATGTTGAATGGTCGAGAGCCTGTGGGCAATGACCACCGAAGTGCGCGATTCCATTAATCGCGATAAGGCTTCCTGCACAAGACGCTCGGCTTCAGTGTCGAGCGATGAGGTAGCCTCGTCGAGGATGAGCACGGCGGGATTTTTCAGCACTGCCCTTGCAATGCTCAGGCGCTGTCGCTGCCCCCCTGAGAGATTTGAGCCGCGGTCGCCGATATAGGTTTCATAGCCATCAGGAAGCTGAATGATAAAATCGTGCGCATTGGCCACCTTCGCAGCCTCAACAACTTGTTCCATGGTAGCATCACGCATTCCGAAAGCGATGTTGTTGAACACGGTGTCGTTAAACAAAATGCTTTCCTGTGTTACGATGCCGAATAAGCCTCTCAGCTTGTCGATGCGCAGCTCGCGGATGTCGATACCATCAACGGTGATACTGCCCTCTGTTACATCATAAAAGCGTGCCAGCAGATCGACCATCGTACTTTTACCGCCTCCCGACTCGCCCACAAGGGCAATCATTTTTCCTTTCTCAACCCTAAGATTGATATCGCGAAGCACCCAGTCGGTGTTGTATCTGAAGGAAACATCCTTGTATTCAATGCTATGATTTAATGTTGAAACATCAAGAGCTCCAGGCTTTTCTGTGATCACCTCCTCGGCATCGAGCAGCTCAAAAATGCGTTCGGCCGAGGCAATACCTTTTTGCATATTATAGTAGGCCTGGGTAAATGTCTTAGCCGGAGGAATAATCTGGGAGAAAACTACGATGTAGGTGATGAAATCGGCGGCACCGAGCGGCGAATTATCTGAAAGCACCATGCGGCCACCAAACCACAACACAATGATAACCACCACCGAAGAAAGGAACTCGCTCATGGGCGAGCTGAGGTCGCGCCTACGGTAGATGCGTTGCATCAGGTGCGAAAACTTGCTGTTTTGTTCCCTGAAGCGTTGGTCGGAATATTCTATGGCATTGAAGGCCTTAATAATCCGCAGACCGCTAATGGTTTCCTCAATGATGCTGAGCATGCCTGCCAGGCGATCCTGTCCCGCTTTGCTGGTTTTGCGGAGGCTACGACCAACAGCACCAATAATGTAACCTGCAAAGGGAAGGATTATCAGCACAAAAAGCGTAAGCTGAGGGCTCATCGAAATCATGAACACCAGATAGGCGATGATGGTGATGGGATCGCGGACAAACATCTCGAGCGAATTCATGATGCTGTTTTCCACTTCCTGCACATCGCTCGAAATACGGGCCATGATATCGCCCTTGCGATTTTTGTTATAAAACGAGAGCGGCAGAATGAGGATGCGATGATAGATGGCGTTGCGGAGATCTCTGGTGGCACCAACCCTGAGTGCAGCGATGAAATAACTGGTGAGGAAACGTCCGGCATTGCGCAACAAAAAGGCCGAAAGCATGATAAGACAAATATAGAGCAATGCGTTTTCATGCCCCTGCGTGGTTATCACCTTACTAATGAAATAGTTAAGTGTGGCCAGCATGGCATCGAAGCTGAAGGCAAACTTTGGAGCCTCAGTTACCAGCTCGGTATTGCCAAAAAGCAGATTGAGAAAAGGCACCAGCAGCGCGAAGGTGAAGAGCGAAAACATGACCACCCAAAGGTTGAACAAAACATTGAGCAGTGCATAGCCCCAATAGGGCTTTGCATAGGAGAGCACACGGAAAAATTTGCGCATCATGGCTTTTCGGTCGGATTAATGCCTGTATAGGCCGAAGGTGTAAGGCTGTGAAGCTCTTCTTTTATGCTTTGTTCCACAGGCAAACTATCAATAAACCGGTGCAGCTCGTCCATACCGGGAGCCTGATTGGTACGGGTCAGGTCGCGGAGCAATTCGTAGGCATTGGCTACCCCTTCACGCCTTAGAATGGTTTGAATAGCTTCGGCCAAAATCACAGCATTGTTATTAAGGTCATTTTCAATGGCCTGCTCGTTGATTATCAGTTTATTGAGGCCACGCACAATGGAGTCGTAGGCAATGATGCTGTGTGCAAAGGGCACACCGGTGTTGCGCGTAACGGTGGAGTCGGTGAGGTCGCGTTGAAGGCGGCTAATGGGAAGCTTTTCGGCCAGGTGCGTAAACAGGGCATTGGCTATTCCAAGATTTCCTTCCGCATTCTCGAAGTCGATGGGGTTCACCTTGTGCGGCATGGCCGATGAACCTACTTCGCCGGCTTTGATGGACTGTTTGAAATAGTCGAGCATGATATACATCCAGATGTCGCGACAAAGATCAATCAGGATGGTGTTGATGCGGCGCATGAGGTCGAAAAGGGCAGCCTGATCGTCGTAATGTTCAATCTGGGTGGTGATTTGCTGCCTTTGCAGGCCCAGCTTTTCGCTCAGGAAGTTGTTGGCGAAACTTACCCAGTCCACTTTGGGGAAGGCTACTGCATGGGCATTGAAGTTGCCTGTGGCACCGCCGAACTTTCCGGTATAAGGTTGCTGAACAAGCTGACTGATTTGTTTTTCGAGGCGCTCCACAAAAACATAAAGTTCCTTGCCAAGGCGGGTGGGGCTGGCCGGCTGGCCATGCGTACGCGCCAGCATGGGCACCTGAATCCATTGTCGGGCCAGGGCGTCAAGCTTTGCTTTTACATTTTCGATGGCCGGCAACACAACGCGCTGCACGGCATCACGCAGGGCGGCTGGTTGAGCCGTATTGTTTACGTCCTGCGAGGTTAGCCCGAAATGCACATATTCGCGCCATTCACCATAGCCTGAAGCATCAAGCCGGCTTTTGACAAAATACTCCACCGCTTTAACGTCGTGATTGGTAAGCTTTTCGGTGGCTTTAATCTCATTGGCATCCTCAGGCGAAAATCCTTCATATATGTTTCTGAGCAGGATTTTTCCGTTTTCGGGGAAATTGCTCAGCGCCGGAAGCGGGATCTCGGTGAGTGCAATGAAATATTCAGCTTCAACCATCAGCCGGTAACGCATCAGGGCGAATTCGCTAAAGTAGGCGTCGAGGGCTGAGGTTTTGGCACGGTAACGCCCATCGATGGGCGAAATGGCGGAAAGGGCCGAAAGTTCCATGATGCTCCGTTATTGCAAGCAAAGGTAAGCTTTTCGGGCCGAAAAGCTTCAGGGACGGTTGTTAACCGGCTTCTTCGGGTCGTCGGTGAGGATGAGTGTGCTTCGTTTTATTAGCCTTGCATCAAAAAAACCCAGCCCTCCCTCGGCAATATTGGAAGCGATGTTTGCTGGCGGACCTGAGAATAGCGGATTAGACGGCCCAGCTTGTGTGCGCAGTTGCTGAAAAAAGTCATAATAATCTTTCGAAATGGCCGACATGACCAGAGTAAGCGTATCGCCCTGCTTGAGTTCGTCACCACGTATGAACATCACTGCCAGACCATTAGTGTTGTTGCCATTTATAAACCTGTCGTCCACCACAAGCGAACGGGACGCAGTGTCTGTGAGAGGCTTACCGTTGATCAGTGCATCAAATTTGTAAAAATCAGTAGTCGGGGGGTCCCAGGCATAAAGTTTGACCAGGAAAAAGTCGAAAGGACGCTGATACTCCAGGGCAATGGAATCCATTCGAAATGCCGTTGTGGGGGCGCGGGTTGTGGCGGTATAGCTGCGCGCACCGCCCACTTCGGTTGCCAGACGAATGTCCAAAATATAATTGGACCCCGGACTGGCATAAAAGTTATCAGCCGTGGCATATACACCGGGCTGACCGGGCAGTTCATTCATAGTAATGCTACCGCCGGGCGTATTCAGCACCAGTTGTGCTCCGCTCACGGCCGGAGGAGCTTCGTTGTAAAAATAGCTGGTTGTTTTGGTGAGCCTCACCAAATGAAAGGTGGTATCGGTACTGATGTTGCCATCCACCACAAGCCGTGCAAATGAGTCGTCGAGACGGATGTCGTACTTCTCCGTACACCCTCCGACGGCCAGTAAGGCTAAGATACCCAACAATGTAAGGTAATTTCTTTTCATGGCTTAAAACCTGAAGTTATAAGTGAGTGCGGGCACAATGGCAAAGAGGTATGTCATCTCAGCATAGGTGATGTTGGGATTTTTCGGGTCGGGAACAAAATTGATGACCCAGGGATTTTTTCGGTAGTATGCGTTGTAAACCGAAAGGTTCCACTCGCCCGTCCATTTGCGGCCCGGCTTGGGTTTGTTTTTCCAGGTGGCCGACAGATCCAGACGATGGTAATCGGGCAAACGGTAAGCATTGCGGTCGGAATATACGGGCGCAATGGTACTGCCAATGACAAACCTTCCGGTGGGAAAGGTAACCGGTGAACCTGTGGCATACACCCAGTTGGCCCCAAAGTTCCAGCGGTCGTTGAGTTCGTAATTGGCCACAATGCTGATATCGTGCGGCCGGTCGTAACTGGCCGGGTATTTTATCCCTTTGTTGATTTCGGGTATTTCGCGGAAGGTGCGCGACCAGGTGTAGCTCACCCAGCCACTAAGACGGCCGGCATTGCGCCTCACGAGCACTTCAAGCCCGTAGCTATGGGCCTTGCCAAATCGCAGTTCGCCTTCGAGGTATTCGTTGAGCAAAAGCTCGGCATGGTCTTTAAAGTCGATAGCGTTGTGGTTGAGCTTGAAAAATCCTTCGGCGGAGGCCTCCATTCCCCAGGGTTCATAGTTGCGAAAATATCCGGCCGAAAACTGGTCGCCATACTGCGGCTTTACATTGGGGCTCGACGGAAACCAGATGTCTAAAGGTGTTCCGGCCGTGGAATTCTGGGCCAGGTGGATGTACTGCACATTTCTTGTGTAGGAGGCTTTAACGGAAGACTGCTCATTGAGCACGTAAGCCAGACTCACACGCGGCTCGAGCGCTGCATAGGTGTTGTATATCTTTCCAGCCGGATAATAGGTGGAGTCCTTACGCTCGTAGCGTTCATTGAATTGATAAACAACACCCTCGCCGATATTGCTGAAGGCGCTGAAGCGCAACCCATATTTCAAGGTGAACTTCTGACCTATTTTCTGGTCATTGCTTACATAAAGCCCTCCCTGAAAAGCGCGGTTCTGCCTCATCTCTATACGGTTGAAAGGGCTATCGTTGCCTTTGCCTTCAGCCACTCCGGGATTAAAACGGTGATAGGTCCCACTCAGGCCAAAACGCAGGGTATTGTTGCTTCCGGCAAACCAGGTAAAATCGGCCTTGGCCGTATGGTCTTTCATCGAGGCAAACCAGTCGAAAGCGTTGGGCTGACCTTCCGGAGCACCAAGCTGATAGTTGAATCTGCTGTATATGAGCGAAATATTGCTGAAAAGCTGGCTGCTGAACAAATGATTCCAGCGCAATGTTGCTGTCTGATTACCCCAACCTATGCCGAAATTCGGCCCTTCGAATATGTCGCGCCCAAAATAGCCTGACAAAAAGACACGGTTTCGGTCGTTGATGATATAATTGGTTTTCGCATTGAAGTCGTAGAAATAGAGTGTGTTGTCCTTGATCTGCTCGTTTTTCGAGAGCAACAGGAAAAGGTCGGCGTAGGTGCGCCGACCGGCCAACATAAAACTCGAACGGTCTTTCTGCAGCGGCCCTTCCAGAGTAAGGCGGCTCGAGATAGTGCCAACTCCTCCTTGTCCCGAAAACTTCTTGATGTTGCCATCGTTCATGCGCACATCCACCACCGACGACAACCTGCCTCCATAGGCCGGCGGGATGTCGCCCTTGTAGAGCTCAACGCCTTTCACAGCATCATTGTTGAATACCGAAAAGAAGCCCAGCAAATGCGAGGGGTTGTAAACTACCGCCTCGTCGAGCAGTATAAGGTTCTGGTCGGGGCTGCCGCCGCGCACACTGAAGCCTGAGCCTCCTTCAGCCGTGGCCTGTACGCCCGGAAGAAGCTGTATCGCTTTGATCACGTCCACCTCGCCCATGAGGGCGGGTATTTGTCGTATGTTTTTGATATCAAGCCTGTTCACACTCATCTGTGCCTGACCCAGCCGCTCCTGAGGGCGGTCAGCGCTCACCACCACCTCTCGAAGTTGCCTGCTCACCAAGCCAAGATTGATGTTTATGATCGTGTCGGCCCTGAGCCTGAAAATGCGCACCTCTGAATCAAAACCAACAAACGAAAAGTTTAGTGTATAGTATCCAGGCTCTAGCTTCAGAGCATAATATCCATAAACATTGGTTATGGTGCCGCTGCCATTTTGGGCAATCACAGTGGCCCCTATCAGGGTTTCGCCATTGGAGGCATCGCGTACATAACCACTCACGGTAAAGGTTTTGCGCGCTGCATTGTCGCTGTCGGACGCCAAAAGCGAAACGGACAGATTGCAAAACAGAATGATTAAGAGCAGCTTATATTTTGCGGAAGTAAATACCATCGGGTTTATTAAGTATCTTGGTTCTCAAACAACTTACGGCACAAAAAGGTTGCGGCTCAACATTTAAAAAATCAAAACGCACCGAACATAATGCCAAAGTTGAAGGTAGGCGCTGAGAACTCGCCCGATTCGAAAAAGTTGCGCCAGCGTGGAGCGCCAGGGCCTGAAATGTCGAGGTATTGTTTGTTGGAAGTGAATACCATACGGTATCCAAGCCCAGCCTCAAGCCTCAGCCAGCGCAAAGGCTGATAGGTAGCCATCAGCTTAGGCTGCATCACAAAGATATTTTCTTCGATCTGATACATTTTCTGGCGTCGCTTGTCACCAAGGTTGGGACTCCATGCCAAACCTCCCCAGCCAAAAGTGCCGGAAGCCATCAGCGAAACATCCCCTTTCAGCGGAATAACCTTACCCAGCAAAAGGCCTCCATGCCCAAACTTAACCGGGTCGCCGGAATAGTCGTAAGGGTTGCCACTTTTGTCATCCGGGTTCAGGTAAACCACGCGCTTGTAATGATTGGTTACCAGCCCCATCCCATAACCGCCGATAAAAAAATTGTTCCACAGAAAAGCACCGCCCCCGCCTTGACTAAGGCCGGTGGCCCCTAAAACCGGACCTACATCGTAGAGCAACCCGCCAAACCCTCCATATCCATTGGCAAGGGAGCGGGCCTTTTCGTTGTTTTGTGCAGATGCAGTGATATTTACGAGCATAAAAGCCGACAGTAAAGCAACAGTAATTGGTTTCATCATTGAAAAGCTTTTATTGATAATGACAATGGTTTGGCCTGATGGTTGCATATACAATTATTGTGCCCAAAGCCTGAAAAAACGGCAGATTTGATAACTTTGAAAGACACTTCAATTAATATGTTGAGAGAGGACGAAAAATCGATGGTCAGCAGCTTTCTGTTTCCCGGATTGCTTGTACTGCTCATGTGGACCATCCACCTCTTCGAACAATTCAGTGGCATCTCGCTCTCGTTTCTGGGAATTCATCCATTGCAAGTCCGCGGATTGCCCGGAATTTTGCTTTCACCCCTGCTGCACGCCGACTGGAAACATTTGGGAGCCAACACCATACCAACCCTTGTTTTGGGAGCATCATTGTTCTATTTTTACAAACCCCTTGCCTGGAGAATTTTGGGGTTGAGCGTTCTGATTACCGGTTTCTGGGTATGGACAGGCGCCCGCGGGGGGGTGCACATAGGCGCCAGCGGACTCATCTATGCCCTGGCCTCCTTTCTGTTTATGAGCGGATTGTTGCGTCGTGAAACAAGGCTGATGGCCGTTTCGCTCATCGTAGTCTTTCTGTATGGCGGTATGGTTTGGGGCGTTTTCCCCGACTTTCTTCCTCAACAAAACATCTCGTGGGAGTCGCACCTGTTCGGTGGCATCAGCGGCATCATGCTTGCCCTTTATTACCGCACAGAAGGACCACAGCGCCGTATTTATTCCTGGGAACTCGAGCCTGAAGAACATGAGAGCGAGGACTCAGCAAAAGCCGAAGATGTTTCAGACGAAACAGAAGAAAAACCCTACTGGCAAACCCCGGAACCCGACCACAAAGACCTGGATGTGGTGTATCACTTCAGGAAACGGAAGGACTAAAACCTGTACCGCTTCACTACATAGGCACAGCTGCCTGCAGAGGGTTCTGCAACAAGCTCATATCCAATTTTCTCAATGCCGGGTTGTTCCTTTTTGAACCGCATAAGCAGCACGGGCTCCACCATCACCGTCATGGCCAACTCGCTTCCGGGAGGAGCGCAGGATGATGCACCCGGCTTGTACCAAAGTTCAGCAGGGCGAAAACCGTTCTGCTTCAATTGGTTCACTGCTCCGGCAAGATCAAAATCGTAGGCCGGACTGCCATTAAAATTAAACATGTAATAAACCCCGGCAGGAAAGACGTATTCACCTGTTGAATGGTCTTCGGCCACCGGCTTCGGCAAAGCCTTAGGTCCTGTTTTTGAACCCTTGCAGCCCACACCAAGCATAATGACAAGCGTGGATATAATAATTATTCGTATGCCCATAATTCAATCGTATTGATTAATAGATCATTGTCCCATTAAAAGCGCGTTAAATAACAACTTGAAACTTCCTCTGGTATTGGCCCTGAATTGCGGATTAAAGCCCATCACCACCAGCTGTCCCCTGCCCTTTTGCATCCAAACCAGTGCCGACCTGCCTTTAAGGAGCTCATCATTTTCGGCATAGCCGCTCTGCACAAGGTTGGATTGGGCATAAGAGGCCAGCACCCTGCGCTCGATGTCGAGCACAGGCACCGAGGTGGCGAAAACCGGCTCACCCCTCGAAAAAACATTGAGCCTGGCAGGTATTCCATAGGTAAGTGGATGATTTACAACCATATACAATCGCATAAGGGTACCAGGAGCATACAGCCCCTTTTTCTTCAGCTCTTCCGAAACATCGCGAAAAGGCAGTCTGAAATCCTCGTTTTCGGTGCCGGATTTGATGCTGTGCGTGCCTTCGAACAGAGCTGCCGAGGCTCCCCAGCTTACAATCAACCCGCCTTGATCCAGCCATTGCATCAGCTTGCTGAGTCCTTCCTTGCCCATACCCTTTGCAAATCCCGGAGGGAAGTTTGCCGGAGCAGCATTTACCCCCTCGCCCTGTTTGCCATCGAGCAATACAGATTTGGAAGCCGAGGGAAACACCAGCACTTCGATACCCGAAGGCACACCAACTGCCAGATCGGCAGGCCTGAGCACACGGTAAGGAATGTTGTAGCTGTCGAAGATGTACCTTGTCCAGCCGGCATCCATATCGTGAAACCAGGTCTCTACCAAACCCACCACGGGACTTTTCAGCCTTTTCAGCTCAAAGTTCGGTCGCGACATCATAGGCTCAGCCAAAAGTCCTTGCGGCCAATCGATACCCTTTAAAGCGGTCGCTTCGACAACGAAGGTGCCGGCCAAAAGTGGCTTGCCCTCGTGTTCTGTTGTTTGCTGCAGCCTGAAAACAGGTTTGTTTTTTCCAAGTAGGTTGAATACCAGCGCATAGGAAGCATTTTGCGAAGGGCTCAGGGCATATCCCCAGGCTTTTTCAACTGAGGCTAAGGGCAAGTCGTATTGCTCAATTTCTTTTAAAGATGCTTCCAGGGCTGCAATACGCTCGTTCACTTCGTGGCATTCGAGCCCTAAATGCAAAGGCAGCGACCATGAGGTGATATCATACGGTTTGATGATCTCTCCTCCGGGCACATAACGTCTTACCGGAAACTCCTGTTTTTCCATCACTTCCTTTATGAAAGCCCTGAAAGGCTGCGCAAGCGGCACAACCACCGAACCGGAGGGGAAAACCATATTGCTCAGCCGCACATCGCTAGTCAAAGCATAAGTGTTCACTCCATGCTCGCGCAAAAGCGCCACCAAATGAACCAGTTCGCCCGGGTCGTTTTGGCTGGGTGGAAGCAGATAATAATAAGGTGCTTCCTTGCGGCCCAGTTCCACCATTTTGGCTGTAATGTCGTGCCTGAAGCGCAGCAGGCGCTCGCGATGCAGGGACGCTGTTTCCACAATTCCCCACATCGAGCTGATCTCGTAGTTCACAATGTCCGAAAGCCGCCACCATCCACCGGGCCAGGGATCGGGCATATTCACGCTTTTCTTATATTCGCCCAAACCTTTGCCTATCACACCAATCTCTTGTTTTTCAACATAAACCGGAGTAGCCACATGAGCCGAAGCGGCTTCGGTGAGCATGCCGATGGTGTTTTTCCACAGGCAGGTCTCGGTATGGCCCGGCCAGTAGTCGTCAAAAAGGTAGCGCTGGGTAACCCCTTTAAGGCTGTCGGTCGTCATGCGTTTGATCATGGCTGCACCAAAAAGGCCCATCCAGTTGATTAGCCCTGCGTCAATGTTTTCAGCTATGGGGTCGTGCGGCGGAGGTACAAAATAGCGTACGCCTGTAGCCCCCATCTGGTGCTTCTCGACCATCACCTGCGGAAACCAGTCGTGGCTGAACAAACGGCTGATGGCTCGTGTATCTTCCTGCGTAAGCATCACAAAATCACGGTTGTTGTCGTGACCGATGTATTTGTGATACACCCCTGGCATCTGACTGCGTTCGTATTTGGTGCCTTTATATTTATTGTAATGATCCACCACCATGTCCATCCCGTCGGGATTGTGGCTGGGAACAATCATCACAACCGTATTTTCCAGCCAGGAAATCTTGAGCGGATCGTTGGTACTTGCCAGCTCGTAGGCCATAAGAGGAACCGATTGCGAAGGCCCCACTTCGGTGGAATGCATCGACATTGTGGCCACCACAAATACCTTTCCCCGGTCGACCATGCTCTCCAGCTCAACAGCAGGAATGTCAGGCTCAAGGGCAAGTCTGCGGTTGATGTCCTTCAGCTCGTCGATCCGCTCAAGGTTGGCCGGCGAAGAAAGCAGCAGAACGTATATCTCCTTTCCTATGGGTGAGCGGCCTATGGAAACCAGCTTTACCCTGTCGGATTGTTTCTCGAGTGTTCGCAGGTAGCCGATGAGTTTTTCGTAGCCAAACAGTTGCCGGTCGTCGCCGGGCCTGAATCCAAACCAGCTTTCAGGGGTAGTTATCTTTTGTGCGAAAAGCTGAGCAGCAACGAAAAGCAGAAAGCCAAAAAAGATACCGCGTTTCATATCTTCATCAGTTGAGGCTCATCTGAATCTGGGTACTCAGCGAATCGGCCCATTGAATGATCATCTGGCGTTGTGGCCCGCTAAGTTTGGCTTCACTGTGCAGGAGCAAATAACTTGAGGGAGGCATTTCTGCCTTTTCCAATACTTCCTTGATTTCGCGAAGGTTATGCATTCGTTCCTCCTTGTCGTAAACGGTCCATTGCGAAAAGTTAAGGTGCTTTTTACCATCTTTCACATGATTGGCAATCATCCACGAAATGGGCGCAATGCTTGAATACCATGGATAGGCTGTGCGGTCGGAATGACAATCGTAGCAGGCCATCTTCACGGTGCGCACCAGCTCGGGATTGGTTTCCGTAAGGTAAAACACATCGTAACGACTTTCAACTGTGGCAAGGTTGCGCTCGGGGCGGATAAACTGCATGGCACCGAGCACCAGCAAGATGGCAATGATGATGATGTACTTACGCATGGTTGAATGGTTTTTGGTGATGTCAAATGTACACGATTAGATCATTAATGTACAAATGCATCAGTAAAAGGGCAGTTTTAGCAGGAGAAAACCTTCTCTGCGCATTCAAACGCTGAGCAACGACAGTGCTATGCCTGAATCGTCAGTCCTTAACAGCTATCAGTAAAAGAAAAACCCCCACATCGCTGTGAGGGTTTTTCGTCGGAGCGGCCCGACTCGAACGGGCGACCGCTTGCACCCCATGCAAGTATGCTAGCCAACTGCACCACGCCCCGATTGCAATTTGCGGTGCAAAGATAATATGTTTTAAGGCAGTCTGCAACAGTTTTTATTTTTCATTAGCCATAATACTATCCTACAGTCATTTAGACATAAAGTAAGATTGTTTTGATTTTATTATTGCCAAAATTTCACGTATCTTTGAAGCGCTTTAATATCACCGTTAATTGGACAGACAAGTTGTCAGGAGAAAACACTTTTGTAAGTATTTACGGCCGATTAACCCTGATGGCATAATTTTCGCGAAGAAAACCAAAATTTAAATAGTTCAGCATGAGCACAAATCCACAACACGTTGAATGCCTGATCATCGGTTCAGGACCAGCCGGTTACACTGCCGCCATATATGCCGCCAGGGCCGATATGCACCCGGTTATGTATATGGGCATTCAGCCCGGTGGTCAGCTAACAACCACCACCGAAGTAGAAAATTTTCCGGGCTATCCTGAAGGAATCACCGGTCCGGAAATGATGGAGCAGTTGAAACAACAGGCCGAACGCTTTGGCACAGATATTCGTTGGGGTATGGTGACTGAAGTGGATGCCTCGCAGCGTCCTTTCAAAGTAAAAGCCGACGATGGTGCGGAAATTATCGCCGAAACCATCATCATTGCCACCGGTGCCACTGCAAAATACCTTGGTCTGCCATCCGAAGAAGAATTTAAGGGAGGAGGGGTATCGGCCTGTGCTACCTGCGACGGCTTTTTCTATAAGGGAAAAGATGTGGCCGTGGTGGGTGGGGGCGATACTGCTGCCGAAGAAGCCACCTATCTGGCCAAGCTGTGCCGCAAAGTTTACCTCATCGTGCGCCGCGACGAGCTGCGCGCCAGCAAAGCCATGCAAAAACGTGTGATAAACACTCCGAACATCGAGATTCTGTGGAATCACGAAACCAAAGAACTCTTTGGCGAAAAATCGGGCTTCATGAAAACGCTCAAAGGCGCCGTTCTTAAAAACAACAAAACCGGTGAAGAGCGCGTGATTGATATCGACGGCTTCTTTGTAGCCATTGGCCACAAACCTAACAGCGAGCTATTCCAGGGGGTTCTCGATATGGACGAAACCGGCTACATCATCACCAAACCTGACAGCACTGCTACCAACGTACCAGGCATTTTTGCCTGCGGCGATGTTCAGGACAAAGTATTCCGTCAGGCGGTTACTGCCGCCGGAACAGGCTGCATGGCTGCCCTCGAAGCCGAACGATTCCTGGCCGCCCAAAACGACTAATACGCACTAAATAATACTTGAAAGGCTGCTCATCATGGGCAGCTTTTTTATTCTATTCTGTTGTTAAACATTTAACAGAAGTGGAATTTAGTTTTACCTTTGCGGCTTGAAATTTATCCGCTGCAGATAGCAGGACTGAAATTGACAAAATGCTGAATATAAGACGATTAGCTCTGTGTTTTCTTATTGCTAACCTTGCTTTACCTACACAGAAAATTCATTCGCAGGAGCAGAAAAAAATTACTTTAAAGCCCTATGGTTTTGTAAAGTTCTCGGCCTGGTACGATTCGCGTCAGGTGGATGGCACCCGCGATGATCTGATGCTTTATTATCCGCTAAACCGAAGCACAGGCGCCGACGGGACCGATCTTAACGCACGTCCTTCGCTCAATTTCAGCGCCATGAGCACAAGGGCAGGCATTCGTTTTAGCGGGCCCGAAGCGCTTGGCGCCAAAACTTCGGCCCTCATCGAAAGCGACTACACAGGGGCCGGCAGCACTCAGTCCAACAGTTTTAGGCTGCGCCATGCATACGTTAATTTGCGCTGGGAAAAGACCGAATTGCTCATAGGACAATACTGGCATCCTATGTTTGTGCCAGAGGTCTTTCCCGACCTCTATTCACTCAACACGGGCGCGCCTTTTCAGCCTTTTATCCGCAATCCTCAAATCAGTTTTCGTTATTACGGGGGAAAGAACCGTCTTGAAGCTACCCTGCTGACTCAGCGCGACAATACCAGCGACGGCCCTTTGGGCCGAAGCCCCGTTTACTTGAAAAATGCTGCCTTGCCCAACATACATCTGCAGTGGCAGTTTAAAAACGAAGCTTTGGTTTTTGGTGCTGCCTACGACTTTAAACGCATCGTGCCACTTCTATACACAAACAAAGGCTACCCAACACATGAAACGGTTGAGGGTCATTCGTTTATGGCCTTTGCCAGGACAGGATCAAAAGACTGGAACTGGCGAATAAAAGCCATTTATGGTCAAAATCTGACCGAACACCTTTTGCTTGGCGGCTATGCAGTGAGAGAAGTGGAGCAGCAAACCGGGAAAATCTCCTTTACACCAACCAATCACCTTTTCCTGTGGTCAGAAGTTTGCTTCGAACGAGGACCATTTCACTATGGTATTTTCGGAGGATATGCCAAAAATTTTGGCACCAGCCATCCCAATAAAGGACAATACTATGCCAAAGGGCACGACATAGACCAATTGATGCGCGTTTCGCCCATATTCAGTTATAGTTCAGGTCCGTTGAAGCTTGCCGGAGAGCTTGAATATACCCGGGCCTACTATGGCACACCCGACAATGAAGGAAAAGTAAAGCAGACGCGGGCAATTGGCAATGTTCGCCTTACAGCAGCCGCTATTTACATCTTTTAGAAGATCGATTCAGAGATAGTTATTTTTCCTTATTCCCTGCCGCTGACATCCTCTAAAACACTATTTTTACGGGAGTAATACTGCATTTATGATTGACCTTTCATGCTCCTATATGGGCCTTGGCTTGCGCAGCCCTATCATTGCCGCCAGTTCCGGCTTCACGGACACTTTGGTGAAAATCAGGCATCTTGAACAGCAGGGCGTGGGTGCTGTGGTTCTCAAATCGATATTCGAAGAAGAAATTATCCACGAATACCATCACGTCCTGCGTGAGGAAGCCGACAAGACGGGTCGTGAAGAGTTTCTCGACTACCTCGATGTTCGCCTTCGGCGCGAAACCCTCGACAAATACCTCAACCTGATCAGCGAGGCAAAAAAGGCTGTCGACATCCCCATCATCGCCAGTATCAACTGCAAATCGGCCTACGAATGGATGACCTTTGCCGACGAAATCGAAAAAGCCGGAGCCGATGCCCTGGAGCTCAACGTTTTTGTATTGCCATCGGCGATTGGCCGCAGCAGCGAAGACAATGAAAAAGTTTACTTTGAAATCGTAAAACAGGTAAAACGACGCATCAGTATCCCCATTGCGCTGAAAATCAGCTATTATTTCTCCAATCTGGCGCAGTTTGCCATTGATCTGTCGCATAGCGGTATCGGCGCGCTTGTGCTATTCAACAGGTTTTACAGTCCTGATATCGACCTCGACAAATTGCAGGTCAATCAGGGACATGTGCTGAGCAGCCCTGGCGAGCTGAGCATGCCGCTGCGCTGGATTGCCATGCTGCACGGAAGGCTTTCGTGCGATATGGCAGGCACAACAGGAGTGCATGATGGCAAAGCGGCAGCGAAGCTGCTGCTGGCAGGCGCGTCAGTAGTTCAGGTGGCAAGCGCATTTTATCGTCACGGTATCGGCTATGCTGCTGTGATGCACAACGAACTGCGTGAATGGATGGAGGAGCATGGATTCAAAAAGATCAGCGACTTTTCCGGTATGCTCAGTCAGAAAAAAATCAGTGATCCTGCCATATACGAACGTGTTCAGTTCATGAAGTATTTCAGCGACAAAGACTCACTATGACTCCAAATTAACCAATGAACAGCGAAAATCAGGAGAGGCTGATCCAGGAGGCCTTTAAACCCAAGACCTGGAGCGAAATCAAATCGCACGACTCATGGTCGGTTTTCAAAATCATGGCCGAATTTGTTGATGGATTTGAGAAACTGGCCAAGATTGGTCCATGTGTGGCCATATTCGGCTCGGCCCGCACCAAGCCCAGCCATGAATACTACCGTCTTACCGAAGAAATAGCCTACCTGCTCACAAAAAAAGGATTTGGCATCATTACGGGAGGAGGCCCGGGCATTATGGAAGCCGGCAACAAAGGCGCCCATTTTGCTGGAGGCAAATCGGTTGGCGTTAACATTGAGCTGCCCTTTGAGCAAGCTCCGAATCCCTTTATCGATCGCGACAAATACATTGAGCTTCAATACTTTTTTGTGCGAAAGGTGATGTTCATGCGCTATTCGCAGGGTTATATCGTTCTGCCAGGTGGTTTTGGCACCATGGACGAATTGTTCGAAGCCATCACCCTTATTCAGACACAAAAACTGGTTAAATTTCCCATCGTGCTGGTGGGCAAGGAATACTGGTCGGGGCTCATTGGCTGGATAAAGGAAGTGATGCTTGCCGAGCACAATATTTCGCCCGATGACATGGAAATCTTCAGCCTTGTCGACACTGCCGAAGAAGCTGTGAAAATAATCGAAGATTTCTACAACAAATACGCCCTCAAGCCCAACTTCTGATGAAACAACGTTCCACCAGCCTTCCAATTCAATTGCTGCCCATAGAACAGGATGGATTTCACATCCTTATCATCGGCAGAATCAATGGAAAGAAAGCTAATTTTCTGGTGGATACCGGGGCTTCACGAACCGTTTTCGATGAGCATGGGGTGATGTCCTATTTAAAAGGAGCTAATTTCGAAGACAACGAGAAGCTTTCTACAGGCCTGGGTACCAGCGAGATGCCAAGTAGAGTAACCGTCATTGACAAGATTAGTTTTGGCCGGTTGAAAATTCGCAATTATCCTTCGGTGGTGATCAATCTGAGCAATGTGCACAGCTCATACGAGGCCCTGGGTTTGCCGCGAATAGTAGGTGTGCTTGGCGGTGACCTCATGCATCAACACCAATGCAGGATTGATTATGGACGGATGCGCATTACCTTCTTTTTCAAGCCCGATTGATTGCGGAAATCAGGGCAATTTGACAAATTTCGATCGCCGAAGCTCATCCGTACAAAGCCGCATTTCGAAAATATAGACGCCTGGCTTTAAGCCTTTTACATCCAATATTCTTTTACCACCACCGAGATTCACAGATTTTGATACAGCAAGTCGCGATGCGTTGTCGTAAATGCGGATCAGTGCAGACAGGCAATCAGTGTTTGCAGTTTCAAAGTACACCAATCCATTGGATGGATTGGGCCAGATTTTCAGCGGCTCAGGTCGTTTCTCGGCAATACCCGGAAACACGGAAGCTGTTCCGTTCCACAATTCAAGCCCGCCGCTGAAATTACCCGTAAGCATGTGCAGTTTTTGGTCGTTGCCAAGTTGTCCGACAAATGCCGCCGAACGAAAACCAGCATCAATATGCGTTACAAGGGTGTCGAGAATACTTTGCCAATCGTTGAGGGGTGCAAAATTGCCGTTGATATTGCCCCGTATGTTGCCAAAGAGCCACACTTTTCCGCTTTCGCTTCCCACCACCAGACGCGGTGAACCATCGGGAGCAATAAATCCCTGAGGCACACTGAAACCGTCGTACGAAACATTGTAATCCGTAACATCAATGCCCCCCAGATTATTCTTTACGAATTGAAATCCAAGCGAATCGCCTATTTTGGAACCTTTGTAAAAAATAATTCTGCCATTCACCGAGCCAATCATCAGATCGGAGATACCATCTTCGTCCAGATCGAACAAGGAAGGTGCTGACCAGGGCGGAGTTTGGATGCCGCCGAAATTTGTGCTGCGCATAACCCAATCTCCAGGGCTTTTTTGCGCCACATAGATCAAGCCACCATTCTCGCTTCCAACCAACATATCAGGCAGGCCGTTGCCGCTAATATCGGCAAATGCTGGCACCAAACCTCTGAGACCTAAAGACGACAAACCAGCAAGGTCGCGGCTGGTTCGGGTGAAAGTTATTCCCTCCGGGGTACCTTGCTGACGGAAAACATGAATCGACGACTCGTAGGACGAGTGCAGGGTGTTTCCAACAAACCAGGAACGCACATAACGGCCGATGTTGCCTGCAATGATGTCTTTCAGACCATCGCCATTAAGGTCAACCATCACCGGATAAGCCCCCGAACCAAGATCGATGGTTTGATCCTGCAGAAAGCGTTTGGTATGCAGCCTGAACAAAGGTTGCGTGGCAGAGCCTTCATTGAGGTATAACCAGATGCTTGAATAATTTTCCGTTACATCGAAATTCGGATCGAAAGGCGAAACAATCAGGTCTTTCAGTCCGTCGTTGTTCACGTCGATGAGGAAAGCAGCCGGCATGGAAAAAAGCCTCACCGGAACATCGTTCGAAGGAAACAGAGTATCCTGCGCCACAATGAGGGCCGAAGTTTGTGTTCCTTCGTTAATCAGCAAATTCAGGCCCGGAAAATCTACATCGCCCAAAAGCAGGTCGGGAAGGCCGTTACCGGTGAAGTCGTGCACCAACATGGTAGCTCCACGATGCCGGAAACCATTGGATTTTCGGCTAAAAAGACAGGTGTCAAGATAAATGGTGCTGTTTTCTTCGCTTTCGGCAATTCGTCCCCAGCAAAAACTGGTTTTTTCGAAGATCAAAGAATCGGCGTGGCCATAAAATTCTTTCGACTTGTTCGTATGCTGTTCAACAAATGTACCTAATGCCCAGAAGGTGAGCAGATCGATGTCACCATCGTCATCAAGGTCGGCAATTCCCAGTTGGTCAGCGTTGGTGGAGATGATATTCACATATCCCCCGCCCTGCAGTGAGCTCAGGTACGGATCGACCACAAGCGTAAATTGTGGCTGAGTGGTCGAGGTGTTTTTGAAGACTCTGATTCCGGCCCAACCGGGCGAATAGGTGAAAAGGTCGGGTTTACCATCACCATCGTAATCGGCGAACACTACCCAGTCGGAAACCTGAGGGAAGAAACGGACATATTGTGGTGCCCAAGAGTAGCTAATCTGCCCGGGAAGACCATCGTTCAGAAAACACAGCCAGCGATTGCCTCTGCGGTCGAAAACCACCAGGTCGTCCACCCCATCCATGTTCAGGTCAAGCGCGGCAAACTGGCATGCATCCAGTCCACCAGTCCAGGGAAATTTTAGCAAAGTGCTGTCAGCGCTCACTTTCCAGAGGTTATTCTGACTTAAGGCATTTTGCAGGACGCCCAACAGAAACAAAGTAAGCCAGATCGGTTTCAGCAAATGTTTACTGTGCATAGCTGCAAAATTAACCATATCGCCCTACAGCACTTCGATCGGAAGCTCCCGGCCTGCAGCTTTGGCCAACAATTCGTAATTTTACCCAAAAAAGAACATGCCCCGGATTCTCATCATTGATGACGAAGTAAGCATCCGACGCACCCTGCGCGAGATTTTGGAATACGAAAAATACAAGGTTGACGATGCGCCCAACGGCCCCGACGGTATTGCCATGGCCAAAGAACAGGATTATGATGTGATTTTGTGCGACATCAAAATGCCCGATATGGATGGGATAGAGACGCTTGAAACCTTGAAGCAACTCACCGAAAGTCCGGTGGTGATGATTTCGGGCCACGGCACCATCGAAACGGCCGTCGAAGCCATCAAAAAAGGCGCTTACGACTACATTTCCAAGCCACCCGACCTCAATCGCCTGCTCATTACCTTGCGCAATGCCATGGACAAGTCGCGTCTGGTGAGCGAAACGAAAGCGTTGAAAAAGGTGGTGAGCAAACAGTACGAGATGATTGGCCGGTCGGCCAGCATCACCGAGATCAGGGAAATGATCGGTAAAGTAGCACCAACCAATGCCCGTGTATTGATTACCGGCGAGAACGGAACAGGCAAAGAATTGGTTGCCAGACAGATACACGAGCTTAGCAACCGCTCGCACGCACCCTTCATCGAGGTGAATTGTGCGGCAATCCCTTCGGAGCTCATCGAGAGTCAGCTTTTCGGGCACGAAAAAGGTTCATTCACCTCAGCCATCAAACAGCGCAAAGGCGATTTTGAACTGGCACACGGAGGCACCCTGTTTCTGGACGAAATAGGCGATATGAGCCTGGCCGCACAGGCCAAAGTGCTCAGGGCCCTGCAGGAGAACAAGATAACCCGCGTGGGTGGCGAAAAAGAGATACCGGTGGATGTGCGCATTCTGAGTGCCACCAACAAAAACCTACACGAGGAAATCAAGGCTGGTCGCTTCCGTGAAGACCTTTATCATCGTCTGAGCGTTATCGTCATTCATGTGCCGCCTTTGCGCGAAAGAGCCGACGACATCCCGCTGCTGGTTGCTCATTTCACTGAGCTGGTATCGCAACGGATGGGTAAACCTCCGGCCAGATTCACTGATGAAGCGCTGCTTGAGTTGCAGCAATACCAATGGACAGGCAACATACGCGAGCTTCATAATGCAGTGGAACGCCTGGTTATCCTTGCTGGTCCGGCTATATCAAGAGAAGATGTGTTGCGCTTTGCGCGACCATTCAATGGCTGAGATTTTTTGCTTCAGGCGACCGACATATTGTATCTTTGCAGTGGCATAATGTTTGATGCATTTCCACATTACCACGGGACTGACAGGTTTTGACAGCAAGCAGAGTGGTTGTGTAAGCATGCCGAGCCTTGCGATGACGCTCGTAAAACTTGATCGCGAACAACAATTGGCGAAACTAACTACGCTCTCGCTGCTTAATCGAAGCACAGTAGATTGAAGCTTTATCGGGGTGCAAGGCGCCCTGACGAGACATCCCGCAGGTGGAGATGCCCGATTCCGGCCTGAGCACGGGGTGCACATCAAGTTTGGGATAGTTGGGCCGAAGCTCCGGCAGCCCAATGAAATTCAGGAGATAAGACAAGGTTCAGGATGCCGTTTTCCAGGCCTTGTACGAAAAATAACAAACGGCTAAGCATGTAGAAAGCATAGTTGCTCCTTGTTTGGACGCGGGTTCGAATCCCGCCAGTTCCACAAACCCCTCGACATGAGGGGTTTTCGTTTTATATAGTCATAAAAGAAATCGCCGGCCAAATGACCGGCGATCCTTATAATTATTCTAACCGCTTAAAATCGGTTTGTTTTAACCTGGCTTACTGATCCCACCAAACCTTATTGGTAACGGTGAGACCGGCGGGCATGTTCGGGTTGTACAGACGCTCATCGGTAGGATAGAGATAACGGCGGGGTGTCTGGTTGCCAACGATTCCTGCAGGAAGCGTAAGCGAAGGCATGCCCGTACGACGCCAGTCGACCCATGTTTCGGAGCTCATGAACATGGCAATGTATTTGCCGGTCATGATTTTCTCCATGGTAATGGATGTGGCGGTTTCGGAGGCATTATCGGCTTCCCATGCGGCATTGCTCACCCCATGCTTGGCCAACGAAGCCTTGACAGCATCGTTGTAGGCGGTGGCAGCACGAGCCTTGTCGGTGTCGAAGAAGGCTTCGGCTTCAATGAACTTCACTTCGAAGTAGTTCATGAGGTAAACCGGTGAGTTATTGGCAGCATAGCCAGGTCCGATCCAGGCGGCATTCACGTTGTTTTCGCCAGGGCCTGAACCAACGTATTCCGCAGCAGTTTTCTTGTCGAAGTAGCGGGGCATACGTGGGTCGTTGGTAGCCTTCATGAGGTCAACAACGCGCTTGCCAACGCGGATGTCGCCGCGCTGCTGGTCAAACTGGAAGCGGGGATTATTGGCCGATGCGGCAGTTCCAAAGTTGATCTGGAAGTCGTTGGCATTGTCCGAAATCAAACCGCCCTGATTGATCAGGTCGCGTACGGGACCATAACCATTCTTTTTCGACAAATGCAGGGCAAAACGAACCTTGAGCGATTTGCCGAGGGCTACCCATTTTGCAGCATTACCGGCATAAACAAGGTCGGATGTTCCGGGAACCGGAGCGCCAACCGGAGAGGCAGCACTCAGCTTGGCAATACCTTCATCAAGCAGGGTGTTGATGGTTTGGTAAAGCTTTTCCTGTGTGTCGTATTTGGGTGTCAGGTTTCCTGTTTCACCCTGAAGAGCTTCACTGTAGGGAGCATCGCCCCAAACGTCGGTAATCATGCCAAGTGTGTAGGCGGTCATGATTTTGCCAACGCCTTCAAAATGCGGAGCATTTTGATCAATGGCCTTCTTTACAAGGATATCGAGGTTTTTGAGCACCTCGGCATAGAGGGTGTTCCAGAGGTTGTTCTGGTCCGATTCGAGCACCGAATAGCGCTCGAGAGCAGCCGACTGGCGGTCGACGCCCGAAAGGTGTTGCATCCACATACCGGAAACACGGCTATGATCGCCACCAATCACATAACCCAGACCACCTTGTGTTGATGGCAGCAAAAGTGCCATGGAAACATCAGCGGGGTTGTTGGGGTTTTTATTGATGTCCGTATCAATCCATTTCTTGCAGCCCGAAATCATCACTGCAATCAACAGAAACAGACTAACGCTCTTGATGATATTGTGTCTCATTTTCTTAAGTTTTTTCATGTTAGTGTTTTGTCAACATTGGTGATTGATTACAGCGTAAGGCGCAGGCCAAGGGTGTAGCTCTTCACACCGGGCATGTTGAAGTAGTCGAGGCCTTGTCCGTTTCCGGCGCCAATGAGGCTGGTTTCGGGGTCAACGCCTGTGTAAGGAGTGCTCAGCCAAAGGTTGCGGCCTGTCATGAACAGTTCAGCGCTGTTCAGGAAGGTTTTCTTCAGCAGGTTGCGGTTGAGCTGATACGACAGGGTGAGCTCACGCAGACGAACCCAGTCGGTGCTTTCAACAAACTGTCCGGCAGGTCCTGTAAAGCCGCTGCCTTCACCATTACGATACCAGTCGATATCCTTTGCAACCTTGATATCGTTGGGCTGGCCATTGGACATCTTTACGCCTTCGAATACGTAGATTGCACCATCGCCGCGTGATTCGGTATCCTTATGTGTGCCAAAGAAATACATGGCACCTTTAGTACCGTTCCACATCTTTCCACCTTTCTTGATATCGAAGAGGAAGCTCAGGCTGATGCCTTTATAGCTGAGACTGTTGTTGATACCCATTGTCCAGTCTGGCATTACGTTACCAAGGTTGGTTTCGTCTTCGCTGCTTTCTGGATAGCCGTAGTTCCATGCATTGGGATCATCAACAATTAGTATGTTGCCATTGGCATCACGTTTCCAGTCGTTTCCAAAAATGCTTCCGTACGACTGCCCAACAACGGCCCGGGTTTGCGAGCCTACGAAACCGGCCAGGAATACATTGTCAACGCCTTCGGCCAACGAGAGCACCTCGTTAACGTTCTTTGTGAAATTAACGTCAATATTCCAGTTGAAGTCCTTGCTTTGAACCGGAATACCGCGTAGTGTCAGCTCAATACCCTTGTTTTCCATCGATGCAGCGTTGAGGTTGGCTGCGTAGTATCCCGACGACTTGGCGATCGGAACGGAGAGAATGAGTTTCTCGTTTTTATTGTTATACCAGGTAAAGTCGACACCCAGACGATTCTTGAGGAACTTCAGGTCGACACCAACTTCAAACGATTTCAGGAATTCAGGTTCAAGTTCGCTGTTGGGAAGCGTCGTCGACAGGGTAAATCCGGGAACGCCGAGGAAGGGGAAGCTGATACCATCGGTCCAGCCGTCAGCAAAGGCAGCGCCGCCAAAGCTCGATAAAGTTCCATATGCAAAAGCATCGTTTGCAATGATGGCATAAGAAGCACGCAGCTTACCATAAGGCAGGATGCTGTTGTCCTTGAGCGATGGAAGCTCGGTAAATACAAATGAACCATTGAACGAAGGGAAGAAGAATGAATTGTTACCTTCGGGCAGGGTGGTTGACCATTCGTTACGACCGGTAGCATTGAAATAAATCATGTTCTTGTATGAAATGCCAAGGTCGGCAAAGATGGCTGCCGTACGTTTCTTGCTTTTTCCTTCGCGGGTAATATAAGTAGCGGCGTTCGAGAGATGATAAAATCCCGGAACGGTGAGGTTATCGCCCTGAACATAAAGATTCTGGAACGAGGTTTGGAACATGTTCTGTCCGATCAGTGCATTGAAGTTGATGTCCTCGTTAATCTTTTTGCTGATATTAAAGAGCAGGTCGGAGTTGATGTCCTGAACAAAGAACTGCTGTTCGTAAATACGTCCGTTGGGGGCAGTACGCGAACCACGTGCAAAGAACTGTTTGCGACGGTCGCTGTACCAGTCAGTGCCAATACGATAGGTAACGGTGAGCCATTCATTGGCAATATAGCTAAGCGATGTATGTCCGGTTAAACGGTTTACAACGTCTTTGAACTGGTTCATATTCACTGTCCAGAACGGGTTGTCGTAACCTCCACCACGGTAGGCATTGCGCTGTGTACCGTCAGGACGCATATAGGATGCTTTGTCGTTAACCGGATCTTCAACGCCACCAGTAATATCAAAGTTGGGGGGCATACGCATCAGCGCAAGCATCACACCAGAGGTATTCGAACCCTGCTGGATTCTGATACCACCTGAATTTGCATAAGCCAGCCTTGTTTCGCTTTTAAACTTGTCGGACAACTTGCTTTCGCTGTTGAGCGAAATATTAGTCCTGTCGAAGGTATTATTTGGCACAACACCTTTGTTGGATGAGTTTGCAATTGACAGGTAATAGGTATTATTGTCATTGCCGCCACTTAGCGCGATAGAATTATTGTAGGCTACGCCGGTTTGAAAGAAGTTTGCTGCATTGTCGTAACCAGGAACTGGTTGCGCTCCGGCAGGAGCACTGGCTGCAGGAACAATATTGCCAAGTGGATAATCTGGATTGTTTGTTGCACCGTCAAATCGCAGGTCGGCAAGGGCAGGACCCCAGACTGCTGTTGTTGTTGGGCTGTATGTGCCAACACCTTGAGCATATTTTAGCTGCATTTCAGGCAATTTCGATACCTGTTCGAAAGTAACCGAGCTGTTGAAAGCCACGCTGCTGCGACGACCACCAACAGCCGAGCCTTTCTTTGTAGTGATAATTACTGCGCCGTTGGCAGCACGCAGACCATAGAGCGCAGTGGCTGCACCACCTTTAAGGATATTTACGCTTTCGATATCCTCCGGGTTGAGGTCAACTACGCGGTTTGAGAGGGCAACGCCATAGAGCAGGTTGTTGCTGCCATCGTCAGGATTGCCTGAAGTGAGCTGAGAGTTGTCGATCGGAACACCGTCGATAACAAAAAGTGGCTGGTTGTTACCAGTGATAGAGGCGGTACCACGGATGGTCATAAAGCTCGATGCACCTGCGGCACCTGATGAATTGGTAATCTGCACCCCGGCAACCTTACCGGCTAATGCGTTCACAGGGTTTGTAGCAGCGGAACGAACAATAGCATCCGAGCCAACCGATTGAACGGCATAGCCCAGCGCTTTGCTCTCGCGCGATACACCGATGGCTGTTACCACCACCTCGTCGATCTGGAACACGTCGGGCTCCATTACAACATTGATGCTGGTCTGATTTCCAAGCGGCACCTCAACGGTCCTCATCGAAATATAGGAGAAGACCAGTGTCCGGTGCTCCGGACGCACATTGATCTGATACTTACCGTCCAGGTCGGTGATGGCCCCGATGGTTGTTCCTTTCACAACAACCGTAACACCGGGAATACCCATACCATCCTGAGAACTGGTGACTTTACCAGATACGGTTCTTGTTTGCGCAAAGGCACCACTGATGCCAGCAACAAGCAAGAACACCAACAAAACAGCAATTTTTCTCATACTGGTGAATTTTGGTTAATTAGGTAGTTAAACAATGGATAAACGATTTACCATTTTCATTTTTTAAGAGGGACGCTAAATTACACAATAAAAAACCAAAGAATCCAAGCAAAAAATGTTTACCAAACATTAATTCAGTTTTTGGTTTTGATTAAAGAAGGTTAAGAGCTAACAGTAATTGATTGTAAAAATGTCTTAAAAGTTGCACTATTAGTAAAAAAACAGGCGGCTCATTACTGAGCCGCCTGTTTTTCAGCTATATACCCTATTTATCATGGATTTTCAACAATAAGCCTGTTTGTATTTAGCTCATTCTGAGGGATGGGCCATACATAAGCTACAGAAGTTACAGGAACGGCCTGAACAGTACCTTTAGCTGCAAACGGGGCAAGCTTGCGGGTAACGTCCATACTGCGAATACCTTCGCCAAGAAACTCAAGATTACGCTCGAGCATAAGGCGATTGATAAAGGCATCCCTGTTGGCAAAATCTGCAACTGCCAGATCAGTTGCACTGGGATTGCTGCGCTTGTAAACAGCATTGAGCAGCGCGACAGCCCTGGTGCTGGGCCAGGCTTTCATGGCTTCAGCTTCGGCAAGGTTGAGCAGCACTTCTGCATAACGGATAATCGGCACAAAGTCGGTGTGGGGGAACGACATGTATTTTTTCAGGAAGATATATCCCGTTCCGCCAATGGTATGCGGCTCAACAAAGGTTTTGCGGAAATCGTCGGCGGGGAATGCCGTGCTGGTCCACACTACGCTTTGCTGATTGATTGGATATTCGTTGTTTCCGATCTGCATTCCTGTCTTGGATACCGAGAAATAATGTGCCAAACCATTCTGAGTTCCAGGAAGTTCTGTAGCCGACATTGGCATGCTCAAAATCGATTCGCTGGTGGTGTAGGGTGCACGGAAAATGCTTTCGAAATTGGCGGCCAGAGCATAGCTCACTCCTGAAGGAGCGGTGAACGGAGCATTGGCTGAAACCAACTTATTGGCTTCTTCGATAACCTTGTCCCAGTTTTCCATATGGAGATAAACGCGCGATTTCAGTGCTGCCACTGAGCTCTTCTGAATGCGTGTAACTTTTGCAACGTCGTTGTTGCCCGAAACTGCCGGGAGCAGACCTTCAGCATCATTCAGGTCGGTTAGGATGCGCTGATAGGTTTCGCCAATGGTTGAGCGGGCCATGTCGTTCTCAGCACCTGATTTCACAAATTTCAGGCGAAGAACCATTCCCAAACCGTTGGCGCCCTGCTTGAAAGGACGTGCATAAAGCTGCGAGAGGTGGAAGTAGGCCAGTCCACGCAGTGCGAGGGCTTCGCCCTTGAACTGGTTAAACTCGGCTTCGGTAAGCAGGTTCTTTGAAAGGATGTTCTGCTTGTTTTCTTCCATTCCATCGAGGAACAGGTTTACACGGCCAATAGCTGCATACACAGCATCCCACAGGTTTTGAACCTCGTTGGTGCTGGGAGTAAGGTTGTGACCCCAGGTGAGCAGGCCGGTAACACCATTCTGCTGCAGGTTGAGGAAGTCGTCGCTGCGGATATCGTTGTAAACCAGATAACGGCCTCCAAGATACTGGCCATTTTTGAATGCTGCATAGATACCGTTAACCTGTCCAACAATACGGTCACGGGTTTCGAAGGCGGTTCTGTCGGAGATCGAGGTGCGTGGTGTCGGATCGAGCAGATCCTTATTGCACGAAGTAAACACCATCACGATCAGCAAAACCAGTGCGGGAAATTTGATATTTCTTTTCATGTTCTTAGTCGTTTTAAAATTAGAATACCAGGTTCATACCGAAAGAGATGGTCCTTGCCTGAGGCACAGTATTCCTGTCCACACCGGGGGTGAGGTTGGCATCACCATTGGAGGAAATCTCAGGGTCAGCACCAGTGTAGCCAGTAAATACAAAGGCATTGAAAACCTGAGCATAGAGTCTTACCCTGTTGATGCTGTTTTTACGGAGGAAGTCGTTCTTGAGCGTATAGCCAATGCCAATGTTACGAACTTTCATGTAGTCGCCTTTTTCAACATTTTGCGACTGCACCATGCTTGAACCATTGGAGATATTGTCGCCCCAGATGGGTTTGGGAATATCGGTAATATCGCCGGGGTTCTTCCAGTAGGTTTCAGCAACTTCAGCCGAATTGTTCCAGTTACGCTGGTCGCGCAGACCGGCCTTCGATCCGTTGTAAACGTAGAAACCGAGAGCATAGGTGAGTCCGAGGTTGAAATCGATGTTTCCGAAGGTAAGGTTGTTGTCCATACCGCCGAAGAATTTTGGAATAGCACTTCCAAGGATGGTACCGTCATTGGTGATGTCGATCGGACGTGAGAAAGTTCCGTCTTCAAGCTGCCAACGCTGAGCGGCTGGTTTGCTGAAGTCGAAATAAACCTTGGTTTTTGTAATCTCACCCGTATTGGGATCTTTATCGCGACGGTAGAAAATACGACGTCCTGTTTGTGGATCAACACCACCTGTTTCAACACCCCAGATAGCGCCAACAGGCTGACCTACCATGGTGCGGTTTGTTGTTTCGAGCTGAGTTACACCAACAATATACGGTACACCGTCAGCAAGTTCGGTTACCTCATTCTTCAAATAGTTAAAGTTGAAGGTCGTGGTCCAGTCGAGCTTGTTATTGCGAATGTTTACGGTTGTCAGCTGGAATTCGAGACCGCTGTTAACCATAGCACCAACGTTCATTGGCAGAGTGTTTCCGGGGATACCCTTTGAGGGCGACTGCGGAACATTCAGAATGAGGCCATTTTGATTGTTGTGGAAATAGTTGAGTTCGAACTGGAAGCGGTCGTTCATGAGGGCCCATGCCAGACCAAGGTCCATTTTATTCGAGGTTTCCCACTGCAGATCGAGGTTACCGGCCTGGTTGAAGAAGAGGCTGGCATTGCCACCATATGTTCCTGCGCTGTATAGGAATAGAGCTGCAAAGTCGCTAACACCGCTGATGTTACCAACCCTACCGTATGATCCCTTGAGGCGAAGATCGGAAAAGATTTCACCAAGACTGCTTTCCTGGAAGAAGCCTTCGTTGGAGATGTTCCACATCACGCTGGCACCACCAAAGTTACCGTATTTGTTGCCTGGAGCAAGACCCGAGAAACCGTCACGACGCAGCGAAGCATCGAAGTAATACTTCCTGTCCCAGTTAAGATTGATACGACCGAAAGAGGAAGTAAAGAAGTTCTCGCTGAGGAGTGCTGCCGGAGGCTGCTGAGGCGTGGTAAATGAGCCCTGATAATCCTGGAAGAAAGGATCGGCAAGACCGGTTCTACGTCCCGACCATCCGTCAAACTGTGTATATTGTTCTTCGAGACCAAGCAGGATTGATGCGTTGAGTTTCTCAGCTAAAGTGGTCGAATAGTTGAGGGTATTGGTCCAGTTCCAGCGCTTGCGGCGGTCGAAATAGTTGAAGGCTTCACCACCGTTGGTGCGGCCGTCGCCATGGAGCGGGTGCCAGAAGGTTTTCGATTCGATCTGGCTGTAGTCGATACCGTAGGTTGTGCGAACAAAGAGGTTCTTGTAGAGCTCAAGGTTGGCAAAGAACGATCCGAGTACGCGGTCGCTTTGAGCGTTGTTATAGTTTTTGTCGAACAGGAATTGCGGGTGGAAGAAACCAACGGGTTGGGTATTCTTGCGCAATCCGATACGGTTGTTGGGGTAGTCGATATTGTAATCGCCATTGGGCAACATCACCGGAACAATAGGGGCGGTTACGAAAGCCAGACGTCCGGCACCGGCTGTAGCGAAGTTTGCACCGGCAATCGAACCAGTTTGAGGTGCATTTGCGAAGGTGTTGGTATAACCGGCACTACCGCCAACACTGAAAGCTTTGGTAATCTTGTGGTCGATATTGAAACGGAACGAACGGCGCTCCAGCGAGTTGGTGCGGATAATACCGTCGGTATTGGAGTAGCCGGCCGAGAAATTATAGGTAGTGTTGGGGCTTGCACCCGAAACCGATAGGTTGTGGTTATGCTGGAAACCTGTGCGGTAAACAACATCGTTCCAGTTGGTGTTTACGATATTGCCGTCGATGGTGTCAAGCTGATAGGCAGGAGCAAGGCCTATATTCTCGCGGGCCTTGTTCTTTACTTCAACAAATTGGTAGGCGTCCATCAGATCATAAAGGCGATAAGGTGAATTCCAGCCCACCGAAGCATCGTAGGTAACGGTGACCTTGCCTTGCTGTCCGCGACGGGTAGTGACGAGCACAACACCGTTTGCAGCACGCGAACCGTAAATAGCGGTAGCCGAGGCATCTTTCAGCACTTCGATACTTTCGATGTCGGCTGGGTTGATGTCAGCCAGGGGGTTAACCGGGGTGGCATTGCGGCCAAAGTCGCCGGTAAACACCGGAACACCGTCAATAACATAAAGCGGGCTCGAGCTTCCCGAAATCGAGTTCACACCGCGCACCCTGATTACCGGAGGGTTACCGAGAACGGCATTGGGAACCGTAACAGTGACACCGGCAGCTTTTCCCTGCAGGGCCATGTCGAAGGTCTGTACAGGAATGGTGCGCAGGTTTTCGCCCTTTACTTTCGAAACGGAGCCCGAAACGTCGCGGCGCTGCTGAACACCATAACCTACTACCACGATTTCTTCCAACGCTTTAACATCGGATTGCATGGTAACGTTAACCAGCGTGCGGCCTGCAATCTCCACTTCCTGAGTCTTCAATCCCACAAAGGAGAAAACCAGGGTGCGGGCGGTTGCCGGCACATCAAGCTGATACTTACCGTCGAGATTGGTAGTCGTTCCGATGGTGGTGCCTTTTACGACAACCGTTACGCCCGGAATACCACTACCATCGTCAGCGCTCGTCACCGTACCGGTGATGATCCGTTGAGCGAGCACAACCTGCATGGAAAAAAAGATGCAGGCGAGCAACAAGGTAATTTTTCTCATACTGATGAATTTTGGTTAGTGAATTGTTTAGTGAAACTTAATCATGGAATCTTTCATGCTTATTTTTTTCTTAGACTTTTCCCGGCACGAATTAAGACAATCTTAAGCAAATGTGCAAGATTTTTTAAAGAAATGAAGCAAAATTGCCTCTTGACTTCACATTGTAAACATACAAACGAAGCTATATGTTAACATGTGTTAAGGTGTTTGTTGTTCATTTTCAGCTACTTCAGGATCAACCTTCAGCAGAGGCTCTTTTGCTCGGTTTACTCCAAACACCAGAATAAACAGTGCCAAAACAACAATTTCCGCAACCGGCCGCAGAAGATTTAGCCCTTCATCTCTTGCAAATTGAAATGCCAGCCATATCCCACCGGAAATAACAAGCATCCACAATCCTGCCTTTTTCCTTGTAATGGCTGTAAAAACCAAAGAAGCAATAATAAGAATATGTAAGGCAAGCAGCAGGAAAACAAGATTAAAGAATGTGGGAAGGGAGGGAATATCCGGATAGAGCTGGAGAAGTTCGGCTTGCTGCCTGGAATAAATCAGCGGTATCAACAGTAAAGCCAGCGACAACAGGTAATATACCAGCGCCAGAACCAATACAAAAAACTGTCTGTTGTTCATGACAAGTGAGTTGAAGGGAATTTGGGTCAGGACATGACCTCCCTGAAACGAAGGTAGAGCAGTATAAAAAGGGTCGTAAGCATGAGGTCGAAGCCCGGAAAAACCCCTGCAGGTTTGTATATAAATACGGTAGAAACGATTATAATGAGCAGCTGCGAAATAGCATAAAGATGAAAGCCTGGCCGGCGAAGCCTCCACATAAACCGCACACCCACAAAAGAGACCACATTGAGCAGAGCTACTATCAAAAAGTATTGTCGTGGAACTGAAAAAAAAGTTTGAAGCGGCATACCGAACTGCTCAAGAACTTCTTCTGTCAGCATTTCGAGTATAACCTGATGATTAATAAATACAAAAAAACCACTCACAGCACTCAGGCCCGAACCTATAAAACTTAGAATACATAAAAAAGTGAGCAAAGCGGGCCTGGATGTTCTTTCGTTGAAGTTTTGCTGTAAACCTGTTTCCACTGCGTACAATCTTTGAATTGCAGCGAAGATAGCAATAAACGCTGCTTTTTCTCATTAAGGGGTTTATCGTAATTTTACACCTTATTATATATATGTCAATTTCATGAACGCAGATGAATTGCAAAAACTTCCCAATCAGCATCAAGCACTGATTGTTTATTTTTATCACGATCAGTGCGCTCCCTGCGTGAGCTTGAGACCAAAAGTGAGTGAGCTGATCGGAGAGCGGTTTCCCGAAATCAAACTGGAGTTTATTGATGCGCTAAAATATCCGGAGCTACCGGCCGGGATGGGTGTATTTGCCTTTCCGACCTTGATTCTGTATTTCGAAGGGAATGAAGCCGGACGGTGGAGCAAATACGTTTCGGTATCGCAGCTCGAAGAATATATCAGCCGGCCTTACCGTCTGCTCTTTGGGTAGATTCAGATTCCAGTTACCAGTGCATCAGGTAGTTCGAGCTGCACTTGCCTTAGAAATGAAGCTGATTTGTGCATGTGTACGTACATGGTGGTATCCTCCGTTACAAAAGGCACTTCCCTGCGATACTGCGCAACAAAATGCTCAATTATAGGCGAACTTTTCAGCGGCCTGCGAAACTCGAGCGCCTGAGCGGCGGTAAACAGCTCGATGGCAAGTATCTGTTCAAGGTTCTGCACAACCCTCCAAACCTTTGTTGCGGCATTGGCGCCCATGCTCACATGATCCTCCTGGCCCTGCGACGATTCGATGCTATCGACCGAAGCGGGTGTGCACAGCTGCTTATTTTGGCTAACAATGCCGGCAGCAGTATAATGCGGTATCATAAATCCGGAGTTGAGTCCGGGATTGGCTACTAAAAATGATGGCAAACCTCTTTTGCCGTTGAGCAACTGATAGGTGCGTCTTTCGGAAATATTTCCCCATTCGGCTGCGGCTATCGCCAGGTGATCGAGCGCGAGAGCAAGCGGCTGGCCATGAAAATTACCCGCCGAAAGTACAAGGTCGGCCTCGGGAAAAATCGTTGGGTTATCGGTAACGGAGTTGATTTCCTGACTAAATATCTGAGCAACATAATTCATAGCGTCCACCGAAGCTCCGTGAACCTGTGGAATGCATCGAAAACTGTAGGGGTCTTGAACATGATTCTTTGGCCTGTTAATCAGCTCACTACCTTCGAGAATGTGTCGTACTCGCCGGGCTGTTTCTATTTGACCGCGATGCGGACGTATCAAATGAACGGCTTCATAGAATGGCTCGGGCCGGCCATCGAAGGCATCAAGCGATATTGCACCAATGAGATCGGCCAAAATGGACAACCTGAAAAGCCTGATCAGACTCATTACCCCGTATGCACTCATAAACTGCGTACCGTTGAGCAGCGCCAGCCCTTCTTTCGATTGCAATTCTACTGGCTTCCAGGCCAACATACGATTAAACTCGGATGCCGCCATTACGGCACCGTTTACCCTTACCTCGCCCAGGCCCAACAAGGGCAGGCACAAATGGGCCAAGGGGGCCAGATCGCCGGATGCTCCAAGCGAACCCATCTGATAAACAACGGGATACACTTCGCGGTTATAAAGCTCGATGAGTCTTTCCACTGTTTGCACCTGTACGCCGGAGTGACCATAAGCAAGGCTTTGAATCTTCAGCAGAAGCATAAGCCTGACCACCTCAGCCGGCACTTCTTCGCCCGTGCCGCAGGCATGCGACATAACCAGGTTTTTCTGAAGTGTGCCAAGATCCTGCTTCGAAATTTTGGTGTCGCACAACGATCCAAAGCCAGTGTTTATGCCATAAATGGGTTCGTCCTGCTGCTCCATGCGACGGTCAAGATAATCGCGGCATTGCTGAATCCTGTTGCGGGCATCGGGCGAAAGGGAAAGCTTGTGCTTGTGACGTATGATGTCGAAAATGGTCGAAAATGTCAGCTTCTCGCTGCTGATGTAGTGCACGCTCATGTGCCAGAGGTTTTGGTTTATAAAGCCTTAGCAACTAACGCATTAGGTGTTTGCTAAAGCACTTGATACAATATTTCAATTCATTTTGCCTGCAACAACTCATGTATCGCTTTTGCAAGACTGGCTGACGGGAGCGTTTGCTGCCCGCCTTGCTTCATATCCTTAAGGGTAAAACTGTTTCCTGCCATTTCGCTCTCTCCTGCCATCACCACAAGAGGTATGTTTTTTTGGTCGGCATAGCGCATTTGCTTTTTTAGCTTCTCAGCTGAGGGATAGATTTCGGTATTGACTCCCAGCTGCCGCAACTGACTGACTTTAGGTAGGCAGTATTGTTCTTCGTCCGGACCAAAATTGAGAAACAAAACGTGGGTGGTATCAGCAGAGGTGGCCGGGAACAATTCAAGTTCGTTCATCACGTCGTAGATCCTGTCGGCGCCAAAGCTGATGCCTACGCCCGACATTCCGGGCATACCAAATACTCCGGTGAGGTTGTCGTACCTGCCTCCGCCACAAATGCTTCCAATAGCAGCATCAAGGGCTTTCACTTCGAAAATTGCACCGGTATAGTAGTTCAGCCCGCGGGCCAGTGTCAGGTCAAATTCCAGCTGAAGGCTCAGCTTGCTGTTGGCAAGGTATTTGAGAAGAATCGTCATCTCTTCGATTCCTTTGGTACCTTCCTCTATATGACCTATGATTTTTTTCAGGCTTTCGAGCTTGGCATAGGCATCGCCTTTCGTGAAAAGAACCGGTTGCAAGGCCTGGATGGCTTGTTCCGGAAGGCCACGTTCCGCCAACTCTTCGTTGACTTTTTCGATACCAATTTTGTCAAGTTTGTCAATGGCCATTGTGATATCGGTGAGCCTTTCGGGTTGTCCGATGGCAGCGGCAAGTCCGGCCAGAATTTTTCTGTTGTTGATTTTTACGACTACCTTTATTCCAAGCCTGCTGAAAACCATATCGACCATTTGCACCAGTTCGGCTTCGTTGAGCAGGGAATCGCTGCCTACCACATCGGCATCGCATTGATAAAATTCGCGGTAACGTCCTTTTTGCGGGCGGTCGGCTCTCCAAACAGGTTGAATCTGATAACGCCTGAAAGGAAATGGAAGCTCGTTTCGGTTCTGCACCACAAAGCGGGCAAACGGAACGGTAAGGTCGTACCGTAAACCTTTCTCAGTAATGTGAGGAAGCAAATCTGAGACACCATTAACGGATGACAGATCGACATTTTGAAGGAAATCGCCGGAGTTGAGAATCCGAAATAGCAGCTTATCGCCTTCCTCACCATATTTTCCGAGCAGTGTGGAGAGGTTTTCCATTGCGGGAGTTTCGATGGGCTGATAGCCAAATAATCTGAATACCTGCTTAATGGTATCCAAAATATAATTTCGGCGAGCCATCACTTCAGGTCCAAAATCGCGCGTGCCTTTGGGTATGGAGGACTTGGATGTCATCGGCAATATTTGGCGGCAAATTTAGGGATTTTGCGCCGCAGGACAGGTAATTTCAGCAATCAATCAGGGATTGCATTACCCGTCTGGTTTAATATTCTGGCAATGAATTGTGAAGTCCCGGGACTGCCCTCTTCGGGTGCCCATGGGGCAAATTTTTTATCGGTTGCCGGATCGTATGGACCGTCCTTAAGTTCGTAGGCCACCGAGCCGCTGCACAGCGCAATCATGTTGTGATAACGTCCGGCGGCAATCTCACATGCAAAATTACCTTCCTGAGGATCTAGAATGATGAAGTCGTGAATAGTGCCGTCATCGTTATATTCCACCACCATGAAGCGGCCGCGAAGGCAAATAAAGGCTTCGCGCTTATCGGGGTCCTTGTGCAGGTGTGGCCTGATGTAAGTACCTGGTTCCATGGCGTTCAGCATGCGTTGCAAGATATCGCTATCGCCATCGTGAAAGTTGTAATTCATACGCAAACGGGCAGAAGATTCTGCTTTGGCGCATAATTCATCAAGCATTGATTTATCAATCCTTACCATAGGCTTCATTTTTTTCCATCAGCAATTTTTGCAAATATCTCTCATTAAAAGCTTGGAGCTGCTCTGGCCCTGCTGCTTTGCCCTGAAAGCATACTGCATTGGCAAATAAAGCAAAGACGTTTAAAGTTTCCTACCATTCATGGCTTTCGATCATAGGTTTAAATGGACATATAAAGGAAACTCCATTTATTTTAACTCGTTCTAAATTACGCTATAACAGTCGATTCTCTATTGTATTGAAGTTTAAAGCCTCTAATTTAGCGCCCTCAATCTTAAGTGTGAATAAAATGGCAGATCAACTACTCATGGAAATTCCGCTCTGGGCATCAGTACCATTTCTTATCATGCTGATGTTCATTGCAATTGGACCTCTTTTTTTCCATCACTGGTGGGAAGAAAACAAAAACAAGCTGATCATCTCGTTGGTACTCGGCGTGCCAACGGCTATCTGGCTGATTTATCACAGTCTATCAGCCGCGCTGATGCATCAGATGCTTTTCGATTACATCCCGTTCATCATTTTGCTGGGCTCGCTGTTCATCATCACCGGGGGCATACAGCTGAAGGGCGACATTGAAGCCAAGCCGTGGATCAACACGCTGTTTCTGGCTATCGGCGGCTTGCTTGCAAGCTTTATGGGAACGACGGGTGCTGCAATGTTGCTCATCCGCCCTGTAATTCGTACAATTTCCGAAAGGCAATTCAAAGTTCATACCATCCTGTTTTTTATAGCCATTGTTGCCAATGCAGGGGGTATGCTGACACCTCTGGGCGACCCGCCACTGTTCCTTCTATACCTGCGCGGAGCTCCGTTCGAATGGTTCTTCAGCCTGTTTAAAGAATGGGCATTTGTGCTTGCAGTGCTGCTTACCATCTATTATTTTACCGACAAATACTATTACAAAAAAGAGAGCCCCGAGGCGATTAAGAAGGACAGAACCAACATTGAACCCATCACCCTTACGGGAACTTATAACTTTATCTTCCTCCTGGGCGTAATCATGTCGGTAGCTTTCCTCAATGAGCACTATCTGCACATCATTCACGACAATCACTATTATGGCTTTGTACGAGAAGCCTCTATGCTTCTGATGGCAGGACTTTCGCTCTACTTCACTCCGCGAAAATTGCGCATTGACAATAAATTTACCTGGACACCCATCATCGAAGTCGCATTCCTCTTCCTCGGAATCTTTATTACCATGATTCCTGCCCTGCTTTGGCTGAATGCCAATGCCGAAACGCTTGGCGTTTCCACTCCGGCAGCATTCTATTATGCAACCGGTGCGCTCAGCTCGTTCCTCGACAATGCACCAACAGCCCTGGCATTCCATAAACTAGCTTTAGGCCTGCATATGCCCGAAGGCATAAATCTGGTAGCCGGCATATCAGAAGGATTGCTCACAGCCATTTCGCTTGGCGCAGTATTCTTTGGCGCAATGACTTATATTGGAAACGGACCAAACTTTATGGTGAAAGCCATTGCTGAGGAAAACAAGATTGAAATGCCGAGCTTCTTTGGCTATATGATCAAGTTCTCACTCACCATTCTCTTACCTGTTTACATACTCACTCAGCTTCTTTTTGTGCATTAATTTCAAGGCACAAACCGATATAAAAAAGCGAGGCTGCCTTTTTGGGGCAGCCTCGCTTTTTTATGCCAGTGCTTTTTTATTCCTGACGGAGCTTTTTGAAACGAATTCTTGACGGCCCGGCATCACCAAGACGTTTTTTCTTGTTTTCCTCGTATTCGGTATATCCGCCTTCAAAGAAATAGACCTGCGAATTGCCCTCGAATGCCAGAATGTGTGTTGCAACGCGGTCGAGGAACCAGCGGTCGTGAGAGATAACAACTGCACATCCTGCAAAATTTTCGAGCCCCTCTTCCAATGCTCTCAGCGTATTAACGTCGATGTCGTTGCCCGGTTCGTCGAGCAGCAGCACATTGGCTTCCTGCCTTAGGGTAAGAGCCAGGTGCATGCGGTTGCGCTCGCCACCCGAAAGGATGCCGGCTTTTTTATTCTGGTCGTTGCCCGTAAAATTGAATCGGGCAACATAGGCCCGCGCATTGATGGTACGGCTGCCAAGCCTGATATCGTCGTGCCCTCCGGAAATGATCTCAAACACTGTTTTCTCAGGGTCGATTTCTTCGTGCGCCTGGTCCACATAACCGATTTTGACAGTATCACCGAGCTCAAAATGACCGCTGTCGGGCTTTTCCATACCCATAATCATCCTGAATAATGTTGTTTTTCCTGCACCGTTGGGGCCGATGATACCAACAATGCCATTCGGCGGAAGGGTAAAACTCAGTCCTTCGAAGAGTAGCTTGTCGCCAAATGCCTTACTCACATTGTGGCATTCGATCACCTTATTCCCAAGACGCGGACCGTTGGGAATGAAGATTTCCAGACGCTCCTCTTTTTGTTTGGTATCCTCATTGAGCAGTTTTTCGTAGCTGTTGAGCCTTGCTTTCGATTTGGCATGACGTGCCTTTGGGGCCATACGCACCCATTCGAGCTCGCGTTCCAGTGTTTTTCGTCTGCGGCTTTCGGTTTTTTCCTCCATTTCGAGGCGACGGGCCTTCTGTTCTAGCCAGGAAGTGTAATTTCCCTTCCACGGAATGCCCTCGCCGCGGTCAAGCTCGAGTATCCAGCCGGCCACATGGTCGAGAAAATAACGATCGTGCGTTACAGCGATTACCGTGCCCTTGTATTGCTGCAGATGTTGCTCGAGCCACTCCACTGATTCTGCATCAAGGTGGTTGGTAGGCTCGTCGAGCAGCAAAATGTCAGGTTCGCTGAGCAACAAACGGCACAGCGCCACCCTGCGACGCTCGCCCCCCGAAAGCACACCCACAGGAGTATCGGGTTCCGGACATCTGAGCGCATCCATAGCAATCTCAAGCTTGCGGTCGAGCTCCCAGGCATCTTTGTGCTCAATTAGTTCGGTTAGCCTGCCCTGCTCTTCAATCAGCCGATTCATCTCGTCGTCGTCCATGGGCTCGAGAAACTTGTTGTTAATTTCCTCATAGGCCTTCAGGATGTCGTCAATTTCCTGCACACCTTCCTCAACCACCTGTCGCACTGTTTTGTTTGGGTCGAGCTCAGGTTCCTGATCGAGCATTCCCACAGAATAGCCCGGCGAAAAAACAACCTCACCCAAAAAGGATGTGTCTTTCCCGGCGATGATGCGCAAGAGGGAAGATTTGCCCGATCCATTCAGACCAATAATGCCGATTTTGGCACCATAGAAGAATGACAAATAAATATCCTTAAGGATTTGACGGTTTGGCGGCACTATTTTGCCAACGCCAACCATCGAAAAAATGATTTTCTTATCGTCCGACACGTCTTTATTATTGATTTACATTTACTTAGCAAAACATCTACAAAGCAAAGATAACAAAGGTCTTGCTAAACGAATGCCACTTTAGCTTTGGGGCTTTGTAAGATTAACCATGGCATGTGACAGTTTTTCTGTCGCACTTTCCCAATGATAGTGCTGCCGGACAAAGCGTTTGCCAGCCTCAGCCATTTTTGACGCTTCCTCCTGATCTGTAATCAGATAAAGCGCAGCATCGGCGATTTTATCTGGTGCATCGGCCACAATAAGATCGGTACCAGGCTGGCCGCCAAGTGCTTGTTGGGCAAGCGAAGTGGTGATGCAAGGCAAACCCATCGACATGGCCTCGAGCAATTTATTCTGGAGTCCGGTGCCTATACGCATGGGAGCAATGAATATGCGACCTCCGCGGTAAGCATCTCTGATGTCGTCGAGCCAGCCGCTCACATGTATCTTACTGCTTTGTAAAGCTTTAACTCTCCTGTCAGGCGTTGCGCCAGCGATCAGAAGTGTTGTTTCGGGCCGCCGGGTCCATATCAGCGGCATAATTTCCAATGCTAGAAACTCCGCCGCATTCACATTTGGCGGATAAGCCATATTACCGGTAAAAACCAGATCGTATTGCTTTTCTGAATTTACAGGGGCAAAAAACGTTTGATCTACACCATTCGGAACAATTAAAATTTCCTGATTATCGGGATGAGGTATAAGATTGCGATCGGGCAGGCTGATAATGGTTTTCAGGTCAAAAAACTCAAATACTTCTTTCTCGTAACTCTTAAGCCTTTGATATTCTGTGCGATAAACAAGCTTAAAAGGCCATTTTGCGACTTCGGCCCTTCGCGCCATGCCTTTGCTGAAAACATCCTGATAGTCGATGGCTTTTGGCAGGGGTATGTTTTTCAGATATTCAGCCACTCTGAGAAGCTGTCCGTAAAGGATATCGGGCTTGTGGGTGGCTATAAGTTCATTTATCTGGCGTTGGGCCGATTTGCTGAAAAAATAACCAACCTGAATAGGCCTGCCATTGAAGACTGATTTAAGGATGTTCCAAAGAATCACCCCTGGTCTAAGCTGAATGAAGGTTATCGATTTACAATAGGGTTGCAATGCCCTGAAAGCCTTCTGTTTATCAATATTTGAACTGGTGTTAAGGGCGCACAGGTAAATCTCATGGTGTTTTGAGAGGCACCTGATCTGATGGAACGCCCTTAGTTTGTCGCCTTTCTCGAGTGGCCAGGGAATTCGTGAAAGAAGTACAAAAATCTTCATTGAATCGGCTTAGGCAGTGCGAAGATAAGGCAGTGTTTTCAAGCCCCCAAAAAAAGTCAGAGACCGACACTCGACAATCGCTTTCTGGCTTCAGCGTAAAAAACCAAAAGTCTGCTGACAAGCCTATCGTTGTTGTAATGGTCATGAACGAGCTTCAGGCCACCGGCGGCTATTTGCGCAACTTTTTCGGGCTGTGAGGTAAAAAGCTCAACAAACTCAATGAAATCATGGAGTCTGTCGGCAATAAAGATGTTCTCATTATGGGTATACAAAATGCCTTCGGCCCCCACACTGGTAGCCACTACCGCTTTACCGGCCGCCATAGCCTCAATAATTTTAATTCTGATGCCGCTACCGGAGCGCAGTGGCACTAATGCCACGTCGTGGGCCTCGATAAAACTTCGCGCATCGTCCACCTCACCCACCACTTCAAGGCCTGGCTTGTATCCCGTTTTCAGCCAGTGCGGCATATAACGTCCGGCCAACGTCAGCCTGAGCCTGGGATGAAGCCTGTGCAGCTCGGGCCAGATATCATCCAGAAACCAGCGCATTCCCTCCTCGTTGGGCATCCAGTTCATGGCCCCGATGTGAAAAAGCCTCCCGCCACTGATTGGAGGTGCCGCAGCAGCAATCTGCCCCGAAAAAACGCCAAATGGCAGATCAATCACGGGTTTGTGTGTGGCAGCCCTGAAAAAAGCTGCGTCTTTTCGCGTGATGGCAGCTATGCCATCCACCCTGTTTACAGCGGCTTTTTCGAACTTCTTTAGCGTGCGGGCAAGATCAGAAAGATAGAAACGCTTTAAAGGATTTCGGGCTTGCAGGGCCATACGCTCCCAAATCAGATGTTCGATATTGTGCGCTCTGAGGATGATAACCGCCTTGCTGTGCATACGGATATCCTCGATGTATGGCGCCACGAAAACGGTTTCGAGCTGCACTACATCGTAAGACTGCTGCCTCAGAATACGAACAAGCCTGTCGCGGAATGCCTCGCTGATGAAGCGTTCCACATGGTAAGATCTGCGGCGCAGCAAGCTCACCAATGCCGGAATGATTTTCACCCTCAGGTCGAGATGTACCAACTCGAGACCTGTGGACTTAATATAGTCCTCAGGGATAGAGTCTGGGTCAACATTGTATTTTTCTGAATTGACTGCCAACACTTTAACCTGATGCCCGGCTTTGACCAGCCCCATAATCAGGCTGTTCATGGCCATCGGCCCTCCCTCACGCAGAGGCCATGGCGACTTGTTGCAAACAAAAAGCACCCTCACCGCCTGAAAGATTTTGTGATGCCCTCCAATTTTCCGAAAGCCTTTTTCCAGCTCTCGGCATCAAGGAGCGGGGCATCAGTGGTTGACTTAAAAGTAAGAAATAGTCCAAGGGGCAATAGCACCAGCGATGACAGCCATACACCAAAGAATACATTCAGGTCACCAACACGGGCGGCCTTTTCACCAGTCATGCTCAAAATGTGGTAGAAAACAAACAGAATGACAGCCATCACAACAGGTAAGCCCAGTCCTCCTTTGCGCACAATGGCCCCCAGGGGCGCACCCACAAAAAACAGGAGCAAACAGGCTATGGAGAGGGTGAATTTTTTATGCCAAACAATCTCGTGTTTGCGGATATTTTCGGCCTGATAGTCGAAATCGTTGCGGTTGAAACTTACGTTGTCCCGGTTATTACGTGCCGCACTAAGCGCCATTTCGGTGATGTTGAACTGTTCGTTGGGAAGGAAATTGCTTAATACGGGTAGCTTGACGGTTGAGGTTTTCTTTGCAGTGGTGTCGGGTGTAGCTTGCGCAGGCTTTCCGGCAAGCAGGCTGCTGTCGATGGTGGAAAGGTACTGGTATCGCTTGAAGAACAGACTGGAATAGCGGTCGCGACGCTCATCAAAACGATGTCCCAGCGAATCGATGAAATGCGTGAGCTGCCGCAGATTGAGCATAGAATAATGGCTTTTGAACAAGTCTTCCTGTGTGCGTGTGAGGTTGAATTCCGAAAGATCGAATTTCAGCCGCTGTTCGCTGAATCGCATACGGTCAAAAGGTCTGTTTTCACGGTAGTTGCGCGTATTGAACAGGTCCTGATAATTATAACCGTCAAAGAGGGTGAAAATTACATTGCGCTGGTCGGGACTAAGCTCCATATAGCCCCATTCGGCCGTTGTGAGTTTGACATTCCCCATGCGCTCCGTGTGGTCGTATATCTTCACATCGTGAATGGTACGGTTGTCTTTCTCCTTTCGGCCAACACGTATTACATAATTGTCGATGCCGTTATAAAATACACCGCCCTCAATGTTAAATGCAAGTTTCTGCTGCCTTATGTCGTAGAGTAGCGAGCTGAACTTCAAATTGGCCACCGGAAGCACGTTGTTCGAAAACACGAAGGCTGCAATACTTATTATTACCGAGAGATAAACCAATGGCCTCATTACCTTCCAGATCGAGATGCCTGAAGCTTTCATGGCCACCAGCTCGTAATGCTCACCAAGGTTACCAAATGTCATAAGCGAGCTTAGCAGGATGGCCAGCGGAAGGGCCAGCGGAACAAAAGTGGCACTGGCATAAAACATCAGCTCGGCAATGAGATGAAGCTCGAGTCCTTTGCCTACCAGATCGTCAACATACTTCCACAAAAACTGCAGAAGCAGGATGAACAGGGCAATGAAAAACGTGAGCACGAGCGGACCTGCGTAAGATCGGAGTATGTATCTGTAAAGCTTGCTCAAAAACCTGCCTTTTTCGGAAAACGTTGGCGCAAAGGTAATAATTGCGTGCATTTGGCTGTTTTTAGTTCCGGGCCGGCCCCAACCTTTTTGATTAACTTTGGCCACAGATAGTCTTGCTGATGAAACGTTTGCTCTTTTTGATTTTTGCGTTTGCCATATCACTGATTTCCAGTGCACAGCAGAGTGTCAAAGACTCTATTGTATCTACTGCACTTTTTCAGGCCAGCTATGCCTTTCAGCTTCCGGCCGGCGACCTGCGTGAACGCTTTGGGCACAACAGCCAGATTGCAGGCATAATTGGTTACAAAACCAATAAAAACTGGCTTTGGAATGCTCATCTGGGCTTCATTTTTGGCGACCAGGTGAAAGGACGCGAAGAACTTTTAAAGATGATTAGCACCTCAACCGGCGAAGTGATCGATGGCGATGGCACATATACCAGCCTTGCACTGTTCGAGCGCGGATTTCATCTGCAGGGCAAGGCAGGAAAGCTGTTCAGCACCGGAAAACCCAACCCAAACAGCGGCTTTTTTATTCAGGGAGGAATAGGATATCTGGCCCATCGCATCCGTATCGAAACGCAGTTTGGCACTGCCCCTCAGCTGGCCGGCGATTATGCCAAAGGCTACGACCATTTGCGCGGAGGATTTGCGCAGAGCCTGGAAGCCGGTTATTTGTTCATGGGAAACAAGCGAACCATGAATTTTTCGGCCGGACTGGAGATCATTAGTGCCTTTACAAGGCCGCTGCGCGATTACAGCTTCGACCTCATGGGCCGCGACACCAGAAAATATACCGACCACTACATCGGCCTGAGGGTCAACTGGATGATTCCGGGCTACAGAAGAGCACCCCTCAAATACTATTACTTCTGAAATTTCACTTTTCATAATGCGGCTGCTCTACACCTTTTCTATCATTGTTTACGGCCTGATCATCAGAATAATTTCGCCTTTCAACGAAAAGGCCCGGCTTTGGGTTAAAGGTCGCCAGGCAAGCCGTGAAAAGATTAAGTTGATGCAAGCCGATGGCCGGCAATGGCTGTGGTTTCATGCCGCTTCGCTGGGCGAATTCGAGCAGGGCCGCACTGTAATCGAAGCTGTAAGAAGGGTAAAGCCCGAATATGGAATTCTGCTTACTTTCTTTTCCCCGTCAGGCTACGAAATCCGGAAAAATTACGAACACGCCGACCTCGTGCTCTATCTTCCGGAAGATCGCTTGCCGCTCATCGAAGATTTCTGCAATCGCTTCAATATCAGAGCCGTATTTTTTATCAAATATGAGTTTTGGTATAACCTGCTTAATTACCTGAACAGAAAAGACATACCATTCTATTTCTTTTCCGTCCGGTTCAGGTCCAGCCAACATTTTTTCAAGGGGTATGGCACATGGTTTTTACATCATCTCAGGCCTGCCCGACACATTTTTGTGCAGGACGAAATTTCGTTCGAACTGCTTACAAAAGCTGGCATAAGCCAATGCAGCATTGCCGGCGACACCCGTTTCGATCGTGTAGCCCAGCTTGCCAAAAAAGCTGAAAGATTTCCTGATATTGAAGACTTTGCAGGTCAAAATCCGCTTTTTGTAGCGGGAAGTACATGGCCCGCCGACGAAAAATTACTCTTGCCACTATTATCAGAACTACCTGAAAATTACAAGGTTGTCCTTGCACCGCACGATATCAGCAGCACCCATGTTGATAACATCCTAAGGACATGCTCACTCCCCGCAGTCCGGTATTCGGAAATAAAAACCAATAAGGCAGCCCGTGTCCTATTAATCGACAATATTGGCATGTTATCGCGCATTTACCGCTATGCACGTTTTGCATACATCGGTGGGGGCTTCGGTAAGGCTATCCACAACATTCAGGAGCCCGTAGCCTGGGGATGCCCTGTCATCTTTGGCCCAAACCATCAGAAATTTACCGAAGCCCTCGACCTGCTGCAGCTTGGCGGGGCCATTGCGGTAAATAACAGCATGGAGATGAAAAAGGCAATGCTTAGGTTTGCCACCAACGAAAAGGCAATAGAGGAATCTTCTGCAATCTGCCGTGCTTATGTCGATCGTAGCCTTGGCGCTACGGATCTCATTCTGCAAAATATCGGCCTTTAAACGTTGAGGTAGGGACGAAGTCCTATTTTTGCAGATCATCTAAAAAAAGCCTTTATGAACACCCAACTGCTCATATCCGCTAACGAAGCCGTATCTGCCAATAAAATTTTTCTTCTGGAGGACGATGGTCCTTTTGAAAAAGCCAACCTCAAAACCGAGGAACTGCTCTATGTGCGGCGCAGCATGGAACAAAAACAGGGAAGCGGCTGGATCGAGATTAATCGTTTTGATTACAGCATTTTTCTTGTCATTACCACCTCGACAGAAAAAGATGATGAGTTCGCCAGGCTTGAAAAAATCAGACGTGCCGGAGCGCATATCTGCCATCAGCTCAACAAACACCGATACACGGATGCCTTCATTGCAGGTTTCAGTCAGAACGAAAACGAAACCATAGCCCTTGCCGAGGGCATATTGCTGTCCAACTATCAGTTTCTTGATCATTTCAGCCAGCCCGACAAGAAGAAAAATAGCTTCGAAACCCTTTATATCGCCTCAAACCTTGTCAGCGAAAGCAAAGTCAGCCGGCTTTCGGCCACAACTGCGGCCGTTTGCTGGGCACGCGACCTGATCAACGAACCCCTGAACAACCTCAATGCTGAGGGACTTGCAGCCAGATTTTCAGAAAAACTTCAGGCCGCAGGGGTAACGGTGGAAGTGATGCGCAAGAGCAAGATAGAGGCACTGAAAATGGGCGGGTTGCTTGCGGTTAACCGCGGGAGCATTGATCCACCCACATTCACAATTATGGAGTGGAAACCCGAAGGCGCCATCAATACCAAACCTATTATCCTCGTTGGAAAAGGTGTGGTTTACGATACCGGCGGGATGAGCCTCAAGCCTTCCAACTTTATGGATACCATGAAATGCGATATGTCGGGCAGCGCAGCCGTGGCGGCAGTGGTTTGGGCCATAGCATCGCTGGGCCTGAAATTGCATGTGATCGCCCTGGCACCCGCCACCGACAACAGGGTGAACGGCAATGCCTATGTGCCGGGCGACGTGATTACCATGTTCGACGGAACAACGGTTGAGGTGCTCAATACTGATGCCGAAGGCCGCCTCATACTGGCCGACGCGCTCAGCTATGCCAAAAAATATGAGCCTTCGCTTGTGATCAACATCGCCACGCTTACCGGTGCCGCCTCGCGTGCCATCGGCCCTCAAGGCATAGCAGCTATGCAGGTAAAAGCTTCGAACGAGTTTAAGTCGTTGAAAATATCGGGCAACAGGGTGCACGAAAGATTGGTTGAATTTCCCATGTGGGACGAATATCGCGAACAGCTAAAATCGGACATCGCCGACCTGAAGAACATCGGTGGGCCGGAAGCCGGTATGATTACCGCCGGAAAGTTTCTTGAGCACTTTACCGATTATCCTTTTATCCACCTCGATATTGCCGGACCGGCATTCCTCGACAAGGCTGATAGTTACCGCGTCAAAGGTGGCACTGGGGTATGTGTGAGGCTGCTGACCGATTTTTTGTCAGCAAAGACCGACAATTGGGCCGATTGACATAAGGTCGATACTCAGCTCATATCGATCAGGTGGATGAAATCGAGGTAGTGCGGCGCGTCGATCCCGAACGTTTGCACCTCCTTACCCATGATCTTATAGGTGCTTTTCTGACCTGCGATTCGTGAAAAATGAAGCTCGAACATTTTGCCTTTGTCGTCCTTCATAAGCACCATTACAAGATTTTCATTAAGATCGGAACTAAGTTCGTGATGACACAGAGGGCAAAAAAAACTGAACTTCTGTCCATCCACAATTTTATGCGAATGATGATGCATTGTCTGATAATTACCCACTTCGGGATTCATGAGCAAAAGCATGGCCGAATCGGTTTCGTGCCTGACGGTAAGAATCAGGTGATCGCTCAGCAAAAGGTGGCCTTTACAGTTGGGACATAAGTAATCGGTTACCATATCATATCGGTTTTCGAGTAAAAATACAAAAAAAATCCTGCACAGGCAAGCTAATACAGGCGAGGTCGTTCGTAACTTTATGAAAATTTTAAGCCATGAATTCCGTATTTGTCGAATACCTAAGGCGGATGCAGATTGTGGCCGGTGACGAAGCCCTGAGCGAGGGCGATTTGCCGTTTATCACCATCTCGCGCGAAACGGGCTGCCACAGTTGGAACATTGCGCGCATGGTGCAACAACAGCTGAACAGGCAAGCCAAAATTAAATGGCAGTTGGTCACTAAGGAAATATTGGCAGACGCCTCGCGCGAAATGCACCTCAATCCTGCTCAGGTGAAAGGCATCATCGCAGGCGAGAAACGATCGCATCTGAGCGAAATTCTCCATTCCATCGAAAATCACACCTATCTGAGCGATAGTGTGGTGAGAAAAAAACTTGCCGAATTCATCGAATCGGCCGCGCTTCGAGGGCACGTGATCATTGTTGGGCGGGCTGGCGCCATAATCACCGCACGTATTCCAAAAGGCCTGCACGTAAGGATTGTGGCACCACTGGATTGGCGAATAAACAGCATCATGACCCAGCAAAATATCGGCCGAAAAGAGGCACAACAGTGGATTATTGAAACCGACGAGAAACGCCGCAGGCTGCTCGAAGACTTCAGCGGACGAAGTATGAACGAGCTGATTTTTGATATGGTGCTCAACAATGCCACTCTAGGCGACGAAGAAATAGCCGGAATGATTGCCGGAATAATACAAAAACGCTAAAACGCTTGATAACAAAATATTATCACTGTTTATTGCTGCTCACCGCATTCCTTCTCGGGCTCGTTTCGTGTTCCGACAAGCCTTCCCCTGTTCAGTCGGAAAAGCTCATACGTGCTGCAGACGCCGAAATTACCGGTATTGCCAGACGACTTGCTGAAACAAATGGTTTAAAGGCGCTTAGAGAGGTTTTCACTTTGGAAGGCATAAGCCTGCCCATGATGCAGGATGCTGGTAGTATGGAGGCAGACGCTTTTCGTTCAGCAGATCACACGCCTTCAAAATACGTTCGGGTCGACACTACCTCCGAAGGCTATCTTCAGATTAGATTTCCCTACCATTTCAAAAACGATACGCTGGCCATATTCACCCTGCGTTCATGGGAAACTGAAAAATCGCTGCTCATGGACGATTTTCCCACATCATTCTCCTGCGTCATCGCCTCTGCCGGAGGCGTTAAACTGCTTGAAATCAACTACAAAGCCCGTATAAAACATCAACTTCCCGAATCTTATTCTTTTGAGCTACAATCCGGAGGATTTTATGTGAGTTCCGACCTCAAAACACACTTCAGAAAAAAAAACAGCAACATTCGTCTAAATTTCTCGCTTGCCGAAGACGGACAAACAAAAATAAAGACCAGAATACACTCAATGGTTGCGCTGTCCAGCGATGGCAGCATACAGTTTGGGAGGAAAAACATCAGCTTCGAGGCTTTTCCTGTTTTAGTCGATGCCCGCAGCGAAGGTGGATATCACAGCTACGATCCCAGGCATTTTGTCCGCGATTTCAATGCCGATCATCGCATCCTGATCTTCGACCACGAAATGAATCATTTAGGGAATATTCATCTTGTTGAAAAGCCCGGCAAAGACTATATCAACCCGGTGGTAACCTTGAATAACGGGCAAGAATTCGAAATCGAAGAACTGATGATGAGCGTTCGTCAGCTGCTACGCATGAAGCTGCACAACCTTTAGAGGCCATTAAAACCTTGCCCGTCCTATGTGGTCGGGTTTGTTGTCGAATTCCGGACTGGTGATCAGATCGTTGGGATAAACCATATAACCGCCATTGGGGTCGAGATCAATTCCTTTGATGTAATATACTGCCTGCCAGACAAGTAAAGAGCAATACCAATGGCTATTGTCGGCCCAGCTTTTCCGGTAGCCGCTTTTTACAAGGCTGTCGGTGTATTCGGTGTCAGGAAATCGTTTGGCTGCATTCCATGTGCTCAGGTCGCCTTTTTGCTCGCGCAGGAAAGCAATTAAGCGCTCCAGTTCATTCTCTGTCCATTTGAGTCTGAGCCGGTAACGATTGCCAGCATATTTGGAGGAGAAATTGATGTTGTTGAATGCGTCGCGCCCGTGATGTGCCAGGGCAGGAATTTCGCGTACCTGAAATCCGGGCTGCACATCGCGTGCCATCGATTCGATGATGATGCTGTTGGCCAGCAAAGTATCGACGTTGTCCGACCTGAACCCACGTACAACAATGGCTGCATGGCCAAACATGAAACCATTGGGTATTCTTGCTGTTCCTGGCAGGAGGTTGGTATTCGGACGTACGATGATGTCGCCCGGCACAAGCTCGTATATCCCCTCTACAGCGAAATCAGGAGCTGAAGATTTTGGTGCGCCTGGCAGCTTATCTGTCGAATCCTGACAAGCATTTAATACGCAGGAGAGTAAAAGCAGAATAAAACATCGCTGCAGCGACTTTTTTTCTGCAACTTTTAACGGCATTGTATCATCATATTTTTACAATTCGTTAACAAATTTAACGACAATCGGTCGTTTTTAATTACCTTTGAGGAAACCAGACAACAACCCAAAACCAAAAATATGAAAACATTAGCCAGACTCTCCCTGCTCTTTGCTACATTGATGCTGATTATGGTATCGTGCGACAAGGACAAAAAACCCACCGAGCTGAGCACTGAACAAGCCAAGGTGGAAATCCGTAATGCCTCTCAGGCCGTACAGACCAATATGCAAGCCGTAATGGAAACTCCTGCTGCCCAGGCGCTTTCGTATATGTCGGAGCTCATGGACGGAAAAAATGCCTCGGCCAGCTTGCGCCGTCACCTCGAAAAACCCGGAAGACTGCATTTAGGCAAAGTGATGGATGCCTTCAGAGACCCATCGGTCAACCAAATTTTCTCTTCAGGAAAAGTTGAAGGTGAATATGGTATTTACGCCTACAATTTCAGCACGCAGACTTTCGACTTAGTACAAAGCAGCACCACAAAGCTTGAGTACCGTTATCCGGCCGACGACGCCGCCAGGGCACAAATGCAAAACAATGCAGTGCTGACCATTGATAATCTTGTTTATAAGATTATCACCTACGACACCAAGGCCAGCAGGGGCATAAAAGAACAGGAGGCTGTGCCCGTGAAGGCCAATGTTACCCTCAAGGTGAACAACACCACACAGATGACCGCAAACTACGAGTCAACGCTCACCGACAGCGGCACCCCTACGGCAGTTAGTGCATCATGCAGCATGGGCGACTATTCGATGAGCATGTCGATGAGTGGAAGCGGCACCAACTACAACACCAAGGAAAGCTTTAAAAAAGGCAATGATGAACTGATGGGCCACGACCTCAAGATTACCTACACCTCCAATAAGGAAGAGGTGGAAAAAATGAACGGGTATTACATGGTAAAACCGCTCAAGTTTGATGGACAGGTATTTCCTAAAGCCATCGACGATCACATCACTCAGGTGGAACAAAGTGGTGGCACCAACTACGATTTCAACCTGCTCAACTCCAAAATTGACGTAAGCGTAATACAGACCGAGATCAATGGGCTCATCGGCAAATTGCAGTTCAAGCTTTATACCGACCCTGACGACGGAAGCAAATATCCAAATCTTGCACTGGTTTATCAGGATGGCACCTACGAATGGCTGGAAGTAATCCTGTCCGGTGAAGGATACAAAGTTCTAAAGCTGAAATAGCCATTAATATTTTTGTTTTTTTGACGGCCGGCCCTTCTGGGCCGGTTTTTTTTCTGCTTAAAACTGGCTTAATGCTAATTTTGGCCTCCGATTACTGATTCAGATGCGTTTTTCCGATATCATCGGGCAATACGAGGCCCGGCAACATCTTCTGCAATCCGTGAAAAACGGGCGTATTCCGCATGCGCAATTGTTTTTCGGCCCTGCCGGCAATGGTAAATTTGCCCTTGCCCTGGCTTTTGTACAATATCTTAACTGTCAAAGGCCGTTGCCGGACGACAGTTGCGGCAGCTGTCCCTCATGCCTCAAGATCAGCAAACTTGCGCACCCCGATGTACACTTCTTTTTTCCAACCACCACGACCAAAAAAGTAAAAAAAGACCCCGAATCGAAGCTTTATGCCGATGATTGGCGCGAATACATCAAGGAGTGCAACGGCTATCCCGACATCAACGAGTGGTATAACTATCTGGGCGTTGAAAACAAGCAAGGCACCCTGTTCGTGAGGGATGTGACGGAGATAAACCGTCTTTTGGGTTTCAAGCCATTCGAGGGCAATTTTTCGGCGATAATCATCTGGATGCCTGAAAAGCTGCACCCCACAGCCGCCAACAAGCTGCTAAAAAATCTGGAAGAACCGCCCGAAAGCACCATTTTCCTGCTCATAGCTGAAAACCCCGACCAGGTGCTTGGCACTGTCCGATCACGCTGTTATCAGTTTAAAATTCCAAAAATCGCACAATCCGATTTGGCAAATAAGCTTGCTCATTCGTATCACCTCTCTGACGATGAAGCAATGCAACTTGCCATCCTTGCCGATGGCGACTATCTGGCAGCAAGGCAATTGGCCAAACAGCCCGACGACCGCCTGCAGCAGATGGAGCAGTTCAGGATGTGGATGCGGCTATGTTTCGACCATAAGTATGCCGAAATCAACGATTTTGCCGCCACCACCTCCGGACTTGGGCGCGAGCGCATCAAATCGCTGCTCGAATACGGGCTGAGGGTGTTTCGTTTTGTGATGCTCATACAGTATGGCCAGCCGGCACTAGTGAATACGGTGCCGGAAGAACAGGAGTTTGTTGGCAGATTTGCCAGAGCGGTTAGCAATATTCCGGTTGACAGCATCGCAAAAATGTTTGAGGAAAGCATTCAGCACGTGGAGCGCAATGCCAATACCTCGTTGCTTATTAGTAGCCTAAGCATTAAAATTGCAGGCTTCATTGGTCGCAGGCGTTAAGACCGAACCACGCCCTCGAAAGACGGCCGAACCTGAAGTAGCGAAATTGCTTTACTTTTGCGTTCTGTATTTTCGCTCAATCATACATAGATCATTTTCTTTTATTAAAACCAGAACTCTTCAATGATTCAACAATATAATCCCAATTCCGAAGGAAGCGAACAAAGCCGGGGCTGCTGCAGGGCAGGGGTTTCGGGAGGCAACAAAGGCGGTGATTTTCAGCAGAGTTGCTGCAAGCTCAGTGCCACCAACTGGCTGAAAAACTACGAAACACCGGCTGGCGCGGACAGCTTACGCGTTTGTGAGGTAAGGTTTAAAAACGATCACAAGGACTTTTTTTCCTACACCCCGGAGCTCAAGCTCAAGGAAGGTGAGATTGTTGCCGTTGAGGCTTCAAGCGGTCATGATATCGGCATTGTATCGCTCACCGGCGAAGCTGCAATCCTGCAGTTCAGGCGAAAACGCGAAAACCAGCAGGTGGGTCAGTTGCGCAAGGTGTACAGGCATGCCAAAACCACCGACATTGAAAAATGGACTAAAGCCATAGAGCTTGAAGGGCCTCATCTCAAACGCACCCGCGAGCTGGCCATGGAGCTCCGGCTCGACATGAAACTCAACGATGTGGAATATCAGGGCGACCGGTCGAAAGCCATCTTCTATTACACTGCTGAAGATCGCGTCGATTTCAGGGAGCTCATTAAGCGTATGGCGGAGGAGTTTCGTATCAGGGTAGAAATGAGGCAGATAGGCATGCGACAGGAGTCGGCCAAGCTTGGAGGAATAGGTCCTTGCGGTCGCGAGCTTTGCTGCGCCTCCTGGATGACCGATTTCAGATCGGTGGGCACCTATGCCGCCCGGATTCAACAGCTTTCGCCCAACCCGCAAAAATTGGCCGGATTGTGCGGCAAGCTCAAATGCTGCATCAATTACGAATATCCGGCTTATGCCGAAGCATACGAACAATTTCCTGACGAACGCACCGTTTTGCGGACACAAAAAGGTGATGCGGTGTATCAGAAAAGCGATATCTTCAAGGGTCTTATGTGGTTTGCCTACACCAACGACAAAAACAATATGATGGCTATTCCGGTGGAGCAGGTAAAAAACATAGCCGAGATGAACCGTAATGGATCAATGCCTGAGAAGCTGGAAGATTTTGCCTTTATCAAGGATGTGCAGGCGCTCGAAGTGCCGGTGGTGGGGCTGGAAGGCGACCTCACCCGTTTTGATGAGCCCCGCACCAACAAGCCAAAAAAGAACAGGAACAACAATCGTCGCAATGGCTAAAACGGCCCAACTGATTCTTGTATTTTCTTTCGTGGCTGTGTTTATGGCTGCCTGCTCAGAGCGCAAGGTTTTCGACGAAGTGCAGTCGACCGGCGGTCACGAATGGTCGGCTTCGAACCGGCTGCGTTTTGAGGCCGAAATTGCCGATACCGCCTCCACATACAGAATCATGTTGCACGTGCGCAATCACATTGATTATCAATATGCTAATTTATTCCTGTTTCTTCAAACGCGCATGCCAAACGGCAATATCACCCGCGATACAATTGAGTGTCAGTTGGCCGATCCCTCAGGTGAATGGTATGGAAAAGGAACCGGGCTCTACAGGCAGCAATTGATACCGCTTCACAACCGATTGAAATTTCCTTTACCGGGCACTTATGTCTTTTATCTTGAACAAGGTATGCGCGACACCCTGTTGTTTGGTATAACTGATGCCGGATTGCGCATCGAACGAAACCCCCTCTGAAGCATATCGGAAAAATGAGCCAGAAAAAAAAGCTTCCCTCGCCCTCTCAACATGGTGCCATAGGCACGTTCTGGATTGTTTACTTTTCGGGACTGGCTTTTGCCTTGCTTCTGTTTTTTGCCATTAGTGCCGGTTGGCTGGGCAAAATGCCCTCGTTCGAAGAGCTTGAAAACCCTCAGACGAACCTAGCTTCTGAAATCATTTCCTCCGACGGTGTTCTGTTGGGCACTTTCTTTATCGAAAACCGATCGAATGTGCACTTTCGTGAGCTTTCGCCCCATATGGTCAATGCCATACTGGCCATTGAGGATGTAAGGTTTACCGAGCACTCGGGCATCGACGTAAAAGCATTGTTCAGGGTAGCCTGGGGAATTGCAACAGGCAACAGCAAAGGTGGCGGAAGCACCATCACCCAGCAGCTGGCCAAAAACCTCTTCCCGCGCGACGAAAACCTTAATGTGCTGCAGCTGGTACTGCGCAAGTTTATGGAGTGGATCACGGCAGCCAAACTCGAACGCAGCTACTCCAAGGAGGAAATTCTGGCCATGTACCTCAATACCGTGCCTTTTGGCAGCAATGCTTTCGGTATCAAGTCGGCTGCCATGACCTTTTTTGGTAAAACACCCGATGCCCTCACCATCGAGGAAGCCGCGCTGATGGCAGGAGTGGTAAATGCGCCCACACGATTCAGCCCGGTGCGCAATCCGGAAAGAGCGCTTCAGCGCCGTAACCTGGTAATCAGTAAGATGCGTGAATACGGCTTTATTACCGAAGACGAATTTCAACAGGCTGTAAATACCCCCATCGATATGTCGAACTACGGCATGATGGATCACAATACGGGGATTGCAACATATTTCAGGGAATATCTGCGGAGTGAGATGCGCAAATGGACCTCAACGCACTACAAGAGCAATGGCACCAATTACGACATCTACAAGGACGGGCTGAAAATATACACCACCATCGACTCGCGCATGCAACGATATGCCGAAGAGGCCGTAAGGGAGCATCTGGCCAACGATCTGCAGCCAGCATTTTTCAGGCACTGGAAGGGAATTCCCAATGCACCTTTCGATTTCCCTCCCTCGGAAGCCAGGGAAGAAATTGAAAAAATCATGAACACGGCCATGCGCCGGAGCGACCGCTACCGCTACCTGAAGCAGGCCGGAGTAAGCAACGATTCGATTACTCTGGCTTTCAACACGCCTACGCGTATGAGGGTATTTTCGTGGAATGGCTACCGCGATACCATTATGACGCCCATGGACTCGATACGGTATTACAAATCGTTTCTGCAGTCGAGCCTCATGTCGGTGGATGTGAAAACCGGACAGGTGAAAGCTTATGTGGGTGGTATCGACTATCGCCATTTCAAATTCGATAATGCCACCCAGGCACGACGCCAGGTGGGTTCTACCTTTAAGCCTTTCGTTTACACCCTTGCCATGCAGGAAGGCGAATATACGCCCTGCTATAAGGTACCCAACATCCCATACAGCGTTCAGCTTTGGGACGGAACGTTTTGGGAACCTAAAAATTCGAACAACGACCGCATTGGCGAAGAAGTAACCCTCAAATGGGCTTTGGCCAACTCGAACAACTGGATCTCGGCCTATCTGATTAAGCGTTTCCCACCCGAGTCGGTCATCCAGATGGCCCGCAAAATGGGTGTGGTTTCGCCCATCGATCCCGTTCCTGCCATTGCACTGGGGACGCCTGAGATAACCCTCTACGAAATGGTTGGCGCCATGAACACTTATGCCAACAAGGGGGTTTTCATCAAACCCTACTTCATCACGCGCATTGAGGACAAAAACGGCAACATCATCGAGCGTTTTGCCCCTGAACAATCGGAGGCCCTCGACGAAGTGACCGCATATAAAATGATCGCATTAATGAAAGGCGTTGTGGAAAGCGGCACAGGTATGAGACTTCGCGGACGCTACAGTCTGCGCAATCCCATAGCCGGCAAAACCGGCACAACGCAAAACCAATCGGACGGCTGGTTTATGGGCCTCACGCCCGACCTGGTTACAGGAGTCTGGACAGGAGCAGAAGACCGCAGCGTGCATTTCCGCTCGCTGCAGCTCGGACAAGGGGCCAACACCGCTCTGCCAATTTGGGCCCTGTACATGAAGAAAATCTATGCCGATCAATCCTTGCGCATCTCAACCGGCGATTTTGAGCGCCCGCCTGGCTACCAGTACCTGGAATTCAATTGCGATATGGAAGACACCCGCCGCAATATCAGGCAATGGTCGAACCCCGACGATTTCTGAAAAACCTTATTGATAGGTTCCTTTTCTGAGCATTTTTCCGTCGCGCATCATCCACTGGCCCATAGCGATTACGCTGCGGAGATTTAATTGACTATCTATCAAACAGATATCTGCATCAGCCCCAACAGCAATGCGGCCTTTGCTGCCCAGCTTCAACACCCTGGCCGGATTGGATGTAACGGTGCGCAGGGCAGTGGTCAGGCTGAGTTTTTCGTGCCGGACAATGTCGCACATTTCGTTGTAAAGCGAGCTGAGCAGGCCCATTTCGAGGCGCAACAGGTTGCCTTCGGCATCGAACAGCGGAAGCGAGCCAAAAGCGTCGGAAGTCATGGTAATGTGCGCTTCGGGCACTCCGGCTTCGAGCAGCAGCCTCACCGCTTCGGAGGGTTTGATTTCTTCGTCGGGGAAATAGGGATATGAGCTGGTGGTGATGTCCACCACCCCAAGCTTGCCATAGCTTTTGGCATCTTCAAAAATGTAGTGGTTGCGGTTGATGTGCGTTGGAAACAACTGCCTGAAGCTCAGTTCGCTGCTTTCGACTAAGGAATAAAGCGGAGCAAAAGGATTTTTGGCATCGCCCATGTGGATGTTCACAATACCGGCCTTGCCGCCCAGCATACCCCCTACCCTGGCATGAGCCACCAGCCGTTTGAGCTCGTCGGTGCCGGGATGCGACGAACGGTGGTCGGACAGGGCTATCTCGCCCACCCCAATCACTTCGTCAATCAGGCTCAGGTCGCGGCCAACGTCACCGGTAAGCGTGGGGGTGGGCACCTGGTAGGCCCCGGCGTACATCCAGGCCGATACGCCCTGTGCGCGCAGCGATTTCACTTTCATCAGCACCGACTCGAAGCTGCGGGTGAAGCCATCGGTGCCCAGGCAGCCAACAACGGTGGTAACTCCGGCTTCGATCATGTGCGAGAGCTGCATCTCGGGTGTGCGCGTGGCCGGACCACCCTCGCCTCCGGCGCCTGCAATGTGCACATGGGCATCGATGAGGCCGGGAATAAGCATTAATCCCCCGCAATCAACAACTTCGACTTCAATTCCCTGCGGAGGCACAATATCTGGCGCAAGGCCGATGATGCGTCCTCCACCGATGAGCAGGTCGTTGAGTCCCATTTCTTCGGGACCAAAAACCCGGCAGTTTTTCAATAAAGTGATCATAAAAAGTTCCGTGTTGCGTCAAAAATAGGGCTTTTCCATGAAGGCGATGCTTCGACTGTTGAATGTGTGAAGAACATCAGCAGAAATTGAAATTCTTTTTCACATTATTAACAATAAAAGGCATTTTTGTGGTTATACCTTTGCAAAAAATTTCGGAGGAATTTGTTATGAGAAACGCACTGGTGCTTGTGTTGTTGGCAATGGTTTTAGGCCTTGGCGGCTGCACCGAGAAATACAAAAAAGAGATTGAACGTCTGCAACGCGAAAGCGACAGCCTGAAGGCGCAAACAGCTGAGCGCGACACCGTTACGATGGCCTATGTTAAGGCATTCAATGCCATCCAGCAGAATCTGGATGAGATAAAAATGCGCGAAAGGCTGATCACCGAAATACAGGAGGCCAATCCGGAGAAGCGCAAATCGATGGAAGAGCAGATCAACCGCGACATTGAAGCCATTTACGAATTGCTGCTCAAGAACAAGAAAATGGTTGACGATCTGCAGCGCAAGCTGCGCAGCCAGGGCATCAAAAATGCCGAACTGGAAAAGATGATTGCCAACCTGAACACGCAGATCGAACTCAAGGACACCGAAATTACCCGTCTGAAGGAAAGCCTTGCACAGATGAACATTACGGTGCGCAACCTCGAAGTTGACCTGCAGACCATGGAAAAGCTCAGCGAGCAGCAGACTGCGATGATCAGTCAGCAGGATGCCGAGCTCAACAAGGTTTGGTACATTGTTGGCACACGCAAGGTGCTCGAAGAAAAGAAAGTGCTCACCAAGGAAGGCGGCTTCATCGGCATTGGCCGCAGCAGCCGGGTGAGCGAGCAGTTCGACAAGTCGGAATTCACCATGGCCGACCGCCGCGACCTGCTGGCCTTGCCAATTTTCAGCAAAAAATGCAGGCTGGTAAGTGTTCACCCCTCAGGCAGCTATCAACTGGTGGGCGAAAGCCAGGTGGACAGCCTCAAAATCCTGCACCCCGACGACTTTTGGAGCGCCTCTCGCTTTTTGGTGGTGGTAATTGACTGATAAACAATAATATTCGAAAGAACCCGCCTGCCTCAGGGCGGGTTTTTTTTGTTGGTCATAAGTTGAACCGGACTGTGGCGAGCAGCTGTGCGGGCCTCATTGCATAGGTATATTCAAAAACCGTGTAAGCGGAAGCATAGTATTCGACAAAAGACTTCGCATTGAAAATGTTGTTTGCGGCAATTTCAAGTTCCATTCGTTTTTCATTAAGCTTTTGATTGAATCGCAGGTCGGAAACGAAGGACTCGCCCGAGCCATAATTGTAAAAGGCATTCGAAAAAACCAGATGGGTGTTTTCGCTGAAAAACAAGTAAATACCAAGCTGGTGCTTCGAGCTTTTGCTGATGTGGGTGTACTGATGCCTTGCACCGGTGAACAGCCATCTGAATTCAGAACCAAATTCAGCGTGCATCCATGCGGAAAACCGGGTATTGAACTGTGGATTGATGATAAGATGCGCATTGCTGCTGCGGAAGGCCTGCTCATTGAGCAACTGCTGACGCCGTGAAAAGGCAGCTATGGCTTTCAGGCTCAGTGTTGTATTTGCCTTGGAGAGGTAGTAACTGCCATTGTACTGAAGGCTTTGACTGCCTGTGATGACCGGAATGTCAACCGGAACAACCTCTGTTTTCCCGTCTTCATACAATATTGTGCTAAGCAGCCAGGGCTGCCGCAAACGGGAATTGACAAAAGCCACCGATTGAAACAAAGAGGTGATCGGGTTTCGGTAGGCAATGCGTCCGGAAAAGGTTTGACCGCTGACGAAACCGCCGGCAAGCTGGTTTTTGAACAAACGATTGTATTGTGTGAGCACATAGCCTGCAAAGGTTTCGTCGGTTTCAGCAGGTCTTTGTATCAGGGCAAATGAGGCCCCTGCCTGCCAAAATCCGCCGAATTGGTATTGCATCGAGCATTTTGGTTCGGCGAGCAACAGCCTGCCCGATTCATTAAAACCCGTATGATATCGATCGGTGGCGTTTTGAAGATGAAAACTGAGCGGCAACTCAGCCTTAACAATCAGGGATTTGTACTTGTATTCGATTCCTGTTTTTACATAAGGACGAAAGATAAATATCTGATTATTATTGAGGTAATCGGTGCCCGGCTGATTCAGCACATCAGGGGAAGTGGTCAGTTGCGTTTTCATGTTGCGGTAGCTGAGCACCAGGCCTGCAGAAGGGAATAGGGTGAATCTTTTCCACTTGTTAATCATTCCGGCCGATTGATGGGTGTATAACCGGCTGACGGAAACGGACTGATCGGCCCAGCCGAAGGCATTTCCACCGTTGAAGATGTTTTCGAACATTCCGGGCTTAACATTCAGTGCCTCATTTAGACTTTCAAAGATCACCAGCGATTTCAATTCGATCAGTTGGCCGGCATAAGGAAATATTGCACGAAGGTTGTTCGAGAGCGAAACGGCAGGCTGATTGAGCCGCTGGTCCGATCGGATCGTCTCAAGGTTCATGTTTGCCTTTGCGTCGCGTCGCCACGCCTCAAGCTGAAGCTTGTTTTCGAAATAATTTTTTCTGGTGTTGCTGTTCAGGCTGATGGTTGTGCGGTACAGGTTCGTTTTCAGCCTGTTGCTCAGCCTCTCGTTGAACTCGGAAGAATCGGCCGGACTGACGATACTGCGTTTTGTTGTGCTGTTCGATTTCCCGTCGTCGAACAGCAGATGGGAATTTACGCGCAGGCTCATTGCTTTGTTCAACCTCAGAAGTGCATTCAGGTTGAGCAGATGCGAGCGGTTGAACAAAAAGCGATGTTGCTCGCCCAAAGCAGGTTGCGGTTGCGGAATGGACAGGGTTGAATGCGTTCCGGGATACAATGGATGAAGCTGAACATCCTGTAATCCGAGCATTTGAATTTGCTGTGCGATGTCGCGGCCCGCATTGTTCGATTGCAGGGAGGCCAGTGCCTGAAATTGAGTGGTGAAGGCCATGGGCGAAACGTCGGCACTCCAGAGCCACTCGTCCCCATAACCTGTGCCCATTTTGGCAATACCGGCATAGGTTGTCTTCTTTTTCAGCCTGAGGTTGAGCGATGCCTGCTGCGAACTGATACGGTCGCGCAGCATTTCGATTGGCTGATGGTTTTCGAGTATCTCCACCGTTGCAACGGCTTCGTGGGGCAAACTGCGGCTCACCGGCGCATACCGTCCGTCCATGAGGTCGAGGCCTTCCACGTAAAACTTCTCGATGGGCAGTCCGTTGTAAAGAATCCTTCCCCCTTGTTCCACCTCGATGCCGGGCATTCGGCGGAGCACATCTTCGATGGAACGATCGGTTCTGCCCGCAAAGGATTGTACCAGATAACTCAGGGTGTCGCCTTTGCGCACTATGGGCGAAGCCCGGACAGTAAAGGTTTCCAGTTGCTTGACATCAGGAATCAGTGTAAAAAGGATTTCCTGCGTTTGATTGCCAATCCTTTTGGTTTGTCTGGCATAGGCCAGCGAACTGAGGCTTACATCAAGGCTGTCGTGCAATGTGTTGAATGAGACTGCAAAGTGCCCCTTGTCGTCGGAAAAAGCATAGGCTATGATGGTCGTCTGCCCGACCGGTGTAATGATGACATTGATGTTGGCTACAGCTTGTTTTTGATCATCCTCAATATATCCGATAATCACAGTTTGAGACCAAAGTGCAGCTGGTCCACAGAAAGCCAGCAAGCAGGCAATTACACCCAATTTCGACAATATGCTCACTTTATTTCAATGGGATTATTTCTTCGCTCCATGTTTCGAACCGCTATTTGCTGCGATTGGTTGCCGGCACCTGCCTCGCGTGCTCTGCTAATGATGTCTCGTCTGAGGTTTTCCTCTGATTTTAGGTACTTTTCCCTGGTTGTTTTCACATAATCATGTTCTTCAAACTCAATGGGAAGTTTTTCGGATAGTCGTTCGATTGAAATAAGATTGAATTCGTAATGCCCTCTGCTATCTGCCACTTTTACGATTAGCCCCGGCAAACCTCTGAATTTATAGGGACCTTCGTTTATCGGTACTTCCGTAGTGTACCAGGCTGTCCATTGACGTCCGCCGTAATGGATGCCTGCCTGGCGTGTATTGTAACCGGCTACCTTTTCCTCGCCGTTTTTCAATTCCCATTGAAACGATGACAAATCTTCTTCATACAGGAGAAAAGTAGGTATCACTTTATTCGTAAAAGTAATTTTTCCTGAGGGATAGTTTTTGTAGATCGAATAGGTAAACCTCCCCATTTTGTTTTTCAATTTATATTCATCCAGAAAAAAATCCAAACGACCTTCGCGCTCTGCCTGGCGCCCTTGCTGAATGAATAAATAAAAATTCTTTCCTGCAAAAAAACCAGTGTTTTCTCCAATCAGAAGTAACATCTCCTCTTTACGAATAATGTTAAGATTATTGCTGTCTTCTTTGTAGCTTAGCTCGTAGGTAATGATGATTGAGGCATTGTCAATAGTTATTGAAGGGACATCAAAAAATTGGGCAGAAAGATTCATTTGCTGAAAACAAAAATTCGCAAAAAGAAATACTATTTTGCTTGCTATTAACCTGTTCATGATTCTACTTTTATTAAATATCACGGCTATGAAGTCAGATCATAGCCGTGATGAATTTACACCAATATTAGTTTCCTGTGGATGGCTCACCATCTTCGGGAGGGCAATAAATACTATCCCAAATTACATAGTCGTAGGCATCACACACCAGACACATATGGCCACAAAAATTCATTAATTTGCAATCGGGAGCACCATAACCCTTTGTTGAAAGAAATATTGTCAGAATTACTATTTTTAAAGCATTTTTCATCGTATTAAACTTTTTAATTAAAGCTATTAAAATAAAAAATAAAGCCACATACAATTTTCAAAAAGTATGTGGCATATTTCGTTCGAAATCATTTTTCCCAATCATAAAGATATGTTTAGTTGTAAAAAATGGTAAATAATCAAGATGGTGATCAGGTGAACTAACACTATGTCGGGAATAAGACCGTCCGTCATGATTTAAAGAACCAAAAAATTTCCGTAAAAGCAGGGAGGTAAATGAGATCATCAAACATTCAAGGCCTGAAAAAATGGCTGCATTAGAGCAAAGTATATCCCGCCACTCCTTGGCAGGTTTCATACAATTTACTGCTGCTAGTCCGACTGATATGCTTCTTTCTTTCCCGGGCATTTTGTTTTCTTTTGAGCATTAATACCACTCGAGGTCAAAATCTCATCGAAATTTTTGAGAAATTTTCAAAATATTTTACAAACCATTGATAATGTGTGTCTTGAAAATGTTGAAAAAACTATCCCGCCGCAACCACCAAATCAAAAAAAGTAGGCGGCCTGGCCTTGTATTGTCCTCAAAAAGTATGTCGCCGTCTTGACTGCTCTGATGGTAGATTTTCTCCTGTTTTCGACATGATTGGTGTCCCTCTTTCATAATAAACTGATATACAAGCTTATAGTTTTGTCATTTTAGAATTTTGGGTGTCCCAGGGGTGTTTTTGTTGCTTTTATTAGGTTTCTTTTAGGAAAAAACTTAACAAGAGTTGTGTTTTCAGCGTTCAGAATATTGGCCGGAGTCGAAAGTGCTAAATAGTTGTCAAGATCATAGGCATCAGCAATATTCAAGAATTGGAGCACCTAATCGGTCTTGGCAAAGAGTGGATAAAAAAGCAGACAGGGCTATTAGAGTTTGATTTTGCAATTTATCGCTATCCGACTGATGATTTACAGGGCTTGGATGAGATTTCTTTACGAGTGCCCTGATTCGTTGTATAGGAAGATCTTTAAATGAGATAGTCTTTAATCAGATTGATGACCAGTTCTTCAGGCATCTTGTTTTGGCCCTTTTATGCTATCCGGACAGTAAAATAAAGACCTTAGAATATCTTACAGGCATTCAATATGTTAAAGTTGATGAGCAGGCTTTCTCGTAAATCTGGAAAGCATGGCCTGCTTTTTTTCAATAAAACCCATCTTACCAGAACCGCAAGTCAGTAGACCAGGAGAGTATCGCTAATCTTATAAAATTTTCGTTTGGGTGTCCCAGCGGCGAAAACAGGAGTAGGCGGCCTGGCCTTGTATTGTCCTCAAAAAGTATGTCGCCGTCTTGACTGCTCTGATGGTAGATTTTCTCTTTTAAATGACAATATTTCTCTTCAAAACACCTGAAAATGCACGGGAAAAGGCAAATTCAGGGATCAGAAGATCATACGTTGTGATACACCCGGACAGGTCGGCAATCAGCTTTTTCGCAGGTTACCAGTAGTTTACGCAAGCTGAATCATCCATTCAGCAATTCAGCCAGCTTGCCTTTTTTGTCCACCCTGGCACCTTTGGGGGTTTGCTGCAGGGTGATGCCTTCGGTGTAGAGGTCGTGCTCAAGGAATAGAATGTAGTTGTTTTCAAGTATCTCCAGCGTTGCAACGGCTTCGTGAGGAAAGCTGCGGCTCACCGGCGCATACCGTCCGTCCATGAGGTCGAGGCCTTCCACGTAAAACTTCCCGATGGGCAGGCCGTTGTAAAGAATCCTTCCCCCTTGTTCCACCTCGATGCCGGGCATTCGGCGGAGCACATCTTCGATGGAATGATCTGTCCTGCCCGCAAAGGATTGTACCAGATAACTCAGGGTGTCGCCTTTGCGCACTATGGGTGAAGCCCGGACAGTAAAGGTTTCCAGTTGCCTGACATCAGGAATCAGTGTATAAAGGATTTCCTGCGTTTGATTGCCAATCCTTTTGGTTTGTCTGGCATAGTCCAGCGAACTGAGGCTTACATCGAGGCTGTCGTGCAGTGTGTTGAAAGAGACTGCTAAGTGTCCCTTGTCGTCGGAAAAAGCATGGGCTATGATGGTCGTCTGCCCAACCGGTGTAAGGATGACTTTGATGTTGGCCACAGCTTGTTTTTGAAAATCAACAACAAAACCCGTAAGGGTGGTTTGCGACCACAGGGGAGATAATTGACAAAAAGTCAATAACAGACTACCCAACAGCGATTTGTTACAAAAACTCACTTTAACTCAATTGGATTGTTTTTTCGGGCCAATTTATGGTAAACCTCAATGAGCGTTGTTTCATCAGCACCCACATCTTTCAATCGTCGCTGTACCTCAGCCTGATTTTTGTCTCGCGCTCTGATGTAGTCCAGGCGACTGCCCTTAATATAATCATACTGTTTTAAATCGATAACAACCAGATGTTTAAGCTCTTTTATCGAAATAAATTCAAAAGAATAATGTTTTTTTGAGTCGTGTAACAACATGATCAGCCCAGGCAAACCATCAAACTTATAAGGCCCGTCGTTGATCGGTATTTCCGGAGTAAACCACGCCACCCATTCGCGGCCCCCATAACGGCAGACCGCTTTTTGTGCCTTCCGGCCATACATCTCTTTGGTCTCTCCTGTAAGTTGCCACTGGCAGACTGGTCTGACCTCTTCGTAAAGAAACGGACTGCCTATTAAGTGCTCTGTTACTGTATTTTTTCCCGCAGGATAGTTTTTGAAAATCTGAAAAAGCAACACAGGACGCGGCGCCCGGACGTTATTGTTAAAATAAGCAGCAAACATCTCAGGCGTAGGAATTCTTCGGGCAATGCTGTCGCCCAGATAGAGACTGAGGCTTTGGAACATGCTTTGCCTTTTGCCCACAAAGAGCACCATATCTTCCTGTCTGATATAGGAGGGATTCAATGAATCTTCCTGGTATTTCAGGGAATAGGTGATTTGATAGCGAGCAGTATCCAGTTTTGTGTATGGCGCATTAAACTGACCAAATAAGGCAAAGGCATTCAAAACAATCAATATCAAAAACAATACATTCATTTGCTTCTGGATTTTAAACTGAGCCACAGTTTAAAAACTGAGGCTCAGTTGGTTGTTGGTTTTGAGGTTTGTCAGTTTCTCAGTTAATTCTTACTCCACACAGCAATTCGGACCATGTCCACCAATCGCTGGCATTGCACCACACAACATAATGTTGCCGGCCATCCGGGCAAGTTAACACGGAGGCTTAACAATTTTCGCTACTTGCAGAGGCGCGTGAATTAGCGATGAAAGACGCGTGAATTATTTCGGTTTTAGCTTTCTTGTTATTGATGGGCGAATTACCTGGAAATAAACAATACTTCCCAGCACAGTGAACAGAATAATCAGATAAAGAAGCCTCTTGTCATGCTTCAATCTGATAATATCTCTGATTGCGCTTAACATTAACAAAGCGGCCAGAACAAGAAATGTGATGATTAAGGGGTAATACATATACATAATAGGTGATAAGTCTGGACTTTGTAAAACAAGTATATTTTCAAAAAACTTTCAAGGCCTGAAAAAATGGCTGCAACAGAGCAAAGTATATCCCGCCACTCCTTGGCAGGTTTCATACAATTTACTGCTGCTCGTCCGACTGATATGCTTCCTTCTTTCTCGCCTATTGTGTTCTCTATTGAACATTAATACCACTCGAGGTCAAAATCTCATCGAAATTTTTGAGAAATTTTCAAAATATTTTACAAACCATTGATAATGTGTGTCTTGAAAATGTTGAAAAAACTATCCCGCCGCAAACCCAAATTCAAAAAATGAGGTGGACGGGGCTTGCATTGTCCTCAAAACAGCATGTCGCCGGCTTGACTGCTCTGATGGTAGATTTTCTCTTTTAAATGACAACATTTCTCTTCAAAACACCTGAAAAGGCGCGGGAAAAGACAAATTTATGGATCAGAAGATCATTGTTTGTGATAGGTCCAAGACAGGTTGACAATAAACCTTATCTCCCGCTAGCAATAGTTTACACAAGCTGAATTATCCATTCAGCAATTCAGCCAGCTTGCCTTTTTTGTCCACCCTGGCACCTTTGGGGGTTTGCAGCAGGGTGATGGCTTCGGTGTAGAGGTCGTGCTCAAGGAATAGAATGTAGTTGTTTTCGAGGGCTTCGGCGTAAAAGCGCTCCTTGTCTTTGAGGGTCTCGAGCGGGCGGGTGTCGTAGGCCATGATCCAGGGCATGGGCACATGGGCCGAGGAGGGCAGCAGATCGGCCATGAAAACCACGGTGTGGCCGTTGAAGCGTATGTGCGGTATCACCTGGCCTTCGGTGTGTCCGTTGTAAAGTTTAAAGGTGATGTTGGGAATATATTCGCCCTCTTCCTCAATGAGGCGGAGCTGTCCGCTTTCGTGTATGGGCAGGATGTTTTCCTTGAGGTAGGAGGCCTCCTCGCGGCGGTTGGGCTGGGTGGCCCACTCAAACTGCTGCCGGCTGGTCCAGTAGGTGGCGTTTGGAAAAGCCAGTTCGAAGCCTGTGCGGTCGGCATTCCACTTTACGCTGCCACCGCAGTGGTCGAAGTGCATGTGGGTGATCACCATATCGGTAATGTCTTCGGGCTTGTAGCCGGCAGCCGCCAGCGACGATTCGAGGGTGGCATCGCCGTTGAGGTAGTAATGGCTCAGCCATTTTTCGTCCTGCTTGTTGCCAATGCCGTTATCAATGAGGATTCGCCTGTCGCCGTCAACCACCAGCAGGCAGCGCATGGCCCAGTTGCATAGGTTGTTTTCGTCGCAGGGATACACCTTGCTCCAGAGCACTTTGGGCACCACACCAAACATAGCGCCGCCGTCGAGTTTAAGATTACCGGTTTCTATGGGGATGAGTTTCATACCTTCGATTTTTTCCAAAAATAAAGCTTTGTCGCTGCAGCTATGTGTTCAGGCGGGCAATTTTGAGATGAGTCCGCTATTTGGAGCGCGCTTCCTACTTTTGCACAAAATCCGGTTCATGCTGCAGGTGCTGCTTCTCGACAATCACGACTCGTTCACCTACAACCTTGTGCAACTGTTGCGCGAGTGCGGTGTTGAACATCAGTTGGTTATCCGCACCTGCGACGACGAGCCCGCTTTAATCAAAGGGCATTTCGACCGCATTGTGCTGTCGCCGGGGCCGGGGCTGCCTTCCGAGTCGGGTTTTCTTGCCGAATACATCAGGCTGTATGCCGGCAAGGTGCCCATGCTGGGTGTTTGTCTGGGCCACCAGGCCATAGCCGAATTTTTTGGTGCCCGGCTTGTGCAGCTGAGCCACAGCGCCCACGGCGAGCGCAGCCCGGTGGATGTTGACACGGACAGCCTGCTTTTCAGGGGGCTGGAGCCTCGCATCCATTGCGGCCGCTACCATTCGTGGGTGGTTGACCCGGCCAGTCTCCCTCCTGCACTCAAAATAACCGCCACCGATTTGCAGGGCAACATCATGGCCTTTGAGCATCGTCAGTTGCCCGTGTATGGGGTGCAGTTTCACCCCGAGTCGTACATGACCGAGGGTGGCGGGCAGATGATGCGGAATTTTTTGAGCTCCAGCTTCGGGTAGTGATCTGTACGAAGCTTTCCCCCTACCCTTTCACCGCAATGGTCTCAATCTCCACCAGCACATTGAGCGGCAGGGTTTTTACGGCAAAGGCGGCCCGGGCGGGCGGGTTTTCGGCATAATAGCGGCCGTAAACCAGGTTCATGGCAGCAAAGTCGGCCATGTCGGCCAGCAGGCAGGTCGATTTTACCACATCGGCAAAGGTGTAGCCGGCTGCGCTGAGGATGGCGCCAATGTTTTTCATCACCTGCTCGGTTTGGGCTGTGATGTCGCCTTCGACCACCTTGCCTGTGGCCGGGTCGATGGGGATCTGACCTGAAATGAACAACATACCGTTGATTTCAACAGCCTGACTGTAAGGTCCTATGGCTTTAGGCGCCTGTTCGGTGTGGATGATCTTTTTCATGGGAAAATTTTTGGACAAGTTAGGCAAAAGGACGGTTTTGCCGGCCAAACCCGCTAAAAATCGCGGAAGTCCTTCTTGCGGGTGAGCTTTAGGTCCTGCAGCACGGGCGACTTGACGTTGATGGTGAAGTTCCAGCTTTTGCGGAAACCCAGCGGAATCCAGTTGAAACGCATTTCCCAGCAGTGCAGGTCGCGGTAGATGTTGATGGAGGTGTACGACAGGCCTTTGGCTTCGAAGTCCCAGCCCGACTGCGCCTGAATCTTCCATTTCGGGGTGATGCTGATGTCGCCAGAAAAGCCAAGGGTCTGAACCACTTTGTTTTGCCCCAGCGGCACCGGCCCTGCATAATGGGGAGTGTTGTTGTAGCGCAGGGTATAGTTGATCGATAGCGACCAGGGGATTGACCAGTCGATGAAAGATTCGGGGTTTCGGTCAATTTCGCTGAGCTCGGCTTCAGTGGCCATTCCCGGTTGTCGCTGTGGGGGCGCCTTGGTGGTTTTTTTCTCAAAATCTTTCTGGCTCAGGTTCCACGAGGCGCCCAAACTCCAGGTGGCATTGGTTTTGCGGAGCAAACGGCGGTTTACGTCCCACTCCCATTTGTTGATGGTTTTCCCGGCCGAATCGATGGCATAGGGGTCCCAGCTGCTGTTGTACTGTACTGTGAGATTTTTGAGCAGCCTTGTGCGTCCGCTCACGCTGATGAGGCTCATATTCAGCGAATCGCGCGCCAGATCGTAGCCTCCTGAAACCGTTAGGTCTTCGATGAGGATCACTTTACGCATGCCCGTGATGGTGTCTTTGCGTGCGCGCACCTTCATTTCCAGGTTGTTGCTGAAGCCGAAGTTGATGCGTCCCGATTTGTCGCGCGAAGGGCTGCCAAAAAGAGCACCATCATACTTCGAATAAATTTGTTCAACGCCATTACCGTCGATGTAACGACCATAATAACCCCATCGCGGCTCGGAAAAAGCCGGTGTATAGCTTGCCCCGATGCGGGGCGTAAACACATGGCGTATGGCACGAACCGGACCTTTCTTGAATGCTACCATGCCGAAAACCTTGGTACTAAGGTTAGTAGAAACGTTAAAGTCGAAAACATTGTTGAAACGGTAAACCGTATCGGTTTTTGCATAACCGATTATGGTGTCAGTACCCTTAATTATAGTATCGTTCACCCAATAGCGCTCCAGGTTGCTGAAATAGTTGCGGTTGGTGATGCTTATTGAGTTGCTGAGCGAGAAATATTTGAGCACTTTAAGTGGCAGACTCACGGGTATGCTCTGCTGAATACCGTTGCGCATCTGCTTCAGTGCATCGGGTTTAAAAAACATGGAGTCGGGCAGGCTGAGGCTGTTGCGTGCGCTGAGTGTGTAACCTACGGTAAGCGCTTCGTACCATCGCTCACTACCTACGGCATTTCTGCGCTTGAGGGGATAGAGCGTGTTTGTATTGAGGGTGAGCTCGGGCAGGCTCACTTCCACCATCTTGGTCTTGGTATTTTGACGGTGGCTGGCATTGGCGGTGAGAAACACCTTGTTGTTGAAATTGGTCTGATAGGCTACTGACGACTTGAACTCGTTGCTCAGGTAATCGTTCGAGGTGCTGGGATTGAAGGCATTGAAGTTGCTGCTGCTCACATTCACATCGGCCGAAAAGCGCCCCACCGGCCTGGCCTTAGGGTCTTGCCGGTGCGACCACCGCACCCTGAAGTCGCGCGAGCGGCGGTAGTCGGGATTGCCTTCCACGCCCAGGATGTTGATCGCATAGTTAAGGTTGAAGCTGCCGCTGTATTTATAACGTTTTACATACCGAAACACCGGTTTTAGCGCCCAGCTTCCACGGGTGTAGATGTCGCCGACTATATCGAGGTCCATGCGGTCGTTGATGGCCCAGTAAAAGCCACCGTTTTCGAAGTAAAAACCTCTGTTGGCCGACTCGCCGTAGGTGGGTACCCTGACGCCCGATTTGCGGGTGGTGCGGTTGGGAAACATGCCAAAAGGCAAAGCCAGCGGCAAAGGCATGCCTTCGATGACTAACCATGCCGGACCGGTGACAATCTTACTGCCGGGTATCACCCTCGACTTGTTGAACCTGAACTCGAAGTGCGGGTGGTCGTGATCGCTGCAGGTGGTGTAGGCCCCCGAGCGGATGTTGATGGTGTTGTCGGCCATCTTTTTCACTTTCTGGCCAAGTAGAAAACCTTGCCCGTCTTCGGTAACCACATTTCGGATGATGCCTTTCTTGCTATCGAAATTGTAGTTAAGCTCGTTCGACTCGAAGGTTTGGTCTTTGTCAGTAAACTTGGGCCTGCCGATGAGTTTTCCGGTTGAATCTTCCACTCCCCTGGCATACACCTGATTGGTCTCGAAGTTAAACCGAATGTATGCGGCTTCGAGCTTGATGTCGCCATATACTACCACCGCATTGCCATAAAGGTGCACCATCCTGTTTTTCAAGTCCTGCACTATGCTGTCGTTGGCCGAGCGTTCCACCTTTGTTTCGAGCTTTTGCTTTACAGGAATGGTTTGTGTTAAGGTGTCGGGCTGAAGGGTGTCGGTAGGTTGCTGAAAAACAGTTAAAAATGAGGGCGAAGCTAATGCGCTGGATTTGTGAACGTTAAACACAAAAATTAAAGCTAACCACACCAACGAAAGAACAAAGCCATTCTTGCGAAGGCTGCAGAACAGGGCTACAGACGGCCACCCTGGGCAGTTTTGATTATATTTGTGGTGCGGTGTGTACAAAACAACTGCAAATATAGCTCGTTATGAAGTATGCCCTCATGACAGGTATCGAACGCATATTGACCTTGTTTGTTGTGGTTTTGGCACTGGTTGCAAGCCCGCAGGCCAAGGCTCAGAAAGGCAGTAAAATCACCACTGTGGTGATCGATCCGGGACATGGCGGCCGCGACCCGGGGGCTGTGGGGCGAAAATCCAAAGAAAAAGATATTGTGCTCGATGTGGCCAAACGCACTGGAAGGCTCATTCAGCAAAACCTGCCCGATGTAAAAGTCATCTACACCCGCACCACCGACGAGTTTGTCGAATTGCACCGCAGGGCTGCCATCGCCAATCAGGCCGAAGCCGACCTTTTTATCTCCATCCATTGCAATGCCTCCAAAGACAGCAGGGCCATTGGTGCCGAAACCTTTGTGATGGGTGAGCACCGCACCAACGCCAACCTCGAAGTGGCCAAGCTGGAAAATGCCTCCATCCTGCTCGAAGACAATTACAGCGAGGAATATGGCGATTTCGACCCCAACAGCACGGCAGCCTACATAGCCTTGTCGCTATTTCAGAGCGAGAATAAAAATCAAAGCATCCGCCTTGCCCAAAACGTTCAGGAGCAGTTCACCAAGCGACTGGGCCGCAAGGACCGCAGTGTGCAGCAGGCAGGATTTCTGGTGCTTTACCGCACCACCATGCCCAGCGTGCTGGTCGAGCTGGGTTTTATCACCAATCCTGAAGAGGAAGCCTTCATGATGTCGGACGAAGGCAAGAACTACCTTTCATCGGCCATCTACAGGGCTTTTAGGGATTACAAACAGCAGTTTGAAAGAGAGAATGCCACCAGTGTCATCACACGCGAAATGCGTGAAGAGGCTGTGAGGGCCGAAAACACCGGAACTATTGCCGCCGGTCCGCAGCCCTCGACACCCGGCAATATTGAAACACCCTCCAGAACCAGATCCAATACACCGGCCACAACACAAAGCAATACCCCAGCCCGAACAACAACCGCTCCCAAACAGGAGCCAGTGCGGCAGAACCCACCAAAACCGCAGCAAAACCCAGGAAAAATAGTTTACAAGGTGCAGTTTGCCACTTTCCCGCAGGATATTCCGGTCTCGGATAAACGGTTCAGGAATGTGCAGCAACCTGACAAATATTTTCACAAGGGGCTGTATAAATATACCTCCGGCAATTTTGTCAACTACCGCGAAGCTGTTAATCATCAAAACCAATTGCGCAAATCCGGTTATGCTGATGCCTTCGTTGTGGCATTCCTCAACGGACAACGCATCACCATCGACGAAGCACAGAAAAGTGCCCGGCCCTGAAACTGCTTAAAACATTAGTCCCTGCAACCGCGTTGTATTACCTTTGCATCTGATGAGCATCATTTACCTTTAAGATAAACAACCTAACACCTCAGAACATTGAAAAGCACGAAACTAATATTGGTCGGATTGTCGTTTGTTGCGGCCTTGTTTGTCTTTTTCTGGGGATTTAACTTCCTCAAGGGAAGGGACATATTCAACCGCGAAAGGATTTTCTTTGTTGAATACAACGACGTTTCGGGGCTCATCACTTCTAATCCTGTATTAATCAAGGGTTTCAGGGTCGGACAGGTAAAGAATATTTACTTCCACCCGGCCATGGACGGTCGTTTGGTTGTAGAGATCTCTGTAACCGATAAGGTCCCGATTCCGTCAAACACCATTGCCAAGATCTACAGTTCGGACCTGATGGGATCGAAAGCCATAGAACTTATTCTCGGCAACAGCCCAACAATGGCCGCACACAACGATACGCTCAAGTCGGCCGTGGAAGCAAGCCTCATGGAAGAGGTAAACGCTCAGGTCATTCCTTTGAAAAACAAAGCCGAAAGCCTGCTATCGTCAGTCGACTCGCTTGTAACTATCGTTCAGGCCCTGATCAGCGAAAATGTGAAACAAAACCTCAACCAAAGTCTGCAAAGCATTTCGGGAACCATCCGCAATCTGGAAAGCACCACCGGAAACATCGACAACATTGTGGTGCAACAGCAGTCGCGCATTGCATCCATTTTGTACAACATCGAAATGATTTCGCGCAACATTGAGCAAAACAACAGCAATATTACCCGCACCATTCAAAACCTTACTGCCCTTACCGATTCGCTTGCCAAAGCCGACATTGCCTCGGCTGTGCGCCATGCCGACAGCTCGCTGGTACAGCTCAACAAGCTGATGCAGGGCATCAATGCCGGACAGGGCACTATGGGCCAGCTCATGCAAAACGATACGCTCTACCGCAGATTGGAAGAATCGGCTGAAGAACTGCGAAAGCTGCTGGAAGATGTGCGTCTGAATCCGAAAAGGTATGTGAAAATCAGTGTTTTTTAAGCTGATTGCAAAAATTTGTCAGTCATAGTCTGCTTGTCGTATTCTGTTAGTTGGTCTGTTATTAGTAGTCTGCAGACTACGACTAACAACATTTAATTCATTGTCGCGTGGCGTAGTTTGCAGACTACGCCTAATAAACCAACAAAATTTATTGCTAAAAATCAATGTTCGGCTGCACCAGCAGCTGACCAGTATTAAGTTCGAAGGCGGTAAGGTTGCCGTAACCCGGTCTGTTGGGGATGTAAACGCCATTGTCGAGGTCAATAAAATGATATTGCCGGCTTCGGATTACATGGTCCATAAACTCCAGGTCAACCGGGGTGTGACCATGAATTACTTTTTTATACCTGATTTTAGCCGGATTAACCTTAAAATCTTTGGTCCAAAGCATCGCAAACTGATCGGTGAGCGGGTCGTCGATGGCAAAGTTCAAACCTGCATGTACGATGATGTAATCTTCCAGCTCGGCATAGTAGCGCAGTTTACGCATCCATTCGATATACTTTTCAGGAATATCGCCGGCAAATTCAACGCCAAAACTTTCCAGAGTCTGCAGGCCGCCGTGCAGCTCCCAGATTTTCTGAATTTTGGATTTGAAACGCAAACCCAGAAATCGTTTGGCGTTGCGGTCCTTCTCCCAGGCCTTAATGCAGTAGTCTTCGTGGTTACCCAACAGTAGTTTAAGATTTATTTCTTTGTTTTCCAACTCCATAAGGTAGTCGATCACGCCTTTGCTGTCGGGGCCGCGGTCGATATAGTCGCCCAGAAACCACAATTCGTCATGGGCTCCGGGCTTGATTTGCTGCCCGATGAGCGCCCTGAGGGTCTTGCTGCAACCATGAATATCGGGGATTACCCAGCGGCGTTGGCTCATTGAATTGAAGAAAACTGAAGGCCGAAATTATCAATTTGCAGTCAATTATGGCATTATCGGTCAAAAAATAAGGGGTCGAAGCGATGGCTTCAACCCCTCAAAAGCATGTTTTTGCAGAAATTTATTTTGCCTTGCCCTGATTAGCCACGGCTTCCATCAGCTTTTTGATTTCTTCGGGATCGCCCAGGAAGTAATCTTTAACGAGATTTATATCATCGTCAAATTCAAACACATACGGAATACCTGTGGGCATGTTGAAGGCGATAATTTCTTCTTCGCTCATATTTTTGAGGTGCATGATCAGCGCACGAAGGCTGTTGCCATGGGCCGACACGAGGATTTCGCCATGCTTTGCGAGCGAGGGTTTGATATCGTTTTCCCACAAAGGCATCATACGCTCAATGACATCTTTGAGCGATTCTGTGAGTGGGAGCACGGACGGATCAACGTCGGCATATCGGGGATCATGGCGGGGATTACGCGGATCGTCCTCAGTCAGGGGCGCCGGTGGTACGTCGAAGCTGCGTCGCCAGAGCAATACCTGTTCGTTGCCAAATTTTGCAGCTGTCTCGGCTTTGTTCAGGCCCTGCAACTCACCGTAGTGTTTTTCGTTCAGTCGCCACGATTTTATTTCCGGTATATACATCATATCCATCTCCTCAAGTGCCAGCCAAAGAGTCTTAATGGCTCTTGACAAATATGAAGTATAGGCAAGTTTTGGCCGGAAACCATGCTCTTTGAGCGTTTTTCCGCCTTTGCGAGCCTCTTCGACACCTTGTTCCGATAGCGGAACATCAGTCCAGCCGGTAAATACATTGAGCTTGTTCCATGTGCTTTCGCCATGACGCATCAACACAAGTCGTTTCATACATTTGAGTTTTTAGAAATTAACCAATGGTGTGTTATGTATTTTTAGCAAATTTAATCATTCGTTTGAGGCACTGTTGTTTGCCACAAGGCTAAATTTGCGGTATGAAGAGTGCAACCGTTCCCGCTTTTCTGCGCTTGTTTGTGCCAGGTCTGCTTTGGCATAAGCCTGCCGGGATGAAAAAGCTTTACCTTACTTTCGACGATGGCCCGGAGCCTGAAATTACTCCTGCCGTGCTCGAAATGCTTGACCACTACAAAGCAAAGGCCTCTTTTTTTTGCGTAGGCGAAAACGTGGAGAAATATCCTGAGGTATTTGATGATATGAAACAACGCGGTCATTTGCCGGGCAATCATTCCTACAATCACCTCAACGGCTGGAAAACCCCGCTCGACAAATACTTTCACAATGTGCACAAATGCCACGAAAAAGTTCAGTCGCCCTGGTTTCGCCCTCCATACGGGCGAATCACTCCTGCCCAGATCCATTCGCTGCGCAAGGATTTCAATATTGTAATGTGGTCGGTACTGAGCTACGATTTTGACAAGGACATGGATAAGGAGGAGTGTCTGCGGTTGGTTTTGCACAATGCAGCCGATGGCAATATCGTGGTGTTTCACGACAGCAAAAAGGCTGCGCCCCGTTTGTTTTACGCTCTGGAGCACACGCTCGAGCACTTCGCGAAACTCGGCTACCGTTTTTGCCGGCTCGACGATTAAATCACCTTAAGTCAGAATTTCCCATCTTTGCCTAATGATTCGGCGCCACTTTGCAGCATTTTTTCAAATAGTCGTGCTGGCCGGCATATTGCTGGCGGCCTTTCGTTGTGCCAACCCAGTAATGCCGCTGGGTGGCGAGAAGGACTTTACCCCGCCCCAGGTGGTTCATTCCACACCCGAGAACGGTGCAGTAAATTTCAAAGGGCGAACGGTATCCATCACTTTTGATGAATTTGTGAGGCTTGAAAAAATTAATCAGCAGTCGCTCATATCTCCGGCCCCGCCCACAAAGCCGGAATACCGTATCAAAGGTAAAAGTGTGCAGGTGAGGTTTCACGAAGACCTTTTCGACGAAACTACTTACACCCTTTTCTTTGGCAATGCCATTGTTGACCTAACCGAAAACAACCCCATCGAAGGCTTCAACTTCGTGTTTTCTACCGGGCCGGTGCTCGACAGCATGTCTCTGGCCGGCACCGTGGAGCTGGCTTTCAACCGCAAACCTGCTGAGGGCGTGTTTGTAATGCTCTATCGCATGCAGCCCGACACCATGCCTTTAGATTCGTTGCCTTTCAAGGTGAAACCTTATTATGTTGCGCGCAGCGACAAGCAAGGACGTTTCAGGTTTACCAATCTGCGCAACGAGCCTTACCACCTTTTTGCCATCGAAGACAAAAACAATAACCTGCTCTACGACAAGGGCAGCGAGGGAATAGCCTTTGCCGACAGCATCGTTTTCCCAGTCTTTAAAGGAAGGCCGGTAGCCGATACCGCCGCCGATACTGTTACCTCAGCTGCTGGCAGGCTCAAACAAAAGCGCATTGTGGACAGCCTCTACTACGCCTCCATGCCGCTCAAGCAATTACGCATGTTTGGCGAGGTAGACTCAACACAGAAACTACTAAGGGCCGATGTTCCGCGAAACGGTCTGCTACGCTTTGCCTTCCGCTATCCGGCACGCAACATCAGCATCAAACCACTTGACAGCTTGCCAGAGGGTTTCGGACTCATTGAAACGGCAAGCGCCAAAGGCGACACCCTGATCTGGTATTTCCGCGATGGCAAAGCCGACAGTCTTAGATTGGTGGTGTGGCAGGGCGATAAACCTACCGACAGCCTCAGGCTCTCGCTAAAACCCCGTCAACAAACCACCCGGCGCAGCGGCCAGGCCGAAAAACCCAACGAGCTGCAAATTACTACCAACACTTCGGGCCAGCGCCTCGAACCAGGTGCCACATTTCAGCTGAGGTTTAGCGAGCCTGTAGTAAACTATGCCATGCGCGACACAAATGTATTTGTAAGAAACAAGGACACGCTTTACAATGTGTTGGAATTCAGAAAGTTCGATAAGGTCGGGCTAATCTATGAGCTTGTTGCTCCGGTTCCGGCCACCGACGAAAACATAAGGATGATTATCCCCGATTCTGTATTTTTCGGGCTCAATGGCACAGTAAATCAGAAAACGGAACTGGCTTTTAAAATTCCTCCGCCTGCAGAGTTTGGCAATGTAAAAATTACCATTGTTGACCTTCCACGTAGTCCGCTTATCCTCCAACTTGTTGATCCCAAGGACGATGCCATAAGAGAAATGACTATCACAGCCGCAGGGACCTATAACTTCGAAATGCTAAGGCAAGGCAAGTACCGCCTAAAAGCAATTCACGATGGAAACCTAAACCTGCGCTGGGATACGGGCGACGTGGTAAAACGCAAACAGCCCGAGTGGGTTACGTATTTCGATAAAGACCTGGATGTGCGCCCCAACTGGGACATAGAAGAAGATTGGACAATAAAATTTTAGAACGCCTCAGGCTGTCCGTCGCTCCGCCATCTTGTATTTTGATTTCTCGGGCTCCTTGCATTTACCCAAACAGCGGAAAATATCGGACATTGACTCGTTGACGAGTGAATAATAAATCTTCTTGCCTTCGCGTCTTGCCACAAGTATTCCCTTGTTTTTCATGATGTTAAGATGATGCGAAGCCGATGCCTGCTCTATTTCGAGCCGGCTGTATATTTCCGTTACACTCATTTGTGGAACAGCAGTCAGCATTTCGATGATGGCAATGCGTACAGGATGTGCCAATGCCTTCAGCCTCGATGAAAGCTGCTCAAGCTTATATACGTTCAGTTCAAGGTTTTCCATTTTAAGCCTCTTTCGATGCAAAAGTAAAGCTTACTGTTAATAAATAAACAGTAAAACATGTTAAAATAGCGATATGATTCTAATTCAGATGACTTCTAAATTAGGCTTTAGGCGAATTCTGGATGGTGCAGCGCTAAATCTTCAACTTTCGCGACCGCAATGAAATGATAGAAATAGATTAAACCTCGGCTTCCAGCGTTGTGAATTCGAATTTTTCACCATCGAAAAGTCCTTTGTCGCTGAGTTTTAACTGTGGAATAACCAGCAGCGCCATAAACGACAGCGTCATAAAGGGTGCTGCCATGCTGCTTCCGAGCTTTGCAGCAAAGGAATTGGCTTTTTCGTAAGTGAGGGCCACCTCGTGGCCGTCGGCATCCGACATGAGTCCGGCCACGGGCAGCGGTACAAAAACGTGTTCTTTACCATCCACAGCCACAATGCCTCCTCTGCTCTGCCTGAGCAATCGGATGGCTTCGAGTATATCCGCATCATTGGTGCCGCAGGCTATGATGTTGTGACTGTCGTGCGCCACTGTTGAAGCAAGTGCGCCCTTTTTCAACCCAAGCCCGTGAATAAACCCAATAGCCGGAGGTGCAGGTTCGAAGCGATTGAGCACCAGCATTTTCAGGAAGTCCTGTGCCGTATCGCTTTCAAGATATCCATCCACCGAGTGCGGTCGTCCGATGATGGTTTCGGTGATCAGCTGTCCTTCAATAGCTTTGATGATTTTCACGGGTTTTCCCAAATCTTTCACTTTAAGGTGCCCAGGCTGAATGTCGATCACCGAAAACCGATTGACCGGATTTGTTTTAACGCTATTGATCAGGCCTTTACCATTTTCAGCAACAGCGGTGCCTCCTATGTATGTTTTCAAGATATTGAAGTCGCTCAGATTGTCCACCACGATAAAGTCGGCTGGATCACCGGGTCTTAGTAATCCAAGCCCAAGGTTGTAGTGTTCCACAGGATTTTTTGTGCAGCAGCGCAACACCCTAATGGGATCATATCCTGCCGCAATTGCGCGTTTGACCAGCGAATTGATGTGTCCTTCCACCAGGTCGTCGGGGTGTTTATCGTCGCTGCAAAACATGATCTGGTCAGGAAACTCTTTTATGAGCGGTAACAGGTCGTCGAAGTTACGGGCAGCCGAGCCTTCGCGTATAAGGACTTTCATGCCCAACCTGAGCTTTTCGCGGGCTTCGTCGAGATCAAAACATTCGTGATCGGTGCTTATGCCCGCTTCGGCATATTTGCGTGCCTGTTCGCCGGTGAGTCCGGGGGCGTGGCCGTCAACGGGTTTGCCGTATTTACGAGCCACCTCCAGCTTGGCATGCACCATGGGATCGCCAAATATCACCCCGGGCCAGTTCATCATCTCGGCCATGTAGTGGATTTCGGGTCGGGCCAAAAGCGCCTCCATTGTCTCTACGCCCAACTCAGCCCCCGAGGTCTCGAATCCAGTGGCAGGCACGCAGCTGGGTGCACCAAAGAAAAATCGGAAAGGCACCTGCTTTCCGTTTTCGATCATAAACTCAACTCCCTCTGCACCAAGCACATTGGCAATTTCGTGCGGGTCGGAAACCGTGGCTACGGTGCCATGCGTAACAGCAATGCGCGCAAACTCCGAAGGCACAAGCATCGAACTTTCGATATGCACATGGGCATCCACCAGTCCGGGCAAAATAAACGGGCCGTCCACTGTCGGGTTCTCCACTATTGAAACTATTCTGCTGCCTTCGACGGTTACAACACCAGAATAAACACGACCATTAACAACATCAACAATATTTCCGGTGACGGAAAACTTTTCAGCACTCATTGTATTCGTTTTAAAATAAATGTAAAGGTAGTCAATCGGGCATTATGGCGTCAAGCACTAAGCCTGGAACCTATAGCTGGCAGCAAGGACGTAAAAAAAGTTAATTAACCCAGACCTTTAATCCCTAATCTTATTTTTGCCTCTGCTGAAACCGATATGAGGATTTTTCGGACAGTAGGAAAATGGTTGATGCTTCCGGTAGCTTTGCCGGTACTATTGCTTTTTTATGCTCAGACGGCCTGGTGGCACTGGCACCGTTTGCCCAACGGAAATCTGGTAGGTCATGCCCATCCCTTTCAGGCTGAACACAGCAGCCCCATTCAACCACATCAGCACAGCAGTGCACAAATGGGCTTTCTCTCGCAGTTCAGCACGGGTAGTGCCACGGTCAGCGATTTTATACTTTTTGTCTTTGGCCTGTCTCTTTTAGTATTTATTCTTCCGGTTCTCAAGCCGGCGGGCGCAATTTCCGACGCATTTCTCAATCTGCCCTCGCTCAGGGCTCCCCCTTCGCTCATGTTCAAATAATTCCCTAACGGGAACCAGGGTTTCTAAGGCTGCATTTGCAGTCATGTATTTTCTTATTATTGATTGAACATGAGATACATAGCTATTATCATCATAGGCATTCATCAGTTTTTATACGCTGCCGAAACCCCGCAGCGCCCGCGTTCGGATGCCAACATTTACGGGCATGTGCTGGATGCCAAAACGGGCGAGCACCTGCCTTTTGTAAACATGCTCGTGAAAGGCACCAGAATAGGAACCACGACCGATGCAACAGGACACTATTTTCTGACCAATTTGCCCCCGGGCGAACAAACGCTCCTGGTTTCGGCCCTTGGTTACAGACAGGCAGAGCTGAACTTTGTGGCCATTGCTGGTAAAAGTGTAGAAGTAAATATTTTGCTTGAACCGGAAGCTGTTGAGCTGCAAGAGGTTGTGCTTTCGGCAAACCCGACAGCCAGCGGTTTTCGCTATCAGCCCGATGCCGTTTTGCTGGGCGAAATGCTGCAACGAAAATCGGAAGTGAGCTTTGGCGAAATGCTCAACGGACAGGCCGGACTGGCCATGCGCAGTATGGGATCGGCGCCCGGCAGGCCGGTGATACGTGGACTGGGCGGCGATCGTGTGCTGATTCTCGAAAACGGCGAGCGAATGGGCGATGTTTCGGAAACCTCGGCCGACCATGCCATAAGCCTCGATCCTTTGGCAGCCAGCCGGATTGAGATTGTTCGTGGTCCTGCAGGCCTGCTTTACGGCCCAAGCGCCCTGGGCGGGGTGGTCAATGTGCTCACCTCCGATATTCCCGATCAGCAGGGTGGAAGCAGTGGGGGCATGCTGGCTCTTCATGGTGCCAGCATGAACAAAATGGGCTCAGGCTTTGGGCGTTACACCTTTGCTAAAGGTAATCAGGCCTTTACCACACGATTTGCCTACCGTAAAGCCGGCAATATTACCACGCCCGAAGGGGTACTTAACGGCACCCAGATGAACAACCTCGATGCATCGGCAGGATGGGCCTCCGAAGGTAAATACGGAATTGGCGGCATCAGCCTCTCGGCCAACAACCAGCGATACGAAATACCCGACAAAATCGACATCGAAGGAGAAAGCGTGGAAATACGAACCAGACGCATCAATTTACAGGGCCGCTGGAATGGCAGTCTTAAGGGCTTCCTCGATCGCTATCAGATTCGTTTCAACACGGTGAATTTCAATCAAAAAGAAGTTGAAATCACCGGTCCACCTGCCGGCTCGTATAATGAGTTTACGGGCCTTACCTACAATCAAAACAGCCTGAACGGAACCCTTACCCTGCAGCATAAGGCATTCAGCTTTTTCGACCGTGGGGCCGCAGGCATGAGCCTTCAGCTCAAGAAAATGGATATTAATGGTCCGGAAGCCTTCACCCCCGGAGAGGTCCGCTACAACACCGGACTTTTTACCTTTCAGGAAATTCCGCTTTCGGATAAGTTCAGGCTTCAGATGGGCCTGCGCACCGACCTTCAATACCTTGCAGCACTGAAAAACGATGTATTTCAGGATGCAGGAGATAAGCGTTTCAGGGTTAATTATACCGGCTCGGTTGGATTCAATCACCGTCCTATGCAGGGATGGGAGATCGGCGCACAGTTTGCACGCTCTCACCGCAACCCAACAGTAACCGAGCTATTTGCCCATGGCCAGCATCTGGGTGCCGGCACCTATGAAATTGGCAAACCAGAACTTCAGGATGAGGTAGGTCATGGTGGCGATATGTTCATCCGCTTGGAACGTAAGGTGCACAAGGCCGAGTTGGCGCTTTTTGTCAATAATTTCCGCAATTTCATCAGTTTCGAGCCTGCCGGCTACAACGATCCCGCATCGGGCTATCCCGTTTTCACCTACCAGGGAAGGGAGGCGCGGCTGGCCGGTGGAGAAATGCAATACAGCACCAGCCTTGCCAAGGGCCTGGAACTGGCAATTGTAGCCGATTATGTGCATGGCAAAATGCGTCCCGATCCTTTTAGCTGGCAGCCGCTGCCTTCGATACCGCCATTCAGGGTTTCAACTACGGTCGAATACAACAAAGAACGCTGGTGGGCGGGTGCAAAGGTGCAGTCCGCTGCAACACAAAACCGCATTGCACCGGGCGAAGATGCGACAGCTGGCTACACATTGCTGGGGTTTCACGGAGGCCTGAGAATGAGTAAAGCAGGCCGGCACGTGATTGGTTTCAGGCTTGATAACGCACTGAATACCAGCTACCGCGATCACCTTTCCCGCGTCGAAGACCGCGGATATCCCATGCCCGGACGCAATTTTTCGGCTACCTATCGCTGGTATTTTTAGCCGGGAACAACTCCATCGCTAACGCTAACTTATTGGAACGTCGCGAAAAAACGAGCATTTGCCGACCTTTGCTCCGGCAAATGCTCCCATGAACCGCTACCTCGACATACGCTCTTACCTCGACCGGCTCACCTTTGTGTTCAGGGCGCTGGAGAGCCGCAATTTCAGGATGTTCTTTTTTGCCAATCTGTTTTCGCTGCTGGGCACCTGGATGCAAAATCTGGCCATAGGATGGCTCGTTTACCGGCTCACCGACTCGGCAGCTTTCCTCGGGCTCACTGGTTTCATGGGACAAATTCCGGCCCTGCTGCTCACCCCCGTGGCAGGCGTTTATGCCGACCGAATGAACCGCCGCAAGGTGCTGGTGATTACCCAGACCATCCCCATGGTGCTGGCCTTTCTGCTGGCCATATTGCTCTATACCGACAAAATCAGCGTAGGAATGGTGCTGGGCATTGTCCTGATCAATGGCTTTGCCCTGGCGTTCGACACCCCTTTCCGTCATGCTTTCCTTTTGGAGATGGTTGGCGACAAAAAACTCATTCCCAATGCAGTAGCCCTCAACTCAACGCTGGTCAACACTGCCCGTTTTATCGGACCGACACTGGGCGGTTTGCTGGTAGCGCTTTATGGTGAAGGTTTTTGTTTTCTGGTGAACGGCATCTCGTTCTTGGGCGTTATAACAGCATTAATGATGATGAAAGTGCCGCCCTTTGTGGCTCAGCACAAGCAACGAACCATCATGCAGGACCTGAGAGAGGGCTTCGATTACACCTGGAAATTTGTCCCGGCCCGTTATATGATTTTGCTGGTGATCACAACAAGCCTGTTTGGTCTTCCTTTTCAGGGGTTTCTGCCAGTATTTGCCCGAGATATCCTGCATGGAGGTTCGCAATTGCTCGGATTTCTGACCGGAGCAGTTGGCGCCGGAGCCTTGACAGGAGCTTTCTATCTCGCATCAAGGCAAAGTATGCGGCCACTTCCGCGCATAATCGGTATCAGTGCACTTTCGTTTGCCATAGGTTTAGGTATTTTCAGCCAGTCGGAGATCACGTGGTTTTCACTTACCATATTGTATTTCAGTGGCTTTGGCATGATTACCCAATTCGTGGCCACCAATACCATACTGCAAACGCTTGTGGAAGATGACAAAAAAGGCAGGGTGCTGTCATTCTACAGCATGTCGTTCATGGGCTTCACTCCTCTGGGAAGCCTTTTGTTGGGTGCTGTGGCCGAATACGCCGGTGTGCAAACCACATTTCTATTAGCTGCCCTTATCCTGCTGGTGGCTGCCCTGCTCTATCGCAAGCAGTTGCAAGGCATTGAAAGTGTTCTTTTTGGTAGTGGAAATCAACCAACAACCGCAACGGCCTCTACTTCCACCAGCAGGCCATGATGCAGATTGCCCGTAGGCACGATGGAGCGTGCCGGACGGTGCGCACCGAAAAAAGCAGCATAAGCCGCATTGGCTTCGGGCCAGAGGGCAACATCGGCCACAAAAACAGTGCATTTGAGCACTTTGTCGCGCCGGCTGCCTGCAGCAAGTAAAATTTGTTCCATGTTTTGAAGAGCTTTTGTCAGCTGATCGCCTGCGTCGAGATGAAGTGGCTGACGCGTTTGGGGATCAATGGCAAGCTGGCCGGAAACGAAAATCAATCCGTTATGTAAAACTGCCTGACTGTAATGCCCTGCCGGCTCGGGTGCATTTGAGGTATGAATGAACTGCATGGTATCAAAATCGGTTTAGAACATTATGGACTCGTCGCGATTTGCTATTTTTACGCAAAATAAAACAAAACGATGAGCAGGGAAGCATGCACTGTTTTTGTGCTGGATGCAGGAGGCACAGGATTTAAGTTTTCGGCTGTGCGGAGTGGCCTGGAAGTGGTTGAACCTTTTACTATACCTGCGGCCGGGCAAAGCCTTGATGAAGTATTGAATAAAATTATTTCGGGCTTCAAGATGATTCGTGAACGCTGCGGTTGCGAGCCGGCAGCCTTAAGTTTTAGTTTTCCCGGGCCTGCCGACTACGAGAGCGGCATTATAGGCGATCTTGAGAACCTTCCGCACTTCAGGGGTGGTGTGGCGCTTGGCCCCATGCTCGAGGAAATATTCCGCTGTCCGGTGTTTATCAACAACGACGGCGATTTGTTTGCCTATGGCGAGGCCCTTCAGGGGTTTCTGCCCGAAATCAACCGCCTGCTTAAGCAGCAAGGCAATCCAAAGCGCTACCACAACCTGCTGGGCGTAACGTTAGGCACCGGCTTCGGCGGTGGCATTGTATTAGGTGGAAAATTGCTGCGTGGCGACAACTCGGCCGGCGGCGAAGTCAACCGAATGCGTAACCTGCTTTATCCAAAGACCAGCGCCGAAGACAGCATCTCGATACGCGGCATCAAAAGGGTGTTTGCCCGTGAGGCCGGCATCGACCCTGCCGCCTGCCCTGAGCCTTTCGGCATTTACGAAATAGCTATGGGACGCAAGGACGGCCACCGGGAAGCTGCCCTGAAAGCATGGGACGAAATGGCCAAAGCCTTAGCTGATGCACTGGCCAATGCCGTTACATTAGTGGACGGTCTGGTGGTGATTGGGGGCGGACTATCGGGCGCCTGGCCGGTGTTCATGAAACCGCTGGTAAAGTATATGAACGAGTCTTTCTCTGATCTTCAGGGTAAAAGCGTTGACCGTCTGGAAATCAAAACCTTCAACCTGCAGGACGATGCTGAAATGATTGCTTTCACCGAAAAAACCGGTCACATGGTGAAGGTGCCCAATATCGACAGAGAACTCTGGCTTTGGTACGATCCCGTGAAAAAAACCGGTGTGGGCATCAGCAAGCTGGGCACTTCGTCGGCCGTGGCAGTAGGCGCCTATGCCTATGCTGCCCAGCAGCTTGGTTTTTAGTTCAGCTTTTTATAGACTTCAAAATCAAGCAGTTCTGAAGTATCGCCCGAGCCCTCAAGCTTTTTTACCGTTCCTGCTATTTTCACTTTTTCGCCATCGCGCCATACACGGCAATTGAGGCTCGACGAAAAGCCCGGCATCGTGATATAGTAACTATTTTGATAAGGCCCTGAAAAGCTGGCACCAAACAGGTTGACTACACCACATTGCAGAGAAATGCCCGTGGAAGTTTTGGTGATGGTCAGGTAGGCATCCTTGTTGCGCGTAGTAACATAGTTGAGCGAGTCGAGTTTCTTCACATGATCGGCCTTGCCGGCATATTCACCAACAATCAGTTCAACCGGACAATTGCTGCACAGTTGCCAGTTGTCGGCCTCCTCTTTTTTGCAGCCGGTGGCGATCAGCACAGTAAAAAGCAGTGCAAGCGTGATGGTTGTGATGAAATATTTTTTTGAAGCAGTTTGATTCATATTGTGATCCACTTCCGCATTATTAATCAACGTTTTACAAATTTCGAGGCGCCGCTTCTTCTGCCTGAAGCATCACTAACCGACACGAAATACACGCCTGCCGGCCAGCTATGAATATCAAGATATGCCGAGGATCTGGATTGAATGTCCATTTCGTGCATCATATTTCCCTGAAGGTCGGTAACCACTATTCTGCCGCTGAGGCTTTTATCCCAGCGCAGACTAATGGTATCGGTTGCCGGGTTGGGTTCGGCCCGTAAAATGATTTGGTTTGGAGATTGAAAAGTTTGATTGCCAACCAGCTGCAAATCCCAGGCTGCAAGGGTGTATTGTCCGGGCAATAAGTTGTCCACATTAAGATAGCCAATCGACCAAAGACCGGTGCGGGTATGTTCAACCGGTGTCCAGTCGTAGGCAGCCGAAGGGCGATAGAGTAATACCACCGAGTCGTTTTGAGTGCGGATGAGGCTGCCGTCGAGGTTGCTCGTATTGCTGTAGAAAAATCTGCCACGCATTTGGGTGCCAGGTTTAAAGAGGCCTGCGATTTCCCAATACCGGTAAGGCGAAAGCCGAAGGCCGGTTATGCTGGTTCTCAGGCTGTCGGGGGCCACCCAGTGGTGTGTGATCCTGTAGAGTGCCGAATCGGGCAAGGCATCAACATAAAGGGTGAAGCTGGCTTTGGTGAAATTGAACGTGCCGGGGTTTCGCACCACCCCACTGAAATCGGTGGTGGCATCGGCGGTTTTGTCGTAAAAATCGGGCAACACAAGTATTGGCGCAAATGGCAGCATTTTGACCGACCTGCTCGTGCGACCGCTGAAATGAATAGTGTCAGTTTGCATCTGCCATTGTTGGCCCACGAAGGTAACTTCCAATATATTGCTGTTTGCCAGGAAGTTGGCACCTTTGTACTTCTGACGCAAAAAAACTTCGGCTTTAAATTGGCTGCCCTCGGGCGTAACTTTAAGCGAATCGTACCAAAAATGCGGGGTACCGGGTGTAAATACCCAGGCATCAAAAAAATCGTTCAGGTTGATGCCCGAATGGGCCGACAGGGCATCCCTTAGGTCGTAGCTCGAAGCATGTTGGTAGCGGTAGGTTTGCAAAAAAGCTTTCACGGCGATGAAAAACTTTTCCTGCCCCATATAATTCATGAGGGTATGAATCACCGTGGCGCCTTTGTCGTACGAAGTACTGCCGTAAGTGTATTGCTCCGGAACATTATTGAGCGCCCAGTAGCCCCCATCGGTGATATGTGCATTGCGCAGCACCTCGTAATGGGTGTTGTTCATCTCGTTTCGGTAAACCTGAGGGCCGTAGAGATCCTGCTTATAGAGGTGGTGACTAAACGTAGCCCAGCCTTCGTTGAGCCACATCTCGAGGGCTGATGCGCAGGTAACGGCATTGCCAAACCACATATGCGAAAGCTCGTGGGCAATGAGGTATTCGCTATTCAGGTTGCCCGTGAATGACGAATGAGGCAGGGCAATATTGTCCACATGCTCCATAGCGCCAATGGCGGTGCTCGTGTAGCCTATTCGATTGAAGGGATAAGGCCCGAAACGGTTCTCGAAAACCTGAACAATTTGGTTAAGGGTCTGAAAAGTAGCAGGCACCTTTAGCGAGTCCTGTGGTCGACTGAACACCGTAACGGGTATCGTCCGCTCAAGACCTTGATAGTTCCATTGATGCAATGCATATTGCCCTATGGCCACCGATGCCAGGTAAGTAGGAATGGGCTTATTGAGCTTCCAGTGCCAGGTGGAAGTGCCGTCGGGATGTGTGATCACCTGCTCGAGCAATCCTCCGGCAGTGGCTTTCATACCCTGTGGCACGGTGGCTAAAACCTCGTAGGTGGCACGGTCCTGAAAATCATCGACACACGGAAACCAGGCCTTGCCCAGATTGTGCGGAATGCTTACAAACCCCACACCCAGATTGAAAGCATAATTGCCACTAAAGTGAAAACCACCCCATTGCTCGCTGAAAGGGACGCCCCGGTAATGAACCTCAACAACCACAGTATCGGAAGGCTGTGCCAAAAAGCCAGCTGAAATACCTAAGCGCTGACCTGCCTGGCTGAAAGCTGCAACATTTCCGTTCACCCTCACTGAATCGACGGTAAGCTGTTTCAGCTCCAAAGGAATCACTGCTGTGGGAAGTTTGGGCCTGAGCAGAAGTTGCGCCGAAGCGATAATGCTTTTTTGAACAAAATTGATCTGGCGCAGGTGAATGCGGTAGTGCACGACATCGATGGTGTCGGCAACAGGCGATTTTGTTGCGTTGAACGATCCGTTTGCCTCAGCCAAAACGGAAACACCCAAGAGCAGGCAAACTAACAGTATTACTTTTTTTGGCATAGCCGGTAAGAAGAGCGTGCATTAAAAATCAAAATTAAACTTAAAAGCCTTATGCCGACCTTTCAGCCTCACATTGCAGCATCAGGCAAATGGCCTACTTTTGCAGCTATTCCGGCTTTTCTTTTAAGCATTTGCATTTTCTACGGAACTAAATGTACTTTTCCGTTGTTATTTAGCAGGGAAGTTAGTCAGGATGTACGAAAACGAACAAAAAATGTTTGCATTTGAACACCCATAGACACTCGATTTTAAAACTATGATTGCAATTCGTTGGTTGTGTGTTGTTTAGAAATGTGGCACGCTTTTAGTCAGTCAGAAACCAAAATTGAAACGAACCATGAAAAAAATGAAATTGGCTTACATCATGCGTCCTGAAAACGTTCTGGCTGCAATGATAGGAGTGCTGCTGTTAATGTCGGGCGGATTGCTGGCCCAGAAAAGAATGACGCTGGAGGATTGCATCAATTACGCCCTGGAGCACAATATTCGCATCAAGCAGGCAAAACTCGACGTGGAAGCCGCTGATATCAGCAGCACCGAGAGTAGGCTGAGCCTCCTGCCCTCTTTGAACGGAAGTGTATCGCACTCATTTGGTTGGGGACGTTCGGTGGATATGGCCACCTATCAGTATGTTGACAAGCAAACACAGTCGAGCTACTTTAATCTTGGCTCTGATGTGACGCTTTTCGGGGGTCTGCAAAAACAGGAAGCCATCAAGCAGCGCAGGGCCGACTATCTGGCTGCAAAATACGGTCATGATAAAATGCAGAACGACATTGCCCTCACCGTGGCCAGCTATTACCTTCAGATTTTATTCAACCGCGAGCTGCTTGCCAATGCACGTGCGCAGGCCGAGGTAACCCGGCAGCAGATCGAGCGCACCCAACGCCTTGTCGAAGCAGGAACACTGGCTCGCGGGGCTTTGCTCGAGGTGCAGGCCCAGGGTGCCAACGAAGAGGTAGCTATTGTTCAAGCTGAAAATCAGCTCAATCTGGCCTATCTCGACCTCTTGCAATTGCTTGAAATCGAGGCCGGAACACCCATCGAGATCGACGTGCCCAGCCTTAAGGTGGAAACCTCGCCCGAGATACTGCCCATACAAATGATTTTCAACAAGGCTCTCGACGTGATGCCCGAGATTAAGGCCGCCGAAATGCGTCTTAAAAGTACAAAGCACTCGATGAATATGGCCAAAGGAAACCGCTATCCCAGTCTTGGTTTATCGGCCAGCCTCGGCACCAATTATTCCGACCAGATCAGGCTGAGCAACAACCCGATGGACCCCGATTACAACAAAATCAAGGCTTTTGAAGACCAGTGGAAAGACAACCGCAGCGCCACACTTTCGCTCAGGCTTAGCGTGCCAATATTCAACGGCTATCAGATAAGCTCCTACATCGGACGGTCGAAAATCAACGTTTTGAACGCCGATTACAACCTTCAGCTGAGCCAGAACACCCTGCGCAAGAGTGTGGAAGCCGCTTATGCCGATGCAATGGCCGCCCTTTCCACTTTCAAAGCGCGCGAAAAATCGCTGGTCAGTCTGCGCGAATCGTTCAACTACACCGAACAGCGTTTCAATGTAGGCATGGTGAACGCAGTGGATTACAACATTGCCAAGAACCAGCTCAACCGTGCCGAGTCGGAACTGCTTTCGTCAAAATATGACTACATCTTCAAGCTTAAAATCCTTGACTTTTATTTAGGACGCTCGCTCACCCTTGCCGACCTTCAGGAATAACAACGCATGAAACACCGCTGATCCTTACATACCAGATATCTCACCCGTGGCCTGAAAAGGCTTGCGGGTTTTACCATAAAAAATTCAAAAAAGCCCAACAATCAAACACAACACAGCGCCCATGAAATCGAAGAACAAATCAGCCAAAACGTGGTATATACTGCTGGCTCTTCTGGCAGTGATTATCGTTGTCGTGGCCATTGTTGCGCGTCAGCGCGGCAATAAAAGCACTGAAGTGAGCACCGAGAAGGTAACCCGACGCACCATCACCGAAACCGTGGCAGCCAACGGAAAAATACAACCTGCACTCGAAGTAAAGATAAGTCCATACATCTCGGGCGAAGTGGTCGAATTGTTTGTGCGCGAGGGCGACTCGGTGCGCAAAGGCGACATCCTTGCCCGCATCGATCCCACCATTTATCAGTCGAATTTTGAGCAGGTGGAAGCAAGCTACAACTCGGCCAAAGCCAATATGGCCAACACCCGCGCACGGGTGGCGCAGGCCGAAGCCCAGTTCAACAAGGCCAAACTCGACCTCAACCGCAACGAGCAGCTCTGGAAACAAAAAGTGATTTCGGATGCCGACTGGGATGCCATCAAAGCCAACTATCAGGTGGTTAGCGCTGAGTTTGAGGCCTCAAAAGAAAGCCTGCGCGCCACACAGTTTCAGGTGCAAAACGCCGAAGCCGCCCTGCGCGAAGCACGCGAAAATCTACGCCGTACAAGCATTTATGCCCCTGCCGATGGCACAGTGTCAAAACTCAATGTGGAAGTGGGCGAGCGTGTTACCGGCGCATCACAGTTCTCGTCGGGAACCGAGATCATGCGTCTGGCCAACCTCAGCAATATGGAAGTGCGTGTGGAAGTGAGCGAAAACGACATCCCGCGTGTGAAACTCAACGACACTTGTATCATAGAGGTGGACGCCTATCTGGGTCGCAAATTCAAAGGTTATATTACCGAAATCGCCACCTCGGCCATGTCGTCGGGTCTTTCGGTTGACCAGGTAACAAACTTTGAAGTTAAGGTAATGATGCTCAAGGAGTCGTATGCCGACCTGATTAACGAGGGCCATAAGATTAAATCGCCTTTCCGGCCCGGTATGACTGCCACTGTAGATATCCAAACCCGCAGGGCAGAGAATGTGCTGACGGTTCCGATACAGGCAGTAACCACACGCGATGATACGAGCTCGGTGCAGAAACCCGGCAGAAAATCAATGACGGAGGACAATAAAAAACAAAAAACTGCGGAGACCGCTTTGCAGGAGTATGTATTTGTAGCCGAAGGAGATAATGCGCGCATCCGTGCCATCAAAACCGGCATCCAGGATAATACCTACATCGAAGTGCTTGAGGGGCTCGACGAAGGCCAGGAGGTAATAACCGGACCATATCGCGTTGTTTCAAAAACCCTCCGCAACGGCGAACACATCAAGCGTGTGGAAGAAAGCAAGCTCTTTAAAACCGATAAAAAATAGCAAGCGCTGATTCAGGGGTGCCAAAAATACTTCTCATCGAAACCTCTACGGAAGTTTGTTCCGTAGGTATTTCCGACAATGGTCATGTCGTTTCGCTAAGGGAAAAACGCGATCAGAAGTCGCATGCCTCCAGTCTTGCACTGTTCATAGAGCAGGCTCTCAGTGATGCAGCAATGCAGCCTCAAATGCTCGATGCCGTAGCTGTGAGCAGCGGGCCGGGGTCATACACCGGCCTGCGCATAGGCGTTTCGACAGCCAAAGGCATGTGCTACGGACTGAATATTCCATTGATTGCCGTTGATACCTTGCAGGCGCTTGCCATGGGCTTCGCTGCTGAAAACCAGAAAGCAACCGGCCAAAACGATTTGATTATCCCCATGATCGATGCCCGCAGAATGGAGGTTTACGCGGCTAGTTTCGATAATACCGGAGACCGGATTAATGCTACAGAGGCTATCATTTTAAACGAACATACCTTTAGCAATCAAACATCAGGCAGGATATGGCTTCTGGGAGATGGAGCAGCAAAAACTGCCGAACTATTCGCTGATCGTGCAGAAATGAAAATAATGCGCGATTTTCTTCCCTCTGCAAGATATATGGCCAGCCTTGCTTTTTCCGCCTTTAAGAAGGAGGAATTCGCTGACCTTGCCTACTTCGAGCCGTTTTACCTCAAAGACTTTGTTGCCGGAATCCCGAAAGTCAAAGGACTGAAATAGTCCAAATTTGACTTTATTAATTCGTTTCGTTGGTATGCAGCCATTGATTGATCATGCTGCAAACCAAATTTTTAGCAACAAAAAACGTATCTATTCCAACAAAAGTAGATTAAGAATCCGTCGTGCAATTTCGTCCGGCACTACGAACTTCTCTTTTATTGCGAATTGAACAATTCAGGCGATTTTGTTAAACTTCTGTATTACAATGTTTTGATGAATAGAAATGAGATTTTCAATTTTTTTATTACTCTTTTTTTATTCTAAATGTTGTTTTCCGTTAATGACATATTATTTTTGTGAAAAATTCTAACACCATGAAATTTCCAACAAGATTAAATGAATTAGACATCATTGATTTGTTGAACGAATACCACTCTGAGCTGAGGAAACTGAAACAGAAAATGGTATTTGTTAAGTCAAAGATTACCGAACTGGAAGTTCAGCTCGAAGGTGTCAAATCAAAATCGAAGCGCTTCAAAGCTGAGGAAGCAGCTGAAGAGGCCGCTTTTGAAATGGAAGCAGCTGTTGAAACAACTGTTGCACCAAAAGTTCCCGGCAAACGCGGACGCAAACCTAAAGTGGTTGTAGAAGCCGCAATGACCGACAAGCCGGAAAAAAAGATCCGTCGTCAGCGTTTACTTTCGCAATGGGACAATATGGTTTTAGAAAGCTTACGCGAGAAAGGAAAAGCTCTGGCCAGCAACGACTTATTCGGGCATTTTGAGGAAAAGGTGAAGGCAGCCGGACTATTCGAATCGGAAGACAAGCTGAGGTTTAAGCTCAATCAGATTCTGGTGAAGCTTTCCAACAAGCGCGGCGAACTTGCCAAAGTAGCCTATCCCGGACGCGGCTTTGCCTATGCCCTGCCTGAATGGATGAACGAAAAGGGAAAGCTTTTGAAAGAATTCATGTTCGAAAAAGAGAAGAAAGCCAAAAAGCCAGGTCGCAAAAAGAAAGTGGTACTGCAAAAAGCAGAGAAACCTCCGATCACTGGAAAGCGTCGCGGCCGCAAGCCAAAATCGGCAGCCGTAGCTCCTCCGGCACCAGAAGCCACTGAATAGCACAGCAAAATCTGAGATAAACAAAAGGCTGCCCGTCGGGCAGCCTTTATTGTATTCTTCAAAACCTGTTTTCAGCCAAAGCCGTAATAGCCACCGCCACCCTTTTCCTCACGACGCCTGGCTATGGTTTCGAGCACCCGGAGCTTTTGCTCGTCGGTGTAATTGTCCCAATTGGAAACCTCCTCGGCCGAACGATAGCATCCTACACAGACCATATCCTCGTCGTAGGTGCAAATAAGCTGGCAAGGAGATTTAATTTTCTTTTTGTTCATGCTGATTAATTGCTTTTCAAACCATCAAAAACAAGGCCGGCAAGCACTTTGTTCACAACCTCTTGATATTTATCACCGCAATACCTCTGCTCTTGGTGCCAATCCAGATTCTACCCTGATTGTCGGCGGCCAGGCTGGTAACCCAGTTATCGGGAAGCTTATTGCCCGTATTAAAAGTCCTCCACTTCGAGCCATCAAACACCGAAAGCCCGTTGGGGGTGCCAAAATACATCCTGTTGTCCTTGTCTTCGGCTATTGCGTTAACGCGGTTGAACGCCAGGCCGTCGTTCATAGTGTATGTAATGTAGTTTTGCCCATTGTAGAGTGTAACGCCGGCAAGATTTCCAAACCAAAGCCGCGAAAGTTTGTCGGGATAAACAGAAACCACAAATGAAGCCTGGTTGTCGTTGGCCAGAAAAGTTTGCCAGCTTCCCGACCTGTAGCGGCTAACACCGAACTCAGTGCCAAACCACTTGTATTGTTCGTTATCAACAGCCACGGATCTTACGATATTATGGACAAGTGCGCTTCCGTTCTGTTTCTGCAGATGAATCCAGTTTTGACCATCAAAGTAATTGACGCCCAATCCGGTAGCTGCCCACGGCCTGTTGTCGGAATCTACGGCAACATCATATATATAATTGTATGCCAGACCATTGCTGGTACTATAATTCTGCCAGGCTCCATTCCGAAAACGGCTTAAACCGAAAGGGGTGCCAAACCATACGGAATTGTCGCCTGCAACAGCCACAGAAGTAACTTCGTGATGAATCAATCCCTGAGGGGCATTGAAGCTTTGCCAGTTTTGTCCGTCGAATCTGGATACCCCAAATTCCGTTGCTACCCACAGCACTCCATCGGCGCCAAAAGCCAGATCGTTTACATTGTTACTTACAAGGCCGTCCTTGGCAGCATAATAAGTCCATGCCACATCGGGCTCAAGGACTTCCTTCTTTTCGCACTGCTGCAAAAACAGGGGGATGATCAACAACAAAAGACGCAAAGTTTTCATAGGCACAAAGTTAATCAAGATGCATTCGAATGCGCGAGGCAACAATGTCGATGGCTACCTGGTTGGCTCCTCCCTGTGGTATGATGATGTCGGCAAAACGTTTTGTGGGGTCGATAAACTGCTGATGCATGGGCTTGACAAAGGTTTCGTAATGCCTGAGCACATCCATAAACGATCGTCCGCGTTCTTCAATATCCCTTTGAATAATGCGCATCAGCCGGTCGTCGCCGTCGGCATCCACGTATATTTTGATGTCCATGCGCTCGCGCAATTGCTCGTTGGTGAGCACCAGAATACCCTCGACAATAATCACTTTGGTTGGCTGCACCGGAATGGTTTCGGCCGCTCTTGCACAGGTGACGTACGAATAAATCGGCATCTGGATGCTGCTGCCCCGCCTCAGGCGATCGATATGATCGATTAGCAGCTCAAACTCGATGGATGAAGGGTGGTCGAAATTGATTTTTTTGCGTTCCTCGGCGCTCAGGTGCCCATTGTCCTTATAGTAGGCATCCTGCGATATCACCGAGACCGAGCTGTTGGGCAGGGCGCGTATGATTTTTTTCACAACGGTAGTCTTGCCCGAACCCGAGCCGCCGGCAATTCCGATAACAAGCATAAGGCAAAATAATGGTTTCGGAATGTAAAGTTAGCAATAGATTAAAGCCTTCTGCATTATGACAACAAAAAACCCCGCCGGAGCGGGGCATTTATACTTCAAAGCAGGAAGCTCATCATAATACCGGCCGCCACGGCTGAGCCGATAACTCCGGCTACATTGGGCGCCATGGCATGCATGAGCAGGTGGTTGGATGGATCGTTTTTGAGCCCTTCCATCTGCACCACACGTGCGCTGTCGGGCACGGCCGAAACGCCTGCAGCGCCTACCAGCGGGTTGATGCGGTTGTCGGAAGGAAGAAACAGGTTCATCACCTTGGCGAATAAAACACCTCCTGCAGTGGCCACCATAAACGAAATGGCACCGAGTGCGAAAATCATGATGGAGTCGGAGGTAAGGAAAACATCGGCCTGGGTTGAAGCTCCAACCGTTACACCCAGCAGGATGGTAACGATATCGATCATGGCAGTGCGGGCCGAATCGGCAAGGCGTTTGGTTACGCCACTTTCTTTGAGAATGTTGCCAAAAAACAGCATCCCCAACAGCGGCAGAGCACCAGGCGAAATGAAGGTGGTAAGAATAAGTCCTACGATCGGAAACATAATCTTTTCGAGTTTGCTCACCGAGCGTGGGGGTTTCATGCGGATCAGCCTTTCTTTTTTGGTAGTGAGCAATCGCATGATCGGTGGCTGTATCACAGGCACAAGAGCCATATAGGAATAAGCTGCAATGGCAATGGGACCGATCAGGTTTTTCGTTTCATAACCGTGCACAATTCCACCGTTGGCCAGCTTCGACGACAAAAAGATGGCCGTTGGGCCGTCGGCGCCTCCGATAATACCAATCGAACCGGCTTCGGGCAGATTGAATCCCACGTAAAGCGCACCGATGAACGTAAGAAAAATACCTATCTGTGCTGCTGCGCCGAGCAACATAAGCCGCGGACTCGAAATCAAGGAGGAGAAATCGGTCATTGCGCCTATGCCTAAGAATATCAGGGGCGGATAAATCCCTTTTGTTACGCCGAAATAAAGGTAATTGAGCACACTGCCTTCCTGATAAATGCCAAGCTGCAGATTGACGCCCCCATCCTGAAAAAAGGGAACATTCCCGATGATGATTCCCGTACCGATAGGCACCAGAAGCAAAGGCTCGTAATCATAGCGTATGGCAAGGTAAATGAAGAACAGTCCGATAACGATCATCAGAATATTGCCCCGTGTGGCATTGCGAAAACCCGTGAAAGTGATAAACTTGCTTACACCTTCTATGGTTTTGTCGATGGCAAACTTCATGAACGGAACATCGGCCCCCTGATTTCCTTGCTTGGCAATTTGCGTGGTTGTTTGGGCAAAGGCTGTTTCGGCCATACCTGGTGACTGCGTTACCAGCAGATTGAGCAGCGTAAGCACAAACAGAATGCCCAAAACCGTAAAAGCACGTTTTATTGTCATAGGGCTTATTCCATTTCGATGAGCAGGTCGCCCTGCAGCACATTATCACCCAGATTTACTTTTACCACCTTGATGACACCGTCTTTTTCGGCCAGGAGGTTGTTTTCCATTTTCATGGCTTCGTAAACCAAAAGTTTTTGGCCGCGCTTCACCTGGTCGCCGGGCTTCACCAATAGCTGTATTATCTGACCTGGCAGTGGCGCAACGATTTTAGACAATCTGGCCTCGGCCCCTGCCTTTATTTTTACATTATCCGCATTGGGATTATTCGGGATGGCCGAACGTACCAGTATTGGCGTCTTTGATTCGGTTTTGCGGCGTTCAATTTCCACCTGGTAGGGTGTGCCGTTCACTTCTATCTCGGCCAGATTGCCTTCGATACGAAGCACCTCCACTTCGTATTCATTGCCTCTTATGTTGAATTTAAAATTGCGCATAAATGAATCTGTTTATCGTGGAAGGTTTCTTAATCCATAAATCTTTGAGCTCCAGGGCGAATAGGTGCGCGAAACTTTTTTGATGGTAAGCACATTGCTTTCGTCGTCGTGCAATCGTGTCGACATATACAAGGCCAGGCCGATGGCAGCAATGACGTCGCCCGGAATACGAAGGTCTTTGGTCTCTTCGTCCTTACTAAGCTTGCCTTGACGCCTCAGCCGGTCTTTCAGCCTCATATTGAGAACTTTCGAAAGCAGGTCGAAAAACCAGTAAAGTAGCACAAGTGCCACAAAAACAATCAGATAGCCCACAATCGAAACCACAATACTTTCGATAATGGTGGTTTCGGGAACAACAGTGAATTCCGATAATAGTATCATATCATGTTGGATTAGAGCGGGATGTTGGAATGCTTTTTCGGCGGATTGGTGTCCTTTTTGGTGGCCAGCGCCTGCAGTGCACGGATTACACGGAATCGGGTGTTGCGTGGTTCAATCACATCGTCGATGTAGCCAAACCTTGCCGCCTCGTATGGGTTGGCAAACTTTTCGCGGTATTCCTCCTCTTTTTTACGGATGAAAGCGGCACGTTCCTCGGGGTCTTTTATTTCGAGTATGGTGCGTCCTTCGAGCACTTCAATGGCGCCGGCCGGTCCCATCACAGCGATTTCGGCCGATGGCCAGGCATAATTGATGTCGCCCCGAAGCTGCTTCGATCCCATCACGTCGTGTGCTCCGCCGTACGACTTGCGCAGCGTAACGGTAACTTTGGGCACGGTGGCTTCGCCGTAGGCAAACAAAAGCTTTGCACCGTGAATGATAATACCGCCATATTCCTGTGCACTACCGGGCAAGAAGCCAGGAACATCAACAAGGGTTACGATGGGAATATTAAAGGCATCGCAGAAACGCACAAAGCGCGCTGCCTTGCGTGAAGCATCGATATCGAGCACACCGGCCAGGAAATTGGGCTGGTTGGCCACTATGCCTACCGGCATGCCGTTGAACTTGGCAAAACCAATGACGATGTTGCGGGCAAAATTGCGCTGAATCTCAAGAAACTCGCCGTAATCGACAATGCCGTGAATCACGTCTTTGACGTCGTAAGGCTTGTTTGGATTGTCGGGGATAATCTGGTTGAGCGAGTCTTCGAGCCTGTTGATAGGGTCGGTGCATTCCGAAAGTGGCGGGTCTTCAAGGTTATTTTGCGGGATGTATTGCAGCAGTTTGCGAATGAGCATAATGCCTTCCTGCTCGTTTTCGACCACAAAGTGCGTCACGCCCGACTTGGTGCCATGCACCCATGCCCCACCAAGATCTTCGACCGAGATGTCTTCACCGGTAACGGTTTTGGTAACCTTTGGCCCGGTGACAAACATATAACTGGAGCTTTCGCTCATCATCACAAAGTCGGTAAGCGCCGGAGAATAAACGGCGCCTCCTGCACATGGCCCGAAGATGGCCGAGATTTGTGGTATCACTCCCGAAGCCATGATGTTGCGCTGAAAAATTTCGGCATAGCCTGCAAGGCTGCGAACCCCTTCCTGAATGCGGGCGCCGCCGCTGTCGTTGATACCGATGACGGGTGCACCAACCTTCATGGCCTGATCCATCACCTTGCAAATCTTTGCGGCAAAGGTCTCGCTCAGCGAACCACCAAAAACGGTAAAATCCTGCGAAAACACATACACCACCCTGCCATCAATGGTGCCATGGCCTGTGACCACGCCATCGCCCAAAAACTTTTGGTCGCCAAGGCCGAAATCCTCGGTGCGGTGTGTTACGAACATGTCGAACTCTTCGAAGCTACCCTCGTCGAGCAGCAGTTCGATACGCTCCCTGGCAGTGAGCTTGCCCTTGGCATGTTGTGCGGCAATACGCTTTTCGCCGCCGCCTTTGCGGGCTTCAACCCGCTTGTCGAGCAGCTCCTGAATCTTTGACTCTATTGACATTGGAATCTAGTTTGATTTGTTCTTGTCTTCACAAAGCTCGGTGAGCACGCCAAAAGTGGATTTTGGATGCAGGAAAGCGATATGCAGGCCTTCGGCACCTTTGCGCGGCTGCTCGTCGATGAGCCTGATGCCGGCGTTGCGGGCTTCGTCCAAAGCCTGCTCAAGTCCCTGAACAGCAAAGGCAATGTGATGAATGCCTTCGCCCTTTTTCTCGATAAACTTGCCCACCGGACCTTCGGGGTCTGTGCTTTCGAGCAACTCTATTTTAGTTTGTCCAACCATGAAGAAAGCAGTTTTCACTCGTTGGTCGGCCACTTCTTCAACGGCATAACACGGGGTTCCCAAAAGGGTTTCGTAAAACGGAATAGCCTCTTCGAGGTTCTTTACAGCAATCCCAATGTGTTCAATATGAGTAGGTTTCATAGATATTTTTGTTTTGTGAAATTTTTCACAAAAGTAGGGTTTATTTTTCGATTTTCAGCCTGCATGCCAGCTACTTTTAGCGTTTTCAACAGGGCAGTGTTGAAATTTAGAACGTTTCTACCTATGCCAGCCCTTAACAAATGCCCGAAATTCGAATCGTGATAAAGAGAATACTACTGCTAATCAGTTTTTTACCGCTGATAGCCACTGCTCAGCAGTTTACCGACATACGGGCGGGCCTGATAGGAACAGCGCACAGTTCGGCCATTTGGGTTGATTTTGAACGCGATGGCGACCTCGATATTCTTGTTTCGGGCCGGAACGGAAATAATGCTTCAGGCATTAAAACACAGCACTATCGCAACCTTCGCAACGATCGTTTCGAGGCTTTCGGGCCGGGGCTTCCCGATTTTTTCAGAGGCGATATTGCCAAAGCCGATGTGGACCTCGACGGTATTGAGGATCTTGCCATCACAGGCGAGCTGGCCAATGGACGCTCGTTTACAGCCATTTACAAAGGGAGACCCGACGGCAGCTATGTGTTGCTAAGCAACAATTTCGTTCCGCTGCGCAATAGCTCGGCTGCCTTTGCCGATGCCGACGGCGATGGCGATCCCGACCTGCTGCTCACAGGCGAAAGCCCCAACGGCCTGGTCACGCTTATATACAGAAACGACCGTAACGGGCAATTTACGGGCCTCGACCACCGCATTCCCGGTGTGATGGGCGGTTCAGGCAAATGGGTCGACTTCAATATTGACGGTTTGCCCGACATTGTCATCACAGGCACCGGGGCTAACGGCGCACCGTTTTCCGCACTTTTCCGAAACATGGGGCAGATGCGTTTCATCGCCATAAATTCAGGCTTTATTGGACTTTCGCAGAGTAATATTGCCATTGGTGACTACGATAACGACGGCGATCCGGATATCCTGCTCATGGGGCTCGACGGCTCGGGCCAGGGCCGCACACTGCTTTACAACAACACCAACCGCCAGGGCAATTTCAGCCTTGTAACGACGAACCTTGTGCCTGCCTGGGATGGTTTTGCCGACTGGGGCGACTTCGATCTCGACGGCGACCTCGACCTGCTTATCAGCGGCCGCAGCCCACAGGGGCCGGTATCAAAGGTTTACCGAAACGACCGTAACAATCGTTTTGTTGAGATCAATGCTGGAATCATCCCGCTTTACAACAGTTCTGGCCAGTGGGGCGATTACGACCTCGACGGCGACCTCGATATCCTTATCGCCGGTCTCGGAGGCAACGGACAGCCTGTGGCGCGTGTTTACCGCAATAACGCCATTGAAATTCAGCAAACGGCACGTGTTGTAAGGCGCGAAATCAGCACTCCGGCATTCACCGACCCCGGGCCCCCGCCCTCGCGCCCACGATCGGAGTATTATTACGTTTACAGTTCGGCCTACGCCGACGTTTACCGCACCGGCAGCAAAGATTATTACCTGTTCATGGGGCCGGTGAAAAAGTGGCCCGGCACGCATATCCTGCAGGAAAAGTTCAACGAGGTGATCATGAGCAATTTTCCCACCTGGGGGAAGATTGATCAGGGAAATATCATTCAGAATGGCTTTGCTACCAAAAGCGAAGCCGACAAATCGCGTGCGCGCATGATGCACGAATACAATACCAAAGGATTTAAAGTGGTGGAGATTAGCTGGTAATTCGCATTACCAGCTGCAAAGTGGTTCGGCTGCGCTGCTCGAGCAGCACTTCGCCTTTCTTGCTGAATTCGTCGGCCAGTTCGGCGTCATAATGCCTAATGGTGAACAAGGTAAGCGAGGTGTTGTAGCGAATTTCGTAATGATTGCCAAGCTGTTCAAAAATCCTGTCGGGCCTTTGTTCTTCGAAATCGAAGCAGATCGAGAGGCTGCGCGCCGAAGCCTGCATCACATGAATATTGATTCCCAGCTGATTAAACACCCCAAAGAGATGATGCAGATGCCACTCGTTCATGAGCGAAAAATCGCGGGGACGCAGGGTCATCAGCATTTGGTTGTCCTTGACGATGAAAGAGGACATGGCGCCATCGGCGCTGCGGTCGGATGTGATGAGACTTGGTTTATCGAGAGGATTGACAAACGACTGTACCTTAAGCGGTATATTCTTGTTTTCGAGCGGCTTGATTGTTTTCGGGTGTATCACCGTGGCCCCGTAATAGGCCAGCTCGATGGCTTCGGAATAGGATATTTTTTCAATTTTCCGTGCCTCGGGAAAACGTTTTGGGTCGGCATTGAGAAGGCCGGGTACGTCTTTCCAGATGACAACTTCGCCGGCATTGAGGCACCAGGCCAGAATGGCCGCCGTGAAGTCAGAACCCTCGCGTCCGAGCGTGGTGGTTCTTCTGTCGGAGGTCCCGCCAATAAACCCTTGCGTGAGTAATATTTTCTGACCAGTTTGCTCAAATAAGGCATTCACTATTGCGGATGTTGCTTCCCAGTCGGGATCGGCTGATCTGAAACGGTGGTTGGTTACAATCAGCTTTCGGGCATCGGCATGATGATGCTCCATGCCAATCTTTTGGAAATAGTGGCTGATAATAGTAGTTGAAATGATCTCGCCGTAGCTTACGGTCTGGTCGTAGTGTTCGTCGTAGGAAAGGTGTGTGAGCTGAAATTTGTCCCAAAGCTCGCGCCATAGCTTTGCCAGTTCGGGCGCCGCGGTGTTCGGCGCATCCCTGAACAACTCGCCGGCAATTACCTTGTGGTAACTTACAAGCTGCTCGAACACATGAGAAGCCTCTGCCGAGGATTCGCGGCTCAGGCGCAGTATCTTTTCCAGGGCATTGGTGGTTTTTCCCATGGCCGAAACAACGACGATAAGATTATCGCTTTCGTATGCCCTAAGAATGTCGGACATATTGCGTACCGCACAGGCATCCTTGACCGAAGCACCCCCGAATTTGAAAACTTTTATCACCCTGTAATTCCTCTTGCTAAATTGGCAGCCAAAAGTACTACATTTGTTAAAAAGCCTTTCCAATTGGAGCATTTACCAAGCCAAACACTATAATCCATGAAAACACTTGTCGAATTTATCTGGGAACAGCAGTCCATTTCGAGCCAGGCCACAGGCGAATTTTCGCGTTTGCTCAACGATATAGGCATCGCCGCCAAAATTGTAAACCGTGATGTAAACCGGGCCGGATTGGCGGGGGTGCTGGGCCTCGAGGGCACTACCAATGTGCAGGGTGAGAATCAGAAAAAGCTCGACGTGCTTGCCAACAACGAGTTTATCAAGGCATTGCGCAACGGAAAGCAGTGTGCCGGCATTATTTCGGAAGAAAACGACGAGGTGGTGGTGTTCGACGAAACAACCACCCGCAATGCCAAATACATTGTGGCCATCGACCCGCTTGACGGTTCGTCGAACATTGAAGTGAATGTCCCCATTGGCACCATCTTTGCCATCTACAGGCGCAAATCGGTAGGTAGTTCCATCACCATGGAAGATGTTTTGCAGGCCGGCACCGAGCTGGTTTGCGGAGGCTATATCATTTACGGTTCCTCCACTATGATGGTGTACACCACCGGCAACGGCGTGAACGGTTTTACCTACGATCCCACCTGCGGCATCTTCATCCTTTCGCACGAGAACATGAAAATCAAAGATCCAGGCAATATATACTCCATCAACGAGGCCAACTACATCTATTTCCCCGAAGGCGTAAAGCGCTATATCAAATATTGCCAGGAAGACGACCCTTCCACCGGCCGCCCCTATACCACGCGCTACATCGGCTCGCTCATTTCCGACTTTCACCGCAACCTGCTCCGTGGAGGCATTTACATTTATCCGGGCACCAAAAAGAACCCTGCCGGAAAACTGCGCCTGCTTTACGAATGCATCCCTATGGCTTTCATTGCCGAACAGGCCGGTGCCAAAGCCTCCGACGGATTTCGCCGCATCCTCGACATTAAACCTGAACACATCCACCAGCGCACTCCTTTATTCATTGGATCAAAATCGATGGTGGAAAAGGCAGAGGAATTCATGGCCACATACAGCCCTGAATTTCAAGAGGTTTACGAGAAGTCGGAGAAGAAATAAGGGTATCCCTTTGCAATACGCAATACATGGGTACCTCCATTCGGTTTTTTTCATAACAGATTTATCAAAAGCATTAACAGCACTATTAGGTGATTCACCTATTTCATCGCAATCTTGAGAGTGATTGCGAAAAACGAAATTAGAAGAGTCGAGTTGTAAGGTGCTATTACTTTGTTTACCAGTTATTTATACCCAGTTCTTATTTAGATTGCTTATAAATTTCGGTGCCTTGGCAGATGCATCCGGGTGCGTTGGGCTTAATCCAATAATTTAGGCTGCTCAACACGCTTAAGCACAGAATATATGCGCATACAAAGGCAATTGCTGAAAACCCGATCCCAAGCCAATGGCAAGGCCGATATGGAGAAGCTAAAAGCGCTGCTCGAAGGCCACAAGTACGATAGCAGCAAGCTGATACCCCTTCTGCAGGCTGCCCAGAACTTATACGGCTATCTCCCGGAGGACGCCTTTCTCATGATTTCGGAGGCCACGGGCGTGCCCGTTTCCGATATCTACGGGGTGGCCACTTTCTACGCACAATTCAGGCTGAAGCCTGTAGGGAAACACATCATCAAGGTTTGCCACGGCACGGCCTGCCACGTGCAAAATGCCAACGCCATAACCGATGCACTGAAAGACACCCTGCAAATTCCGGAAGGCGAAACTACCCCCGACGGCATGTTTACGCTCGAATCGGTGGCTTGCCTCGGCTGCTGCTCGCTGGCGCCGGTGATGATGATCGGCGATAATACCCATGGTAAGCTGACAGGTAAAATAGCCTCGCGCATTGTGAAAGACCTGAAAAACGAAACCTGCCGCAACAAAGAATAGTATGGAAACAAAAACCATTAAACCTAAAGTAATTGTCGGACTGGGAAGTTGCGGCATTGCAGCCGGCGCATCGAAAACCTACGAAAAAGTAAAGCAAATGCTTGGTATGCCAGGCTTCGACTTTGAGCTGGAGCGCACCAGTTGCATTGGCATGTGCTACAAAGAACCATTGGTGGAGATTCGCGACGAGCATGGCAGCGTGATTTATGGCGATATGACCGAGGACAAGGTGATCGAAACCCTGAGCAAACATCTGTTAAGTCACGAAATTGACAACGAAAACGCAGTAAGCGCCAGCACCTTCAAAGGCACCGAGGATTATTTCTTCGATGGTCAGGTTAAAATTGCTTTGCGCAACTGCGGCCTCATCGACCCTGAATCGCTCGAAGCATCGGAAGAGGCAGGGGCTTATCAGGCCATCAAAAAAATACTGAACAACAGCCTAAGTCCGGCTCAGGTGATCGAAATGGTCACCGCTTCGGGATTGCGCGGTAGAGGCGGCGGGGGCTTCCCCACCGGACTCAAGTGGAAATTTGCGGCCCAGAGCGAGTCGGACGAAAAATACATCATCTGCAATGCCGACGAGGGCGACCCGGGCGCATTCATGGACCGCAGCCTGCTCGAAGGCGACCCCCATGCCGTGCTCGAGGGTATGATGATCGGCGGTTATGCCATTGGCGCTCAAAAAGGTTACATCTATTGCCGGGCAGAATACCCGCTGGCCATCAAGCGCCTTAATATCGCCATAGAACAGGCAAGAGCAAAAGGATATCTGGGCAGAAAACTTTCGGATAATACCGATTTCAGCTTCGATATAATTGTCAAGGAAGGCGCAGGGGCTTTCGTATGCGGAGAGGAAACAGCACTCATCGCATCTATCGAAGGACGAAGGGGCATGCCGCGTAAGCGTCCACCCTTCCCTGCCGTATCGGGCCTTTGGGGCAAACCCACCAACATCAACAATGTGGAAACATGGGCCAATGTGCCATGGATTATCAACCACGGACCAGAGGCCTACGCCGCCTACGGCACCGAAAAAAGCAAGGGCACCAAAGTGTTTGCCCTCACGGGCAAGATACGCAACGGCGGTTTGGTGGAGGTGCCAATGGGTGTAACCATCAACGACATCATCTTCAAGCTGGGCGGCGGCATCAAAAGCGGCAAGGCCTTCAAGGCCGTACAGCTCGGCGGTCCCTCGGGGGGCTGCATTCCTGCCAGCCTGGGCCACACCCCGGTTGATTACGACTCGGTGAATGCCACAGGAGCCATCATGGGTTCGGGTGGTATGGTGGTGATGGACGAAACCACCTGTATGGTTGACCTTGCCAAGTTTTTCCTGCATTTTACGCAGGAAGAGTCGTGCGGCAAGTGTACATTTTGCCGCGTGGGCACCAAACGAATGCTCGAAATACTTGAACGCATCACCGAGGGCAAAGGAAAACCGGAAGACATTGAAACCCTTGAAACCCTTGCCGCTCAAATCAAGAATAATTCGCTTTGCGGTCTGGGTCAAACGGCACCCAATCCCGTGCTGACCACCTTGCGCTATTTCAGGGAAGAATACGAAGCCCACATCTACGAAAAACGCTGTCCGGCCAAGGTATGCAAGCCTTTACTGCACTACAGTATCGATCCGGATAAATGCACGGGATGCACGGTATGCGCCGTCAAATGCCCGTCGGATGCCATCAGCGGCAATCGCAAGGAGGTGCACCATATCAATCAGGAAGCCTGCATACAGTGTGGCGAATGTTATCAGGTATGCCGTTTCGAAGCGGTGTTGGTCGAATAATCAAACCCAAGCATCTAATTATGAGTCAATATATTAACATCAAACTAAACGGCCAGACCGTCAGCGGATTCGAAGGTGAAACGATTTTGGAATGCGCCAGCCGCCATGGTATCGAAATTCCCACCTTGTGTCACGATCCCCGGATAGAACCTTTTTCGTCCTGCTATGTATGTGTGGTGGAAGTTGTTGGCATGCGCGGACATCAGCCATCGTGTTCAACCTTTATCACCCCGGGCATGGAAGTGAATACCGAAACGCCGGCGGTGAAGGAAGCGCGCAAATCGGCTCTGGAACTGCTGCTAAGCAATCATTACGCCGACTGCCTTGGACCTTGCAAGCAAACCTGCCCCGCCGGGGTTGACGTGCAAGGCTACATTTCGCTCATCGACAAGGGCCGATACAGCGATGCCGTGGCTCTCATCAAGGAAACCAATCCCTTGCCTGCCATTTGCGGGCGTGTTTGTGTACGCCCCTGCGAGGCCGCCTGTCGTCGTAATCTCATGGATGAAGGCGCAGCGGTTGGTATCGATTACCTGAAACGTTTTGCTTCGGACCGCGACCTGGAATCAGCCGAAAAATTTGTGCCTGCGCTCAAGCCACCCACTGGAAAAAAGGTGGCTGTGATTGGCGGCGGTCCGGGCGGGCTTTCCACGGCCTATTTCCTGCGCCTCGAAGGCCATGAAGTGGACATTTTCGAAGCAGCCCCTGCCCCCGGCGGCTGGCTGCGCTATGGCATACCCGAATATCGACTGCCCAACACCATACTCGACAAGGAGGTGGAAAACATCACCAGCCTTGGCGTAGGGCTCCATTGCAACAAAATGCTCGGCGACAACCTGAGCTACAAAGAGATACAGGAAGATTACGATGCCACGGTGCTTACCATAGGCTCGCAAAAAGGACTTAGCGTGGGCTGCACGGGCGACGACGCCATCAATGTGTTTCCGGGCATCGAGTTTTTGAAAAACATGGAGATGACCGGCCAGAAGTACGACTTCAGCGGCAAAACCGTGGTGGTGGTCGGGGGTGGCAATACGGCCATGGACTGCTGCCGCACTTCGGTGCGCTGCAAGGCCGACAAGGTATATGTGGTGTATCGCCGCACCGAGAAGGAAATGCCAGCCAATCCCATCGAAATACACGAGTCGAAAATCGAAGGCGTTGAATACCTTTTCCTGACCAATCCGGTCGAAATCCTGAAAAACGAAAAAGGCGAAGTGGAAGCCATGCGCCTTATCCGCATGGAGTTGGGCGAACCCGATGCCAGTGGCCGCCGCCGGCCCGTGCCCGTACCCGGCTCGGAATTCGAAATCAAAGCCGACATTGTGCTGGCTGCCATTGGCCAGAAAACCGATGTCAACTTTATCGACGACATTAACTCCAACACCAAAGAGGGCCAGCTGAAGATCAACCGCTGGGGCGATATTGATGCCCATCCCAAAACACTGCAGACCGGCATTACTTCGGTGTTTGCTGCAGGCGACGGCGTAACCGGTCCGGCCACCATCATCGAAGCCATCGCACAGGCTAAGATTGCCGCCCGCTCTTGTCATCAGTACCTTAGCGGCCTGCCTTTAGAGCCGGCGCCCAAAGAGTTTTTAAGTAAAAGGGATAATTTTAAAACCCAGATAACGGACGATTATAAGCATCGTTTTCAGCATCAGAAGCGCCAGGAGATGCCCGTTCTGGCTGCGCATGAGCGTAATGGCTTTGCCGAGGTCGAGCTGGGCTATGCCAACGAATTTGTGGCGCAGATGGAAGCCAGCCGCTGCCTCGAGTGCGGTTGCACAGCCCTCTACACCTGCGATCTGAAAAAACACTCCACTACTTACGGCGCCGATCAGAAACGCTTCGCCGGTGAGTTTCACGAGTTCGAGATCGACTTCAGGCACCCCTTTGTGGAGATCGACAATAACAAATGCATCCTTTGCTCGCGTTGCATCCGCATTTGCCGCGAAGTGAATGGTGCTGGGGCGCTTGGATTGATTAACCGCGGGTTTAAAAGCTATGTAGCTCCCGCCCTCGAAAAACCCCTGCAGGAAACCAGTTGCGACAGCTGCGGGCTTTGTATCACCGCCTGCCCCACGGGTGCCATCATGGAAAACTACGACTACAAGCCGGGGCCTCTGCCTTTGGAAACCATCGAAGCCATCGACATGTTCGGCTCCGAGGGTTACGAGCTGAACCTGCATCACTATCGTGGGCGGTTCTACGGCGCTTCACCAAGAGAGGGCAATCTCAACAGGCTTGGACTTATCAACCGCAGGCAGATGTTTGGCTACAAATTTTTCAGCCAATCCGGCCGTCTCACACAACCCCTGCTGCGCGATGGCGATCAGTGGAAGCCCATCAGCTTCGAAGAGGCCTACGACCTCATTGAGCAGCGCATCAGAGCCGTAAAACCCGATGAGAACGCCTTTTTCGGCGGCGCCCGTCTCACCAACGAAGAGCTTTACATGATTCAGAAACTGGCCAGAGGCGGTGTGAAAACCAACAACGCCAGCAGCTTCCATTACATGGGCCGGGGCGAGGGCTACTTCCACAACTCCAACGAAAATGCCGTGTATTGTGACATACGCGGTGCATCGAAAATCTTTGTTGCAGGTGCCGACCTCAACCTCGACCACCCGGTTATCAATCATCTGATTTTCAGCACCAAGTATAGCGAAGGGCTGGAAGTTGTGCTCATTACCACCAAACCCGAATGCCAGTTTGCCCGAAAAGCCGACAAGGTCATTGCCGTGCAGAACTACTTCTGGTTCATCAAGGCTGTAAACCACTTCCTTATCCGCGAAAAGCTTTTTGATTACCAGTTCGTGAGCACCCGAACCGAGGGTTGGGACGAATACAGCCAGGCCATGATGCGCGACGATTTCGGCAAGCTTTTGCATTTTGCAGGCGTATCGGAAGAAACCGTGGCGGCCTTTGCACACGAATACCGCGACGAGATGAGCAGCCTGCTGATCTTTGAAGAGAAGGAACTTTCGGCCAATGCCAGCATGGCGATGCACAACATGGCCATGCTGTGCGGTAAGCTGGGAAAGACGGCCAGCGGACTCATCGCCCTTAAGGAAAAAGCCAACAGCCACGGCATTTTTAGCATGGGCATGTGCCACAAAATCGGTGTTGACGCCCAGCCCATCCTCGATGAGGACCTGCAGTTCACTATGCAAAAGCTGTGGAAGGTGGACGAGCTGCCCTTTGCGGTGAACAGCGTTTACAAGCACTACGAAAGCGGCCGCATAAAGAATGCCTTTATCTTCGGCGAAGATCCTGCCGGTTGTGCCATTGACAAGGCACATGAAATTCAGGCGCTCAGGCGGCTCGATTTCATCATGGTTCAGGACCTTTACATGAGCGAAACGGCCAAACTGGCCCATCTGGTGATGCCGGCCTCCCTGCCCTGGGAGATGGGCGGAAGCTTCACCAACTCGCAAAAACGCATGCAGCCCATCCGAAAACAACTTGAGGGGCCGCTTGCACAAAACGCCTTCGAACAGCTGGTGGAACTTCACAAACGCTTCGGCCTCAACGGCATACATACACCCGAGGAAGCCTTTACGGAAGCCATGGCGCTCATACCCAGGCGCGGCGACTACAAAGACCTGCACTTCACCTACAAGGAAGCCGACAACGCCAACCGCCGCTTTGCCCACGGCTGCGACCTGCTGAGCAAAATGGTGGACGATATGTTTGAGGAAAAACTGGGTTGGTCGTAAGCAGTTTTTTCGGGATTTTTGCATCCCGATATCCTAAACTTCTGCCGCGGCCTATGAAGCCTTACTTTAGTCTGATTTCAACACAGCTGAAAAGCGCCTTTGAGCTCCTCAGGCAGAAGCTTCCGCATGCTTCCATACTGGCGATTGGTTTTATTGCTCTCGCGATTATTGCCACCAATATGAACAATGGCCGATGGAAAAAGCATCAGGATATTGTAGCTCACGATGTGATTGGCTACTACTGCTATCTTCCGGCCGCTTTCATTCATCAAGATCTAAGCTTCTCCTTCGTTGGCCACGACCCTGAAAGCTGGATCGGCAAAATACATGTGCACGAATCGCCCACCGGCGGCCGGTACATCAAAATGACCATGGGGCTGGCATTCCTTTACCTGCCTTTTTTCCTGCTCGGTCATCTGAGCGCCTGGCTCGGTGGATGGCCCATGGACGGCTTTTCGTCGCCTTATATGTTTTGGCTGCAGTTTAGTGCGCTTTTCTACCTGCTGGCCGGACTGCTTGCGCTTCGGAAAGTTTTGCTGCGCTGGTTCGACGAAGCGATTACTGCCTTTGTGCTGCTGATCATTGTGCTGGGGACCAACCTTTTCTACTATTCCACGCTCGAGGCGGCCATGTCGCATGCCTTCAACTTCAGCCTATTCAGCTTTTTCATCCTGCTTACGATTCGCTGGTACGATGAACAAAACCCTAAAACGGCGCTTTTGCTCGGGCTTGTTTCGGGCCTGATCGTACTCATCCGGCCTACCAACGGCATCATAGCCTTATTTTTTGTGCTTTGGAATGTTCAGGAAAATGGGCTTTGGCAGCGCATCAAAATGCTGATGGCACAATGGCAGCATATCCTCATCATTCTGTTGGCCGCCTTTATCGTGATGCTGCCGCAATTGTTTTTCTGGAAAGCCAATACAGGGAGCTGGCTGTTTTATTCTTACGGACAGGAAGGCTTCTTTTTCGACCGGCCGCGCATCTGGCGCGGATTGTTCAGCTATCGCAAAGGCTGGCTGCTCTACACCCCTGTGATGCTGTTTGCGCTGACGGGCATTCCCCTGCTGCTTAAAAAGGCAAAGGCGTTCTTCTGGCCGGTGGTAATCTTGCTGCCCCTGCACATTTACATCATTTTCAGCTGGTGGGATTTCACTTATGGCGGCAGTTTCGGCTCGCGCCCCATGATAGAGTTCTACACCCTGTTGAGCCTGCCTTTGGCCAGCCTGCTATGGTATGCCCGGAAGAACAGGCCTCTGTTCAGAACCCTGCGGGCCACCATGCTGCTGCTGGCGATGCTCAACCTGTTTCAGACAGCACAATACAAATACGGCATTATTCACTTTGCCGAGATGTCGGGCAAAGCTTACTGGGCCAGTTTCGGACGGCTGAGCGTTGACCAATCGTATTACGATTTGCTCGAACCCCTCGATTACAGCAGGCTTATCAAGGGCGAATATACCACAAAGGTGAAGCTGCGCAACTGGATTTACGACGAGGCCATCAACGACTTCGAAGCGCTGAACGAAGCCCGTACGCATTACGTTTCGCCCGACCGCTACTATGAGTTTCTGGCCTTCGAAAGCCTCGACAGCACCATTGTGCGCAACGGCAGGCACTCGGCCATGCTGCATCCCGGCAACCCCTTTGCTTCGGGCATCGATTTTTTTGCCAATCCGGGCGAGCATTTTGAGATCAGCGCCTGGAAAAAGCCGGCCTGGGGAGGAGGCGCAGTAGTAATAGCCGGACGCAATGTGGAAGCACTTTACAAATTGCAATCCGAGCCCGACAGCCTCGACGCGCAGGGCTGGGGCCGGATGCGGCTTGTGGTGGTGATCCCCGAAACCGACAACAGGGTATTCCGGGTTTATCTGTGGAACAGCAGCACCGATACGGTCTTTGTGGACGATTTGATCATCCGTAAACTGAACGACAAGTAGCCTTTATCGAATGCTATTCGGGAGAGTTAAGGATTGAATGTATCTTGCATCATCCTGATTATGATACCTTGTCATTTCAAAAACACAAAGACTCTAAAACATGAAGTGTAACCCCAGATTGGAGCTATGTCTGATCTTCAGCATGGCTCACCTGCGATCGCTGATTATAGTAACATCCTTACTTGTCGGATCTTATACTGCAACATTTGCCCAGTCCGCATATTTGTTGCCTCCGGCCGAAATCGTTGAGCTGGTCGATGCACCAGCAACACCCGGTTTTGTTGTCAGCCCCGATCGCACCCATGCAGCTATTTTGCATTACAGTGGATTACAGACCATTGCGGAAATGGCCGAGCCCGAGCTCAGGTTGGCAGGCATTCGTTTCAATCCAGCCACTCATGGTCCCTCAAGGGCAAGACATGCCAGTCGGGTTGAATTCACAACGCTAAATGCAAATTGGTCAGTACCGGTCAACGAGCTGCCTGCGGATGCCCGGCTTAGCAACTTCAGCTGGAGTCCCGACGGAAAAAAGCTTGCCTTCACCCACACCACACCAGAAGGCATAAGTCTTTGGTATGCAGATGTCTCCACACAAAAAGCAACTCAGCTCACTGATGCTGTGGTGAATGCCGTGATGGGGACCACTCTCCGTTGGTTACCCGATAGCCGTCACATCATTGTTTCGGTGATTGTCCCAGACAAAGGTTCTGTTCCTGTTAAGCCTACTGTACCCATTAGCCCGTTGATTCAGGAAAACGTTGGCCAGCAGGCTGCAGTTCGCACTTTTCAGGATCTGTTGCGCGACGCTTCCGACGAAGCCCTGTTTGAGTACTACGCTACCGCACAGCTGATGATGCTTGGTCTCGATGGTACACAAAAGCCTGTGGCCAAGCCTGGTATTGTCTGGACATTTGATCCATCGCCCGACGGCAATTATCTGCTGGTCAACACCATAACAAAGCCATTTTCCTACATAGTACCCTTTCAGCGTTTCGCACAGCGTGTGGAAGTCGTTGGCCTGAAAGATGACAATGTGCAGTTGATAGCTGAAGTTGCAACTGCCGAGAATTTACCTTTAGGCATGGGAGCCGTGCGTACAGGTCCGCGCAATTTTAGCTGGAGAGCCGATGCTCCGGCAACGCTGATTTGGGCACAGGCTCTTGACGGTGGCGATCCTAAAAATCAGGAAGCGGAACGTGATCAGTTGTATTTTCTCCCGGCACCCTTTACATCAGTAGCTCAGCCTGGGCCCAAAACCGTTTTACGCTTTGCTGGTATAAGCTGGGGTAACGGTAATTTAGCCTTGCTATCCGAGAGCTGGCCCCGCACACGTCAGTCGAAACTGAGCCGGTTTGCGCCCGATAAGCCCGACATAGCACCTGAACTGCTTTGGGAAAGAAGTTCCGAAGACCGGTACAACGACCCGGGTCGCTTTCAAACCGTTCCAGGCATTTACCGTCAGCCGGTACTACAAACTGATAAATCAGGCAACAAGCTGTTTCTCATTGGTCAGGGCGCTTCACCCGAAGGAGACAGACCTTTTTTGGATGAGTTTGATTTGCGAACCAAACGTTCCAAACGACTGTGGCAGAGCCAGGCTCCCTGGTTCGAGAACCCGACGCTTTTGCTCGACCCCGACAGGCTAATCCTTCTTACAAGGCGTGAATCGAACGAAACACAACCAAACTATTTCGTACGCGACCTCAGGCGAAACAGACTGTCGCAAATCACCCTGTTTGCCGACCCCATGCCCCGACTAAAGTCGCTACAAAAACAATTGGTTCATTATCAGCGGGCTGATGGCGTTCCGCTATCCGGCACACTCTATCTTCCGGAAGACTTTAGGCCGGGTATTGACAAGCCGCTGCCAACAGTTCTGTGGGCATATCCGCAGGAATTTAAGAGCAACGATGCAGCAGGTCAGGTCAGTGGCTCGCCCTATACTTATACCCGCGTTGGACCTACTTCGGTCGTAATGCTGGCCACACAGGGCTATGCCGTGCTCGATAATGCCAGTTTTCCAATAGTGGGCGAGGGCGAAAAGGAGCCCAACGACAGCTTCGTGGAACAGCTTATAGCCAATGCCGAGGCCGCAATCAACAAGCTGGTTGAGATGGGCGTGGCCGACAAAGAGCGCATTGCCGTTTCGGGCCATTCCTACGGTGCTTTCATGACGGCCAATTTGCTCACCCACAGCAGTCTTTTCGCTGCCGGAATAGCGCGTAGCGGAGCCTACAACCGAACACTCACGCCTTTTGGTTTTCAGGGCGAAGACCGAACCTTGTGGCAGGCTCCTGAGCTTTACCGGCAAATGTCGCCCTTTGCCTTTGCCGACAAGATGAAAACGCCGCTATTACTCATCCACGGTGCCGATGACAACAATTCGGGAACGTTCCCCATACAAAGCGAACGCTATTACGATGCCCTGCGCGGACATGGTGCAATTGTCCGGCTGGTGATGCTTCCGCTCGAAAGTCATGGTTATGCAGCCAGAGAGTCGGTGTTGCACATGCATTGGGAATGGCTGCAATGGCTGGACAAATATGTGAAGAATAAGAAGAAATAGCAGCCCGGTTGCGATTAACAGATCTCGACAATCTGTACGGTTAACGCCTGAATAACAGCGTTGAGATTGCTTTAAATCAGCCCAAGTTGGTCAATCTGTTTGGATTGACTAGCTCATTGAATCAAGCTGCCGGTCAGATATTGTTCAGGAAGTCGTAGAGGTCGTCTTCCATCTTCAAATTGAGCTTTTTCCGAAGTCGCGAACGGCTGATGTAGGAGCTCGAAGGCTGAATGTTGAGTATCTCGGCAATTTCTTTCGAATTGAGCCCAACCCTGAGGTAGGCACACAAGCGCAGATCGTTGCCCGAGAGCGTGGGAAACTTCTCCTTTAGCTTTTTGAAAAACTCCTGATGCAGCTCATCCATCTGAATTTCAAATGTTTTATCATCGGTATTCAGATAGGAGTTAAGCAGCCTGCGTATTTCATTCAGCCTTACTTTCGAAGATTCAGGGTCGCTTTCGAGCAGGTCGAATTTCTCCTTAAGCGAAAGCAACAGACGGTTTTTGTCTTCGTTATCCTTGGCCTTGTTGGCCAGTTCGATGGTTTTGGCCCGCAGTTGCTGTTTCACCTGATTGAACTCCGCTTTTAGGCACTCCTGCTCCAGAACAAGAATCTGCTCTCTGTGCTTCTCGGCTTGCTGCCTCAATGAGTTTTGCTCTTTGATAAGAAGGCTTTTTTTCTGCTTTTTGAGGAGCAGGCTTTGCCACCGCTGAATGAGGTAGGCTGCAAGCATAAACAATACAACGTATGAAAGATATGCGTACCACGACCGATACCATGGCGGGGCTATACTAAATTCGAATGAGCTTTGGGCAATAATCCTCCCATCGAGGCCGGCATTCACATAAAGTGTATAGCTATTGTTCCAGAGGCCGGCAATCTCTGCAAAAGGCTCAGGGCTCCACGCACTCCATTCTCCGTTTTCGTTGAGCTTGTATTGATAAACTACATCATTCTGGTTGGGAACAATAAACTGGAATCTTACACTATTGAAACGATAGGGCAGCCTGTTGCCCGGCAAAATGCTTATGCGGCTATTATGGCTCAGGGCTTCGGCTTTTCGGATAAGCAGGCTGTAATCAATAGGTTGCTGAACCCCGGAATCACGCAGATATTTGAATGCGAAACCATTGTAAACAGGATAAAATTCATAATCTCTGTGCAGCGGAGCTGAGCTGTAAATGCCTGACAATAAGTTTTCGACTCTTGGCATGATTACTGGCTCTGCATGCTGTACAAAGGTGCTGCTACCTGGATCATAGCTGTATTTAAATTTGTCGGTAAACACCTGAATATCCAGATTTTCGCGTGCAATCCACAAACTGGTTCCTGAGAAAAGGCTGTCGGGGAAAATTAAGCGTTCGACAGGGTAGAGGTTTTCATCGAGCACAGCCCTTATGATACCAAAATTGGGGATATTGATCCACAGTACGTTAAAACCCTGAAAAACAAGCTGATTGCACGAGCCATAAATAAGGTCCATTTTCTTCACAAACGACCATTCTCCGTTTGCTTTTCTAAATATGGAGATTCCATTGTAATTGCCCGTGATCAGGTAACCACGGTAAGTAGAAATTGTCCAAACGCCTTCAGTTTGTTGGTCAATTCTTTTTACATAATTCTTTCCAACTTCGAAGAGTCCCCGGTCATGCCCCATTAAAAGCGTATTATCATCCATCTCGAGCGTCCATACCTGGCCTTCAGTACCCGGTACCAATTCGAAGCTCGTGAATTTTTTATCGTTGCTCAAGGCTTCCCAGTCGGAACGGTACAAGCCTTGATTTGTGCCAAGATAGAACACATCATCCTTTACCTGAGCGGTATAACCGGTGCCAAAATCACCACGGTAGTCATAAAAATAGGTTGTATTGTTCCTCAGAAATAGCGATGAAACCCCGTAATCAGACCCAACCCACAGCTTTCCATTTCTGCTGTAATGAAGGCTTAAGATCGTATTGCTGAGCAAACCCTTGTAGCGATTGAACTGATGCACGATGATGCCGTCGTAATCGCAGATGTACAATCCGTTAAGCACAGTGCCGAATGCCAGATGATGACTTCCGATAGGTGCGAAGCTAAAAACATTGGCGGTTTTAAGCATTTCTGAAAGAGGATTGGCAAGACGGTTCAGCTTACCGGAAGAATAGAAATACAATCCGGAGCTTTTTGTGACGATAACCTTGCCATTGTTCCAGGGGTACATTCCTGAAATTTCGAACGGAGCATTATCGGGATAAGCAGCCAATTGCTTGAGTGAAGCCTTCTCGAACAGATATAATCCGTTTTTGGCGTCAGCAAGAAACAGGGAGTCGTTTACAACAAAACTTCCTGCAAACCTGGTAGGAGCGTTTATTCTGATAAGTTGCTGACGTTTATAGACATAGATGTTGTTTGATGAAACAAACACAATATCCTCTCCCATCAAAAACGTATTCCAAAACTCTTCGTTTACGTCCTGAGTGTCGTTTCGAAAGGGATAGAGAGATGTGTAATTGAATTCCTGATTGCTGTTGCGCTTCCAATAACCAAAATCCAGATCAGAGCCAGTGTAAATGAGCGAATCGCTGACAACCAGCACGGAGCGTGTGAAGCCATTACTGCCCTTGAAGCTGTTCCATCTCATGCCGTCGAACTCGATAAGCCCTTTGTCGGCGGCCATATACACTATTCCGTTCGGTGCCGATGTAATGTCCCAAATTTTGCCCTTGTTTTCGTACTGTGCCGGCGTGAAATTTCGCAGCAGGGGCACTCCTTTCTTTGGCAATTCCTGAGCGGAAGTCAGCAATGTGAAAAAGACCGGAAAAACGAGAATTATAACCCGATTTCTCAATTTGTGATTTGGTTACAGCGTCAATTTACGAAGATAACTAAAAAGAGCCGTCTTTTTACGGACGGCTCTTACTAACACAAGTAAAGTTAATAAACAAAAAGCTTCTGCGTTTGAATATCCCCTCCCATGGTCAATATTCTGAGCAGATACATGCCTTGTTTCAGGCTGTTGGTTTCGATTACGGATGCGCGGGTTGAGGAAATCACTTTTCCACCCATATCGAGTAGTTCGATACTTTGAACTTCCGATCCGATCATCACCTGCCTGCCGGCCTTGACAGGATTGGGATAAATAACAACACGGTCCTGAACCGATGGATTATTCACACCTACCAGTTGGTTGAATGTAATGTTGTCGAAATAGATCACATTGTCCTGAGTTCGGCCGGCCATATTAAAGTCGGGGAAAATAACAATCTGATCATACTGACCTTCGGTGGCCGGCGGGTTGGGATATCCCGAAAAATTAAACGTCAGCTCTTCCCATTGATTTACGAGCGTATTGGCCACTTTAATTTCAGGCAAAGACCAGCCTGAGGAGGCCACAAGTTTAATCCCGACATCGCTGATTACAGGTTTCCAAACCATAATCTTAATGATTGCATTGCTCGAATTGAGCACAAAAGCACCAAGGTCGTTGTTTCCATGTGATGATTCGCAACCGGCCCAGGGTTGTCCGGACTGAAGAGCGGTAAACCTGGCCACATTGGCCGAGTTGTTGATACCCGACGGATTGGGGTTGGGGATAATGGCCAAGGGCGGATTGGTATTGTTTTCAAACACTGTCCATGTCCAGTTTGCTCCGTAGCCGCCTGGCTCGAAATCAATCGGATTTCTGGGCGTTCCTCCCGGTCCCGATCCCGGGTTGTAGAAGTAAATATTGTCGAGCCAGATGGTTTGCGAACCATTGCCCCCATCGAACTTGAACTGGATCAGCTCAGCCATATTGACGTTTGTAAAGGCCGTCAGGGGTATATCATAGCTCACCCATTGACCTGGTGTTATAGGAAGCGCAAAGGCTGTTTCCACAGGTCCGGGGCTGATGCAGAACACATTCACGCTGGTGGCATCGGCTGTCCACATATCCAGGTGCAGGTATTGCATGGCCGTGGCATTGATGGGTGCGCCAAACTGCGTTCCCTGATAGTTGAAGTTGGCATACTTCAGGGTTTCGTTTCCCTGAATTTGCGGAATGGTGACCACGGTCGATTGTCCCCAGTTTGGATTGAAATCGGTTCCGGGAACATTAGTGTAGGCATGGCTGAACACCGAGATCACGTCGTTAGGATCGCGCACCGGAGGCGTTGGGGCGGCTGTGGTGGGTTCGGTGACTGCGCCGCCTTTGTAGAAATAAATGTTATCGAGGAAAATGACCTGTGAGCCATTGCCTCCATCGAACTTGAACTGAATCAGTTCAGCCATGTTGACGTTTGTAAAGGCCGACAGGGGGATATTGTAACTCACCCATGTATTGGGGGTAATGGGCAAAGCATAGGCTGTTTCCACAGGGCCTGGGCTGATGCAGAACACATTCACGCTAGTGGCATTGGCTGTCCACATATCCAGATGCAGATATTGCATGGCAGTGGCATTGATTGGGGCTCCAAACTGTGTTCCCTGATAATTGAAGTTGGCATATTTCAGGGTTTCATTCCCCTGAATCTGCGGGAAGCTCACAATGGTCGACTGTCCCCAGTTAGGGTTGAAATCGGTGCCGGGAACATTGGTGTAGGCATGGCTGAAGATAGAAATCACATCAGCCGGATCGCGGGCCGGAGGTGTTGGAGCGGCAACTGTGGGCTCAACAGGCGTAGTTCCAGCTGGATTGAAGGTGATGTTGTCGAAATAAATGATGTTGGTCTGGGTTCGGCCGGCCATATTGAAATCGGGGAAAATCACAATCTGGTCGTATTGACCTTCTGTTCCGGGAGGATTTGGATAGGCCGAAAAATTGAATGTCAGCTCTTCCCACTGATTAACAAGGGTGTTGGCCACTTTAATTTCAGGCAATGCCCATCCGGACGATGCCACAAGTTTTATCCCCACATCGCTGATTACCGGCTTCCACACCATGATCTTGATTACCGAATTTGAGGCATTTAGCACAAACGACCCAAGATCGGCGCCATGCTGTGATTCGCATCCTGCCCAGGGATTCCCATTTACCAAAGCGGTAAACTTGGCAACCTTGGAGGATGTGTTGATTCCACTTTGATCGGGATTGTTAACAATCTCAAGTGGAGGATTTGTTGCGTTTTCAAACACGGTCCAGGTCCAATTGGCACCGTGCCCGCCCGGCTCAAAATTGATGGGCGCGTTCTGAGCAAAGCTCAGCGATGCTGTGAGCATCAAAAACATAAGGGTAAAATTTCTCATCGTAATAGTTGTTTATGGTATTTTTAACTGAATACAATCGCCCTCTCCTTAATGGGCATTATTTGTGTCGTTCTCGGAATAATTCTGCTATTGCTTTTTTCGGGCTTCTGTCAACGCGAAATAAACCCCAGTGCTTTTCGGGCTCAAGTGGCTCGGGCGATCCTTTCCAGGGCTCATCAAATGCTTCAAAAAAGAAGGCAAGAATGCCTTCAGCCTCTGTCCATGCCATAAGTTTTTCGAAATACTCCTTTTGGTAATCCTCGTTCACATTTTCAGGATTAATGCCCCTGCCATTGGAGCTGGTAGCCCAACCTGCTTCTGTAATTACTATAGGTTTGTTCGGATGCCGCTTTGCCACCGAATGGTAGTTTTCTTTGGTATAATCAAGGGCTTCCTTCACATGCTTGTATTCCCAGACCGGATAAGTGTGAATGGAAATGAAATCGACCTCCTCAGCCAGCTTGTCAAGTTTTACGAGCCAGGGCACATAATTCTCACAAAAAGTTACCGGCTGTCTGATTCTGCGTTTTACCTGTTTCACAAATTCCAGCACGCGGCTTTCGGGCACATAATGATCCGTCCATTCCACACAGGCCTCGTTGCCCACCGAAACCGAAAAAATCAGGTCGGGATGCTCGTTGGCCAGTTCTATTAAACGATCTATCTGTTTCTGGTTATTGATGCGATTCTGCTCCAGCTGTTTCTCGGCGTAAACGCCACCATTCCACGGACAATTGAAGTTGTTCATCTCGGCATTGATATATGCGCCAAGCATGAGTCTGAAGTCAAGCTTTTCTTTTCTGATGACCTCCAGAACCGTTTCGGCATGCGGATCGCAGTCGAAAAGCCGAAGGTATTTCCAGTAGCCATGGAGCAGCAGCAGATCTTCCTTGATCTCATGGTAATCAGGATATTTCCCTCCAGGTTGCTGCCCTTGCCGGAAACCCGAATAACAGATAGCCCTGGCCGGTATCAAACCAAGCTTTTTAAAACTGTTCATTGACGTATTTCAGTTTCTCATACCGGTCCCAGATACCCCAATAAGCCCCAACCTCTCCCTCGCTTCCAATTTTCCACGACTCGTCGAAAGAGGAAAAGTAGAACGACTCAAAATTTTCGTCAATAGCCCACAATTGGGTGTTTATGAAATACTTAATCGCATTCAGTTGAGAAGGAACCGCCCTTCCGAGGCTTTCGCCCTGGCTTGGCCAACCTGTTTCGGTGATGATGACTTTCTTTCCCTTGGCTGCAATGCTGGCCTGATGAAACATTTGCCGCATATGTTCGAGCGAATACCTGAAATCGGTGCCTTCCCAAAATGGATAACAATTGCACAGGATCACATCCGAAACCTCAGCAAGCGCCGGCCGGTGAGAAAATTCGTAATAGGCATCCACGTAACCAACCGGAATACCGGGAATTGCCTGTTTTACTTTACTGATATAATCCAGCAATTGCTCCTCTGTCAGATCCCGGCGATAGAGCACCTCGTTTCCTACGGCGGCAATGTCAACAAAGCCTTCTTTGGCAAGCGAGATCAGGCTATCGATTTCCTGCTGGTTTTTCTCTTCTTCCTTTCCCAGCCATGCGCCAACCAGGGTCTTGATCCCAAACTCCTTTGCAATGCGCGGAATGAGTTCGTTACCCTCGATGCACGAAAACGACCTTACCCATTTGGTGTATGGGGCCAAAATTTTCATCCTTCGCCTTATCTGGGCTTCGCCGATGATGTCCCCAGGCTTTTGTCCGTCCTCATAAAGACTGAAGCAAAAGCCGTGCACTCCGCCATAGAGAATCTCCAGGAAGAGATCGCGGATTTCGGCGCTTGTTTTGTCATCAAAAAAGCTTACCTCGGGAATCAGGCTCGACTCTTTGAACTTTAAAAATTTCTCTACTCTGAACGACATAACAACATGTTTGTTTACAGTGATTTACTTTTCTTTCTGAGCTTTATAATTCACCTCTTCTCCGCACCAGTTCTTCTTTAATTGCCTTGGCTTTTTGCTCGGTCATATCGTATTTCCACATGACAATGATGGCTAAGCCGGCCGTCAGCGCGGGAATGGTGATATCTGCAAGTCGCAGGTTTGTAATGGTCTCAGCGGTTTGCTGCGCTGCATTCTGATCAAAACCTACCAGCTTTAGCACAAGACCTCCGAGCACAAGGGCAAGTCCCTGACCCAGTTTTACCATCCACCAGTAAATGGCGCCGAATGTTCCCTCCTTGCGAGGCATACCGTTGGTCAGCTCGTCGAGGTCGCAAACGTCGGCCGTCATACTCATCATGAGGGTAAATAGTCCGCCGATACCAAAAACCATCAGCGGAATAGGCATGAAAATCATCCAGGGGTTGGCCGGATTGAAACCCCACCACTTCAGGCCATAGCCTACAATGGAAATGGCTGTGGAAATAATGAAGGCATTACGCTTTCCCCAGTGATTCGACATCCAGGTGATTACCGGAATAATCAGAAAGGCCGTTGCCAGTGCACTAACGGTGGAGAACCATGCTGGCCATGTTCCGGCGGCACCGTAATCGCCATTGAACATATAGAATACCATGATGAAATAGCTGAACGACGCCACCATCTGAAAGCCGTTGAAAACCAAAAATGTAGCGCCGCAAAGCCTTACAAACGGCACGTTTTTAAACACCTGTTTCATACTTCGGATCAGGCCTTTGAAGTTGCGGGCGATGTTTTTAAGGGTCAGGTCGTCCCTGTTGGTAAGATTAGCCTGGTCAATCTCTTTGCAAAACAAAGCCGGCATCATGCCGAGAATCATACAGGCAGCACCGACGATGATGGAAAGGTTGCGGACACCAATAGCCTGTGTTTCAAACAAATTCGGATTGGCAATAATAACCCAGAACCAGGGCACAATCATCCAGGCCACCTGGCCAAGCGTTTGCGAAAAGCCCATCAGACGGGTGCGCTCGTTATAGTCGAATGTCATCTCGTAACCCAGGCCGATCAGTGGCGTTGAAAACATGGTGTTTCCGATGAGATAAACCATCGAGAAAATGAGGAAATACCAGAAGTTGTACATCTGGCTGTTTTCGGGATTCAGCTGCCAGAGCACGGCAAACAATATCCCGCTAAGGATGGCGCCAACAAAAATGTATGGTTTACGGCGCCCAAACCGCGACTTGGTATTGTCGGATATATATCCCATGATTGGGTCGGTAATGGCATCGAAAAACCTGGGCAAACCTCCAAGCAAACCCGCCAGAAAAGGGTCCATCCCAAAAGCTGTGAGTAAAAAGAATGAAAAAACACCCAAAGAACCGGGCAATAGGTTGTTGACCAAATGGCCTGCCCCGAACGCGGCTTTCTGCCCTATCGGCACTCTGTCTTTTACCGGCGTAGCATAAGTTGACATTTCAAACGTTTTTAATGGTTTATTGATTCTTTTCTTTAGATGCAGGGATGATTATGGTTTGCACAGCCTTGCCATTGATGGCGAAACTCTTTTTGCTGTTTTGAAGCGATAATTCAATGCCTTTTGCTTTTTCGTCCTGATTGAGAACAACAATGGCTATGCTGCCATCGGGATTCTGAGCGGCCGTAATCAGCAGGTCATTATCCGGGTTTTCCAACCCGATACGCACAGCTCCTGGTCTGATAAACCGGCTGAAGTGTGCCAGGGTGTAATAAAGTGGCGTAAAGTAAACCTGGTCTGCCTGCGGATCAACGATCACGGGTGCAACACACCAGTTTTTTGCCCAATTTGGTCCGCCCTGCCGATCAAGCACCATGTTCCAGTCGACCCAGCCATCTACCCAGGTGTTAAGGCATCCGATGATGTCGCGTGCATATCGGAAAACAGGCACGTACTTGGGATGAAGGTGACGATGCTGTTCGGGAGCCCAGTCAAAACCCCAGTCGGTAGCTTCGGCAGCCCAATACCAGGCATCGTCCTGCCATTTTGGAACTTCCGCATCCACACAGGCCTCGGTATTAATCAGATGCTTATCTGGCGCTTTTTCGTACGCGTAGCGCAAAACCTCCGGAAAATGATCGTAGGTGCTTGCATACCAATGCATAGCCGTTCCATCATAATAATCACGGGCTGCTTCGTCACCAAACATGGCATCAACCCACTTGATCATTTCGTCGTCGCGGTTTTGGTCAAAACCGAAAATCTTCGTTTTATGGCCATCGGCACGCAGGCGCGGGCCTAAATGATTCTTCACAAAAAGATTCATTTCCTCGGGCGAGAAGTGCATGCTTTCCCAGTTGCTGTCGTTGCCCAAAGGCTCGTTTTCAACAGTAATTGCCCAGATATCAATACCTTCCGAACGATAGGCATCAAGATATTTTGAGAAAAACAAGGCCCATGTGTCATAATATTTCGGGAGCAGTTTTCCGCCTTTCCAATCCTTGTTGTCTTTCATCCACGGAGGGGCCGTCCATGGCGAGGCAATAATCTTAAATCCATCTTTCGAAATGGCCATAGCCTCCCTGATCATGGGGATAATGTCATCCTTATCCTCATTGATTGAAAAATGTCTGAGCTCAACATCTTCCTCAACAGGAGCATAAGTGTAGTTTCCGAGCGAGAAATCGCACGAGCTGATGTGTGTGCGCGTGAGAGAGTATTTTGCGCCCGATTCGCCAAAATAGGCTTCCAGAATTGCCTTGCGGTTATCCGGACTCAGCTGGTTGAGCAGATAGGCCGAGGCCTCGGTGAATGAACCTCCAAAACCGGCGATGACCTGAAACTGTTTTTCGGGAAATACGACAATTTTCACGTGTGTTGCCGTTTCGGGGAATTCGGTCAATTTGGTCAGTTTGTTGCCGTTTTCGGCAGTTTCAAAAACTTCCGCTTCCAGATTGTGCATTCTCATACATCCGTTAAACATGACCATCGCGAGCAACATCAGTCCTGTAGCCGTGAGGCTTTTTTTCATTCTGTTCATCACTGTTGTTTTTTTCTCGCCTTTATTTCCTCGGCAGTTGGCGGCACTTTCACCGTTTGCATAACAGCGGCCTTGTCGCCGCCGAAGGTCTTGGTTATGGCTTGTCCATCGCGCGTGAGGCCGTCGAAGACTCCCTGATCCACCAGATCCCATATCGCGTATTTGGCTTGTGCCTTAAGGTTTATCAAACCAAAGTGGTTTTCCGATCCTTGCGGGTTGGCAGCATCCTTCCATTGCTCATCGAATGCCTCGAAATAAAAGCAGGTGATGTTTTCCCTGTTTGTCCACTCGCGGATATGGTGGTAGTAAAGCGCTGATTTATACTCATCGATGGCCCTTGCGCCATCGTCGCCATAATGCTCGTTCGATTGGGTTGACCAGCCGGTTTCACCGATATGAACAGGCTTATTCACCCCAAGACTTTTCATGTATTTTATCACGCTTTCGTATTGAAGCACAGCATAATCCCTGGCTCTGATCATTGCCGAGTGCACCTTTTCGAGATCAGATAAGCCGGCTTCTTCCTGAGGCACTCCCCAAAAATCGGGATTGTAATGCGTATCGTGCATGGGATAGGTGTGCATCGAGATAAAGTCGACGCTGCGAATCAGCTGGTTTAGATCTTCTTTGTGATATTCGGTGCCACCGCCACCCCAGGAGGCGAAATTGTCGGAACTTGTAATCCAAAGTGCTTCAGGCAGTTCGCCCTTCTTTTTGAGCTCCTGCAGGTGCTTTACCCACTTCAGGATGATGCCGGGCTCCACATAATAATTCCAGGCCCAGTGCACCATGGCCTCGTTGCCCACGGCAATAACCTTTACGATGTCGGGGTATTTCTTCGTCAGGGCAACTGCACGGGCAATTTCGCCTGCATTTTTCTCGCTTTCTGCGTCGCGAATTCGGTCGGGGAGATCGGTAAAAGCATTTTTGCAGTCGATCCAGGCACCAAGCATCAGATACATCTCAAAATCAGGGTCTTCCTTCTTCAACTGGCTGATGGCCTCGAGCAAATTGGCGGCCTCATCATAATAAACGTTGTAGGTGCGCAGCAGCCTGATTCCCATGGCGTGCAATATTTTCATATCATCTTTCAGCTGGGGTATCGTAGGCTGGATGTCGCGCGAGAGTTCGCGGTAGCCGCCGTAGGAGATGGCCTGATAAGCGGGATTGCCAAAAATTTCGGCGGCTGTTTTACCGGGTTTCTCAACGCTCCGCGAACACGAAGCAAGTGCAACAACCGCAAACAACAGCGTTAAATACAGAATATGCTTGGTCATACACAGAAATGTTCAACGTTTTGATTAAAATCAAGTTTGCAGGCAAAAACAGTTTCCGGGCAAGATGACCGTAGGTTAACTGCCCGGTTTAACTTGTCTTTTAATCTGCAGCCTTGTACACCTTCACATAGTCGACGATCATCTTTTGCGGAAATGGCGTCTGAGGAAGCGGAAAACCAACATAATTACCGCCTACCGCCACATTCAGTATCATAAAGAACGGACTGTCGAACACCCATTCACCGCTCACATCCTTTGGCGTAATCCTCTGATAAAGAAAATCATTCACAAAAAAGTCAATTTTGTCTTTATCCCATTCGATGGCGAAAATGTTAAAGTCGGTGTCGAAACGGGCATTCATCAGGGCGAATGTTTTGGTCACGGGATTACCTCCGGAATAGCCCGGACCGTGGATTGAGCCATTGATGATGTGAGGCTGTTGTCCGCGAAGCTCCATGATGTCGATTTCTCCGCATTTTGGCCAGCCCACCTCATCCACTTTGCTGCCCAACATCCAGAAAGCAGGCCAGATGCCCGGTCCGTAGGGCGTTTTCAGGCGGGCCTCAAAACGTCCGTATTGCTGCGCAAACAGGCCCTGAGTTTTAATTCTGGCCGAAGTGAAATTGTTGCCACTGCGAATGGCGGTGATTACCAGATTGCCGTCCCCGTCAAGCGATATATTGGCCGGGCTTTTGGTGTAACTCTGCAATTCCTGGTTACCCCAGCCGTCCTGACCTGTTCCCAGATCGTAGGCCCATTTCGTGGAATCGGGCAACTGCCCGGCCGGGCCGTTAAAATCATCACTCCAGGTCAATTGCCAATTGCGCTCGTCAAGTTTCTGAAAATCGTCGCGCTTGCAGCCAAAAGAAGCAAGCAGCACACTGGCCATTATGTAAGCGATGCGCATTGTTCTGAATTTATTTTTTGCATTCATGTCTTACGGTTTTGTGTTAATGTTGAACCGGCTGCGTTAATTTTTACGGAAATAAATGTTATCGAGATAGATATCTCCGTTTCCGTCAAATTTGAGTTGGATGACATTTGTCAGATTAACAGGGGCAAACGAAGACAAGGGTATATCGAGGCTAGACCATCCTGTTGTTGGTACTGACAATGTGAAAGGGGTTTCAACCGGTCCGGGACTGATGAGCCATACTTTGAGCAGAGTGGAGTTGGCAGTCCAGAAATCAAGGTGTAAAAACTGCATCGTCGAAAGGTTCTGCGGACTTCCCAGCTGAATCCCCTGGTAGTTGAGACCGGTATATTTCAGCGTGTTGTTTCCCTGTATCTGCAGCTGCGAAACTACCGTGGCCTGTCCCCAGTTAGGGTTCAGGTCGGTTCCCGGAATAGGGGTGTAAGCATCGCTGAACACCGCAATCACATTGGCGGCCTGATGAGTGGGGTTTGGGGCAGGCGTTGTGGGCACCTGTGGAGGTGTTCCGTCGTTGTAGAAGTAGATGTTGTCAGCGTAGAAGCTTGGAATATTGTTGCTTACGTTTACAAAAATGATCTGGGCCAGATTGGCTCTGCTGCTCAGGCCAGCAAAAGCGGAAAGTGGAATGTCCAGGCTGATCAATTGCTTTGACTGTGCCACGGTAAACGTTCTCAGGTAAGTGCCTGTGCCACCGGATCCGTTGTCGACAATTTCTATCCTGAACTGTGCGTTGGCGGTCAGCGTATTGGGCAGGAAAATATCCAGATGGATATGTGTCATACCAGAGGCGTTTACGGTGGGTGAGGTGAACTCAATACCGACAAAATTGAAGTTAGTATAATGCAGCACATGATCGCCGTTTACCTCAAAATCGGATGAGAGCGTGGTTTGGTAGGGCGCCCAGTAGCCGTTGTAGTAATTTACGGGCACGTTGTTGTAGGCATCACTGAAAATGGAAATCACATTGGCTGGATTGTGCGTCGGCGTTGGGGCGTGCTCGAAAGCGCCCTGCGACTGAACCACCAACGAGCCGCCGGCAACAACACTTCCCACGCGGGCCGTAACCGTTGCATTGCCCGGTCCGCCGATTACCTTTACCTTGCCCGTTGCATCAACCGTTGCAATGGATGGATCGGACGAAGTGAACTGGAAATAGGCCGGTGCGATGTTAACAGACTGGTTTACGCCGGTCGGAAGATTAAACACAGACGTCAGCCCTCCGATTGCTTTTGTAACCCCAATGAATGAGGTTTCTACCTGATTCTGTCCGTTTAGGATAGTAAACTGGGGATAGGCAATGGTTCCCAGTTTTTCGAACTTCAGCTCATCAATCCAGAAAGTAAATCCTTTGCCTTGGTCGGGGGCCACGGAATAATAGAACATGCCACGCTCCTGCGTCAGTCTGGAAGGATCAGGGATGGGGATGTAGTACTTCACCCAGCTGGTGCTCACCTGCAGATTATTAACCTCTGTTGTAAACTTTGAGGCGCCAAGATCGTTGCCAAAACCAACCACATTGAGTACTGCCGATTGGGTGGCTTTAGCATAGAAAGTCAACACATTGAATCCCGACAGGTCGCGGCCCGACTCGGTGTAAAACACTCCGCCGGCATACAAGCCACGTGGATCGTCGGCATTAGGCACATCAAAACGCATCGATGCAGCCGAGTTGTTCCAGGTTACTTTTTTGTCAACATCAAAAGCCGTGGGCACCGATCCTCCAAAGGCGGCGTAATTCAGTCCAGCGCTGAAACCGTCTATAAAGACATAGGGGTTGGCAGGATACGAAACAGGTTTCAGATCGTCCATTTCGCGCTCACATCCCAGCAACAGCACAGTTATTATTCCGACGGGTAAAAGCTTTAAGAAGCGAATAGCAAGATTTGTATTCATCGTTCGGAGATTTTCTATTTTCCAATATTGATAATCACGTATGTTCTGAACTCCCATTCGTTGCCATTGTCGAAGCCTATGGCATTCGGGTCGGGAACACGGTTTCCGGCTGCATCAATAATCCAGACGGGCGCATAGCGGGGCGAATATTTGTTGAGCTCGCGGTAAGTTGCTCTCACCCCGATGCTGGTGTTGGGCAAAGGAAACCAGTCGGGTTTGCCGAGCGAGGTCGAAACGTCAGCCATCAGCTGAAGCGGATAGGTCAGGTTATAATCACGGTGGTAGTCGTATGGTCCCCAATCGTTGATCCTGGCAAAAGAGTTGATTTTTATGCTCTTATAAATCATTCTTAGATCAAGACCATAGCGGCTGATGGTGCGGGCATCGCTGCCGTTGGCCTGAGCATCGCCGGCATACAGGTTGGCAATAAGCCCGAAATGTCTGGTCGGCTTCGTCACAACTCTTGAGTGCACTTCCCACAAATCCTTTGCTGGCGGTGCACCGGGGAAAGCAAAGGGTGTGCGACCATCGGGCAAAATGCCGATGGCTGCGTCCTGTGTGGTAGGCAAATGGCGATAAACAAAGCCAAGGCTCACGGCGAGTCCGGCGTCTTCAGCCTTGTCGCTGTCCCAGTTGTACATCCACGAACCGGGTGTGGGGTCGTAGGTGAATAGGATTTCCCCTGCCAGCTGCTCGCGATTGGCCCTCACAACAAACGGGTCGTCGAGAATGTTTCTTGGACGTCCCGGAGCAGGCACTCCTGCCGGTATGGGCCCTTCGATGGGCTTCTGCCAGAGGAAATTGGGCGCAATCTGCAGATTGCCAATAGTGTAGGTAAATCCAGACAGCACATTGTACTGATTTCCGCTGCCGCTGTCTTTTAAGCGCCAGCCGGTAAAGGTGAGCGTTTGATCGGCCCCGCCCTGAGCCACAAGGCCCATTACCGATGACTGACCGTACCAGTTGAAACCTCCGCCGGCCCAGCTCAATTTGATCTTTCCGCCAAAATTATCCCTGGCCTTGATTTCGCTGGTATAAACACTGTAGTTGCCCTCTTCGCCCCTCACGGCCATAAATTCACGGCCTATCAGGGGCTGCCCTGCCCAAATGCCGCCAAGATCGATCTCGAACTTGCCGAATTCGCGGTTCAAATGCAATGTAAGGCGTCTTGTTCTGGGCTGCGGAATGGCAAATGAGCTCTCAGTGAGTCCAAGCTGCTCTAAGTCTTCGTGGAAAATGCCGGTAAGCGTTGAGTTGCCAATCTTTTTGGAGTATTTGAGCAAGACTGCCGGGTTGGCTCCCCACCATAGCTGCGGGCCAAAGGCCAGCTTGAAATCCTTAAATTTCTGCTTTCCTTCGATCTCCATCCCAAAGGGTGCAATACCGTTGTAAATATCGATTTGAGGGCCGTAGTTGGCTTCGGGATACAAACCAAAGAAATCGCCTTCATAGCCCCAGTGGTAATGTCCGGTGCGATAAAACCCGGTAAGCTTGAACAGCTTGTGATCCCAGTTGTAGCTGGCGCGATACACCTGAATACGGTTGAGCGATTCGAGGTTAACACTTCCGGCCTCCCCGCTGAGTTCCACAGGACGGCCGCGATTTTCGTAAAAAATCTCATCGATCGGATTTTGAGCCACATTGCCCAAAACGTTTACCTCCACATTGGCATTGAAGTTAGGTGTCGGGTTGGCTTCGACCCCAATGTAAAACGACTGCATATGATCGAAGCCAAGCTGGTTGGGATATTTTCTGCTGCCTGCCACAGGGTCATTAGGCGTAGTAATAAGGTTGCCTCCGGTGCTAAAGGTTGTGAGTTCAGCGCCCAGCCGGCTGACGTTGAGCTTTTTAAGTCTTTCTGTTTCGAGCGCGGCCTTGTCGCCTCTGGCTTGCAGGAGCGCCTCCGAAATATTTATTCCATCAAAATGCTGTCGAATGGAGCTCAATGAGGCTCCCGGAGCATAGGGATCAAACTGATGTGCCTGTTTGAGTGCGTAGTAGGCCGCGCGGGGAAACAGCTGGTAAAATCCTTTCATATTGGTTGGGCCTTTGGCGCAAATCCCAAACCACTCCTCGTTCATATTGTTAACACCAGGGGCATAGTCGAACAGATAGCCTCCGTTTACCCATGATGCATTGGTGTTATGCACGTCGAGATCCTTGGTCTGGCCATACTTCCACCATCCGTCGCTGAACTGAAATGTGAATCCGCCAATAGAGTTGCCAGCCTTTCCCAAACCTGCAGCATTTTCGTAGATCTCTCTCCAGTTTGCCACATTATAAAATGCCTGCTCGCGCTGGGCCTCTTCCATGGTGATGGCATTAAAGGCATCCGAGCCAAACTCGGTGAGCAGCAATGGTTTGTCGTATTCACGCTTTGAACGGTCGAAAAGATCGGTAAACGATACGCCGCGGTAAACGTTGATACCGAAAATATCCACATCCTTGCACTCCTCGGCAATGATATCCAGAAACAATAAATCGCCGTTGCAGATCGAGACAGGATGATTAGTGTCGATAGCTTTCATAGCCACGGCGGCTTTATTGAATAATTTGTAAAGGTGGCGCGCACGGTGCGTTGATTCCCTGTCTTCCATGGGAATGTCTTCTGTTTCGGCACCGCCCCAAAAAAGGCCGTAGTTGTTTTCGTTGCCCAATAAGTAGAGCAGCAGACCGGGAGTGTCCTTGTATTCCGCTGCAAGCTCCTTTACCTCTTTAAGCAACAGCTCGATAACCCTGGGATCGTTATACTCGGTATTTCCCACCCATGCACCATCCAGCGTAAGCCCGTAGCGCCCAAACGAATGGTTGAGCATGGTATAAATTCCATAGTTCTCGTATATATAGGTAATCCATTTTGGCTGGATTCCCGTGTATACGCGAATGGTGTTAACACCCATGTTTTTAAGCATCGACATTTCATCGTCGAGCGCCTTCCGGATAAAATCGTCCGGTTGGTTCCACAAGCTGTAGGCATAATTGGTTCCTATTGGGAAATAGTCCCAATTCATGCCATTGACCATGAATGCCTCTCCTTTTACTTTGAGCCTCCAGCCGTCGGCCTTTTTTGTAACTTCCACCTTGGGGGCCTGACCAAAAACTGCAACTGCAATGCTCAGAATGATTTGCAACAGGAAAATTCTTTTCATAAGTATATTGGTTAGAATGAGCAATTAAAAACTATAGCAAAACATGCACTAACAAATGTATATAGTGCAAAAGGCCTTCAGGATATATACATCCTATGTACCTCAGGGTATAAAATTAAAACCATTAATTTCTTTTGCTCGCCAAAGCTCTCTTTTTCAGCCGATTACACTTGATCACTCTTTTGGCTGACATTACAGCCGGCATAGGGCTGTATATACTATATTAATACCCTTTGCAAAGGCCCCGGATAATTGCCGCAACTTAGGTGCAAAACCGCAATTTTCGTTTTAATATTACATGCTGCATCTGTTATTCCGACATGAATACATGCGTCAACTGTCGGATTTAGTGAAGTATAGACCGACATAAATTTTTCAGTCTGACATCACGCCCAAAATTGCCGGGAATCAGAAACGAAGCAAAAGGCAGTTTTGTCGGTTATGCAGCCGAAAGGTCTGAGTGGCTGATGTTGAGGTAAACAAATTCTGCCTAACTACTAAGCTTGAATACGTCAGATAGAGACAACCAACTTCTCAATCGATCCATTCCGACTGAAAATCAGACCGCTAATTCGTTGGTCGAGGGCATTTCCTGCAACATGATCTATTGTTCCGTCAGCATAATGGACTGCAATATTGGAATTTCCGTTGAAATTCAGCACTATGGGAGTATTGCAGAAGGTATAGCCAAGCTGTCCCCTTTCGAGTGTGAGTTGTTTGGGTTGGCCGTCCGCTGTGTAAAAATCCAGCTCACGGCGCTGTTTGAGTATTTCATCATCGTTGACGAGTGCCGGATTGAAAGTGATGCAGCCTTCCGAAACGGTGAGGGCCAGTTCGCCAAAGCGCGCGATCACGTCTTCCTTCACCTGACCGGTAAGTCCTGGTTGTTTCGCTCCCGCTTCCGCCGGAGTGTGCGAATGGGCATCGGTGGGAAACGCTCCATAATGCGCTGGATTTTTAAACATCCCTATGCCCTCTTTGATGTCGTAATAATGCGCTTTGATTCGCTGCACGATAACATCGTCAGCACCTTCGGCCAGAGCCCTGAAAAAGCACTCCTGGGCGGCAAGCAGCAACTTCGAAACCATATGCCAGTATATTGATCCCAAACCCTCATACCCAAAAAAGGTTCCGGAACGTCCGGTAAATGATTGATGGTCAAAAACCATTTCAAATATTGCAAGGATTTTGCCCTTTTCATCTTCGGCCATCCGTCCGTATTTGCCGTCCTTCAGCAATAACAGGGCGCGTTCGAGCACATCGGCATTGCGGAAACTGCTGTTGAAATGATAATTACCTGTCACATCCTGTTGAATAATGGCAGTATTGCCATCAGCCAGAAGTGTTTTAAGCAAGGCAGATGAATCGACCAATGCTTTGGGGATGGTATTTTTTTCCAGAAAAGAGGGAAGGTTACGATCAGGATAAAGCATATAGCTGTTTTGGTCTTCCCTGTACATTCTGCTCTTTTTCAGTGCTTCAAGCACCCCTAGGCTTTCGGCACCGCTGAGCAAGCCGGCGCTGAGCACTGCCACCTGGCCCTCAAGCATTTCGTAGAGATGTCGAATTTCGATGCCCTCAGGGTTAAACGAAATCAGGTTGTAGGCATGATATAAGCCGTCGTCACGACGGTTGGCCCTGATGGAATGATCGATGTAGCGCATGCAAACCCTGAAGAACGAAAGGATGGCACTTACCTCTATTTGCTTTTTCGAGCCTGAAAACGAATTTTGGTATATGTTGCGGCGGTAATCGGAATGGGCTTTTCCGAGACTATCGGCAAAGCGCCTACGATCGGCTGCAGAGAAATTGCCGTTCAAAACGGCTGTATTCTGCCCGAGAAAACCGGAGATGGCTTCGAACAGTTGCGCTACCTCTTCCGACAAACTGACACTGCTCAACGAAACACTACTCAGCCGCTCAATCCAGAAATGCAGAAATCGGCGCATATAATGTAAGGTGACCATTGAGGTACCATTCCCCACCAGGGCGTTGTTGGCATCGTTCCATTCGGGCCTTTGCGTATTGAGCCAGATGCCCGCCTCTGGGATGAAATTGCTCATCTTCGACAGGAAAGAAGCAAGTATCTTTTCGGTAAGGTTAACCTTGAAAATGCCGCCATCGGCATTGCTCCTGAGCATACAAGCATCCGCGCCGGTCATTGAAGCCTCCGCTTTAATTTGTTTGTCGAGTGTGCTATCGAAAACTACCGTGTCTTTTGGATTCGATACAATCTCCTCATACGACTTTAAGCGATAAGGCACATTTGCGTAAGTAAAAATTTCACTTGTGAGGAGTTTTTCAAGTTTTCCGGGATGAAAACTGTGTGAAAGTTCGACCAGCTTCTGAAAATAGATGATCTGATGGTCGCCCCAATATCCGATATAAGCCCATGGGTCGTCGGGCTCGGGCGCTTCCCAATCCATGCCGTCGCGCATGATGCGATAAGGATTGTAGCCATCGATCGTGGAAGCATTGACAAACTTCGAGATCATGCCCTCAGTAAATGCGGGAAAAGAGTAGCAAAGCGCCTCCCAATTCTGGAAAATATCGCGCCAATTGCCTTCGTAATAATACTTTAGCGTTCCATCAGGGTTTTTCGTTTCTATCGAAAAGCGGTTCCATGGTCGGCTTGGGTCGCCGTGACGGCGGCTGAATGAAAGCGGAAGATATTCCTGCGTAATTCGTATCAGATCGGCATCGGCAGTTTCCGCGGCAATAGCTAGCAAATCACTGTATAAAAGGCGCTCAGGCAGCTTGTCCACCCATGTTTGATATTTTCGTCTCACTTCCTGGTTTATCTCCCCAAGGTAGCGTTCATAATCGGCTTTAACGATTTTGTAGTTGTTCAGAAAAACGCCGCCCCTCATGATGTTGAACAAAGTGTTGGTATAATGACGGGCGGTGCAGCTTTCCAAATTTGTGGCCTGAAATCCGTCGGCAAGCGATACCATACGTTTGAGGTTCTCGGTTCCCCTGTTTACATCGGCAAGTATCAAATCGATAGGATTTTCGGTGCTGACAATAAAATGATTCAGGTTAACCACCGCAGTCGTACTTTGGTTAATCTCGGCAATGGTGTACCACCTTTGGCACTGACTGCCCTTGAGATTCAAAGTGGCGTTGATAAAATAAGCCCCGCGGGAGGCTTTCGCATGCTCCTCGTTTTCTACATATTCGCCTGAAACAAAGCGGTTTATTTGTTTTTCGGAAATCAGAATTCTTATGTCATTTCCCAGCCCGGTCGACCAAACCGTTGTGGCAAAAAGCGCCTCGCTGGGCTCAGCTTTATCGACAGGTATGGCGCTCAGCATGAAAAGACCCAAAGTGCTTCCTGGTACCCTTTCGTTTTTTTTGTAGGCATCCGCCAGATTGCTGTATTCGTTCTGGAAATGATAACCAACACCATGAGGAATAATATTCCTTAGCCCGTCGAGCAATTCCAGCGTTACGTCTTCATCCGATATGTTAAGCAGCACCGACTCTTTTACAAATCCAAATTTCTCGCTGTTGAACCAGCCATACCTGAAGCTCAAACCAAGCGTTTCATTTATTTCCTCAAAAATGATTTTATTGCCCGAAACATTCTTGTAAATGTTTCGTGTCGTTTTGTAAAACCTAAGCGAATCATCCGTAAAAGGCTCCCAAAGGAATGTTTTTTCTCCCTTTTTGATCAGAAAATAGGAGCTGCTACCGGTTTTCCCCTTGTAATCGTGAATTTTATCGTCGGTATAATACGGAAACAGTGCATTGTTGTTGTCCTTGCGACCGGCCGTAAGCGAGCCATTACTCGATATAAACATCCAGTGATCGGAGTCGCTGACAATGCTAATAAAGAAATCAGGCATTTCCTGATAATTGCTGATCTTATAATATTCTTCTCCGTCGATCACAACAAACGTCCCCGAAACGCCATAAGGCTTCGCGATAAGCTCATTCTTTCCAACAAATACACTATTCTTTTTCATCCTCATTCAAATTTTTTGTAACGACCAATTCAGACACCAGATATTTATGACATCACATGGATTGTATAAATGAGGCATCAGTAAATTAGCTTGAACAAAAATAGTTCATTGTCATATATTTCCATGTTTCATCATCGAACTTTCGACATTCGATGCGGGGCTTCGAAAACAAAACCCCTTCCGCCCTGGCTTCCAACAACTATACGAACCAGCCTTATTAAGCTTATTTTTATTCGCTGAGGACAGAAAGTAAAATATAAATTTTCTTATATTTCATTTATCCGTATCCGGAAAAGTAAAATAAGCAGCGTATTTATATTCCATTCATCGCGACTATTGGTATATCTAACTGGACTTTATCATAGCTTAATTTACATCTAATTATTTATCTATTTAAATATTTCGTAGTTAAACAACCTCACTTAAAAAATTTCCTGCAAACCCTTGACTTTAGCAAAATCTGCCTTATCTTTATAAGGATTTTTTGTTACAAACAAAACCAAATCCCATGAAAAACAAACTATGCAAAAGGGTTCTGCGGCAAAACCCTTTCGCGAATGCCGCCGCACAGGTTACGCGCCTTCCTTCCTTCCTTCCTTCCTTCCTGATTTTCGCCTTTTCAGCGCTGCTGCTCTCCTGCAAAAAGGACATCCCCAACAAGCATCCTGAAGTGCAAACCCCCATCCCACTCAAAACATCGGAAGATGTGGTGAAAGTGGTGGATGGTGTGCTTAGCTTTATTGATGCACAAACGATGGACCAATACCTGAAACAGCTCATGGAAATGCCC
>JAJTAY010000035.1 GCA_021287165.1 Bacteroidia bacterium | reverse complement strand
TTGCCGGCCCACAGGCTTGTGGATGCGAACAGAAGTATGAGGCTGAGGAATTTTGCTGTTGCTTTCATTGTCGTATTCTTTTTGGTAGTGAATTTTTATTGTTACACCCCATTAGACGGAATACCGTGCCAAAAGTTACAGGCAAATGAAAATCAACACATTACAAAAATAACCCCTTTTTGCTGCCAGAAATATTCATAAAAGCCGTACACCTGGCGTCCGATAGCGTACACATTGAAGGCGGTTGTCTGTGATTCAGGAAATTGCAGAAAAGAAAGCTCAGGGATTTAGCTTAAACAACTTTTGCGAACGGACATCCCGTTCGCCATGAAAGCGCTCAATGATGCCGGAAAACCGCTCGATGTCCACAGGCTTAAGCACATACTCGTAAGCCCCGTAACGCTGTGCTTTATCGCGGTATTTGGAAAAAGCCGTTACAAAAACAACATCGAACCTGCGGTAAGGGAAGCGCTCCAGCAGGTCGAAGCCTGTGCCACGGGGCATGTCCACATCGAGTATGAGCAATTCGGGCTCGGTTTGTTTTATCTTTTCCCAGGCCTGATCTATCATATTGGCAGTCATGACCACCTCTGCCTGCTTGCAGAACTCTTTGATAATCATCTCGATAAGGGCCACTGCATCGGGCTCGTCGTCCACGATGCCTATTCTGATTTTATTCATGGTATTTTAGTTTTGCCTGACCGGGAAAACGCAGTATGGCCTTAGTGCCAGCAGCTTCGCCCGATGTTGTGTAGAGGTCGGTAATTTCCAGACTGATGTTCGTTTGTCTGCTCTTGTTGATCAAAAGTATCCTTTTTTGAATGATGGAAAGACCGAGCGAATTTTTTTTGTTGGTACGCTGCTTTGAAGCGGCCTCGCGACCGATGCCGTTATCCTCGACAACAACTACCAAAGTTTGATTTTCCTGACTAAACCTGAGTTGAATATTTCCTTCGCCCGAAAAGGCTTTCAAACCGTGCTGGATAGCATTTTCGACCAGGGGCTGGATCAGGAATACAGGGATGAGGGTATTTTCCTGATCAATAAGCTCATCGCATTGTATCTCGTAGGTAAACTTTTGGGGCATACGTGCCGACTCAAGTTCGATGTATTGCCTGAGCAGATGAATTTCTTCTGAGAGGCTCGTATCAGGTTTCTGGGCGTTTTCGAGCATAGCCCGCATGAGGCCCGCAAAACGCGTAAGGTAGCGGCTGGAGGCCATTTTATCGTTTTCCAGAATATAGCGTTGCACTGTGTTGAGGGCGTTGAACAGGAAATGTGGATTCATTTGCAGGGCAAGGGCTTCCTGCTGGTAGCGCCACATATCGTTGACAATGTTTCGCTGACGGGTGAAATACCGACTAACCACATAAAACAGTGCAAGCAGCAACACTATGGCAACAACGACCATTATGGAGATAACCCACCATTTCATCCATAGGGGTCGTAAAACCGTTACTTCTATCGGTTCGGCCGTTGCAGACCAGCTGCCGTCAGGGTTTTGTACCTGCACCTCGAAAGTATAGTTGCCAGGTGGAAGGTAGGGATAGGAAGCAGTTGTTTGCTGATTAACGACCCATTCGTTTTCAAGGCCTGCAAGCCGGTGCCTGTAAGTGTGACGGCCTTGTATAAAGAAAGAGATGGCAAAGTAGCTGAAACTGATGTTATTTTCGTTGTGGCGAAGCACCACGGGCTCGGTAAGATAATTGTCAATGATCTTATTCTCGGTCGAAACACTTGTTATATGGCAAGGCATGCTTATGCGCATCAGGAGGGTAGGGTTCACCTGAAGAAAGCTGATAAATCCGGCACTTGAAGCAACAATTTTATCTCCTAATAATGTCATGGCTGATACTTCATTGGCCAGCAGACCGTAGCCGGAAGTGATGTTTTGCACTATTAAAAAACCTCCGCCGTCGGATGCTCTGCCGAGCACAGAAATACCCTTGTTGGTGCCGGCAATGACCATTTCACCCTTGAGCTCGACAAAATTGACCGAGGAGGATAATAGTCCTTCCCTGCGGCCAAAACTGATAAGGGTATCGTTTGTGAGCAAAAGCAGGCCTCTTTCACGTGTGCCAATCCAAAGGCTGTCGTTGCGCCATTTTAGCGCGGTTACTCTCCATTGTCCTAACCCAAAGGACCGCACAGGCCGAAGCGAGTGTCCGTCCCAGGAATAAAGTCCGTTCTGGTCACCAAGAAATATCGTGCCATCTCCGGCAGACGTGATGGCTTCCACGCGGTTAAGTTCGTTTAACCCTATAACCTGAGTTAAACCTGAGGTTGGTTTTACACCATAAAATCCGGCATATGAGCCCACCCACAAAATATTGTTAATAGTGTCGTAAAATAGACTCTTTACTCCCCATTTAGTATAGTATGCCTCGGAAAGTGAACTAAATGGAAGCATGTTACCTTTGCCCACATCAAACTTCATCAAACCTCTGTTTGTGCCTATCCACAAATACTTGCCTTCAGGGTCGGGCAAGATGCGGCTGATGATTGTATCGCCGAGCCTGCTTGCTTTAAATGTTTGGTTGTAACTACCTGATGAATAGCCGAATACATTAAAAGAGCTAAACCAAAGGCGATTCTGCTTATCAATCTTCAGGTCGGTAATCTTTTCCTGACGAAACATACTGGGCGGAACGATGACCCTGTTGCGTTTTTCGGGTATGTAAAACAAACCGGAGTTCATCGAAGTGAACCATAATCCTCCCTCATGGTCTTCGAAAAACGAACTGATAGGTTCACCGTCCAGGAAAACATCAATCTCGTTCAAATCTTTGTCGAATAGCCGTCCGCCCCCGCCATTGGTCGACATCCAAATTCTGCCCTGTCGGTCAGAATTCATTCTTGTTATCGGGTGACTGAGCTTTTTTCGATCTATCAGTTTGCCTGAACGAAATCGAAAGACAACATTATCTTCAGAGAAATAAACGTCTTCTCCCAGTGCAATTGTTGCGTTGAAAAAATGCCCTGAGCCGCGTGGCTCAAGTTTTCTGCTAACATCAATGGTGTCGGATCTGCCTTCAGCAGATTGAAGAATAATTTTACGGGTTGGGTACACTTTGGCAAAATCTATTAGCAGCTTTCCGTCCGATACTGGTACATATACAAGCACCACGGAATGATTGTTTTGTCTATGATTGAGCTGAACGATATTGCCCAGACTGTCGATCCTAAACAGCCCTTCTGAACGCAGCGAAAGCCAGATATTCTCGAGGCTGTCAACCACTATGTCATTGTATATTGTGTACTTGTTTTTAGTGTTAAGCCTCAGGTAGTCAACAAGTCGATCGTTATACCTGTAATGGTAAATTTTGCCTTTGTCGTGATACCCAAGTTTACCCGAAAGTGTTACAAACCACACACGGTTTTTTGAGTCTTTATAGAGGGTGAAGACAGGATTTTCGGGTAGCCCATCATCCACATCAAAAGTTCGGAACTGATAGCCGTCGTAACGCACCAGTCCGTGGTCGGTGCTAAACCACATATAGCCGTCGTCGTCCTGTACCGAATGATAAACTTCGCTGGATGGAAGCCCCTGACGACTGTCGTATTTGCGGAAGAAGTGGTTCTGGCCTTGCAGGACATTAAGGAATACCAGATAGATAATGGCCAGCACTACTGTCTTCTGTCGCATATTGTTTTTTTATGCTCACAAATATAAGCCACCCCCGAAACCAATCAAAGTACTGTGCAACACAATTAGTCGGCAATGACGCCGCTGCCGAGGCAAATTGGCTCTTCGTGATGATACAGCACCCCAAACTGCCCTGGTGCAATGCCACTAAGAATATTTTCGGAAACAATCACTACGCTTTCGCCCTCGAGACGCAGTTTCCCATAATTGAATTCGGGTTGGTGCCTGATTTTGAACCTGACGGGCATGCCATCAACAAGCCGGAAGTCGTTGTGCAGCAGGTTGATATCGACAAGCGGCACCTCGCGGCCCATGAGCGATTCAGGGTTCAGGGCGTTGGAAACGTAAACGATGTTTTCTGCCACATCTTTTTTAACCACATACCAGGGGCCTCCACTCAATCCCAGTCCTTTGCGCTGGCCAATGGTGTGAAACCAGAAGCCTTTATGGCGGCCCAGCACTTTTCCGGTTTCCATTTCCACAATTTTACCGGGCCGCTCTCCGGTATAGCGCCGGATAAACTCGTTGTAGTTGATCTTTCCCAGAAAACAAATTCCCTGACTATCGGGGCGATGAGCCGAGGGCAGGCGCATTTTTTCAGCAATTGCCCGGACCTCCGGCTTGGTGAAGCTTCCAAGCGGAAACATCAGTTTGTCAAGTTGTTTTTGGGTAACGTTTGCCAGAAAATAGGTCTGGTCCTTTACCGGATCGGCCGCCAGCCCAAGGTATCGCTGCCCGGCTTTCTCAATAATGCTGGCATAATGACCCGTGCTTATGCGATCGAACTGATGGCCAAACCGCTCCTCGAAGGCTCCGAATTTAATCAGCCTGTTGCACATCACATCAGGATTGGGCGTCAGGCCTTTTTTGACGGCCTCAATCGTGTAGGCCACCACGCTTTCCCAATACTCCTTCTGAAGGTCAACCGTGATAAAATGACAATCGTATTTATCTGCTATGTAGGATGTTATCTCAATATCTTCCTCCGAGGGGCAGTCGGTATAACCCGGCACATCTTCCATGCCAATCTTGATGTAGAAAATAACCGGATCGAAACCCTGCTCTTTGAGCAGAGGTATCGTCACCGAGCTGTCCACACCACCCGAAACCAGGGCCGCTATTTCCATTTCTTTTTTGTTTCCGGGCAAAGTTCGATATTTCCGACGTACCAGGGCATTTAGCAGCGCTGCATCCGTTTGCAGAACCATCAAAAAGCGTAACTTTGAAGATCTAAAACCTTGCTTGTATCAATCTGTAAACCAATACAAAACATTATATGTACGGAAAAATCCAGCAGCATCTTCAAAACGAGCTGAATGCCATCCGCGAAGCGGGATTATTTAAAAGCGAACGCATCATCGTCAGTCCGCAAAATGCCGAAATTACCCTGAATACCGGCCAAACCGTGCTCAACTTCTGCGCCAACAACTACCTTGGCCTGTCCGACAATCCGCAGCTTATCGAAGCAGCAAAAAAAGCCCTCGACAGCCATGGTTTTGGCATGAGCTCGGTGCGTTTTATTTGCGGAACTCAGGATCTGCACAAGACTCTGGAGAAAAAGGTTGCCGAGTTCTTTGGTACTGAAGATACCATTCTTTATGCTGCAGCATTCGACGCCAACGGCGGTGTTTTCGAGCCTTTATTTGGCGAAGAAGATGCCATCATTTCTGATGCGCTCAACCACGCCAGCATTATCGACGGGGTGCGCCTGAGCAAAGCCAAACGCTACCGCTATGCCAATGCCGATATGGAAGACCTCGAAAAGCAACTCATTGAAGCTCAGGCGCAACGTTTTCGAATCATCGTAACCGACGGCGTATTTTCGATGGACGGCAATGTAGCACCGATGGACAAGATCGTTGCTCTGGCAGAGAAATACGATGCGCTGGTAATGGTTGACGAATGCCATTCGGCCGGTGTGGTAGGCCAAACAGGACGCGGCGTTACCGAGCTTTTCGATATCAGGGGCAAGGTGGATATTATCACCGGAACGCTGGGCAAGGCTTTCGGTGGTGCCATTGGCGGTTTTACAACCGGAAAAAAGGAAATCATAGAATTGTTGCGTCAGCGTTCACGGCCCTATCTGTTTTCCAACTCTCTGCCGCCCGTGGTGGTAGCCGCAGGTATCCGCATGTTCGAGATGATGGACGAAACCAACGAACTTCAGGACAAACTGCACACCAACACGGCTTATTTTATGGAAAAGATGCTGGCGGCCGGTTTTGATATCAAACCCACGCAGTCAGCCATCTGCGCCGTGATGCTTTATGATGCCCCGCTTTCGCAAAAGATGGCAGCCCGTCTGCTCGATGAGGGTATTTATGTGATTGGCTTCTATTATCCTGTAGTGCCCAAAGGACAGGCCCGCATACGCGTGCAACTGTCGGCAGCCCACGAGCGTGAGCACCTCGACAAGGCCATCGCCGCTTTCACAAAAGTTGGCCGCGAACTTGGTGTGATCAAGTAAGTTTAGACAGCAGGAAGGCAGGCTTCGAACGAAAACGGAGCCTGCCTTCGTTTATTAAACCTTATTATTCAATGATTTACGGCATAGGTACTGACATAATCGAAGTCGGACGCATGGAGCGCCAGCTAGCCAACAGCGAGGGCCTTCGCGACAAGTTGTTCACCCGGCGCGAGCAGGAATATGCCGAGGGCAAGGTGACGCGTTCGCAACATTATGCCGCCCGTTTTGCAGCAAAAGAGGCCTTTTTTAAGGCGCTTGGTACCGGCTACCGATTTGGTATGGCCTTTACCGAAGTGGAGGTGATGAACGACGAACTGGGCAAGCCGACCTTCATTTTTCACGGTAAGGTTCAGGAGTACCTGATTAGAGAAAACATCTCCAAAATCCACCTGAGCATTTCTCACGTAAAGGAAATGGCTAACGCCTTTGTGGTGATCGAGAAAGACTAAGTCGGGGTTCCTACTTCCTGTATTGTCGATTCCCGTGTCCTAAGATCCAATCATTTTTTTCTTGACGGGCATTCCTTATTTATAGGGGATGTGTTCCGATTGACTGACCATCCGAATTTTTCGGTTGATTACGACAATGAGCTTAATGGTTGCTCAGTATCACCAACCTTCCCCGAGTTCCCTGACCAATTCGCCTAATGGCCGGATTGATGCCACATATTCGATCGAGGGGCCGGCCACCCACACAGTTTTATAGGTAGCCTTGAAGGCAGACTGCTCAATCTTTTTCATGCCCGAAGCAAATAAAATCATTTTCAGGTATTTACGTGCCCACTTATGCCTTTTGTAAAGTCGCTCGATCAGGCTTTCCTTTTCTTCAAGACTTTTAAAATAAGGGGTGTTGATCACGGTCAGGTGTGTGCCCGACAGTCTGGTGGTAAGCACGATATCTTGTGCACCATATTGAATAAGGGCATGCTTGTAATCTTCCGAAACCGGCGATTCGTGCGTGGCAATAAAGACTGTGCCCACCGACACTCCTGCAGCCCCAAGCCTGCGCGCTTCGGCCACATCCTGCGCCCTGGCGATGCCTCCGGCCGAAATGACCGGAATCGAGCATTGTTCAACCAATTGAGGTACAAGTTTTTCTGGTGGCAATGGTCCGCAATGACCGCCGGCCCTGCTGCTCACTGCAATGAGGGCATCAGCCCCCAGTTTTTCAACCTTTTGGGCATATTCAAGATTCACCACATCACAAAAAACCTTAATGCCCAAAGGTTTGCATTTGTCGATGACCTCGGCCGGACTTCCCAGAGAGGTAATAATAAAATCAGGGCGATGCTGCAGCAAGGTTTTGAGCTGGGCTTTGTAGCGCGGATTGGACTTGTTAACGATCAGGTTGATGCCGAAAGGTTTGTCGCTGTATGTCCTGATTTCGTCAATGGCCGCAGCAAGCTTATCGGTTGTGAGGTAGTTGAGGGCCGGAATGGCAGCCGTGGCCCCTGCATCCAGCGCCGCTTTTACCATGGCGGTGTTCGAAATCAGGAACATCGGCGCTACCAACAAGGGATAGCGTATGCCCAGCATCTGGTCAAGGGTTGTGGTGGAGTTTTTCATCTGTTACGCAATGCACAATGAAAGTTTAAATACTTATTAACTAAGGCCTTGCATTTGCCCGACCCGTGCTAAACTATGTTTTTCAGGCACAAAATGGTGCGATTGAGCATGGTTGTGAATTTTTCACAGAAAACGATTGCGCTAAAGTAAGCTTTGCGCATATATTTGCAATGCATGCATAGCATTTTTTCTATGAGGATTAGCGAAACCATTGACTATCACATCCGAGGAGCTTTGTTTGCCATGAGACGAA
>JAJTAY010000027.1 GCA_021287165.1 Bacteroidia bacterium | reverse complement strand
GGCCGTCTTCCTGCACGCGGCATGGCTGGGTCAGCCTTGCGGCCATTGCCCAATATTCCTTACTGCTGCCTCCCGTAGGAGTCTGGTCCGTGTCTCAGTACCAGTGTGGGGGATCGCCCTCTCAGGTCCCCTATCCATCGTAGCCTTGGTACGCCGTTACCGCACCAACTAGCTAATGGAACGCATGCCCATCTCTAACCGCATTAGCTTTAAACTATCAGTGATGCCACTAATAATTACTACGGGGTATTAATCCGAATTTCTCCGGGCTATCCCCCTGTTAAAGGTAGGTTGCATACGCGTTACGCACCCGTGCGCCACTCTCGCCAAGCATTGCTGCCCGACTGCCGTTCGACTTGCATGTATTAAGCCTGCCGCTAGCGTTCATCCTGAGCCAGGATCAAACTCTCCATAGTATTTGTTCTTTTTATAAAATCTATACCTTCGAAGTAGTCTTCACCAAAGCCCTATCGCTATTCCTCTTTACTCTCTAGAATCTTTAAAAGTGCCCTTCGCAGTTTCGTATCCCTAAATCTTCCTAAACTCAAAGATACCTTACTTACTCTGGCTTTTTTTGGCTTCAATCGTTCAAAGAACTTCAATTTTTAGCCTGCTTCTCTCACCTCACATCATCTCATCCGAAAAAACAGGACTGCAAAGGTAAGACAGTTTTTCTTTCCCGCAAACAAAGAATCGAAAAAATATTAACAAAACCAATAATGCCCATTATCGCCAGCTTTATCCCTGATTATTGCAGAATGCCAAAGGAACTGATGCTCGCGTAAACATTACAGCATGGTTTTCAACATCTTCAAAGATCTTCGATTCGGAAAAGGGACTTCAAAGGTAAGTCCTTTTACATATAAAAGATACGTTTGTTGATAAAAAAATTAAGATTATCTCAAGGGAAAAATCAGCCCCTGGTAAAGACCGGCTTCCCAGCAGAAGAAAGACGTGGGTTGTAAACATAACCCTCTGAAGTAAATGAACTAAGGGCAGCTGCATCTTCTATTCTGTTGCGGATAAGCCAGGCTGCCATCAGGCCACGGGCGCGTTTGGCGAAGAAACTAATCATTTTGTAGCTTCCATCCTTGGCGTCCTTAAATTCTGGGGTTATAACATTAATATTCAACTTCTTAAAGTCCACACTCCTGGAATACTCCTGTGAGGCGAGATTAACAATAAAGGGGTTGGCCAACGACTTTACATCATCTTTTAAGGCTTGGTAAACAGAAGTTTTCCAATATGCATAGAGATCTTTGGCCTTTCCATGCCCAAAAGCTGTTCCCATCTCGAGACGATAGGGCTGTATCAGATCAAGAGGCCGCAGCACGCCGTAAAGTCCGCTTAAAATACGCAGATGCTTTTGGGCATATTCCAGATCATCGATCGTCATTGTTTCGGCCTGAAGTCCCTCATAAACATCGCCTTTGTAGGCCAAAACAGCGGGGCGACGCGAATTCAGGCTAATTTCCGAGTTCCACTGTTGATAGCGTTCGTAGTTCAGCTGGGCTAGCTTTGGGCTGATGTCCAATAACATGGAGATTTTATCAGCACTCAGCTTTTTCAATGCGACTGCAAGCTGGTCTGCCTTGTGTTCGAAAATGGGGAAGGTAACGTCAGTTTCCGGAATGGAACAGCTGAAATCAAGCGTTTTGGCCGGCGAAAGAAGTATGATCATTTTTTCAATTTTACTTGCTCCTTATTTTATAACAGCCTTGTTGTCGAATTGTTTTCATCGTTTAGGTCATACTGCTGTCGTAAGCGTGCTGATCATTCATCCTGCTAAGCATCGCGGCATCCCGAAGCACAAAAAACGTATCCTTTTCATTCATTTTCAGCTCAATAAGGCCAATCAGCATCATTCTTAGCAAGATATCTTCCGCTTTTCTCTTCGAGATGGCCGCCTGATTAACAAAGCCTTCAAGCGTTACGGGATTGCCCGACGACAACATTCTGAAAAGTTGCATTTCGGCCTGGCTGATGATAATGCTAACCGATTTGCGTGTCTCCGATAATTTCCAGTAGGCGACAAGTAGTCGGTCGGCAAGGATATTTTTATCGTCGACGCGGATAAAAACCTTGAAATCATCACCTTTCAGTGGCGCTTTGTGCTTTATATCGGTGCTTCGCGGAACCACGATTTCGAGCACCACTTTGCCATCCACGTTCCATTCCCGCGATTTGAATTTGACCTCCGGTTTGCAGTAAAGCTGAGCCGCAGCTTCCACCATGTAATACTCCTCCTCGGACCGAACACCTGCAATAGCTCCATTGTCCTTAACGCCAATAAGCAGCCGGCCCCCGTCAGTATTGGCAAAAGCCACAAGGGTACGCGCAATTTTTCGACTATCAGAAATCTCGAATTTAAAATCGAGCTGCTGATTCTCGCCTTGAGCGATCAGCTTATGGATGTATTCGGACATCTGCCGTTTTTTAAATCAACAGTGCAAAGCTCCGAAAGTTTGCGGAGAAAAGCGGGTTTACTGGATGAAAAAGGCTTCGTTGACGATGACTCAGATGAACATGAGGTTGTCGCGCGAGGTATTTTTCTCGCAATAGTGGCAGGCCAGTTTTAGCTCGTCGTGCTCATCGCGTATAACGGTAAATCTGGTTGAGACATCCTCCTTATTCGTAATACAATTGGGGTTAAAGCACTTGACAATTCCCTCTATATGCTCCGGGATTTGCACGCTCGACTTGCTGGTTACCTCGTAATCCCTGATCTCGATAAGTGTTGCGGATGGTGCAACGAGGGCAATCTTGTTGATCTCCTCACTGGCGAACCAGTGATCGCTGATTTTTATAATTCCCTTGGTTCCATATTTTTTACTCTCGAGATTAACCCCAAAATAAACCTGCTTTTCGGTGTTGTCGAGACCTAAAATTCGAACAACCTGAAAAACACTTTTTGCAGGTATGTGGTCGATCACGGTTCCATTTTGAATGGCCGAAACGATCAGTTGCTTTCTTTTATCGTTCATTGTCTGTTGTTTTTTCATTTATTTTAAACCGAGAATACTTGCAACGATGGCCTGACGAACATAGACGCCGTTGAGCGCTTGCTCAAAATAATAGGCCTTTGGATTGCTATCTACATCGACATTGATTTCGTTGACACGAGGCAGCGGATGGAGCACTTTCAGGTTTGGCCTTGAATTTGCAAGCATCTGATTGTTAAGGTTATAGGAGTTTTTAACTTTTTCATAATCCAGTGGATCGGGGAATCGTTCGCGTTGGATGCGCGTCATATAGAGGATATCGCAATTGGGGATTACCTCGTTCAGGTCGGTGTATTGGTAGTATTCGAGTTTGGCTTCCTTAATATATCGTTTCACGGCGCTTGGCAGTTTAAGCTCCGGAGGTGAGACCAGATGGAAACGCGCATTGAACTGCGTAAGCGCGATAACAAGGCTGTGCACCGTACGGCCGTATTTGAGATCGCCAACAAAGGCTACGTCGAGGCCTTCGAGCCTGCCCTGCGTTTTCTTAATTGAATAAAGATCGAGAAGGCATTGCGTAGGGTGCTGGTTGGCTCCGTCGCCGGCATTGACAATGGGCACCGGCGATACTTCGCTGGCGTAACGTGCAGAGCCGTCGACCGGGTGGCGCATTACAATAAGGTCGGAGTAATTACTAACGGTGAGAATTGTGTCCTTAAGACTTTCGCCTTTGCGCACGCTGCTGGTATCGGCGCTGGCAAATCCGATAACACTGCCGCCGAGCTGCTGAATGGCACTCTCGAAGCTTAGCCTTGTTCGTGTAGAAGGTTCGAAAAACAAGGATGCTACTACCTTGCCTTTGAGCAAATCCTGCCGCGGCTGTTGCTCAAATTCGGCAGCCAATTCCAGAATTCGGAGAATTTCTTCTCTGGAGTAATCGCTGATGGAAACCAAACTTTTGTTTTTCATGCAAATGGGATTTATAAAGAGGGTTTATGAAAAATCGGGACAAAAAAAAGACGGCCAAAGCCGTCAATGATATTGGAAAACAATAAAGTTGACCTGTGGAAGGTGCCTGACTTGGTGATGCAATCCGGCGAAACAAACATTATTGATGTATTACCGGAATGCAAATTTATTCGAATTTTTATTCTGAGGCGTCTTTTCTTTGTTAATTCGACATTCCTGCTCTCTTACGGCAAAAACTTGTCTGTTCACCAATCCTTAACGAACCGGTAAAGTCTGATTAAGCCAGCTGTCGTATTCTTGTCGATAATTTCAAACGATTTCGATAAATGCCTTCTGGTATCGTGGCGGAACTTTCGCCGTCAAAGGGATATGGATTTGTGCTCGACAGCGAGAGCTGCACCTTTGTACGATTCGACATCCAGGTTTTATCTGAGGAAATCATGTTGCACGACAAGGTTAGCTTCAGCGTTGTTGAGCTTTATCCTGGCAGGGTGGCGGTGAATATCAGGAAGCAATCCCAAAATAATAAATTAGAATTCGACCATGATGCCGATGGTAGGCAGAACCGTACCGGTAGTGTTGGGAATGGGACGTAGAACGTATCTGGTATTGTTGTCGGTTGTGAGAAATGCACCATTGGGTGCACGCTCTCTGACATAATTGTCCGGTCCCTTTGCCTGATAGTTATAAAGGTTTTGCACATCGAGATAGAGCATAAGGCTCCACTTGTCGAAGAAATATTTCTTATCTACCCTGATATCCAGCTGATTGTAAGGATCAAGACGAAGTTGGTTTAGTCTGCTAAAATCGAGATAGGGCTGCCCCTGCGCATCCCATGCTGCAATCAAGGAAGACTTTTCAAGATCGAAGGGGGTGTAGGGAAGACCGCCGTCGAAGCGCCATTTGGCACCTACAATCCAGTTCTTGGGCAGATTCCGGGTCACGGTGAGCACGCCAATATGACGGAAATCCCAGCTCGAGGGAATATATTCGCCTTTCCTGTCTTCGAATTCGCTTCGCACAAAGGTGTAGGATAGAATCATGTTGAAGTTGTTGCGAATCTTCGTTCTGTTTACCAATTCGAAACCGTAAGCCCTTCCATTACTGGTCGAAACCACAGCTTCGTCGCCCAGCACGCCGTAATTGGCTCCCTTGTTTGCCAGACTGATTGAGTCGCGAAGCGAGAATGGGTATCGGCTATATCCTTTATAAAAGGTTTCGAGCGAGAAGAAAATATCGCGACAGGGAATATATTGTACTCCACCAATGATATGATTTACAGCAATATAATCAAGGTTATTTTGTTTGTTTATCAACACACCATTGTTATCCTTGAATCCCAGCGTTGTGTAGGCCGGAAGTTGATAATACCTTCCGGCATTGGCTGTGAGCGCCCATTTATCGGTGAGCACATAATTGGCCGAAATACGGGGTGAGAGCTGCCGAAAGGGGTTGGCCATGCGGCTGCTGTAGGTATTAAAATCGGTGCGCAATCCGGCCGACAAAGTGAGCCGATCGTTAACGAAATTTTTGCTCAGCTGCGCCGATGCTGCAAATTTGCCGAGCGTAAGTAATGTGTTATAATTAACATTCAGTGATTCGTTACCTACGAAAATCTGTTGCCTGGTGTTGTTGCTGTATTTGGCATATTCCGACCCCAACATGTACACAAATTTGTAGTCTCCATATCGGATGTTGTTCTCAAAGCGGACCTTATTTTCAATTTCCTGACTCTTGTAATCTAGTGTTCGGGGGCGCGATTCGTCGTTTTCAGGGTATTTGTAGCTGGTGTTATTGAGCATGTTTCGGCTCACAACAAGGGTTTGAAAGCTACGGTCTTTGAAATGGCGGTAAACGCCACCAATGGCGTAGCTCCATTGCTCATTTACAGGAAGATAAGTAAGGATATATTCTTGTTCTTCGGTTGGATTGGCAATACCCGTATTGAGTTTAAACTGGTCGAGCGAGCCAATGCTGACGATGGTTAGTTCGTTCTTTTTGTTGAAACGGGTTTTCCATTTCAACTGATAATCGTTGAAAGTAGGAAGAAACGGCAGGCCGATTACGTCGAAAAGAAACTGCAGATATGACCTTCTTGCTGAAATGATGAAGCTCGATTTATCACCTGCCGGCCCATCGGCAGTGAGGCTCAGCTCAGAGGCACCCAGGCTGAAACGAAATTTTGGTTTTTCCTTATTACCCTCTTTCTGGGTGAATTCGAAAATTCCGCTCAGGGCATTACCGCGATTTGCCGGGAATGCCCCGCTGTAGAAGTCAACACCGGAAATAAAGTCGGCATTGAGAATGCCCACAGCTCCGCCGCTCGAACCTTGTGTAGCAAAGTGGTTAATCGTGGGTATTTCCACGCCGTCGAGGAAAAATTTTGCTTCCGATGGACCACCACCACGAATGATGATATCATTGCGAAACGAAAGTCCGGAGCCCACGCCGGGTAAAGATTGGATTACACGCGAAATATCTCGGTTGCTACCCGGGCTGGTTTCGATTTCCGATACGGTAAGACGTTGAAGCGAGAGCGGGCTTTCTTCGGTGCGTAAAAAAGGATTGGCTACTACCTCGACTTCCTGCAGAGCGATGCCGGCATTTTTCATCCTGATTTCAACAAACTCAGTCTTGGCGTTGGTCACCTGAATTTCGGCCGAGCGGGTATTTACATAGCCTACATAAGTGGCTTCGAGTGTGATAAAACCAGGCCGCAATCCAGTGATAATGAAACGGCCGTCGAAGTCGGTGGTGGCCCCTGTGTTGGTACCAATGATTATTACATTGGCAAAAGGTAGTGGCTCATTGTTTGTGGCATCCACCACCCTACCCTGGACCTGGGCATTTTGGGCAATGGTGGCATAAGTGACTGATATAAGGATCAGTATGGTTAAAAGCGATTTTTTCATGACTGGCATTAATTACTGTCTTACGGTTACTTTGATCTGCCTGAAAATGTCGAGTGCCGTTGTATGGCCCGAGATGTCGGTGTAGATTCGGCCATCGTCACCTGAGGGATGACCATGACCAATGGGATTGAAGAAATATTCAGGCATCAGGTCCATTCGGTCGATGTCGACAGCGTAAATGAGCGAAGGCTGAGCGGATGACCTGTAATCATAGTTATCAGGGAAGCGGTTGTTATGCCAGCTGCGATTCCAGTCCCAGGGCTGGTTAACCTCTACCATTATTCTAAACTTTTGGGGTAAAGAAGTCTCGGGGGTAACATTGAGGTTGAAGGATGCTTTGGGAGTGGCACCCGTGAATGCATCGGCAACCGGCTGCTCAGGCGTAGGCATTACAAAGTCATCGCTTGCTCCTTCGCGCTTGTGCAGCCAGACGGGGAGTGCAGCCGGGCGAATACTTTTACCGGGCTGCCGCATCCACTTTCCGCCACCGGCATCCCCGTAGTTGAAATATCCCGTGGCAAGCGAGCGCGTCACAAAAATTGTTTGGATTAATTTGCCCTCGCTGTTTTCGAGCCAAACAGCAAAGGTGGGGTGGTTGTGCGCCTTACCAGCCGCAAAACTGATTTCCAGTTGTGTGGCGCCTGAGCCGTAACTTTTTGTAATCGTTTCGGTTGCTTGTTCTCCGGTCGCCGACTTGCCGGTTCCGGTGCAGGAATTACCGAAAAAAATCAACGATGCTGAAGCCATTGTGAAAATGGCCATATACTTCCCTATCATAATTTGGTTTTTGAATTGAACAACAGAGACCGAATAAAGTTCACAAAAAAACCCGCTGATTTAGCGGGTTTGAGTTATCTAATACCTAGGAAGGATTTAGTAATTGATCATCACCGGCATTACGAGCATGAGTATGTCCTCGCTCTCGTTTTCGTTGTCCACAGGAAGGAGAATGCCGGGTCGATTTGGCGCCGACATTTCGAGCCTGATGGTGTCTTGCTCAATATTGGAAAGCATTTCCTGAAAAAAGCGGGAGTTGAACCCAATTTCCATGTCTTCCCCTTCGTAGTTGCAGCTCAGGCGCTCCTTGGCTTCATTCGAAAAATCGAGATCCTCGGCTGAGAGTACCAGCTCCTGACCGGTGATTTTGAAGCGTACCTGAAGAGTGGATTTATTGGCAAAAATGGCCACCCTGCGCATCGCACTAAGCAGACCTAGCCTGTCGATAGTGAGTTTATTGGGGTTTTGTGCCGGTATAACTGCCTCGTAATTAGGATACTTGCCATCGATAAGCCGGCAGATAAGCCTAAAGTTCTCAAAGGCAAAAACGGCATTTTTATCGGTGAATTCAAAGCTTACTGTTGCTTCGCTATGCGAAGAGAGTATGCTTTTGAGTTGGTTGATAGGCTTTTTCGGGAGAATAATTGATGCAGGAGTTGCCGAAAGGGCATCATGACGGCGATAGCGCACAAGCTTATGGGCATCGGTAGCAACAAAAGTGCAGTGATTGGGAGTAAGTTCGCACAGTACACCTGACATGGCAGGACGGAGCTCATCGTTGCCGGCAGCAAAAACGGTTTTTTCGAAAGCGTTTACCAACAAATCGGCCGGGAACTCCAGTGCCACAGTATTTTCGAGCATCGGTGGCTGTGGAAACTCATCGCTTTGATGGCCGGCGAGCTTATATTTGCCCTCCCCTGCCAGAAGCTCAATGGCAAAAGTTTGCAGCGAAATCTGAAAGGTAATGGGAATATCAGGAAACGTCTTGAGGATTTCGAGAAGCATCTTTGCGGGAATCGCTACGTCGCCATTGCCCTCAGCCATATCAGCCTCAAGCTTAACAATCATAGTGGTTTCCAGGTCGGTTGCCGTTATTGTCAGCGTTCGGCCATCGAGCTGAAAAAGAAAGTCATACAAAATAGGCATGGTATTGCTGGCACTCAATACACCACTGAGGGCCTGCAAGCTGCGCAGCAGCCGTTGGCTGGAGATGATAAACTTCATAGGGACTTCAAGTTTTAAGGCGCTAAGTTACAAATTCCGAAAGCACAATACAAACAGGGCTGATTTTAAGGTTATATTAGGTTGCAGGCTTTTTTTTGAAATTGACTTTCGACTCAGTGCCTTCGATAAGCCTGCGGATGTTTTTTCGGTGTGTGATCGGAAGAAAAACACTCACAGCTATTGCCAAAATGTAGTGTGCCCAATGTGGCGGAGGAAAAAACAACAGCACCATCAGCGTGAACGAAAAACCTGCCAACATGCTGGAAAATGACACATAACGCGTGATCATCAAACTGATAATGAACACCGCCACAGCAAGCCAGCTGGCTACCGGGAAAAGACCAATACCTGCGCCTAACAGGGTGGCAACGCCTTTTCCACCCCGAAACCCAGCAAAAACGGGCAGGGTGTGTCCTATCACCGATGCCGCTGCGGCAAGGATCTCGAGCGAGGGCGGCAATTCGGTCAGGCCACCCCACTGTGCAAGCGCGGGGGAAAAGGCCACAGCAAGATATCCTTTCAACACATCCACAATGATAACAGGTATTCCAGCTTTCACCCCAAGAACACGGATCGTGTTGGTGGCACCCGCATTACCGGAACCGCGGGTGCGAACGTCGATGCCGTAAAACCATTTGCCCACCCAAACCGCGGTTGGGATTGAGCCCAGCAAATAGCCAACAATTATTGGTAAAATGTAGCCCATCATATCATATTGGTTTTTAAAATTCTATGCTTTGCATTTTCCTTAAAAAATCGACCATTCTTCTGCGGTTGGCCAGGGTATATTCGTATCTGTTCCCTTGCCCGTCCGTGATCACACGCTTATCATCCTTTATAGAGGCAAGTGCTGTGTTGAATAAGTCGGAAGAAGACAGCACCTGCATCAGGCCAGAGCGATAGGTAAAAAAGTACCATTGTTTTGCAGTTGGCATCAAGTAAATACTAAATCCGTCGGAGACGCGTGACTGCTCAAACTCAACAAAACCATCAATCGTTTTGTTGACCATCGTTCTGTTTATGCTGGCAAGCGATAACGATCCTATCGAAACAAAGGAGCGGGTTTCGGGATTCCATTTAAGTCTTATACCGCTGAAAAACAAAGTGTTGATTAAAGCATCCGGAACTCTTCTTGGACTGCCGTAAAGGGCTATTTCGTTGCTGAGTCTGTCGGTTTCGGCACTGCTGAGCATTTTCGAAACTGCGTAGAGGTAATAGCCCTGATTGAGGGCAGCACCCTGAAGGTTGGCCGCCGACAAACTATCGGCCATCAACCCGATAAGTTTGTCGTCGATGGGAAACCTGAGACTAAGACTCAAGTCAAGATAAAGGCTATCTGGAATGATGCGGTAATCATACCCTCCGTAAGTTCCCAGTGTTATGTTAGGCATGCGCAGATTAAGATCCATTGTTCCCTGTCCGCTGATAATGCACCTATTGGTGCTGAGCATCAGATAGTCTTTAGCATCGCCCTGCGTGTTTTCAACTTTATAGGATAGTGTTGCCTTGTCGTAGGAAATGAGTCCCGACACCGATGATACAACAGTTTCGGCGCCACCTGGGTTCTGCAGCAGATAAGCGCGGTAGCGATCCTGCGCAGCAGAGTAGAATAAACCGGAATTTATTCTATTACCGGCAAGATCAGTCATCACCGAACGAACAGGAAGCTTTACATTGGAAGGATCAACAAGGGTGTCGAATCGTGCCCAGCTTGCTCCCGTGTCAAAGCAATTATGTGTTGCGCGGTATCCCCCGTTGAAACGCAATGTTCTGAGATTGGCTGAGAGGATTATTTCACCGGAAAATGCAAACCAGGGATTAAGCATCAGTGGGTTGGTAGGGTCAACTTTTCCGCTTGCAGTGGTTACACCATTGGCATTTGGGGCAATATCGGTGAAGCTGACAATCGTCACTTCTCCGTTAACGTCGCGATAGGCATAATTTCCCGATGCCTGGTATTTCGTCCGGCTCGCAATGTTAACACGGGCATTCTCGATGCGGTGTAATCTGTTGGCGGTATCGGCGATGATCAGTGCGCTTTCGAGGGGCAGCATTCGTGCATCCTGAAGCACAGTTATACGGCCATCTGTGGGAAAAACGGCAGCATCTGCCACACGCAATATCTTAACTTCACGGGCTTCGATAGCATATTTATCGAGATCGTAGGCCGCCTCGAGCGTAAAAAACGATAAACCGCCCTGTTCCGGATGTTCCGAGACAAATTCAGAGCCACTCAGGTTAAGACTAATAAGGTCGTCTTCACTGAGTCGTTTTAAATTGAATTTATCAGCCAACCGTTTATTATTGAGCTCGATAAGATGCTGATCCATACGCCACAAGGCTTCATCGAGCGTGCATGAATACTGGTTAAACGGAAACGAAAGCCGGCTTTTTGGACCAAGATTGCTGAAGTTGCCAATGCGTGTGTCAAAATCAATTAAAACCTGATAATCTGTAGCGAGAAAAGCCGGTTTGGCACCCTGAGCGGGCATGAGCGAAAAGTCAGCGGTATCGGCCTTAAAACGGTGCGCCAATAGATCAAACCATGAAGAGGAGACCTTGGCTTGTTCAAAGCTCAGATTACCTTGTGCCTTAAGTCCGGAAGGAGAAATCTCAATGGTGCCAAGAAACGAAGCACCGGCATAGAGTCGGGCAGCATCCTTCAGGGTTTGCAGGTAAACAATATTGTCCGGCACGTTCCATTGTAATTTCAGCAGCTCACCCGTTCCATCAGGAAATTCAACGGCTGCCCTCAGTTCGTTCATTATCCACTGATCAGTTATAGCAGAAACCGAGTCGGGATAAAACCTAAACTGTTTCGAATAGATTTTAGACGTCTGATAATCAAGCTGCCCAAGACCTTTAAAACCATCACCTGAGAGAGATACCTCTGTAAAATATCTCGCCAGACCATCGAACATGGGATAGCCCTCGGCTGGTAGCTTGTGCGTAAACCCAAGGGCATAATCGGGCATCACGTTGAGCTGCTCGCGGATAACAGGAAACATCCTACCCGAGTTGAGATAACCGGTAATGCGAAAATTCTCGGTGGAGAAATTGCTCAGGCTGTCGATACGAAATGGGTCGACCACATAAAAAAAGGAGTCGCGTTTTAGGGTTCCCTGCTGTATTGACGGGTTATCGAAATAGACATACGACTCGCCGGTGCTGGTGAAGGAAGGAAACTCCGTCAGGTTGTTACGGCCTGATTTGTTTCGTGGCTCATCGATCCGGAGATAGCCGGTGAGGTCAGCTATTACGTTTCTTACTTTAACATATTCGGGTTTGCGACCGGGCTGAGCATCCTTTTTTAAGACAGAAAATGCCAACGAGTCAACAAAAGAAAACTGAAGCCGGAATGGATCGTATTCAAAAACGGCTTCACGGGCATAAAAGTCAAACAGTCCGGCCCTCACGTGGCCTTTGAAACGGAAATCGCGGTTTTTGCCAAAAACAACCTGATTCTCCTCCGGAATGAGCTGAACGCCTTGCTTTTCGCTGAGCACCACCTCGTCAACTCCGCGTACTGTAAGACTGAAGTCGCTGATTTTCAGAATTACATTGGAGGTTCTGGCCTGTGTCTCCGAATTAAGACGAAGCACATCAAAATCTTCCTTGCCGGCCGAAGCCTCAAGTGCGGAATAGAAGGCTGGCAATACCGTTATCAGGTTTGAGTCGCCATCATAGAGCATATAGCCCCTTTCGACGAGATTGAGTACCAGGGCCACTACCTGTTCGGGAGGTTTGCGCATGTATGAGGCAAGGAAATTGAGCTGAACTGCAGAACCCGCGCCTGTGTCTTTAAGATATTTTTCGATCACATACATGGGGTGCACTTCGTCGACCATCTGAAGTCGTCGAAACTCGGATTCTGAGAAAAAATCGTAGGATGCAACGCTGGCACGACTTTGCGTGTTCATGGCGTCGAGGCTGCGAAAATGCACAAAGTCCTCGTCAATGTTCCAGTAAAGAGCTTCGGAAGTCAGATAAAGATTGTGGTATGAGCTGTTGAAAGGCGCCCTGCCGCGTCCTTCGTTACTCCTGACTGCAATGAGTTGCCGTCGAGCATTATCGAAGCGAAAGTCAAGACCCGGATGATGCAGGCTATCGTCTTCGAAATAAAAACTAAGTGCTGTTTTACGCGACTGCGTCTGTTGCCTGCTAAGGTCGAAACGTTGCGCCCTGGCTTCAGCTATCCGAAGGTCGCCCTGTCTGAAAATCAATCGCGCCGGGCTTTCATCGCCGGCTTCGCCGATAAGCGTCCGGCCCTGCATGAGCACTTCGCCTGAAAAATCAACGCCGGGATAAATGTCTTTCAAGCCAACACGACTCAGGGAAGACTTGAATTGGGGATGAGGGGTGCGATCGGTTGGCGGAGCACTATACACCTGATCTTCAAACGCTCCCTGCAACGGTTGGTTTATCCTGCCGGGAAATCGGGCGATAACCGGAGAGGCATTCACAACAGGGCGATTCATGTCGATACTGTAGTCGGACAGCTCAACCCAGGCCTCCTCAAGCGGAATGCCGAAACGTTCCCATCCTGCTTTTCCCCCACTTCCTGTCCACTGCTGATCAATGAACCTCAGCAGGCCGGATGTTTCGTAAATCCTGAGGCTGTCCCTTTGCGTGGCACAAGTAAGCGTGCCGGCACTAACCCTGAGGACGAGTGCAGTATCAAATTCAAATGCTGCTTTCCCTTGCCGAAGGTACCAGTTTGTTGTACCCCGGCCGGCAATCCGTTGCTGATTAATGAGCTGAAGCGTCTGATCGATCAGCCGCTCGGCGGGCCTAGTGTCTCTGCCCGAGAGCATCGACTCGAACTGTGTCATCCAGGGATCAAGGCCCTTAATGGGATAGTCTTCATTTAACAAAAATACTGCAATTGTCAGAATACCAGCCTGTTGAGGATGTGTGCGCATGCGAAGGTTCTCCATTCGCGAAACGATGCTTTGAAATCGCCTGATCTCATGCTGATTTAATGCAGCGCCTGATGCAGCCTCACGAAGTGCACTGATCTGTTTGCCAATAGTTTCAACCACTGAAGGCTGCTGACGTTCGGTGAGGCGTTGTTGAAATTTTGCAAAAAACAAATCAGGCGGTTCCGCTTCCTGAGCAAGCAGGCCACAAACCAGGGTGTTGAGTAGCAATAGTATCACCAAGCTCCTGAACATCAAGGTCATAGGCTTCGTGATTTGGTGATTAGCGCTTGTAATATACTGCGGCTACCCAGTTGTTGCGACTGATGTGTTCCACATAGGTGAGGCAGTTAGCCGTTGCCTCTTCGTTGATGGCAGGAAGATCCTGCTCGTAAAAACCGCTAAGAATGAGGCAGCTCCCCGGGAGCAGCGATTGCGCATAAAACCGGAGATCGGTCAGCAAGATATTCCGGTTGATATTGGCTAATGCATAATCGAAGGTGCGACAAGCCAGGTTACGCACATCGCCCAATTCGACGGTAACATGACTTACATCGTTGAGCGCCACATTGTCGATGGCATTGCCAAAAGCCCAGTCGTCGATATCGATGGCCACTGCCGACAGGGCATTCATTTTCATGGCAAGGATGGCAAGGATGGCAGTGCCGCAACCCATGTCGAGCACATGCTTTCCGGCGGGTGAGTAGCGAAACATCAGCTCCATGACGAGCGAAGTTGTTTCGTGGTGTGCGGTGCCAAACGACATGCGCGGCTCGATAAGGAGGTCGAATTCGTAGGAATCGTCAGGCTCATGAAAAGGCGCCCTGACACGGCAACGTTCGTTGATGACGACCGGATTGTAGTTGGACTCCCACACCTCATTCCAGTTTTTTTCGGCAAGCGCGAGCGTGCTGATCCATTTAACACCCTGGAAGAAAGGATGTTGAAGGATATTTTCTACTTTTTCCCTATCGAAAACATCCTCTTCGACATAGGCTTTGAGCATTGCGTCGTTGGTTTCAAAACTATTGAAGCCGACCTCACCCAGGGCATCCGTGAGCAGGTCGGCCGTGTCGTCGTCCGCAATGGCAAAGCTCAGTTCGAGCCAGGCCATACTCAGGCTTTTTTACAGATTTCGAAGAATTCTTCAGCAACGAGCGATGCGCCGCCAACCAAGCCGCCATCCACGCCGGGCTGACTGAAGATATCGGCAGCATTCTTGGCATTCAGGCTTCCGCCGTAAAGGATCTTTGTCTGGGCAGCAATGTCATCACCATAGCGCTCAGCAATCAGGGTTCGTATGTAGGCATGCATTTCGGCTGCTTGCTGCGGGGTGGCATTAACACCAGTGCCAATAGCCCAAACAGGCTCGTAGGCAATGATGACTTTAGCAAACTCGCTGGTATCGAGGTGGAACAATCCATGACGTACCATGCGGCGCACCACTTCGAAATGTTTTCCGGCTTCGCGTTCGGGCAAGGCCTCTCCTACGCAAAAGATTGGAATAAGTTTGTTCTCGAGGGCCTGATTTACCTTGGCTGTGAGCATTTTGTCGTCCTCGTTGAAGTATTTGCGACGCTCGCTGTGGCCTATGATGCAATAGTCGACCTCCATAGAGCGCAGCATTCCGGCCGAAACTTCGCCGGTGTAGGCCCCACATGGAAAAGGGCTGATGTTTTGCGCACCAACTTTAAAGAAACCGTCTTGGGCGTAATCAGTGGCAATTTCCAAATAAGGAAAAGGCGGGCAAATTATAACTTCCGATTCAACCTCTTCTTTTTCGAAGAGGCTGATGAGCTCTTCGATGAGCTCCTCGGCTTCGGTGAAGCCTTTGTTCATTTTCCAGTTACCGGCGACAATTTTGTTGCTCATAGTTTTATCATTTGATTTTGAATTCAATTGAGCCTGACTCGAGGGTCGAGCAATGTGTAAAGTATATCGACAAAAATATTAATTATAATGAGAAGCAGCGCAATAAACAATATTGAACCCATCAGAACCGGCAGGTCATACTTTTCCAGTGCATCCACCACCACAAGCCCGAGGCCTTTCCAATCGAAGATGTATTCAACAAAAACCGCACCAGCCAGCAAAGAGGCAAACCATCCCGAAATGGCTGTCACCACAGGGTTTAACGCATTCCGGAGCGCATGCCTGAAAAGGAGCGGCCAACCGCTTAGTCCTTTGGCCCTGGCCGTCCGGATGAAGTCGGAGTGCATCACATCGAGCAGCGAAGTGCGTGTGAGTTCGGTAACGATTGCGAGCGGCCGAATGCCTAGCGTGATGGCAGGTAGGATAAGATTCTTCCAAACGATATGTTCTCCTGTTCCGGCATCGTCCACTTCGTGTAAACTTCCCACAAGGTTTAAACCGGTGTACTCGCCCAACAGCCACGCAAACAACCATGCCATCAAAATTGCGGCAAAAAATGAAGGTAACGACATGCCCAGTGTATTGATTACTAATACCAATCGATTGAGCCAGGTTTTATTGACCATACCCGTCCATGCCCCGAGAAAAATACCCAAGACACTTGCCAGAAAGATGGAAACAACAGCCAGAATTAAGGTGTTAGGGAAAGCCGCAGCGATGACTTCAACCACCGGACGCTTGCTTTGATAGCTTTGACGCAGATAGGGCTTTTTAATAACTACCTCATTATTTGAGAGTTTTATGCTCAGAAACGGCTGTCCGTATTTTTCCACACTAAAGGCAAAGGCCGGCACTCCTGATTTATGTAAAGAAATTGGCGAAAGGTCGTTCAGAAAAAGCAGATATTGCTGGGCAAGCGGCAGGTCGAGTCCCAGATCGCGGCGAACAGCCTCAACCGTGGCCTTATCGGTACGCTGTCCTACCATCATTGCTGCAGGGTCGCCGGGAAGAATGTTAAAGAGTACAAAAACCAGTGTTGCAACGCCCCATAGAACCAGAAATCCGTAGCCGAGCCTTCGCAACAGGTAATGCAACATGCTTCAGGGCTTTTTGGGTGAAAAATGATCGAGACCGTCGAGGATGGCATCGAGTTCGCCCGGGCCGGGGAAATTGTTGAAATGCCATTTTCCGGCTACAAAGCCCTTATGGAAAAGCATAAGGCCGGGATTGGAACGTACCATCGTTTTCAGGGTAGTACCATCCGCGTAGAATACATCCGTGTCGAGTTGGTAATTACGCCTCAGCACATCCATTTCTTCGGGCAACGAAGCTGTTAAAATGGCCGCATGCTGATTGGCTTCTGTTAGCATCTCTATCAGGGCTGAAGCTTTGTTCCAGCCGCGATCGGGCGCCCTGGAGGCGTCCCACGATACAATCACAAACATGGCGTCGCTGCCCAAAAGGAATTGTGTAAAATCGTTGCCCGACTCATCCTCAGCCATCAAGCCATGGACGATGTGATCGCTATCGAATTCGGTGCGCTGATCAAGGAATTCCCATGCAGCCATCCACTCAGGATCGTTCCATGGAAAATTTGGTGAAAGATATTCCCTCACCTCCCCCGTTTCCTTATTCTGATACTTTACATAAACCCTAATTTCAGCATCAGGATCAGGCAACATGCGGTTTCCAACCTTCCATGGGCGAAAATCGATGAAGGGCTCATGCTCGTACTGATATACCGACATCCAAACGAAAGAGGCAATAAAAGCAACAGCAAGAATATTTTGCAGAAGAGGCATTACCATTGGCCTGAATCGCTTCCGGTTGATAAATACCACCAGGGTTGGAAGCATCAGCACAAGGTTTTTATAAAAGGTTTCCCAATTGGTTAGCTTGATGGCATCGCCGAAACAACCGCAATCCGTTACCGGGGAATAAAGTGCGTCGTAGAAGGTGAGCAAGGTGAAAAACGACATGGTAAACAGCAAAAGCCACGCAGTTTTTCGGATATGCAGGCTGAACAACAATGCTACCCCTATGAAAAATTCAAAGGTGCACAAGAAAATTGAGAGGGCCAATGCATAATCGCTGGCCCAAAGGGTGCCGTATGCACTAAAATAATCCTCTAATTTGAATGCAGTTCCCAGCGGATCGACACCTTTGACAAAACCAGAGAACACAAATACGGCCCCGATAATCAGGCGGCTTAGGTGAATAAAAAGGTATTTGATTTTCATCAAGTTGTAAAGGTTTGTTTTTATTGAGTTTTATCGACATCACTCAAATGAATCAGGGCAAAAACCGCATAGTTGATGATATCGAAGTAGTTCGACTCAACGCCTTCGCTTACGGAGGTTTGCCCCATATTATCTTCTATTTGCTTAATTCTGAGTAATTTCATGAGAATAATATCGGTAATCGAACTCACGCGCATGCTACGCCAGGCCTCGTCGTAGTCGTGGTTTTTGCGGGTCATAAGTGCGAGCGCTTCCTGCATCACTGCATTGTAAGCAGCAATGGCGCTTTGCACGTCCATGTCAGGCATTTCAGCCACGCCATGTCTTATCTGGATAATCGCCATGGCACTATAATTGGCAATAGCCACAAAAGCGTCCTCCTGTGGTTCATCCACCAGTTGGATGGACTTCATTTGCAGGCTTCGAAGCCTGTTGGCTTTAATAAAAATTTGATCGGTAAGCGAACTGAGGCGAAGTATGCGCCACGAAGGTCCATAATCGCCCAGTTTGGCCGTGAATACATCCCTGCACCATGCCAGCACCCTGCCAAAAGCTGAAGTCGTGTCGATACCCTGAAGGTTGTGGAGCGTCATTTGGTTACTTTTGTCGCTTTATTACTACCCTGATTCATGCTTAAATTCGAGGCTAAAGATACGGCATTTCGGCGAAATCATGTGTTCCGCATGGGCGGACGCAGCCTGCAGAAGACCGGGCCTTTATTAATGGGGATTCTGAACATTACTCCCGATTCATTCTTTTCCGGGTCGAGGATAACCAACGAAAGAGAATTACTTGACAGGGCTGGCCTGATGCTTGAACAAGGTGCCGATATCCTCGATCTGGGAGCCGTTTCAACAAGGCCCGGCGCTTCCGACCTTGGTCCTGAGGAAGAACTTTCGAGACTCATTCCAGCAATTAGACTAATTGTCAGACACTTTCCGGAGGCATTCCTTTCGGTGGACACCTGGCGGACTGAGATTGCCAGAGAAGCTGTAGAGGCAGGGGCGTTTATGATAAACGATATTTCAGGAGGCATTTTCGATGCGCAAATGGTTGAATTTATTGCTGAAAAGAACGTGCCTTATGTTATGATGCATACAACAGGACGGCCGTCGGAGATGCAGAGCAAGGCCCTCGAAGCCGGAGAAGTGCTTGAGACAGTAAAAAACTTCTTCCGAGAACAAATCGATCTTTTTAGCTGGAAGGGAGCAAAGCAATTGATAACCGATCCGGGATTTGGATTTGGCAAAACCCTAAATGCCAATTATATGATGCTTGGCCGTTTGCAGGAATTACGATTGAAAAATTATCCTCAACTGGTAGGTCTATCACGTAAATCGATGATATACAAATTATTAGACGAAGCGCCTGAAACGGCGCTGAACGGCACAACGTCGCTCAATACCATCGCTTTGCTTAATGGAGCCGATATTTTACGCGTCCACGATGTAAAGGAGGCAAAAGAAATCATTGAGCTTACCAGGAAACTCGCTCAGTCCTTAAGTCTGTAGCGAAGGTAAGCAAGATTAAGCAGGTAAAGCCACTGCAGCAAAACAAGGTTCAAAACAAGCACATAGATAAATCCGCTTCCGTAAATAAACAGAATACCCATCACAACGAAGAAGGTATTCAACAGCAAGGCCCTGAATAGCGCCCTTCCCCTGATCAGACTGATGCCTTCAGTTTCGACCTTTTCTTTGGAAAACACCATCAATGAAGCTCCGGCAACAAGTAAAATCAGGATGATTTCGTCCGAAAGGTTATTGCGGATAGTGGTAAAATATTTTTCTTCAAGAAATGATGAATAAAAAGCAAAAGTCGTGGAAGGTATGTCCAGTGGGTACCAGAAATTAACCATTAGCAAACCCACTCCTGTCAGGGAAAGAAAAAGCCCAACAAGTTTGTAAGGATAAGGGAGCAATCGACCAATCATGTTTACCTTTTATTAGTTCTCGGCGGACCAATAAAACGGGAAGGTGAGCTTGGTGTTATCATCCAGATAAACCTCCGCTGCAACGATGCCAAACTTATGGTTTGCTATCCAAACAACCTTGGTTATACCTGCAAATTTTAAATTAGGAAGTGGCTGCTCCACTTGAATCGTTTTGATCAGCATAAAGCCATAGGGATAATCGTCGGTATCCGACTTACTGATTACAGTCCTGTTTACTCCGGTATTACCAACAGGATACACATCTCCAACTTTTGACCCATATTTCACCACAACGCCAGGAAATGCATCTGTTTCACACTTAACACCTTCTGTTGTTTGCTTAAGCCTGATATTGTTGGCCGAAACCGTATTTCCGTTAATCGTAAATACACTCGGGTAATTCGATAGGAGATTTTTGAGCGTCTGGTTGGTAACATTGGCACTGGCTGTATAAACGGAAACCCCATTTTCGAGCGAAGAAACCGTAGCATTGAAGTTGGAAACTCCGTTAACGGCAGTTGTTGAGCTGCTCACCGTAACCCCAATTTGTCCCATGTTGGAGACAGGACCGGCAATGTCTTTTATTCCGTCCTTTTTGCACCTAAAAAGTGCTGTTAATAAAAGAGCTGATAGCAAGGCTTTTGTTTTCATTTGTTTGGAATTTGGTGTTCAACGAAGCTTAAAACTTACTCAAAGTTACAACGTCTAAAAGCCGAATTCAAGGAAATTAATTCCTCGAAAATGTAAATAATCATTTAGTTGAAAAAACAATAACGGATACCTCCCTAAACAGAAAAACAGGGTCGAAGCGCTGGCTTCGACCCCGTTAATCGAAAGAACAGGAAAACTGGAAACTACCTGATCATGATCAGCTTGCCGCTGACAACGGTCGATTTGCTTCCGGTATCGTGATGCAGCTGGTAGTAATAGGTACCGCTGTGGATGAGGTCCTTTTTGTGGATGTTGATGCTGTGTTGTCCGGCCCTGAACTGCTGTTCGGCCAACTGCTTTACCAACTGCCCAAACTGATTGTAAATCATCACAGTTACCCTGCCCTGCTCCGGCAAACTGAAGCTCAGGCGTGCCTGGTCGGTAAACGGATTGGGTACTACCTGATGGTTAATGGCCACTTCGCCAGTGGCATTGTCCTGACCCGTGAGCGAAAGGGTGCGCAACTGCAGTTTGTCGATAACCCTGGCATCAACATCAGCAAACTCGGTTTCTGGCAAAAGCTCCAGATAGCGGCTGCCAACACCCGGCTCGCGCCTGAGCACTACGCTAAGGTTGAGCACTGGCATCGACGGATCGAACATCATACCGCGGGTATCGTACCAGGCCGTGCGAACAACTCCCTCTTTGTCGTCGATATGCTGCACCGTGGCTCCCCTGACTTGCTTCACCTCAAGCATCTCGCTATCGTAACGCAATCCTATGGTAGCGGCACCCAACAAGACTTCACTCGTCAGAAAGACCGGCAAATCAAAGGCATCTCCGGCCTTCTTCTGCATGGTGCCTTCGTAAAGGAGGCTTGCCGTGGTCTTTAAATTATTTCCAGGAAGGTATGAGGCGTTCATATCGCCCGCTGCCGTGAGGTAAATGTTCATGTAATTGTTGCCTGCTGTCATCGCTCCGGGATCTACTTCATAATAGACCTGACTGGCCGGCTGAGCTGCCTGATACATGCCAAAAGGCTCAAACATCAGCTCCGGCGCCTGAGGATACCTCATCACCGAGGGGTTGGTAAGCCGGCTGGCCGACAAAATGAAGTTGTGCCTGTTGCCGGGGAAGGTGCCAAAGGCACTGCCCTGAACGCTTCGGTAGAGTATGGTCAAGGCATCGTTGGCTGTGATGGTGCTGGTGTTGTTCACATCGGCAGTGGTCACGGCAAATGGGGTATAAGGGACATTATGCACCGGTTGTATCCACGGAAATGCCTGACTCAGGGGTTGCTCCGTGGCCATAAAGCTGACTATAAGCCCGTCAAGCCCGCTAACGCCTGCCCAGTTGTTCCACATCCAGGTGGAGGAAAGCTGATTGACCGGAGGCTGCTCCCATACGCGTAAGGTGTAGCCTCCTCCCTGTATTATTGGGCTGAAGCTGTAATAACCATCGGCATTAAAGGGCTGTGGTACACTCACCGCTGCATTGTCCTTAAACAGCTGCGCCATAAAGTGCGCTCCTGTGGCCGAAACCGGCGACTCTATCGGGTTGTAAAACTTCAGATAACCGCTCAGCGTTGCCCCGGGAACAAAATTGGCAGTCAATGCCGTAATACAGGTTTGAAGCGTGTACTGCAACTCCGGCGTGGTGCCTACCACCTGACCACTCTGATCGGTCCAGTGTAAAAAGACATAGCCAAAGGCAGGTGTGGCACTCAACTGCACTGCTCCGCCAAGGGCCAGCTGACCTGTATAGCTTGCCTGTCCGCCGGCCACTGGATTGGTGCTCAAATTTAAACTTATCGGCACAACGTTTACCGTGGCATTATTGCTCTGTACCGTAGCCTGCGTTACGCATCCCAGCGAAGTGGTCATCTCTACACTCACCGCATCGCCCTGCTGGGGTATGTTAGCAAAGTTGGGACCACTGCCGGGTACTGCCTGCCCGTTTACCTTCCACACAAAGACGGGACTACTGCCTGCGTGCTGATAGGTGGCTGCATACTGTACGGGCGTACCGGAACATACCGTCGGTACATTGGGCGTTACAGTCACCACCGGAGTTACAGGCTGGGTCAGCGTCAGGGTCATCGACGAACTGGCCTGACATAATCCCTGGGTGTTGACCGTCAAAGTAAGGGTGACCGTGCCACTGGCCTTGTCCTGCGGCCCGGGCATATACTCCGGATTGAGCTGCGCCGGATTGCTGAAGCTGCCATCGCCGCTGCTGATCCACTGATATCCCGTGGCATGGAAGGCCTGAGCCTGCAAGGCATAGGCCTGATTGCTGCAGCTGACGGCATTGTTGCCGGCAAAGGCCACCGGAGTGGGCTCTACCTGCCAGATCGCCGTCTGGTAGTCCGACGAGGGACATGCCGTCGCCAGCCTGCGCGTGCCTATCTCAATCTCGTCCAATCCGCTCGTGGATAAGGGCGTGCCTAAAGTGTATGGCATCCATTCACTCCATACCGCACCACTGCGGCTGCGGTAAACCGCCTGATCTGTCCCGTTGCCACCGGCGCCGGGCGTCTGCAACAGCGCACTCACCTCACTGCCTTCGCATACCATCGCCTGCATCGGGGTCTTGATTAAGCAGCCTGCCTGTGCGGGCTGTTCAATATCCCATGAAACCGTATTGGCCATAGCATTGCTGCATACCGAAGCCGTGCGCACCGTGCGCAGCTCTATGCGCTGTATGCCAAGCGTGCTCAGGAACTGACCTGAGGCATACGGCATCCAGCTGCTCCAGCTGTCGCTTTGCTTTGTGCGGTATTCCGTGACATCCACTCCATTGCCGCCTGCTCCGGGCTGCAGCTGAGCCGATACTTCCGTGCCCTCACATACAAGCGCCTGAGCCGGACTGGCCGTGAGTATTCCTGATACGGGCGTGGGCTCTACATCCCACTTCACCGTGGTATAGGCCGAAGGCTGACAATAATCGGCCAGCCTGCGCGACCGTATATCAACTTCCAAAAGTCCTGTCGTGTTTATGGCTGTGCCTGCGTAGGGCATCCAGCTGCTCCATCCACCCGTCGTACGAGTGCGGTACTCCGTCTGATCAGTCCAGTTGCCGCCGTCTGCTCCCGTCAGCATCGCCTGAACCGTACTGCCCTCACATACCATGGCTACATCGGGCTGGCGTTGCAAAATACCTGAAACAGGCGTGGGCTCTACCGTCCAGCCACTGTGTATCCACGGGCTGGGACTGCAATAGTCCGAAAGCCTGCGCGAACGCAGTTCTATTACCAGCAGTCCATTGGTGCTCAAAGGACTGCCATCGTAAGGCATCCAGACAGAATAGCTCGTGGGCGTGAAGACGCGGTACTCGGTCTGATCTGTTCCGTTGCCTCCGGTATTGCCATCAAGGGTGGCCCATACCAGCGTGCCTTCGCATACCGTAGTAAATGCCGCAGGGTTGCTGATAAAGACTCCGGCTACCGGGGTGGGTTCAACCATCACCGTCCACTCGCCCGTGGACTGCTCTGGCGTGGTGTTGCATGTGCCGTCCTTGGCATATCTGCGGTAGGTCGT
>JAJTAY010000028.1 GCA_021287165.1 Bacteroidia bacterium | reverse complement strand
CAGTTTGCTTTACCTCAATACTTTTTAGGGGGTTATCGTCGGTTATCCCTTGTTCGATTGCTTTATTAACAAACCGCTTGATATTTTTATAAAACTTGTGGATGGTGTTGCGGGAATTTCCTTTAGCCTCTAAGAAATTTTCAAACCCATTCCACCAAATCCGATGAATGTCGCTGAAACTTAGTTTTGGAGAATAGGATTTCAATGTAGAAATTTCGCATCTCCAATTTCTGACGGTGTGAGGGGAATATTGGTGACCTTTCTCTCTGATGTACTTTTCAACAAATGCGTAATAGGAAAAAAATGATGCGTCTTTACGGAGTTCTCTTTCAAGGTCTTGCACTGTAACACGCCTTTTATTGAGGTTTGCATGTGAGAGGAACTCAATTGCCGTGTTCTTTAACACGTTGATATCTGAGTTAATCGTACTCCAATTGTCTGCCAGGGAAGAAACTTGTTCTTTTGCCTGGTTCCAATGTTTGATGTTCACTTTATGTCCTGTTGTCAAAAATTTTACCTCTCCGTTAATGTTGGCGTAAAGGTAAATCATGAAAGTTCCGTCAACGTTTTTCTTGCCGTTTCTGATTTTTAGCTTGATCTGATATCGGTTCATGACTGCTTTTATAGGCTTTTTCGGGTACAAAAAAGGTACAAAAAACCCCGAAAAACAATAGAAAAAGGGGTTTCATATCTGATTCAAAGATAGTGAAACCCCTTGATTTGCAACTATTTTAAGACCTAAAGCCTTAAAATTTTTATAACTCTGTCTCCCTGCCAGGACTCGAACCTGGGACCCGCTGATTAAGAGTCAGCTGCTCTACCAACTGAGCTACAGAGAGCTGTTTATTTGGGGCTGCAAAGTTAAAAAAAGATTAGGTTAGCCGTCAAAATTTTCTTCAGACATTTAGGCCTTTGACCGAAGAAGATGCTGTTTTCCATTTAGTAACTTTGCATGGTCATGAAAAAGCCCCGTCCGGAAGACAAAACCATGGCCCTCAAAGTTAACGAGGGCATTGAGCAGCCGGCTGCCGTGAACCGCGAGGCCGTTTCGCAACTTGCACGAAAGCGCAAATCCCTGCATGATGCTACTGCTTATGTGGAGGGCATTCTGCGTGGCGACCGTGTTCTGCTCAGTCAGGCCATTACGCTGGTGGAAAGCAGTTTACCCTCACATCAGCAGATTGCCCAGGAAATTATTCAGGCCTGCCTGCCGCACAGCAGCAAGGCCGTGCGTATAGGCATTACCGGGGTACCGGGTGCTGGCAAGAGCACGTTTATCGAGGCGCTTGGGATGCATCTTGTCAACAATGGCCACAAGCTTGCTGTGCTCACCATCGATCCCAGCAGCCAGATTTCGAAGGGAAGTATTCTTGGCGACAAAACCCGGATGGAGCAGCTCACAACGCATCCTTCGGCCTATATCAGGCCCTCGGCATCGGCAGGCACCCTTGGCGGAGTGGCAAGGAAGACGCGCGAAGCCATCGTTCTTTGCGAGGCGGCAGGCTTCGACACGGTGTTTGTTGAGACCGTCGGTGTTGGACAGTCGGAAACGGCCGTTCATTCTATGGTCGACTTTTTTCTGCTCATCCTTATCGGGGGTGCTGGCGACGAGCTGCAGGGCATCAAACGCGGCATTATGGAAATGGCCGACGGAATTGTGGTAAACAAAGCCGACGGCGACAACATTGCCCGAGCTGAGCGCGCCCGCGCCGAATGCGAGAATGCCATTCACCTGTTCCCACCTCCGGCCTCGGGTGTTCCCACAAAGGTGCTTAGCTGTTCGGCCCTCACAGGCAGCAATATCCCGGAAGTCTGGCAGATGATAGAAAATTTCATCCAGGTTGTAAGATCAAACGGCTTCTTTCAGCATAAGCGCAACAATCAGCTGGTTCAAACCATGCATGATGCCATCAACGAATCGCTTCAGAACAGTTTCTTCCAGCATCCTTTGGTATCTGCACAACTGTCCGTTATGGAACATCTGGTTCGCAATCGCGAACTTAGTTCCTACATAGCCGCTTCGCAACTTTTAGAGGTCTGGTTCAGCGCTTTGCGCGGGAATAATGAACCGGAGAAGCAGGGCTGAATCGCCAAGTGGTTGTTAAACAATTACTTGTTTCAGAATAATTTAAAGGATTCGCTTTGGGAGGCTATTCGTGGCGGCAGATTTATTTGTAATGGGTTTAAATTCCATTTCTAAACATTACGCAGTGCAGGCCAAATGAAAGCAAATGGGTAAATTTGTGGCCATTTTGCTCTACTGTTAACAAAATAACAAAGGTATGATTACATCGATGAATCCCAATCCACTGGTACAATACCTGAACAAACCATCGTCGGAATTCACCAGAGCCGACTTAATTCGTTACATCGAAGATCACGATGTGGAGATGATCAATTTCAGGTATGTGGCATGGGATGGCCGACTCAAGACGCTCAATTTTATCATCAACAGCCGCGAACATCTGGATAATATTTTAGCCACCGGCGAGCGTGTTGATGGTTCGAGTTTGTTCCCATTCGTGGAGGCCGGTTCGAGCGATTTGTACGTAATACCCAAGTATCGTACTGCCTTTGTAAATCCCTTTGCCGACGTGCCTACCCTCGATATTCTGTGTGGCTTTTACGACCGGCATGGCAATCCGCTCGAAAACTCGCCTGAATATATTCTTCGCAAAGCCCACAGAGCCATGAAGGAGGCAACGGGCTACAGTTTTGAAACTATGGGCGAGATTGAGTATTACATCATTTCGGACGAAACTCCGCTTTATCCTGCACAAAACCAGCGTGGATATCATGAGTCGTCGCCTTTTAACAAATTCGGCAATTTCCGCCGCCATGCCATGAGGCTTATTGCCCAAAGCGGCGGACAGATCAAATACGGTCATTCTGAGGTTGGCAATTTCTCGCTGGGCGGAAAGGTTTATGAGCAGAACGAGATAGAGTTTCTTCCGGTAAATGTGGAGGATGCTGCCGACCAACTGGTAATCGCCAAATGGATTATGCGCACCCTTGCCTGGCAATATGGCGTTACGCTCACCTTTGCGCCTAAAATTGTGGCCGGACGCGCCGGTAGCGGCCTGCATGTGCATACACGCATCATGAAGGACGGACGCAGTGCCATGATGCATGATGGCAGCCTCAGCCCGACCGCCCGCAAAGCAATAGCCGGATATCTTAAGCTTGCAGCTTCGCTCACCGCATTTGGCAACACCAATCCGACTTCTTATCTGAGGCTTGTTCCCCATCAGGAAGCACCTACCAACATCTGCTGGGGCGATCGCAACCGCTCGGTGCTGGTGCGCGTGCCGCTGGGTTGGACCAATGAGCACGATATGATTTCGGACGCCAACCCGCTCGAAATGCCTCTGAATGCCGATTTCAACGAAAAACAAACGGTTGAATTCCGGGCTCCCGATGGCTCGGCCGACATTTACCTGCTCATGGCCGGACTTACGGTTGCCGCTCGTCACGGGCTTACTTCGCCCGATGCGCTCGAGTTTGCCGAAAAAACCTATGTGGATATCAATATCTTCCACGAAGAACACCGCAGCCGCACGGCTCAACTCGAAAAGCTCCCTGCTTCATGCGTCGATTCGGCCACAGCGCTCCTCAGAGATAAAGCCGTTTATATGCAGCATGGCGTATTCCCCGAGAGCATACTCAACTATGTAGTAAAGCATCTGCAGGCTTTCGACGATAAAAACCTCCGGGAATCACTGGGCAACGATGAGGAAAAGATCCTCAATCTCGTTAGCCAGTATTTTCATTGCGGTTAATCTAGCCTCACAGGGGCAAGCCTGTTTTGGGATTGTTTTACCCCAATCGAAGGCGTAAAATCGTTTTGGTATTCTCGCCTTATAGAATGCCTTGCAGGTTAAACTCTATTTAGCGTTCTGGTATTAAAGGGCTGTGTACTAATCCACAAAAGGAGTATGTCCGTGCTTGTCTGGCAACAGACGAATCGAAAAATTTCGAATTTCAGGTTTTGTCTTTTCCTATTTATGAGGATGTTCTGTTCCCTGTTTTGCTATTCTATTTTTCTGTAAACAGGCTTCTGGAAAACCCGGTTTATCCAATTGGGCAGAACCACTGCGCCCATCACCAGATAGGGATAATAACTGATGAGTCGCCAAAGCACGGCAAGCGGTACCACCCACGCTGCGTTTGGAAGCAGATCGGCGAGAAATTCGCCGAACACAATTTCCGAAATTCCGCTTCCGCCTGGGGTGGGGCTCACCAGCAGGATGATCCACATGGTAAGCTGGCGGGCATAGATGAGGAAATGTTCCTTTATGCCTAAATGGCTGAAAAAGAACGCCATGAAGATAAAATTGGTTACCCAGTAGCGGCCCGTCCACGATAAGGCAGTGGCAATGAAAGCCCTTGCCCAATAGCCAAATTTCTGACCGCGCAATTCGTTGGAGGTGATGATGAGCTGGTTGGCCAGTTTACGCATCCGCATCCGCCAGCGCCTAAGCAAAGGAAGCATGAAAACGATGGAGAGCAGCCACTTGAAGAAGTACGGATTTATGAAAAGGGTGTAAGTGAGGATAAGCGTGTAAATCAGGATTAGCGCATATCCGAGAAGAAGCGCGATTTTAATGCTGCCGGAGAACGCTTCCGAAAGCTCAGAAGGAAGAACCAAACTCCCGAAAAAGAAATACAGCAGGGGCACCATCAGCACAAAAAACACTTCGTCGAGGAAAATGGAGGTGAGCACGACAGCGGTACTTTTGCCAGTATTCAGGCCCTCCTTGTAAAGGAACCAGATGGCAGGACCGGTGCCGCCTACAACCGAAGGCGATACCGCCGAGCTGAATTCCCATAGCATAATCACCTGAAACGACTGTCGCCAACTGAGCTTGCGGCCCGTGAGCACCCTGATCCTGTACATATAGGCCACATCACGTACGCCCATCATGGCGAAAGCCATCAGCAGCCCCGCGGCAGCCGCCCAGGTCCATTCGAAAAAGCCAAGGGTGTCGCGGTCAAGATTACGAAACAGCAACCAGGCTGTGGCTCCTAGTCCAAACAAAATCGGAAGGAGAATACGTCCGGGTCGGAAAATGTTTTGAGGATTGTCCAAATCTGCTGTCGTTTCGCTAACAAAAATAATTGTAATGTGCGGTAAAGAGGTGATTATCAAAGCCCGAAAATCAGCCTTCTCATGTTAAGATTCCTTAAAGAAATCATGAAAAGACGACAAAATGGCATTTGCCTATTCGGGAAAAATGACAATATGACTGAAAAAACCTGTCTTTGCGGTCGATTATGCTGGCTGGAACACGATTTGATGCCCTACTGACAAAAATCACAAATATTCATTCATCAATAAAAATAGGAGGATCAATTATGAACATCATCCGTTTCAACCAGCACCCCATCAACGTTCTGAGCGAAATGATGGAAGATTTTGACCGGAATTTTTTCCGTCCTTCGGAAAACTATCTGATGCGTCCGGCCGTAAATGTTGTAGAAAAAGAAGATAGTTTCGTGCTTGAGCTGGCCGCTCCAGGTCTTAAGAAGGAAGATTTCAGAATCAAGCTCGACAATCAGCTGCTCACTATTTCGGCTGAGGTAAACAACAATCAGGAAGAAAAGAAGGAAAGATACACCCGCCGCGAATTCTGGTTCGGATCGTTCGAGCGCAGTTTCGGTCTGCCAAAAACCATCAACCTCGAACAAATCCGCGCAGATTACAACGACGGTATTCTTCGCATTGCACTGCCCAAGAAAGAAGAAGCCAAAGTGGCCATTAACCGCGAAATTGCAATAGCCTAACCAATTTAAAGCATGCGTTTTCAATGCCCTGCAAATAGCTTTGCGGGGTTTTTTTGTTTTTGCCAGGCACTTTTTTCAACCTATCAAATTGTAAGATTTCTTATATCTTTGGCGCACACCAATTAATGTTATTGATGAAAATTTATTTACGATCGATTTTTCTTACCATGTTGATAGTCCTGTCTGCAGTATGCTCACATGCCCAAACAACGAATGTGAGTGCGCTGCAGGAGTTTTCCCGTCAAAAAGAGCGGGAATACCGCGAAGCCCAAAAACGGGTTCAGGCCTATGCACGTCAGCACCGTGTGGCTGTTTTGGACATACAGCCCAACGGTAATGTTATTCAGATGGTTGATGTTGTAGATGGCAAGCCCGTTTATATATCCACCGATAATGTCGGGGCTGCCATAACCACCCGAGCCTTCGAGCTTTGGGAAGGCGGAAGCACCGGATTAAATCTTACAGGTGAAGGATACGATAAACTGGGAGAATGGGACGGAGGTGCCGTACGTCTGACCCATCAGGAGTTTACCAACTCAGGCCAGCCCAGGGTGAGCCAGTCGGACAACGCCACTACGCTGAGCGATCATGCCACCCACGTGGCCGGAACGTTGGTCGGCGGTGGTGTGGTGGCCAGTGCCAAGGGCATGGCTTACAAAGCAACACTTAAAGCCAACGACTGGAATAACGCCGAATCGGAAATGGCCAATCTTGCTGCACAGGGCCTGGAGATTTCGAACCATTCCTACGGTTGGATAACCGGTTGGCACAGTGCCAGCGGCGTCTGGACCTGGTATGGCGATTCAACGATTTCGAATCAGCAGGACTGGAAATTTGGCTTTTATGGCAATCGCTCCCGCGATTGGGACATCATATCCAATAATGCTCCTTACTATTTGATTGTCAAATCATCGGGCAACGACCGCGGTCAGGGACCTTCCAACGCCGGAACGGGTGGACTTCCTCCTGTTGATGGCTTTCCATTGGGATACGATTGCATCAGCGATGGGGGAACTGCCAAAAACGCTATGGCCATAGGCGCTGTTAATCAGGTAAATAACTACACTTCTCCGGCTTCCGTTGTGATGAGCAGTTTCAGCAGCTGGGGGCCAACCGACGACGGCCGCATTAAACCCGATGTTGTTGCCAAAGGCGTGAGCACTTACTCTGCCGGATCGAATTCAAATACCCATTACTCCACGAAAAGCGGGACCAGCATGTCGTCGCCAAGTGCTGCCGGCACGATGGCCCTGTTGCAGCAGCATTATCAGCAAACCCATAGTGGACAGAGCATGCGCTCCAGCACCCTCCGCGCACTGGTAATCCATACGGCCGACGAGGCAGGCACTACCCCAGGACCGGATTATCGCTTTGGCTGGGGACTGATGAACGCTCAGGCAGCGGCCGAATTGATTACACAGGACGATGTGATTCAGAATGCTATTGATGAGCTAGTGCTACAAAATGGCACTTCATACACCCGCCAGATTCAGGCTTCGGGTACTGAACCACTGAAAGTTACCATCGCATGGATCGATCCCCCGGGAACCGTGCTGCCACCACAGCTCAATCCGCGCACGCCGATGCTTGTCAATAATCTGGATCTGAAAATTATCGGACCGGATTTGACCGAGTACTATCCTTACAGCCTCGACCCCGAAAACCCGCAGGCGGCAGCCACAACCACCGGTAAGAACAATGTGGATAATGTGGAAATGGTTTACGTTGCCAATCCTGTTGCGGGAAACTATACCATTGTAGTTGATCACCAGGGCACCTTGCAGCAGCCCCAGAATTTTTCGCTGATTGTGAGCGGTATTAATGAATATCAGGGTGTGCCGTTCTGTTCGCCAGGTCTCCTCAGTCCGGAAACGGGTAGCCAGAATAATCTGCTGAACATCACGGTTAGCTGGCAACCGGCCCCCTTCGCAACTTCCTATCTGGTATTTTTCGGCACCGATGGTCAGGGTGTGGAAACCCCTGTAAATGTGCTGAACGGCGTGTTAATGGAAGCGAATTCCTTCGATATTGCGCTCCAGCACAGCACCACGTATTACTTGAAAGTAGTGCCGATCAATGATTTCGGTGCCAACGATGCCTGTAGCATCATCTGGACCTTCAACAGCGTGGAGGCCATCAACATTTTCCCTTATGTAATGGACTTTGAGCAGGTTGCTGTTTCGGCCATTCCGAGCGGATGGCAGCAACAATCGCAAGGGTCAGCCAAATGGTTAACTACCAGCTTAATAAGTCATCAAGGTAACAGGGCGATTGGTTGTTACAATACTACCGGACTAACCCTTACGGCCTTCGACCATTGGCTCATCTCGCAGCCGATTGTGCTTGAAGCGGGAAAGGAGTATTTACTGCGGTTTGCGTACAGAGCTTTCCTGCCAGGCACAACCGAGCAAATGTCGATTTATTGGGGAGAAAGCCCTGAAACAGCCTCCTTTAGTCAACCCTTGCTTAGCCTGAACGATTTTGATGGCGCAACTGGCTGGCAGTGGGCCGAGGCCCTGATTATCCCAGGACAGAGTGGGATGGGCTATCTGGCCTGGCATGCCCACACCCCGCAGGGCTATGGCGTTTTTGTAGATGATATCCGCATTGAAGACTGGGGTGCAGTAGGCCTGCAATCGGCCAGCGAAATCCCTGTTAAGGCACGATACGAATCGGGAAAGATACAGGTTTTTATTCCTGAAAACTTCTCAAAAGCCCGTCTGACAGTGATGGATGTTGGAGGAAGGCCTTTGTTGCAAACCAATGCGCAGGGTGCCAGCAAACAAGAATTGCCTTTTAGCGCTCCTGCAGGAATCTATTTCCTGAGGCTGGAGCAGGATGGTCGTGCGGCAAGCATCAGAATTTTAGTCAAGTAATTGCTTCTTCATGGTAGTTTACTGATTCTGAGCTAATTATTATTTTTAATCAAAAGGGAGGCCATGGCCTCCCTTTTGATTTTGTTTTGCTTGAGATGAGGAGTAAGAGATTTTGCAATTAGTTACTCCACCATTTCAGGAGCAAGCTTAAGGGCTTCCACCTCTGTAATGCTCCGGCCTTCATCGTCCCACCACATCCACTTCCCAACACGCTCGCCGTTGATATAAGCACCTTCGATGAACTTATGTCCATTTGGGTGGTAAACAATTCCTTTGCCATGTCGTAAACCATTGACAAAGTTGCCTACACTCCACAGATTTCCATCCTCGTACCAGGATTTCCATTCGCCATGCCTCAGGCCGTCTTTGATCGGTCCCTCCATGCTTTTGGCACCATTGGGGTGGTACTGTATCTCTTTAACTGCCGTTCGGATGCCATCGACTCGGGCGTAAACCCACACTTTGCGCGGGCGACCATTGTCCCACAGATCAATAATTTCGGTGTCGACCACCTTTGGCTCTTCAGGCTTTCGTCCTTTGCACGAAAGTGCCGGAATAACGGCGACAAATAAATATATTACAGTGATTAAGTTGAATATCAGTCGCTTGTTCATGAATTAAGACGCTTAACGATCAAACTCAAGCCGCATGCCTTTTCCTGCACTTGTAAAACTTCCCCTGTTATAAACGATATTTCCGTTCACGATGGTCATAACCACACTGCTGCCAAAGCTTGTGCCCTCGAAAGGCGACCAGCCACATTTATAAAGGATGTTTTCCTTGGTTACTGTCCATTGGCTTTTGGCATTAACAAGCACTAAATCAGCGAAATAACCTGGCCTGATGAATCCCCTGTTTTTAACTTTGAAGGCGACAGCCGGGGCGTGGCATGCTTTTTCAACAATAGCTGGAATACTGATGGTGCCTTGTTTCCACTTTTCGAGCATGGCAGGAAGCATATGCTGAACCAATGGCCCTCCTGATGGCGCCTTAAAGTAGGGAGCGCTTTTTTCGGAAATGGTGTGTGGGGCATGATCGGTAGCAAGCACATCAAGCTTTCCCGATAACAGAGCATCCCAGAGTGCTTCGCGATCGACGGCCGATTTTATGGCGGGGTTCCACTTGATAAGGTTGCCTTTAGATTGATAGTCTTCATCTGAAAACCAGAGATGATGCACACATACTTCGGCAGTGATTTGTTTCTCCGATAGCGGGCGATTGTTGCTGAAGAGCTGCATTTCTCGGGCCGTACTCAGGTGTAGCACATGCAGTCTGGTGCCTCTTTTTGCCGCCAGCTCCACGGCTTGTGCCGAAGATCGGTAGCACGCCTCGGCATCGCGCACGATGGGATGAACGGAAGGCGGGGCATTATCGCCATATTTTGCCATGAAGTGCAGTGTGTTCTCTCTGATCCGCGGCTCATATTCGGCGTGAACAGCCACAAGCGTGGGCGCTTCTGCAAATATGCCTTCGAGGGTTTTTGGCTCATCAACGAGCATATTGCCGGTGCTGGCCCCCATAAATACCTTTATTCCGCAAACTTTTTTAGGGTCGGTGCGAAGTACTTCGTTCAGGTTATCATTGGAGGCTCCCATGTAGAACGAGTAGTTACACAAGGATTTTTCGGCAGCCAGCTCGTATTTTTCTTCCAGCAGTTCCTGTGTTAACGTATTGGGAATGGTGTTGGGCATCTCCATAAAGCTGGTGATGCCACCGGCAACGGCCGCGCGGCTTTCGCTGTAAATATCGGCTTTGTGGGTGAGGCCGGGCTCGCGAAAATGCACCTGATCGTCAATCAGGCCGGGAAGCAGATAAAGTCCGCGGGCATCGAGGGTATCGAAATGGGCGTAATCTTCTTTCTTTTCACCGGTACTGAGGAGTTCAACGATCATGCCCTTATTTACGACTACATCTGCCTGAAACGTGGCACCTTCGTTCACTACTGTGGCGCCGCAAATAATGAAACCTGATGCCATAGATTATGAGTTAAGTCTTTATTGCAGGCTTTATCCTACCTGTAAGCCCGCGCCAACGGAGGGTGAGCACACCCAGAACCGCCTCGCGGAATATCCTCTTATTCATTTTCGATGTGCCTTCGGTGCGATCGGTGAAAATGATAGGCACTTCCTCAATGCGAAAACCCAGTTTCCAGGCGCTGTATTTCATTTCGATCTGAAAAGCGTAACCTACGAAGCGAATTTTATCCAGATTAATAGTTTCCAGCACCTTACGTTTGTAGCAGACAAATCCGGCTGTGGTATCGCGCACCTTCATCCTAGTAATTAGTCTGACGTAAGCCGAGGCGTAATATGACATCAGCACCCTACCCATCGGCCAGTTTACCACATTGACACCAGTTATATATCTCGAACCCACCGCCACATCGGCGCCATTGCGACAGGCATTGAGCAATCGGGGCAAGTCGGCGGGATTGTGCGAAAGATCGGCATCCATTTCGATGATATGCTCATAACCGCGCTGCAATCCCCATTTAAAACCGTGAATATAGGCCGTTCCCAGGCCGAGCTTGCCTTTGCGCTCCTCAATGAATAATCTTCCCCGAAACTCAGGAATCAGGCTTTTGACGATGGCGGCAGTGCCATCGGGGCTGTTATCTTCAACCACAAGCACATGAAAGGGCTCGGATAGCCCAAAAACAATCCTGATAACATTTTCAATGTTTTCCTTTTCGTTGTAGGTGGGGATGATAACAAGGCTCTGACTCATTTCCTTTTCAGTTTCGCGCAACAAACGCCCGATAAGGGTGCAAAATTGCGAAAAAATTATCGTCTAAGGTTTGCAATTCGGTATAAGGTTTGTTAACGCCGGTAAATGTTGATGAACAGATGATTGTTGTAAACTAAAAAAGGCCGTCCATTTACGGGCGGCCTTCTTTAACAGGTGTAGTTTATTAGTTTTTCACTTCCACTTTGCTGATCTCCCAGGTTGAGGCAATGGTGGTGGTGGAGCGATAGCGAAATGCAATGCGAACATTTGCTTGTCCGCCGAAGGCAGCCAGACTGATGTCGCCACTGTCAACAAAGGTCCAATTTGTTCCTGCTGGTCTGTTTGGAATGGTCAGCTCAGTCCAGGTGGCATCATTTGGGTTTCCGCTGGTATAATTGCTCGAAACCATAACCTGAAGGAGTGTCCAGTCGTTGCTCACAAAATTGGCTGCCTGACGTATGTTAACCACGGCATTGTTGATGCTGCTCAGGTTGATGGCCGGCGAAATAAGCCAGTCTTCGTTGGGGAAGCGGTTGGGGTTGACAAAACCGGTCATCACTGCAGAGCCACCGTCGAAATTGCCCCAGGTCCATACCTCGTTGCCAACAACACTTACTGCTGTGAAAACGCCCAGGTTGGTATCGAAGTTTTCGACGAAGATGGTATTGCCACCACCGCCGCCACCGCCACCTTCAAGTACGAAGTCGGCAGCTGTGCCGGGAGCATCGCGCAGGCCTGCGATGCCAAAATAGGTGCGCAGTGTCCCAGTCACATTGAGGCGTTTACCAAAATTGGCAGGATTATCCAAAAGGTTAACCTGTGTGCGCAGTGCCGAGCCAGCGGGAAGATTCACTACCACGCACTTTGTATAGTCGTTTTCTGTTGGAGTATCTGCTATGAGCACATTGGTAGCAGATGTGAAAGGTGCCGCCCAATGAATGTCGGCAGAGGAGGTTACAGAGCTTACACCGGTTTTTACCGAACCAACAATGTAGCCCCTGACCCATCCCACAACATAAGGTGTCGCGTTTTGCTTCTCAATACCCTGAGCTACGGTAAAAGGATCGGCTTGTGTACCGGTGCCACCACCGCCACCGCCGCCACCGCTGCCCTGAAGCACAAAGTCACCGGTTTGGCCTGGAGCGTCGCGAAGGCCGGCAATGCCAAAGTAGGTACGAAGGGTGCCGGTAACCTTGAGTTGTTTTTTCAGGTTACCTGGATTGTCCATCAGGTTTACCTGAGTGCGCAGCGGAGTGCCCGACGGTAAGTTCACAACCACACACCTGGTGAAGTCGGTTTCATTCATATTGCTGGCAATCAGCACATTGGTAGCCGAGCTGAACGGGGCGACAAAGTCAATGTCGGCAGCAGAGCTAACACTGCTTACACCGCTTTTAACCGCTCCAACGATATAGCCCTGCACCCAGCCAACCACGTAAGGATTAGCGTTTTGCTTTTCAATAGCTTCTTCGACAGTAAATGGGTTGTCGATGGTGCCGGCATTTCCGCCACCGCCGCCGCCACCGCCTTGTGTGCCGATGTAAACGTCGTCGACACGATAGGAGGTGGAAAGTGTATGGCTTCCGGAATACTTAAACGCCACAGCAATTTTTCCTTCGGGAATAAACATGCTCAGGTCGATATCGCCCGATTCTATCCAGGCGTTGTCGGCATCGGTTTGTGTAGCAAGGCGGGCATTGATGGGCGTCCATGTAGCTGCCGAAATATTAGTTCCGTCGAAATTGCTTGATACCAGAACCTGCATTGGCTGGGCCGATTCGTGAGCCCAGAACGACTTGGCGGTCTTGAATCTAAGTTTTTTCGCCACATCCATTTTTACAGGAGGAGTAATGAGCCAGCTCACGATACTGGTCTGGTTGGAATTAAATCCGGTAGCCTGTGCATATCCATTTCCGCTGAAAATTTTCCCCTGCCATCTGCGGGTACCGGCCTCGGCAATGTTCGACCAGCCCTGGAAGTTAATATCCACATCGGCTGTAACACCATTGAAATCCTGATTCACTTCGTCCACCGGAGTGAGTCCTCCACCGCCACCACCACCGCAGCGGTTGTCGTTCATCTGCACTTCAGAAAGCGTGCGGACATAAAGCTGCCAGGTTGAGTTGAAAACTCCTGCAACAGCTACAAGCCCACCTTTTCCGTTTGGGAGATTTTTGGTGGCAAAATTTGCGAAGTTGCTGGTACGCACAATGATGGTTTTACCATCACAGTCTTCGAGCATGCGATTAGTACTGGCATTATTATCGCTCCATGCAAGAGCAGTATCACCGGCAATAAACTGTACGTCTTTAAGGTAAACAAGCTTTGCCTGATATTGGCCGCTCAGGATTTGAGTAATGGTCACCGTATCGGGCTTGCGATAGCGCTGATTGGCAAGAATTACAATGTTGCTGTCGTTGTGCACATTGTCGAGTTGCCGCATACCATTGTACGTTGAGAGGATCACGTTTTTTAAATAAACACGGACAGAATCACCCACACGCAAACCGCCCGATTCTTTAAGTCTTACATTGATTGCTCCGGTTGCATCCTGGATGTAGGCGTTTTTATAGATGTTGCCCGAGGTTTCGTCCATGGTTACGACGGCATACACCGAAGCATCCTTGTTAAACTGGGTTGCTCCTGTGGTATTGAGCATAGTGACGAGGTCGCCTATGGTGTAGACATCGCCTACGGGCAACTGGCCAATCGGGGGTTTGTCGAATTCCTGCTTTACACAGGCACCGGCCAGAAACAACAGTATCAAGGTGGATAAAAGCAAATTTGTCTTTTTCATGTCTATGAATATCAATGTTATGTGTCTTAATTTTTTCTGTAGGTAAGGCTGATAAAATAGGTGGTGCCATACATATAGGCATATTTGGCCGGGAAACGGTCTGGGTCGCGGAGGTCGGTTCTCAACTGCTCAAAGCCCCACGAAACGATATCCTTCTGGTTGAGAAGATTATTAACGCTCACATTGAGCAGCAAAAGTCCGTCTTTAACGCGCCACGATTTGCCTCCGAAAAAGTCGAGTGTAAGACCCGGATCGAGTTTTTTCTGCACCAGCAGCTTGTCGATTCTGATGTCGCCTTCAGCATAGCGGCTCATGGCCTCTTTGGTGTGATTATCGGGGTTGGGTTCAAGGTAGGCATTGTCGAAATAGTTGACACTCAGGCCGGCAAACCAGAATTTTGGGGAGTTGTAGCGAAGTCCGACAGAATAAATAGTTTGCGGCGATCCGCCTACATAATAGTTTTTTAGGTAAACGGTCCTGTTTTCTGCAAGAAGTTTTGCATCATTATCAGCGGCAATGGTCACATTGGGTCGGTTGGTAAAAATGTGAATGCCATGGCCGGCCACAGCGTGCGCCGAGAGTGTGGGGGAAATGTTGATTTCTGCACCAAATTCAATGCCCTGGCTGCGTGTGTCAACGTCGGTCATGGCATAATTGACAAAGGCTCTCAGGTCTTCGTGGTAATAGCTTCTGGTCCACAAATCATTATGTACTTCGGTCTGATACAGGGTAATGCGTGCTTTCAGGTTTGGCGACCGTAAAATGTAGCTGATGTCCGCTCCCAGTACATTTTGGTTTTGGATATTGGCAACCTTGGTGTCGCGGGTGCGGGGCGAGAGATAAACGTCTCTGAAATATGGTGGCCTGGTTAGCATGGATGCATTGGCCATGAGGTAGTTGCGGCCGTTGATGGCATAAACCGCACCTGCCTTTATCCCGTAATTCAGAAAACTGGTTTTACTATCGTCGCCGTAGGAGTTGTCCGGAAAACGACCATTCTGCATATTGCCGGTGCGCCAGAAATCAGTAGTGCTTAGCTTGGCCCCAAGATAGGTTTCCACCCGACTGAATTTATGTTCAGCCTGAGCCCAAAGCTCGGCCGTTTTTACATTGGCAATATAGTCGTAGCCGAAAATATCACCTTCTTTAACGATGCGGTTCGGTTTCCGGAGGTCGTTTTGCGAGGCATCGGTGATTTGGAAAGGCTCCTGATCGGAATATTTATCAATATCGAGCCAAAAATCGCCGCCAAGTAGGTCGTTCAGCCTTTTGTGATGATGAGTCTTGGAGCTCGTGTAGCTGACTCCGCCTGAAAAGCGTGTGGCGGCGTTCAGCTGATGTTGGGCGTTGATATTGATCCCCAGGACATTGCGGTCCATTCTGCGATCTTCAACAATGAATTTCGATTTATTGCCTGTAACACGATTACCGGCAATGCCGTTGGCGTTGTTTACAGTGAACAGGTTTTTGCTGTTGGCAAAGAAAAAGTGGTCCCACTGCAATTGCCTGAAACTTTCGTTATTGGTCCATTGGTCCAGATAGTAGGCATAGTTGGTTTCGTCGGAGCGCTGACTCCAGTAGCTTGGCAGGTTTCGGTAGTAATCCGGCCTGGGGTCATTGGCCTCGTTCCAGTCTAAGGCAGTGCTTCCTCCGGGGCCAAACCATGTGAAGGCTGTGGTTTGCAGGGTGGTTTTCTGGTTTGGCGTCCAATAGTGCGAAAGTTGAAACATTGGCTGATTGTAACTGCTGACGCGCGAATTCCGGACTTCGCCGTTTTGATAGCCCCAATTGGCATTGTAAAAGTTCGTTCCTGCCAAATCGTAGGCTTCCTGAACCGAAACGGCCGCCATCCCACGCTTTGTAGGCGCTGCAAAGGCTATCAGCCCCAGGCTGTGGCGGTTGTTTAGTTTCTTCTCCACAGATGCAAACCACGACCAGGCATCATAAAAAGTTCCTGGTACATAGCCATTTACTGCCCAGCGTCGCGAACCGCTCAGTGTTATAGCCCAGCCGTTTTCCTGCATGCCTGTGGCATAGAGCAGCATGAGCCTGTTGTTGTAGCTGCGGTTCGAAGCAGCATAACTCAGGTTGAAGGCGTTGCGAAACTGACTGGCCCGCGTCAGGATGTTGGTAACACCACCGATGCCACCAAAAGCCCAGTCGGACGAGCCAATGCCATTGTTTACCTCGGTGAAACGCGTGGCATCATTCAGTCCGCCCCAGGTCGAATAGCTGGCCCGTCCTGTTTCCAGATCGTTCATACTCACACCATTGAAAAGCACTGAGGTGTTTTCGGAGTCGAGGCCTCGCATACGAAAGCGCACCGACCCAAAGTTGAACCCGGCTGTGGAAACAAAGATGTCGCGCGACGATTGCAGCAGTCCCGAAATGTCGTTGGCGGCGCGACCGCCGTCGAAATCACCATCGGTAAGCGTAATCACCGGAAGCGCAGCCTGATTCACCATTGCAGAGGTGTCGGTCTGGGCATGGATGTTATACCCGAAAGCCAGCGCCCCCAGAAGAATAAGTAGCTTTTTTCTCATAACAATTAATAAGGTCTTTTCCTGATCGGCAAAGGTAGTGGATTGTCATTAAGCGCATCTTAAAAACACCTGAATTGAGCATTTCAACCTGTTAATGGTTAAATAATTGCTCTGACTGGTACCATAGGCCGGTCAAACGCAACAATGTCCTAATTTTGTCGGGAAAGGCACCCTTGCTCAAATACCTGTGCCTGCCATAAAAATATCATTATGAAATCTGGACATTTGATCTTTTTCTTCCTGTTGTTAAGTCAACTATTCAATGTTGCGCAGGCACAGGAGAAGCAGTTTAAGGTGGGCTGCATTGCTTTTTACAACCTCGAAAATTTGTATGATACCATAAACGATCCGCTTACCAACGATGAGGAGTTTACCCCTCAGGGCCCGGCCCGTTGGGATAGCCGGAAGTACATGCACAAAATAAACCAGATGGCTAATGCCATTCATGGTATCGGGCTCGATTTCACACCTGACGGGGCTGCAATCCTGGGTGTGGCCGAAGTAGAAAACCGCGAGGTGCTCGAAGACCTGGCAATAAACCCGGCACTCGCTTCGCGGAATTACAAGATCATTCACTACCACTCGCCCGACCGAAGAGGCGTAGATGTGGCCATGCTCTATCAGCCGAAATATTTCAAGCCCGTGAATCACAAGAGCTATACGCTTACCGTTGACGGTATGCCCGATTTTCGCACCCGCGATCAGCTTATTGTTTCGGGTGATTTTGACGGTGAACGCATTCATGTTATTGTTAACCACTGGCCGAGCCGGCGTGGGGGTGAAAAACGCTCCATGCCGCTTCGTATGGCAGCTGCCAAACTTACCCGTCATATTGCCGATTCATTGCTGAGTCTTGATCCCCAGGCCAAAATTGTGGTGATGGGCGACCTGAACGACAATCCCACAAATAAAAGTCTCACACAAGGCCTTAGGGCAAAAGGAAGTCAGAAAGAACTCAAGACCGGCGACTTGTACAACCCCATGTTTGCCTTATATCAGAAAGGGATCGGTTCGAATGCCTGGCGCGATACCTGGAGCCTTTTCGACCAGATCATCATCAGTCAGGCGTGGCTTGGCGAAGATTTCTCGTCTTATCGTTTCCGCACAGCCCGTGTGCACAACAAGGTTGATCTCACACAGCGCAGCGGCCGTTTCAAAGGCTATCCCTGGCGCACCTACGTTGGAGGTGAGTTTATGGGTGGCTACAGCGACCATTTCCCTTCCTACATTATTGTGGTAAAGGAATTCAAACCGTAAAAAAAGAGCCCTTCAGGCGATTGGGGCGCCATCCGGGCTCAGGGTTGAGGGAAGTGTATATAGTGTTTGTGAGTAAGGGTCAGATCTTCAAGCCGATATAGGCCAAAAATTCTTCTTTGCGTTTTTCGTTTTTAAAGATTCCCGAGTATTCGGCAGTAAGCGTGGTGCTGCTTTCGTCCTGTATGCCCCTGCACGACACGCACATGTGTTTGGCTTCGATCACTACGGCTACGTCATCGGTATTTAGCACTTTTTTAAGCTCGTTGGCTATCTGTACCGTCAAACGCTCCTGCACCTGCGGACGACGGGCAAAATAATCCACAATGCGGTTGATCTTCGAGAGACCGATCACAGCGCCGTTGGCCACATAACCTACATGAGCCTTGCCAAAAATGGGCAAAAAATGATGCTCGCAGGTGCTGTTGAGGTTGATGCTTTTTTCAACCAACATCTGACCATAGCGAAACTTATTGTCAAATACCGAGGGAACGGGCTTGTTGGCAGGATTTAAACCTTTAAATATTTCCTTAACGTACATCTTGGCAACGCGACGGGGCGTTCCGCGAAGACTATCGTCGGTCAGGTCGAGGCCGAGGGTTTGCATGATCTGCTCGAAGTGCTGCTCTATTTTTGCAATCTTGGCATCATCACTCAGCTCAAATGCATCTTCGCGCATCGGAGTTTCGATACTGCCCGCCACATGCTCGTCGCCCATCAGGTCGATCGAAATATCATAATAGTGGCCGTTTCCGTTACCATTGCCGTTGTGGTGATATTTTCCGTTAAGCAGTTCGGTATGTCCGTTCAACTTAGTCATAGTTTTTGTCATTGTTACGAATCATAAACAGGAAGCAGGGCTAATTGTTTAAAAGATTGTTCAAAAAATTAAACAAAATACACGCTTTTCTTATCGATGTTTTTTCTAAACATCAGTGATCAAGGCTGTTAGCCAAGGGTTAAATTTTTTACACAAAACAAAGAAGGCCCCCTGTGAGGGAGCCTTCGTATTAGAATGAAAAGCGCTTGCGGAGGATTACATCATTCCGTCCATTCCGCCGCCCATAGGGGGCATGGCTTTTTCTTTGGGTTCTTTGTGTTCAACCAGCACACACTCGGTGGTGAGGAGCATTCCGGCGATAGAAGCAGCGTTTTCAAGAGCTACGCGGGCAACCTTGGTAGGATCGATGACACCAGCTTCGAGCAGGTTTTCGAATACTTCGGTGCGGGCGTTGTAACCAAATGCGCCGTTTCCTTCTTTTACACGGTTTACCACCACGCTTCCTTCGAGGCCCGAATTCTCAACGATCTGACGGAGAGGCTCTTCGAGTGCGCGCTTGATGATGGCAATACCGGTGTTTTCGTCTTCGTTGTCGCCTTTAAGGTCGGCAAGGGCTTCGATGGCGCGGATGAAACCAACACCACCTCCGGGAATGATACCTTCCTCAATGGCAGCACGGGTGGCGTTGAGGGCGTCTTCGAAGCGGTCTTTCTTTTCTTTCATTTCCACTTCGCTGGCAGCGCCAACATAAATCACGGCTACGCCGCCGGCAAGCTTTGCAAGGCGTTCCTGCAGCTTTTCACGGTCGTAGTCCGAAGTGGTGGTTTCGATCTGCTTGCGAATCTGTGCAACGCGGGCGTCGATATTGGCCTTGTTGCCGTGTCCGCTGACGATGGTGGTGTTGTCCTTATTGATGGTAACCTTGTCGGCTTTGCCGAGCATATCGAGTGTGGTATCTTCGAGGCGGTAGCCCTTCTCTTCCGAAACCACAATACCGCCGGTGAGCACTGCAATGTCCTCGAGCATTTCTTTCCTGCGGTCGCCAAAACCGGGAGCCTTAACGGCAGCAACCTTGAGCGAGCCGCGCAGCCTGTTCACCACAAGGGTTGCAAGTGCTTCGCCTTCAACGTCTTCTGCGATCATGATGAGCGGACGGCCAGTCTGAAGGGTTTTTTCAAGAATGGGAAGCAGATCCTTCATCACCGAAATCTTCTTGTCGTGGATCAGGATGAAAGGATTTTCGTAAACGGCTTCCATCTTTTCGGCATTGGTGATGAAGTAGGGCGAGATGTAGCCGCGGTCGAACTGCATACCTTCTACCACATCAACATAGGTTTCCATACCCTTGGCTTCCTCAACGGTGATTACGCCTTCTTTCTTCACTTTGGCCATGGCTTCGGCAATGAGTCCGCCGATATGCATATCGTTGTTGGCCGAAATGGCAGCTACCTGCTTAACTTTTTCGTTGTTTTCGCCAACTTCCTGGGTCTGAGCCTTGAGCGATTCCTTAACTTTTTCTACGGCCTTGTCAATACCCCTCTTCAGGTCCATAGGGTTAGCACCGGCGGTAACGTTTTTCATACCTGTGGTGATGATGGCCTGAGCAAGTACGGTGGCGGTGGTGGTACCGTCGCCGGCGATGTCATTGGTTTTCGAGGCCACTTCTTTAACCATCTGGGCGCCCATGTTTTCAACCGGGTCTTTCAGTTCCACTTCCTTGGCCACTGTCACACCGTCCTTGGTAATCTGGGGTGCGCCAAACGATTTTTCAATGATCACGTTGCGGCCTTTAGGACCAAGCGTTACTTTAACGGCATTGGAGAGTGCGTCAACACCTTTTTTGAGCTTCTCTCTTGCTTCCAGGTCGAAATAGATGTCTTTTGCCATTTTACTATGTATTTAATTGTTAATGAATTTTTTAGATGATTGCGATTACGTCCGATTCGCGCATGATGAGGTAATTTACCCCGTCGATGGTAAACTCAGTGCCTGCATATTTGCCATAGAGTACCACATCACCTTCCTTAACAGTAAGGGGTTTGTCGTCAATACCGGGACCAACGGCCACTACGGTGCCTTTTTGTGGTTTTTCTTTGGCGGTGTCAGGAATGATTATGCCGCTTGCCGTTTTCTGCTCGGCTGGTGCGGGTTCGATAACAACTCTGTCAGCCAATGGTTTAAGGTTGAGCTTTCCCATATTTGTTCAAGTTTTATTGATTGATTAAATGCTTTTTTATGGTTGCTGCAGTTATGACATATTTTGTGCCAAAGGCGTAATCAAAAAAAAATGTCAGAATGCTGTGACATTCTGACATTTTTAATTCCTGTATGGCAGGGTTTGCTATTCTTCCTGTGGTGGCGGAGCCTGGAAATCGACAGGCTTGGTCTGCTCAATCTTGCTGCGCAGTTCGGTGTCGGCTGCGCCGGATGATGCAGTGTGGTTTGGAATGACTACCGCGCTAACGAGTGCAAAGAGCAGCATGGCGGCGGCAAGCGTCCAGGTGGCTTTTTCGAGAAAATCAGCCGTCTGTCTTACGCCCATGATCTGGTTGGAGGCCGAAAAATTGCTGGCCAGCCCTCCACCTTTCGAATTCTGCACCAAAACTACCAGACCCATAAGTACGCTGGCGAGGAGCATCAGAATGGAAACAACGATAAACATCTTATTGATTTTTAATTATTTGTGATCTTTTTCGATTCTTCGATAAGGCCTGCAAAGTAACTACTTTTTTCCGGATATTTCAAGCTTAATTTTTCGAATACTTTGATAGCCTTCTCAATATGACCTTGTTTGAGGTATATTTTGGCCAGCGTTTCGCTCACGATATTTTCCTGATCCACCACGCTGTGCTGAGCCACATTAATTGGGTTGTAAAACTCGGCTTTTGGCCTGCTTATGCTGGGATTCTCGCGAATGAATTTTTCGATGATCTGGTCTTTGCTGAGTTCGGCAGTTTCTTCCGAAGCTTGTCCTTTGTTTATCTGGTTAAGTCGCTCGGCCACAAGACGTTTTAGTTCTTCGAGCGAGCGACGTCGTAGCAGTTCATCACTGTCAGGAGCAACAACATCCGGTTCAACAACGGGCGCTGACGATGGTGTTGCAGGGGAAAGTGATTGCTCGGCTTCGGTTTCTGAACGCTTCTGTGCGATATCATCAACTTTTACCGGAGGGGCTTCCTCGATCGGGACCTCAAAGGCCGAACTTTCGGGTTGAATATATTCGTCGGGCAAAACTGCGTTGCCTGCTCTTGAAATATCACGCAGGTGCAGACGCAGCAGGTTGCGGTCGGGCGAGAGGCTGGCCGCCAGCCTGATCTGGCTTTCGTAGCGGACGTGCCCTTCCTTGTGAAGATTCATGGCCAGCAGGGTGTGCACTAAACTACTGTATGGGAATTGCCTTGCAAGCTCGCTTAGTCCGGCAATGCTTTCTGCATCAAGCTTTTGGGGCTCGCGCAGATAGGTTGTGAAGGTTGCCTTGTTCATTGCCTTACCAGTTAACAACTGCTTTATTGAAAATATTATCGATAAGCATATCGGTTATTTCCCGGATCAACCTGTCTTTTACCACATTAAGGTCCTGATCGCTGGGATAGTCAAGATATTGTGTAAACCGGCTTTCAAAGTTCTTCGATTCTTCGAATTTGTTGTAGAATCGGACGTTTACAGTGATCGTGAGCCTGTTCAGCGCTGCGGTCTGGTCGCTTTGGATGGCCACCGGACTTACTGAGTAATCGGTTATTTCGCCTTCAAAAGCAAGGTCACCATTCGTTGCTGTTTGCCTGAGCGTCGTTTGGCTGGTAAAACGGTCGCGCAATGCGTTGGTCATGGTGTTGCTCAGCAGCGGCTCGACCAACAGGGCATTGTTTGCAAATTGTTCAACCGAAAAGGTCCTGGCTTCAGGCGGAATGCTGGCGCCGGTGAAGGAATAAATGCCGCACGAAGGCGTCAGCAACAACAATACAACCGCCGGAATAAGCGATAGCCATGATAAAGTCGTGTGAGGCCTGTTCGGTTTCAAGAGGCGATTTTTTACAAATCTATGTTATATTCCTTGATCTTGCGGTAAAGCGTTCGTTCGCTGATACCGAGTTCGTTGGCAGCATTTTTGCGTTTTCCCTTGTGCTTTTCGAGCGCAAGCCTGATGAGGTCCATCTCTTTCTTCTGAAGCGAAAGGGTTTCGTTGATGATCTCGGTGGGAACCACTTCGTGCTCTTCTTCCGGCAAATCCTCGTTCAGTGCGGCAAATACGGGCTCATAGTTTTTTGCTCCCGGATCGAAATGATGGATCAAACCCGCATTATCACGAGCAAAATGTTCTTCCTCCGGTCGTCCTTCGAGCAGGTTTGCGACAGTCTTCTTCAGCTCCATGATATCTCTTTTCATGTCGAAAAGCACTTTGTACAGAATGTCGCGTTCGCTGAGCTTTTCGTCTTCCTTTTCGCGGGTGTAGAGCACCGGTAGTAGCGGAGTGTGCTCGGCAGGGAGGTAGGTTTTGAGGGTTTGGGCGTTTACCAGCCTGTTTTTTTCGATGATGCTGATTTGCTCGGTCACATTTCGCAGCTGACGGATATTGCCCGGCCAACGGTAGTTTTCGAGCATTTCAGCAGCTTCGTCGGTAAGTTGTAAAACAGGTACGCGGTATTTTTCTGCAAAGTCGGCCGCAAATTTTTTAAACAGCAAAATGATGTCGCCTTTGCGCTCGCGCAGTGGCGGAATGGAAACAGGCACGGTGTTGAGGCGGTAATAGAGGTCCTGCCTGAAACGGCCTTTTTCGATGGCTTCCGGAATATTTACATTGGTGGCGGCTACCACACGCACATCAGTTTTTTGCACCTTTGATGAGCCTACTTTGATAAACTCACCGGTTTCGAGCACCCTGAGCAGTCTCACCTGGGTCGAGAGCGGCAGTTCGGCAACCTCGTCGAGGAAGATTGTTCCGCCGTTTACAACCTCAAAATAACCTTTTCTTGCTTCGTAAGCGCCTGTAAATGAACCTTTCTCGTGGCCAAAAAGCTCCGAATCGATGGTGCCCTCCGGAATGGCGCCGCAGTTCACTGCGATGTAAGGGCCATGCTTGCGGGCGCTTGACTGATGAATGATTTTAGGGAAGACCTCCTTTCCCACCCCGCTTTCCCCCGTGATGAGCACGGTGAGGTCGGTCGGCGCAACAGTGACGGCCACCTGTATGGCACGCTCGAGGCGACTGTCGTGCCCGATGATGCCAAAGCGCTGTTTGATGGATTGTATATCGGTCATGATATTGTTTTAATCGTAACTTATTGACGCAGCGTAGCGTTAAGCTGAGTGCCAAATGTTGATATCAAACGCTCCATCGTGTGGTCTATTTCCTTGTCGGTCAATGTTTTTTCGGACGAAACGAGCACGAAACTGATAGCGTAGGATTTTTTGCCTGACGGAATTTTGTCGCCTTCGTAAATGTCGAAAAGATTGACACTGCTCAACAGTTGACCAGCCGTCTGGCGGGCAATTGTTTCGATATCAGCGTAAGTGATGCTTTTGTCAATCACCAGGGCAAGGTCGCGCCGCACGGCCGGAAATTTGGGTACAGGCTGATAGGTGAGGGTTTTTTGAGGAACGAAACCGAGCAGCTTTTCCCAGGCTATATCGGCCCAATATACGGGCTTCCTGATGTCGAACTGTTTTGTTGTTTGCGCATTGAGCTGACCTAAGCGTATGATTACCTGATCGTTGATGCTATACTGCAAACCAGCCTCGAAAAGATTGTCGGTAAAGCTTGCTATGCTAAACTGGTTGCGCGGAAGGCGGAGTCGGGCGATTAATGCCTCAACGACCTGTTTGATATCGAAAAAGTTGAAGGCTTGCTGCGCTGACATCCAGCTTTCGGCTTGTTTCATACCTGTAAGAAGCACCGAAAGACGAAGGCTTTCGCTGTAAGGGTCAAGAGCGTTGGACGACGATTGACGGTTTTCGTTGAAATGGTATGTCTTACCGAACTCGAAAAGCCTGAGGTCGGTGAGCTTGCGGTTCTGGTTGTAGGCGATGGTTTCGAGGCCACCAAAAAGCAGGCTCTGTCGCAACACATTAAGGTCGCTGCTCAGAGGGTTAAGTATCTTAACATCGGCGTTGCTATCGAACGATGGGTGGTTTGCGGTGTATTCGCCTTTGGTGAGCGAATTATTCATGATTTCGTTAAAGCCCTTTGCGGCAAGCATATCCGAAACGGCATGCCTCAATGCCTCGCTTTGCCCGATTTGCGTGGCATCGGGGGCGGCATTGATTTTTTCGGGAATCCGGATGTTGTCGTAGCCGTAAACACGCAAAACTTCTTCGGCTATGTCGGCCTGTCGGTAAACATCCACCTTGGCCGAGGGCACCCTCAAGGTTGCCGATGTCTCGTTCTTATCAAGGATTTCGAAACCCAGATCTTCAAGTATCGAAAGGGTTTGACTGGCTGGTATTTTTTGTCCGGCCAAGCGGTCAAGCTTGTCGAAATCCAGGATAACCTCGGCTTGTTTTTGTGGTTCGGGGTAAACATCTTTTACTTCGGAGGCAATCCTGCCGCCGCAGATTTCGCGCATCAAAAGGGCAGCCCTTTTAAGTGCGTAAATGGTAGCATTTACGTCGCTTCCTCGTTCGAAACGGAATGAAGCATCGGTGTGCAGGTCGTGATGACGGGCTGTGCGCCTGATCGTACGCGGATCGAAGCAGGCGCTTTCAAGGAAAATGGCTGTAGTGGTTTCGGTAACGCCAGAATGAAGCCCGCCGAAAACGCCCCCGATGCACATGCCTTCCGTGGCATTGCAAATCATCAGATCGCCGCCGGTGAGTTTGCGCTCCACCCCGTCGAGGGTTACAAAAGGCGTATCTTTCGGAAGTTTTTTCACAACAACTTTATTGCCTTTAACGGCTTTGGCATCAAAGGCGTGGAGGGGCTGACCGGTTTCGAAAAGCACGAAATTGGTGATATCTACCACGTTGTTGATGGGCCGGAGGCCGATTGCCCTGAGCTTGTTTTGCAGCCATTCGGGAGATGGCCCGACCTTGAGTCCGCTGATGCTGACGCCCGAGTAGCGCGGGCAAGCAATCGGGTCTTCTACTTCCACTTCTATGTTGAGCGAGGTTTCGTCGATGCTGAAAGCGCCGACGTCGGGCAGCTGAATCGCATACTTCCTGTAACCTGCGCGGTGGTTAAGTACCGCCATAAGGTCGCGGGCGACGCCCAAATGCGATGCGGCATCGGCGCGGTTTGGCGTGAGTCCGATTTCAAACACGATATCGCTGACAACATTAAATATCTCAGCAGCAGGCATGCCTTTTGCCAGCTTGTCATCGAGTACCATAATACCATCGTGCGAATCGCCCAAACCCAGTTCGTCTTCGGCACAGATCATGCCTTCCGACAATTCGCCGCGTATTTTGGCCTGTTTTATCTGAAACGATTCTTCTCCTTTGTACAATGTAGTACCCACCGTGGCTACAAGCACGGTTTGTCCGGCTGCTACATTGGGTGCACCGCACACTATACTTAGGAGCTCCGGGCCACCTACGTCCACCTTCGTAAGGCTCAGCTTATCGGCATTGGGATGACGGCGGCATTCGACCACCTTCCCTGTAACAACGCCACGCAGGCTGCCTTTAACAGATTCGTATTCAATAATATCTTCCACCTCAAGGCCTGCCGATGTGAGTGCCTCGGCTACCATTGTGGGTTCAATATCAAGTGCAAGGTATTCTTTTAGCCAGTTGTAGGAGATCTTCATTTGGGCTGTGTTTTGGAGTGCAAAGGTACTAAAAATGCCAAAATGGCATATTTTGAAATTATTGCCCAACCTTCGGAAAAGCCTTATCCAATGAGGCTCCAGTCGAAAGTTTTTTGGTAAAGCTTCTCGAATTCCTGCTTTGTGCGCAGGTTCTCGGGAGCACTCAACTGGGGGTCGGCTGTCAGGAGTTCCTGAACCACTGTACGCACATGGCGTATAATCTTCTCATCCTTTGTCAGATCGCCCAGCCTGAACTGAACCATGCCCGACTGTTGGGTGCCCTGGGTGTCGCCCGGTCCGCGCAGCCTCAGGTCGGCTTCAGCTATCCGAAATCCGTCGGTCGTTTCTACCATGGTTTGTACCCTTGCCTTGCCGTCGGCGGTAAGCTTGAAATCAGTGACTAGTATACAATAAGATTGATCGGCACCGCGACCAACCCTACCGCGCAGCTGGTGCAACTGCGAAAGTCCGAACCGGTCGGCATGTTCGATAATCATCACCGTGGCATTTGGCACATTTACGCCTACCTCAATCACCGTGGTGGCTACCATGATGTGTGCCTGTCCGCGCACAAAACGCTGCATCTCAAACTCCTTGTCTTCGCTGCTTAGTTTGCCATGCACTACACAAATACGATAATCGGGCTCCGGAAAGTCGCGAAGCAAGGCATCGTAGCCTTCCTGAAGGGCAATAAGGTCGAGTTTTTCCGACTCTTTAATCAGCGGATAAACGATATAAATCTGTCTGCCTTCGGCAATCTGTTTTTTCATAAAACTGATGAGCCGGAGTCGGTGCTGAGGGTATAAATGGCTGGTAACGATAGGCTTGCGTCCCGGGGGCAGCTCGTCAATCACACTATAGTCGAGATCGCCATATTGTGTCATGGCCAAGGTACGCGGTATAGGGGTGGCAGTCATCACAAGCACATGCGGTGGTGTTGTACTTTTTTCATAAAGCCTGGCGCGCTGGGCCACCCCAAAGCGGTGCTGCTCGTCGATGATCACCAGACCGAGCTTCGAAAAGATCACGGTATCCTCGATGAGCGCGTGAGTTCCTATTAAGATCTGTAATTGCCCCTCCTTCAGCGCTTTGTGCAAGACATTACGTTCGGTTTTTTTGGTTGAACCGGTAAGCAATGCTACCTCCACAGGCATATTCACAAGAAGCTCGCTAATGGTTTGAAAGTGTTGCTGCGCCAGAATCTCAGTGGGTGCCATCAGGGCCGACTGGAAGCCGTTGTCGGCGGCAAGCAGCATTAGCATAAGGGCAACCACGGTTTTACCGCTTCCCACATCGCCCTGCAGCAAGCGATTCATCTGCATGCCCGAGCCCATATCGGCGCGCATCTCCCTGATCACGCGTTTTTGCGCATTGGTGAGTTCGAAAGGGAGGTGATTGTAGTAAAAATTATTGAACAAATCGCCGACTTTGCCGAACACGTGGCCTTTTATCTGCTGTTCGCGCAGCTTTTTGCTTTGCAGAATGTTGAGCTGAAAAAAGAAATACTCCTCGAATTTGAGCCGGTATTGTGCCTTGTGAATATCCTCACTGTTCGAAGGCAAATGGATCTTGAGCAGCGCCTCAGCCCTGTCCACGAGTTTCTCGCTTTGCAGGATCGGTTTGGGCAAAGTCTCCGGAATAGCGCCTTCAAGCTGCAGCAGGGCTGTCTTTATGAGTTTCGCGATAACCCTTGTTCCAAGCCCTGCACTTTTCATGCTTTCGGTGGTACTGTAAACGCCTTGAAGGCTTTCACCCAGGGTGAAGTCTTCGGGATTGTAGTCGTCCACCTCCGGATGAACGATATTGTACCTGCCGTTGAAAAGCGTGGCTTTGCCGAAAATGACATATTTGCGGCCGGCGACAAAGCGCGTTTTTACCCAGCTTAGTCCTTTAAACCACACGAGCTCAAGCCTTCCGGTATCGTCGGTGAGCCAGGCCGTAATGCGTGTTGTCCGCGGCCCGCCATGCGCCTGCATGCCATCGATGGTGCCCACGAGCTGGTAGAATACAGTCTCGTCGTTTATTTCGGCCACCTTGTGAATGCGGCTCTTGTCAATATAGCGGTATGGATAATGTTGCAGCAGCTCGGCAAGGGTGGTAATGTTAAGTTCTTTTGCCAGTACGGCGGCTTTTTTAGGGCCGACGCCTTTCAGAAATTCCACCTTTTTATCTGGCAGGCTGACGTACATATCGCATTTTGTGAAGCCTCTAAATTACGACCAAAAGCGGAATCGCAGAATTGTCGATTGCGGAAGCGCGAAACAAAAAAGGCTGCCCAAAACCGGACAGCCTCATTATCATGTCATTGAGATTAATATTCCCAAAGGTCGTGTTCGAAGTTGAAAATCTCATTTTTAATACGTTCCGACTCCAGCAGGGCGTCCAAACCTGTCGCATACTGGCTTATCCTGCGGTCGAAAACATTCTCCTCCTTATAGATATAGCTGTCAAACATCCGTTTGATGAAGATCTCGTCGTAGGTTCGCTTTTCGGCCGAATTGAAGCGGTTGAAGACCGGTGCCTGAGCAAACACCCGGCGGGCTTGGTCGTAGCTGACCCAAAATAGCGGCTGAGAGAATTCCTTGCCGTCTTTTTCCACCATCATCACCGGGCATACGGCGATAATGCGCACCATGAGCTGCGAACGCTGCTTGTCGAAATACCAGTCTTCCTTGAGCCTGAGACGCATCACACGTGTTGGGTCGAACTGTCGGACGATCATGGTGTCGTATTCGTCGTAGGGCGGATAAGGCCTGCGCTGGCGCACATAGGTGGTGTCGGTTTGCTTGGCGAGGATTTCCCTGTGCGTTATCGGCACAAGGAGCTCGTCGGTGTTGCTAACTTCGTAGGCCTTGAACTTGTTCTCTTTCAGGCCGTCCATGAGCACATTCACAAAGCTGCGCCAATTATTGTGCGATTCGAGCGGGTAGTAGAAAGGCTGATTCATTTTCTGGCGGAAGTCGATTTCGCGCCACACCCTTTTCGACCACATTACGTCGGCTTCGCGAATGCTGGGGAGCGGGATGGGCTCCTTTTCAAGGGAAGTATTGGTGGCAAATAGTCCATCCACCGGTCTTGCGTCCCTGATTTGTGCTCCGGCCTGCTGAATTCCCGCCAAACAGAGGGCGGTCAGTATCAGACTCAGAATGATATTTTTCATGCCAGTTGGGTATTACTAATTAATTTCCAGATTGATAGGGTTGAGTGTGCGCATGCCTCCATCAGGACTTTTAGCCTGAATGCGCTCGAAGTATAGTCGTTGGCCGCGTGCTGCATTACGAATGATATTCAACACCGGCTCTGTGAAAACATTTCCACGAATAGTTCCGGTTCGCTGCAGCTCATTGCCACGGTAAGTAGTCAACTCGTACGAAACTATTTCGAAATGGTAATCACTGAAATCGAAGTCAACCATTTCGGGGATGATGGCGCGTGCGGCCAACAGGCGGTTACGATCTATCTGACCGTCGGTCATGTCGGCTATTTTGGCTACAGGGCTGGGCACCTGCTTAACGCGGAATTCGAAGCTGCCAAGCGGAAGGCTGCGACCGTCCACATTGGCTACCGCGCTGATGGTGGCCGTACGGGCAGTCACAGGAACCTCAGCATCAAAGGTGCCATCGGCCTTTTTGGTGATTTTTCCCACCGAAATCGAAGGCACGATCTGTTCGGCCGGAATACCGGGCGAAGAGAGCGAGATGGGATTTTTGAGCCCGGCGTAAAGGATGTTCATTTTTAGCGGGGCCACTGTTAGCGAAGGAGGCGCTACGATGTAGTCGGCAGAGAAAGGATAGCGAACCAGTTCCTGGGTTGCTGGATCGCGCATCTCAATGATACCAGCATAGCGCTGAGGTCCAATGTTTTGTCCGGGAAAACTCAGCTTCACCACACCATTCTGGCTGCGAACCACCTGAGCACTCCCGATATTGGCATCGGTTATGCGATCCACACCCCTAAGCACACGCACATCGGCGTTGGTCTTGGAGTCGTAGGCTGCCACAAGCACTTCTGCTTCATAGTTTTGTCCTGCAAGGATGTAGGTTGAGCGAGGTATTACCTTGGCCGAAATGTTGTCGAACTTAAAGTCCTTCTCCGAGATGTTGGCGTAGAGCCTGTTGATGGCGTCGAACTCCGCATTTTTAATCTCGGTCATAATCTTGTTAAGGATGGTAATGTTGGCAGCCAGGATGGTATGGAAAAAGTTGTGATACTGCCAGTCCTGAGGCGTGCCGGTGGCATCGGTATAACGTCCTTTGGTATTGAGACCTATTTTGTCAGCGTATTGCTCTCCAACGATTCCTAATATAAACGCGCGGTAATCCTCCAGTTTTTGGCCCAGTTCGTAAGCTTTGCCGTTCTTGTTTTGGCCAACCATAAAGTTGGTAGCTTCATCGTATTTATCGCGCGAGGGCACGTCGGCAAGCCTCACTTGTGGTTTTTCAATAGTCTGACCCGGATTCATCCGATCGGGTGTGGGACGCATATCGAAAAATTTAGTCAGGGCCTCCTCCTTGCTCATTCGCTCGGAGCGCGCAACCACCTCGAGCTGAATATCTTCGATATAATTAAGCAATTCAACGGTGCGGCGGCGGACTTCCTGGGCTTGCTTCCAGTATTCTTCCACCTTGGCCGGGTTCATATTGTACTGGTTTTCGAAACGTGCGTATTCGCTCACGATTTTGCTGGTGAAACTTTCGTTGGTGCTCACCATGCTTTCGTTTACCACCAGAAAGGCGTCGAGAATATCTTTCGAAACATTGAGGGCCAGCAAGGCAGTCAAAACCAGGTACAACATCCCGATCATTTTCTGCCTTGGGGTTTCCTTATATCCTGCCATGGGCTGTAATCTCCGGTTTTGTTGCTATAGGTTTTGTTATGCCTTGAAATTCATGGCCGACAGCATATTGCCATACACCTTGTTCAGTGCACTGATGCGTTGGTTCAGCTCGGTCATCTGCTGGTTAAGCTGCTGGGTGTTGGCGGCGGTCTGATTCATCTTTTCCAGATACTGGCTCATGGTTTTGTGCAGGTTGTCAGCGGCTTCGGCATTCTTCGAAGCGCCCTGCAGCTGCATCTCATAAACCTGATTGAGAGCAGCCATATTTTTGGCAATCTGCTGCAGCTGTTTGTTGTACGACTCGCCGTCAACCCTGCCAAAGTCGAGCGATTCCATCGATTTCTTGAGTGTGGAAGCGGAGATCGAGTACGACTCAGCCAGCATTTTTGCCGACTGGGCAGCTGTTTTCACGGTGTTTGATAGCTCTTCAGTAGTAAGCGCTTCTCTCTTAATCGCTTCAGCGGCTTGTCCGTATGCGCTGCTAAGCTTCGATGCGTTTTCGGCTGCGCCTTTCATATTGTCCACAAATTCAACCGTAGCCACTGCATCTTTACTGAGAGCCTCGGAAGCCTTTTTGTAGCTGCCTGCAAGCTCGTTCACATTGCGCGAAGCATTCTTAAGGCTGTCCGAAAACTCGGAAGTGGCCACAACGGCACTGCCCACCTGGGAGAGCTGGTTGGCCTGCTCACTGATCTTGCGCAATCCTTGTCCGAATTTCTCAATAGTATCCTTGTCAATGTTGGCATCCTTGAACAGTTTGTCGAGCTGTTGCGAGGCACCTGAACTCTTTTGCAATTCCTGCTGCAGCGGGCTGTCGTGATACATTCCGGCAAGCTGGGGGTAAACGAGGCTCCAGTCGGGTTCGATATGCGGAGGCTCGAATGCCGAAAAGAAAAAGATGATAGCCTCGGTGATCAGACCGATAGCCAGCAGCTCGTTGGCACCCTGATAGTGATTGATCTTGAAAAGCGCGCCGATGATAACGATGGAGGCACCAAAGCCATAAATCATCGACATGATTTTTTTATACTTCTTGCTACGGAGAAACTTATTGAAGCTCATTGTTTTATTACTTGGCTTATTGTTGTTTGACTTATCTGTAAACTCTTGAAGATTTCAATGGGTTGTCGCCCTTATTGCGACCAAGGTAAGGTTGGATGGTGCGGAAGCCGATATAACTCTTTGCCGTGTCCTGATACTCGTATGCACGGGTGGTTACCTGCAGGTAGTATTCGATGTCTTTCCACGAGCCGCCACGGATCACTTTACGCTTCATAACAGGTGGGTCGCTTTCTTTGGCGTTGTAAGTATAATTGGGGTTCATATCCCATGTCAGGTTATAGGAAGCAGGATCGAAGGCGCTGTTGGTCCATTCGGCTACATTACCCGCCATATCATACAATCCAAAGTCGTTTGGCGGATAATGACCTACAATAACTGTGCGCAAACCTCCGTCGGCAATATAATCGCCGCGCATGGGCTTAAAGTTGGCCAAAAAGCAACCCTGATCGTTGCGGGTGTAGGGACCGCCCCAGGGGTAAGGGTTGAGGTTGTTGCCGCCGCGTGCCGCCCACTCCCATTCAGCTTCGGTAGGCAGGCGAAACTCTGCCAGCGCCACTTCACCTTTTTTCGAAAGCAGATAGTTGTTGAGCTTTTCGGTGCGCCAAACGCAGAATGCGCGGGCCTGTTGCCAGTTGACGCCTACCACCGGATAATGATCGTATGCCGGATGCCAGAAATACTTCTCCGTCATCGGATCGTTGAAAGAATAGGCATAATCATGAATCCATGCAAGGGTGTCGGGATATACGTTGATCATTTCCTTGCGAACGTAAACTGAGCGGTTGGTCAAACCCTGCGGGCGGTTCGACAACCCTGCATTGCGGTAGTCGTATTTTCCGTTTTCGTCAAATTCTTTCTTTGCGGCTGCATGCAGGTCGACCCAGTAATAAACGTAGTTGAGTTTGCGGGTGTCAATTTCTTTGCGGCGGAAATAGCGCTCAAGGTCGGGCAGATACATTTGCTCGAGTGCCTGACGAACATCCTGATCCTTGCTGTTCCACTGAATGGGAGTTTTCCAGTTCAGATGCGGAGGGTCGAATTGCTCGCCGGTTTTAGGATCTTCCGAAATCAGGTATTTATCAGGCTGCACTTCTCCGAGCAAGGTGCGGGCGATAGAGTCGCGTACGTACCAGACAAATTCCCTATACTTATTATTGGTGATTTCAGTCTCGTCCATAAAAAAGGCCGAAACCGAAATGGTCTTGGGCTGGTTGAGGGCGCCATAGGTAATATCTTCACCACCTGCACCCATGGTGAAGCTCCCTTGCGGGATAAAAACCATACCATAAGGATCGGGCTGGAAAAATGGCTTCGATTTCTTGCGGGCACCCACAAGCTCTCCCTGGTTTGAGCTGCCACAGGAGGCAAGTATGAGCGCCGTGGCGGCAAACATCAGAATTCTTTTCATCTTCGGTTCAAAATATCTGGTCAACAGCGTTTTGTATTTTTAGAGGTATCGTGTGTTGCGATAGGTTCGGGTGTATTTTTCAGTCTGCACCTTAAAACAATATCCCAGGCTTACTTCGTGAGAGCCGGGAACACCCAGGCCCATAATGTTCACGTCGTAACTGTAACTGATTTTAAGATCGAGCACTTTCATACCAAGCAAGATGCCTACAGATTCCTGCGGACGGTAATTAACGCCTCCCCAAAACTGATTATTGTATGACAGAGCTCCCGAAAGGTTCATCTGCCACGTAGAAAAATTACTCATCAGGCTCACAGAGGGTTGAATGGTATATGCGGGATTATTGGGGAAAGTGTATTGATAGCCACCCACTAAGTAAACGGTACGATCGCCAACGAAACTGGCTTCGGAATTGGATGTCAGTGCTTTACCGCGACTTTCGAGGGCGCTGGTCATCGAAATGCCGGCGTAATATTTTTCGGAGACTTCATAAAATAAGCCAAAATTGAGGTCGAAAAGCATATCGCTGAGCTCGCCCTGTGCCAACACCGGATCGCCGCTGGAATGTGGTTTGAACTTAGAGAAATCTACGGTGCGGTTCAGAAAGTTTAATGCCGTTCCGATACCCAATGTTCCACCGGCAAATCCGGTATGATAGGCATAGCCAAGCTGAACACCAACATTGCGCTCAAAGCCAAGCTTATCCTGAATAATGGCCAGCGATGCGCCTCCCCGGAGCAGGTTTACTGGCATATCGCCTGTAATTAAAAAGGTTTCGGGAGCCACTTTGTTGCCTTCCATGTCTTTAAAGCCAGCCCATTGCTGCCTGACGATACCGTTCACGCAAATGCCTTCGCCAAGCCCGGCAAATCCTGGATTGGTGTAAGCATGGGTGCTGCCGTGATGTGTGAAGATGGGAGCTTGCTGTGCAAATACCCGCCATTGTGCCCCAATTAGCAGCAGAAAAACGATGAAAGTCCTGATAATCAATGTCATTCTATGGCCTAAGCGCTTCTTAGGAAGCCGCTAAATTAATACTTTTCGTGCAACCTCTCTTTCGGTGCTTAATTATTGCCTTTCAGCAGCATCGGAGCACCGTAAAGCCTGTTAGCCTATTAACCTTTGTTTTGTCGCTTTATTGCGCGCCAGGGCAGTCTTTGGCAGGCATCAGCACCCAAAATCCTAACTTTGCAAAAAAATCTGCAATCATGCCTTTTCTACAAAAGGAGAAACTGTTCTCCCGAAAATGGATTATCAACTACAGCCTCATCCTGGTCGGAAGTTTTATTCTGGCAGCGGGCTTCGTGCTGTTTATCACTCCTTACAAAATAGTGCCCGGCGGGGTGTACGGTATTGCCATCGTATTGCATTACCTTTTCGGTTTTCCGGTGGGTATGACAGCCCTGAGCATGGACATACCGCTCACATTGCTTGGAATCAGAATCCTGGGACCGCGTTTTGGAGCAAAAACTGTAGTCGGCTTTTTGCTCACCGCACTTTTTGTGGATGGCATAACCTACTTCTACGGCAGTGAGCCCCTTGTACCCGACGAGCCTTTGCTTTCGTCGATTTTTGGAGGCGTTTTTCTGGGTCTCGGGCTTGGCCTCATCTTCAAATCGAAAGCCACTTCGGGAGGTACCGACATCGTGGCGATGATTATTAGCAAGTACACAAAACTACCTGTTGGACAGCTGCTTATTTATGTCGACTCGGTGATTGTGCTGCTTGGTCTGGCCGTGTTTCAGGACTGGAAAATCCCACTCTATTCACTCATAGTGATATTTATTACAGGAAGGGTAATCGACACCATTCTGCAAGGGATTAATTACGATAAAACCCTGTTTATCATATCGGATAAATACGAAGACATCAGACACAAGATTATCAACGATCTCAACCGCGGTGGAACATTCATCAAAGGGCAGGGCATGTATAACGGGGCTGAACGAACCATCATCTTTACGGTAGTCAACCGGCGCGAAATGGCTATGCTTCAGGAATATATTCATCAGATTGACCCGCGTGCTTTTGTAACCGTTATCAATGCCAACGAAATACTCGGCGAAGGCTTCAAATCGCTGAAAGAAAAAGTGAGCGACTAATGGGCTATGTTGTCCGCTACAAACCGCTGAGCCGGTCGTGGTTTAAGGCTTATGCCCTTATTTTGGCTGGGGCTTTCATCATTGCTGCCGGCTATGTATTGTTTATTACCCCGCACCGCATCGTGCCTGGCGGTATCTATGGCATCTCCATCGTGTTGCACCATACCTTTGGCACCCCGGTCGGCCTTACGGCCATGTTTTTCAATGTTCCGCTCACCTTGCTGGGAATCAGGGTGCTGGGACCAAGATTTGGCGCAAAAACGTTTACAGGCTTTATCCTTACCTCGGGCTTTATGGATGGTCTGAACTGGCTTACGCAGGGAAAGCCGGTGGTGGAAGACGACATACTTTTATCGGCTTTGTATGGCGGAGCGGTAATCGGTCTGGGAGTGGGGATGTTGTTTAAAGCCAAAGCTACCTGCGGAGGAACGGATGTTATGGCCATGATGCTCGGCAAGTGGACGGGCAAACCCCTCGGAAGGCTCATGATGATGGTGGACGGATTGATCGTGGTGCTCGGCGCAGTGGTGTTCGAAGATTGGGCCATCCCGTTGTATTCGCTTCTGGCCATCTTTATGATGGGTCAGATAATCGATCTGGTGATGCAGGGTTTACGTTACGACAAGCTGATATTGCTGATTTCGGACAGGCAAAGCGAAATAACGAATTACATCATCAAAGATCTTCAGCGGGGCGGAACGCTCATCAAGGCCGCAGGGATGTATGCGGGTGTTGAACGCCAAATGATTTATGTTGTGCTCAATCGCAGGGAAGTGGCATTGCTGCAGGAGTTCACTGCGCGCACCGATCCGGGGGCATTTTTAACAGTGCTCGATGCCGACGAAATTTTGGGCGAAGGATTTATGCCATTGCAGGCAAAGTTTGAGCAATAATCGCCTTATCTGAAAAGCTTTACGATATCGTTACCGTTGGCAAAAATCATCAACGCCAGCAAAAGCGCCATGCCCACAATCTGAGCCACCTCCATGAATTTGTCGCTGGGTTTGCGGCGGGCAACAATCTCATACATCAGAAACATGACATGACCACCGTCGAGGGCCGGGATGGGTAGTAAATTGAGCACAGCCAGCATGATGGAGAGGAAGGCCGTGAGCCGCCAGAAGCTTTCCCAGTGAAACTCGGCCGGGAAAATATTGCCAATCGCGATGAATCCTCCCACATTTTCATAAGCTTTCACCTCAGGCGAAACAATGAGTTTCAACTGCTTGAGGTAGCCGCTGATGCCGTCGACCGTCTTGGTCATTCCTGCCGGGATAGCCGAAAAAATGTTGTAATCCTTTTTGGCAAGATTGAAAAACGCATCAAGCTGCTGCACGGGGAAAACGCCTATCAGACCGGCTTCGGGAACTTTTACTGAAAGATAGAGCGTATCGTTTCCGCGCAATAGCCCAAGGCTAATTTCGTGATTCCGGTATTGCTGAATTTTTTCCCTGAAGTCCTGAAAATATCGCGCTTCCTCTCCGTTAATCGAAAGGAGTGTATCGCCGGGCTTCACACCCGCATCTCGGGCTGCTGAGGTTTCGGGGAAGCCCTGCACCACGAAAGGAATGCGTGCCGAGAGAAACAGCGGCGACTGGTGCTTCACAAGTTTCCCGATAGCGCCTTCTGGCAACTCGATTGTGAGGGGCCTGCCGTTGCGTTCAACGCTGATTGTCTTTGCTTTTTCGAGAATGATGGTAAGCGGAATTTTATTGAAATCAGAAACTGAGTGCCCGTCAACCGCGAGTATACGGTCGCCGTTCATCAGGCCAAACGAACGACCAAGCGAATCGGTGGCAATACCATAGCGGTTTGCTTCGGCGGTGGGGAGATATTGCTCGCCATAGACGGTGAGCATGACGATGTAAATGACAAATGCCAGAACAACGTTCATGATAACACCTCCGAGCATGATGATCAGCCTTTGCCATGCCGGCTTGGTGCGAAACTCCCAGGGTTGAGGAGGCTGCTTCATGGCTTCCTTGTCGAGCGATTCGTCGATCATCCCGGCAATCTTCACATAACCACCCAGTGGCAGCCAGCCAATGCCGTATTCTGTCCCCTTATAGTTGAATTTGAAGAGCGAAAACCACGGATTGAAAAAGAGGTAAAACTTTTCAACCCTTGTCTTGAAGATTTTAGCGGCGGCAAAATGGCCAAACTCGTGCACGATGACCAGGATGGAGAGGCTCAGCAGCAGTTGCAGAATTTTTATCAGGATTTCCATTGAAGCGGATTGTTTTCAAAAACTTTTTGATGAGGGCTTAAGCCTTTTAGAGGCTGCAAGATTAGTCATTTTTTGGCCAAAGGGATTCCGGCCAATTCTCAAAATAAGTTAAAGGCCTCGAAATCAATTTGATCAGAATGAGATGTAGTCTTCCGGGTTGATGGGACTGGCATTATACCACAGCTCAAAATGCAGGTGAGGTCCGGTGCTGAGCTCGCCGCCCTGACCGATGATGGCAATGGGTTCGCCGGCCCTCACCACATCGCCTTCGCGACGCAACAGAACAGAATTGTGTTTGTAAACCGATAGGAAGTTGCCGGCATGTTGAATGCCAATAACATATCCTTTTTCGGGCGTCCAGTCGGCAAACACAACCACCCCTTCGAGGGTTGCCTTAATTGCCTCGTTGGGGCGGCTCACCACATCGACACCAAAGTGGCGCTGAGCCGGATTGAATTTATTGGTAACGGTACCTTTGAGCGGTACAAAAAAATTGGCAATACCCATGGCCCGTCGTCGCGATTCGGGGATGATACTGCCTTCGGTCATCAGGTTGAAACGCTCGGTATTTTCAAATTCCATCCTGAGCAGGCTGTCTTCTTTCGAACGGGTATATCGTATTGTATCGCTTTTTACGGAAGGCTTGTTCCTGAAGCTTTGCTGAACGGCCGTCAGGCTGTCGTCGCCGTCTTCATAACCCATTACGATGCGGCGAATATTGTCAAAATAAAGCTGTTTCTGATCGAAAACACGCTCCAGTGAGTCGGCTCTGCGCTGGAGCGAATAGACGGAGCGCTTTGTTTCGAGGTCGGTATAGCCTGGAATGTATTCCCGCAGGGGAGTAAAGGCAATAATATATGTGGTGACGAAAACCAGAAAAAAACTAAGGCTCACAACCACCACAAAAACGTTCATCCTGCTGAGCCTGAAGCTGATTTTCTCTTCGAACGACTCATCGTCGAACATTACCAGTCTGTACTTATTGTGCAGCTTTTGATACCACTTCCTTTTGTCGCGTGCCATTTGTCCGATACAATACCTGAAGCCCGGCAAAGTTATCATTATTATGCCATGCATCGCTGCTTCAGTGCCATAAGCTTGGGATTGCGGCTCGAAAGGCAATGATTTTGCTTACTTTTGCCATTTGTGATAATTCGTAGCACTTTATTAGACTAAGCTGCAAAATCCGACGTTTGAAAGGGTTGCAAAACAAAGGAATGAGACATCCGCTGCACATAAAATCCTATTGGCTGCTTTTGCCGGCGCTGTTGCTGGTAGCGCAGGCCTGCTCCACTAAAAAGAATACCTGGACAAGGCGCGCCTATCACAACCTGACAAGCCGCTACAACGTTTACTGGAACGGCAATGAAAGCCTCAAAACCGGCGTGGCCGAGTTGCGCAAATCGGCCGAAGACGACTACTCCGGCGTTCTCAGGGTATTTAACTATGGCTCAAAGGCCGAGGCAGCCCGAATCAACACTCAGATGGAACGCGCCATTGAGAAAGGCGCCATTGGTGTGCAGAAACACTCCATGTATTTCAACGGAAAAGAACAGGTGCGCTGGATCGACGACAGTTACTTGATGATGGGCAAGGCACATTTCTACAAGCAAGACTACATCAGTGCCCGCCGGACCTTTGAGTTTGTAGCACGCCAATACAGCTACAACGATATCACGCACACAGCCGACCTCTGGCTGGTGCGTACCTACACCCAGACGCAGCAGTTCGATAAAGCCGAGGCCATGATTGAATCGCTGCGCAGCCGAAGCCGAACAAGCCTGATGCCACAGGAAGTGCGTGAGAATCTCAGCCTTGTAACGGCAGATTTTTTCATCGCCTCAGGACGGTACAACCAGGCCTTACCTGTTCTCCAACAGGCTTTAAAGGAGACCAGAAGCAAATATTACCGAACCCGCACACTTTTCATTATCGGCCAGATACACCAGCTTAACGGCGACAAAACGAAGGCCAACGACTTTTATGCACAGGTGCTCAAATCCAATCCCACCTATGCTATGGCTTTCGAAGCGCGCATCAATATGGCCCGCAACTTCGACAGCGCCTCCTCCGACAGCCGCGAACTGGTAAGAAGCCTGCAGCGAATGCTTCGCGATCCGAAGAATGATGATTACCACGATAAGATTTATGCTGCCCTTGCCGATATTGCCCTGAGCGAAGGCAATACCGAAAAAGCCATGGAATACCTCAGGCTTTCGGTGGCCAAAAGCACTCGCAACAAGCAGCAGCAGGCTTCTTCGAGCCTAAGGCTGGCCTCGATGTATTTCGACCGCAACGATTACATTAATTCACAGGCTTATTATGATACAGCGGTAAGCGCGCTCAACCGCGATTTCCCCGGCTACGACAGTATTCGCAACAAAGCCACGGTACTCAGCGAACTGGTCGAAAGCCTCAATACTATCCGCCTGCAGGACAGCTTGTTGCGGGTTGCCAACATGGACTCATTGAGCAGAATTGCACTGGTCGACGGCATTATCAAAAAAATACGCGACGAGCAGCTTAAACGGGAACAGGAAGAGCGCGAAATGGAACGCAATGTGATGATGAACCGTGAGATGGGTGTTCGCGGAGGCGGCTCGCCCGTCGAACAATCGCGCGAATGGTATTTCTACAACCCTAATACCCTGAGCTTTGGCTACACCGAGTTTTTGCGAAAATGGGGCCGCCGCAAGCTCGAAGACAACTGGCGCATAAGCGATAAATCCAGTCTGGGCTCAGTGGGCAGCGAAAGCATAGCCCTTGGAGGAGGAGCCGGAAGCGGTGCAAATCAGCCTGACTCGGCTGCTAAAAACTATACCGAAACTGACCGCGAATACTACCTGCGTGAGCTCCCGCTGACGCCCGAGGCCAAAGAGGCTTCGCTTTACATGATTGAAGAGGCCTACAATAACGTTGGCTATATCTACAAAGAGAAGCTCAACGATTATCCCAGATCGATCGAGGCTTACAACGCACTGCTAAGCAGGTTTCTCGACACCGAATTCCGTTTGCAGGCCTGGTATGCCCTCTATCGCATGCATATTGCTCAAGACGAAACATCGGATGCAAACCGATACGGAGCGCTGATATTGCAACATTATCCCAATACCGATTATGCGAGGGTGATCGAAGACCCTGATTATTTCGTCAAGAAGGCAGCTCAGGGCGATGAGTCGTTGCGGTTTTACGAACAGACTTTGCAGGCCTATCAAAACGAGGAGTATTTCAGGGTGCTGCTCAATACCAACCGGGCGCGAAACCTCTACAGCGACGATGTGGACTTGTTTCCACGTTTCGAATTCCTGAGGGCGGTGGCTCTCGGAAGGGTGTACGTGGTGGATTCGATGGCCCTGGTACTCGATAACATTGTGCGCAGCTATCAGACCAGTCCGGTGGCACCGCTGGCTGCCGGCATCCTCAGGGAGCTCAACCGGACCTATGACCTCAAGCTGGAAGTGCCCGATCTGCCTGGCGAACAGGCGAGTGCCAAGGAACCTGATGAGCAATTCCCATACACATATGAGCCATCCTCTGGTCACCTCGTGATGGTGATTGCCAGCACCGAGCGTGTGCGCATCGACCCGCTCAGGGTGAGGCTTTCCGACTTTAACACCCGTAGTTTTCGTTCGGCCAACCTGAACATCAGAAGCCTGGTGCTCAATGAGCAATATACGCTGATTACCGTCGGGAACTTCATTGACAGCCGCGAAGCTGAAGCCTATCGCATTGCTCTGGCACAATCGGACTATGTGTTTGGAGGAGTTGGCCAGGCCGACTACCTGGTTGTGCCGGTTTCGCTGGGCAACTACCCCGTTTTCTATCGGCAAAAAGATATTCAGGAGTATGAACGCTTCCTGAAAAAGTTTTACCAATGACAAACCAAAAACAGTAATACCTTGAGAAAGCTTACTTCCGTTGTACACGATTCAGCAGTGAGGAATATCCTCGGGCAGGGAACGGTTATTAAAGGCGATATTGAGCTTCAGGGCGACTTTCGCATCGACGGCAACCTTTTTGGTAACATCAGCAGCCAGGGCCGAATTGTTATCGGCAATACCGGTGTGGTTGAAGGTAATATCCACTGTGCCAATGCTGATATTTCCGGCAAAGTGACCGGAAATATCCTAACTGCCGACCTGACCACATTAAAGGCTTCAGCTATGGTAACTGGCGAACTGACTACTTCAAGGCTTGCCATCGAGGTAGGAGCGGTGTTTAATGGCAAGTGTACCATGCAACAGGCTAATCTGAAACCGGGAAATGCCTGATACAAAAAAACCGCGCCAGGAGCAGCCAATAAACCAGATGAAGACCTATGCCCGCTATTCGGCTATGGCCTTCCAAATGCTGTTTATCATACTGGCCGGCGTGGCAGGAGGTTGGTGGATTGATTCGAAAACAGGATGGAATTTCCCGATTTTTACCGTATTGCTCAGTATGTTGTCGGTAGGCCTGGCCATTTATTACGCTACTAAAGACCTTCTAAGTAAAAAGAAGAAATAATGAGCCTTAAAAAGTACCTCATAACACAGTTTTGGATCGCCCTTGCGCTCGCAATTATTACCTTTTTAGTATTGAGATTTCTCTCCGATGCCTGGCAAACCAATGGATGGATCTGGTCTTTGGCCTTATTTTACATTAGCGGCGGTGTATTTTTTGCCATCTACCTCAATGTGATGAACAAGAAGCAGCATGCTTTTGCCAACTTTTTCCTCCTTAGCACTGGTATCAAACTACTGCTCTACCTCACTTTCATAGTAGTTTATCTGCTCATCTACCGCAGCGAGGCAAAGATTTTTCTCTTACTATTCCTTATTTATTATGTGGTGTTTGCCGTTTTCGAATCGCGGCTGGCTGTAAAAATGCAGAAACCGCGGGGTAATTTTAAGCCCGGCAACAAACAGTTGTAACTTTACGACTCAGATTCAGATTATCATGCAGGACAAAAGGCAGCCCAAACCACTTCTTGGCTACGAGAAAATTGAGAAATATGCCCCCGAAAAGCTCGCAGCGCTTCAGCAGCATTACGAAGCAATCCTCAAGCTCATCGGTGAAGATCCCCAACGCGAAGGCTTGATTGAAACTCCAAAGCGGGTAGCAAAGGCCATTCAGTTTCTCACGCAAGGCTACGACCACGACCCTATAGAAATATTGCTGTCGGCCAAGTTCAAGGAAGACTATCGCGAAATGGTCATCGTGAAAGACATTGAGATATTTTCACTGTGTGAGCATCACATGATACCATTCATCGGGAAAGCCCATGTGGGTTACATCCCCAATGGTTACATTACCGGACTGAGCAAAATTGCCCGTGTGGTGGAGGCCTATGCCAGAAGGCTGCAAGTGCAGGAGCGGCTGACCTCTCAAATCAAGGAGGCCATTCAGGATGCACTCAATCCGCTGGGTGTGGCCGTGGTTATCGAGGCACGCCATTTATGCATGTCGATGCGCGGAGTTCAAAAACAAAGCTCAGTAACCACCACCAGCGATTTCACCGGTGCATTTCAGCGTATGGAAACAAGAGCAGAATTTATTAGTCTGATTCAGAACCGAATGCATTTGTAATTCGATGCCGCCCAATAAGCTTAAGTGTCGCTGCTTCTAACATATTGTTAATAGATTGCCTGACCGGTTAAAATAATCCGATCCTTATTTTGCTACTTTTGCAGCTGCCCCGTGAAGCAATCAACAACGAAGCTGAGATCCGCGCGGCCCGATTGGTTTAACTTAACCTGAAACTATGAAAGCTTACGTTTTCCCCGGACAGGGAGCACAGTATCCGGGTATGGGAAAAGACCTTTTTGAAAAATCGGCTAAAGCCAAAGAGCTTTTCCTGAAAGCCAACACCATCCTCAAGTTCAAAATTACCGACCTGATGTTTGAGGGTACCGAAGAAGACCTGCGTCAAACAAAGGTTACCCAGCCCGCCATCTTTTTGCACTCGGTAATTTTGGCTACAGTGCTCGGCGACAATTTTAAACCTGATATGGTCGCTGGCCATTCGCTGGGCGAGTTTTCGGCCCTTGTAGCCAACCGAACCCTCAGTTTTGAGGATGGCCTGAAGCTGGTGTACAAGCGTGCCATGGCCATGCAGGCAGCATGCGAGCTCAAACCCAGTACCATGGCTGCCATTCTGGGCATTGATGATGCAGAAGTTGAACGCATCTGTGCCGGAATCAAGGACGAGGTGGTGGTGCCCGCCAACTATAACAGCCCCGGCCAGCTGGTGATTTCGGGCAGCGAAGCCGGCGTGGCAAAAGCCTGCGAGCTGCTTCTTGCTGCCGGTGCCAAACGTGCCCTGCCTCTCAAGGTGGGTGGCGCTTTTCATTCGCCCCTCATGGAGCCGGCCCGCATCGAACTGGCCGAGGCCATCAATGCAACAAAATTTGCAAGAGGAATTTGCCCCATTTATCAAAACGTTACGGGTCAGTCGGTTACCGATCCTGAAATTATTAAAACAAACCTTATTGCACAGCTCACCTCTCCTGTGCGCTGGACGCAAATCATGAACAACATGATCGCCAGCGGAGCCCGCACCGTCATAGAAGTAGGCCCGGGTACCGTGCTTCAGGGTTTGTTTAAAAAAGTAGATAAAAATATTGTGACGATGAGCGCCACTTTCGAGGGCTAAAACTTCATAAACGATTATTTCAGAAGCGCCTTGCGCAGCATATTAAGGGCTGCCAGGGCGCTTCGGCGTATGTTTCGGTCGCGTTTGTCGCCAAAAAGAAAGTGTTGCACCTCCGAATGTTCCGGTCCGGCCAGAGCAATCCACACCGTTCCTACTGGTTTCTCAGCAGTGCCGCCATCCGGTCCGGCAATGCCCGTGATGCCTATGGCATAATCGGTTTGCAAGCTGCTGCGTGCTCCTTGTGCCATGGCCGTGGCTACCTCCGCGCTCACCGCCCCAAAGGTGTTGATAAGGGCTTCGTCCACCCCAAGCAAAACCGTTTTGGCTTCGTTGGCATAGGCCACAATGCTGCCTTTGAAAACAGCTGAGCTCCCGGCAAGACTGGTAATAAGGTGAGCAAGGTAACCTCCGGTGCAGCTTTCGGCAAGGCCAAGGGTGAAGCGCCTCTCTTTAAGCATGCGAAACACTGTTTCTTCGGGCATTTCGTTGTCGTAGCCATAAACTATATCCGAAAGTAAATCTGCCATTTCAACCACCTTGCTGTTCAATGCCTGAAGAGCTTGCGGGCCGTCAGTTCCTGAAATGCCTAACCTCAGGCGCACAATGCCCGGCTGGGGCAGGTAGGCCAGCCTACAATTTTCAGGCAGTGTGCTTTCGAATTTTTTAAGTCTTTCGGCTATGGCCGACTCGCCGGCACCAGTAGTCATCACCGTGCGGAAAAAGTAGTTGTTGCCGCCAAATCTGGCTTTGATATGCGGTATCACCTCGTCAGCAAACATGGGCTTCATCTCGAAGGGCACTCCCGGCATCGATACAATGACCGAACCTTTGTGCTCAAACCACATGCCCGGAGCTGTTCCGTTAGGATTGGGTATGGCTATACAGTTGGCCGGGAGCATGGCCTGCTGCCTGTTGCGGTCGGTTACCGTCATTCCCCTGCGGGCAAACAAAGCCTCTACCTGTTGGTAGGCCTCCTGATTCCACACCAGGGGCACTCCAAAATAGTTGCATAAAGCAGGTTTGGTGATGTCGTCGGAAGTTGGCCCAAGGCCACCCGTAAGAAAAATAAATTGCGCGTTGTTGCATGCATCATCTATTGCGGCATGCAAATCTGCCTCGCTGTCGCCTATGGTTACAACCCGGCGCAATGCAATGCCCGACGAAAACAATTGCTCGCCCATCCATGCAGCGTTGCTGTTTACAACCTGCCCAATGAGCAGTTCATCCCCGATGGAAATAATTTCGGCTAAACCTTCTTTTTGAAGCATTCTTTTTTACTTTTTTGCCTCAACAGCACTGATGTTTCATTGTTCAGATTTACTGGCTTTGAAATGCTGTGCAACAAACAAACTACCTTTGCAAAGGTAGAAAGCATTCTTTATGACAGCAAAACCCATTCCCGACTCGCAACTGCCGCTCAATGCCGATGGCTCGGTGTATCATCTCAGGCTCATGCCCGAGCAAGTGGCCGACACCATTATTCTGGTAGGCGATCCAAACCGCGTGCGCAAGGTATCAGCCTTTTTCGATGAGCTAGAGTTCGAGGTGTCGAATCGCGAAATCATCACGCATACAGGCTATTACCGAGGCAAACGCATTACCGTGATGTCAACGGGTATGGGCACGGACAACATTGATATTGTGGTGAATGAGCTGGATGCGCTGTTCAATATTGACCTGAATAACCGCACACCGAAAGCCGAACACACCCGCCTGAAACTCATCAGACTGGGAACCTCCGGTGCCCTCCAACCCGATGTGCCGGTGGGCGACAGCGTTGTGGCTACGGAATATGCGTTGGGTTTGGATGGACTACTCTATTTTTATGAGGGCTGCAGCGAAGTTACCGAGCACGGAATGACCGAAGCTTTTATCAACCATACCGGCTGGAACAAGCATTTGCCGCATCCTTATGTGGTGAGGGCTTCTGAGAGCTTGCTTAAAACAGTAGGTGAGGGATATATAAAAGGCGTAACTGCCACAGCACCTGGTTTTTATGGTCCGCAGGGCCGAAGCCTCAGGCTCAGACTGCCAGATAAAAACATGAATCCCAAAATGGAGTCGTTTGCCTATGGAGGCCACCGCATCACCAACTTCGAGATGGAAAGTTCGGCCCTCTACGGCCTGAGCCGCTTGCTGGGGCACGAAGCTCTTACGCTTTGCGTGATCATTGCCAACAGAGTAACAGAAAAGTTTGCTCCCAACTACCATCCTTACATGGAGAAACTTATCCGCAACACCCTCGATAGGCTGGCAGCGCTCTAAATGAACATATTGCAGGGATAGAATGTTAGTTTTCCAAACCTGCATTTTATGAAAAATCTGCTTTTAATTTTTCTAATACTTACTCCCGCTTTCCTGCTGGCTTCCTCCCCAGAAGAAGATTTTTTTCGTAAAAGCCGGCAAACCAACATCAACGGGATGTATGTGCTGGGCAGCTGGGCCATTGCCAATATGGCCATTGGTGCGGTGGGCATGTCGCGAACCGAAGGCCAGACCAGACACTTCCATCAGATGAACTTCGCATGGAATGCTGTCAACCTTGGAATAGCTGGTTTTGCCATGTGGAATTTTGCGCAGCACGACATCAGTGCAATGCCATTTCCTGAGCTTGCCGACGATCATCTTCGCATCAAGTGGCTTTATCTGATCAATGCCGGGATTGATGTGCTTTATATGGCAGCCGGAGCCTATATGTGGCACCGTTCGCAACAACCCGGTGCCAAACGACCGCAAATGCTCGAGGGCTTTGGCAAGGCCGTGGTGTTGCAGGGAGGTTTTCTGCTGGTATTCGATGCGGCCATGTATTTGATGCAGCAGCGCAACGAGAAAATGTTTCCGGGAGTAATCAGTGCCGTGATAGCGCTGTAGCTTGCAGTTAAAAAATTATTTCTTTAATGATTTGTAGTTATCCTTCATTACAAGTCATTCCAATTCTTTTACAAAAGCTGTATTGAAATCAGTAGAAGTGGCTGAGGAAAAGTATCATTGCCGCCCTGATCATTGATTATTCATTTACTACAAATTTGCCTTATCGATTTCGGATTGATTTAGTAGATTTTCCTCACGAGCATCATTCTTTCTGCCTTGTCTTTGGCTGTTGATTGCAAAGCCTTAATTTTGCCCTTCTCATCTACAAAAGCGGCACGATGGTATTTAGCAGCAGCCTTTTCATCCTTTATTTCCTCCCTGCATTTTTGTTGCTCTACTATATCTCGCCCCACCGGCTGCGCAACTACGTGGCCCTGTTGGCCAGCATGTTCTTTTATGCCTGGGGAGCGCCCGACTTCATTTTCATTGTGGTAGTAAGCATCATCATCGACTTCTACCTCGTGAAGCTGATGTTTGCAGCCCCCTCTCGCCGTTTGAAAAGAACCTATACCGCTGCCAGCATTGTCATGAATGTAGGCTTGCTGGCCTACTTTAAATATGCCAACTTCTTCATCGAAAACGTTGATGCCATTCTTACCGCAATGGGCAGCCAGCCTGTGGAGTGGACTAAAGTGGCTCTGCCTATCGGCATCTCATTTTTCACTTTCCAGAAGATGACCTACACCATCGACGTTTACAGAGGCATGCACCCGCCACTGAAAAGGGTAACTGACCTTGCCCTTTATATCCTGATGTTCCCTCAGCTCATCGCCGGCCCCATCGTCCGGTTCAACGAAGTGGCCGGGCAGCTCAACGAACGCCGATGGAACGAAACGGCCGACAACCGCATTACCGGCTTTTTCAGGTTTACCATTGGACTTGCCCGTAAGGTGTTGATAGCCAATCCGCTGGGTGCTTATGCCGATAGTGTATTTGCAGCCGACGTATCACAGCTCGATACGGTTACGCTATGGGTGGGAATTATCGCCTATGCCTTTCAGATCTATTACGATTTTGCAGGATACTCCGACATGGCCATCGGCCTGGGCCGCATGATTGGTTTCGACTTTCCGGAAAACTTCAACAATCCATATATTTCGCGCAGCATTTCCGAATTCTGGCGCCGCTGGCATATGACCCTGGGCCGATGGATGCGCGATTATCTTTATATTCCGCTGGGCGGTAACAAGGTGAGCCCAAAAAGGATGTATTTCAACCTTTGGCTGGTATTTCTCATTTCGGGTCTTTGGCATGGCGCAGCATGGAATTTTGTGATATGGGGCGCTTTTCATGGCACTTTCCTTATTCTCGACCGGCTGTTTCTGCTCCGGTTCTATGAACGCATCGGCCAATTGCCCAGCCTGCTTATTACCTTTTTCATCACGCTCATTGGGTGGGTTTTGTTCAGGGCCGAAAGCATGCACCAGGTGTTCGATTTTCTGCCGGGCATGTTTGGTCTTGGGGGCAGCAACCATTTGCCGGTAAGCCGCGAAGTATGGTTGACCATGATTTTTGCCGGACTCTTTGGGTTTCTGGCCTATCTGCCAGGTATCGAACCCTGGCAGCAGCGTCTTTATGCCAAAGAGAAAAAACTTTCGTCGCTCATCTGGATGGCCCTGGCCTCGGTTGTGCTGCTTGTTATCAGCCTTGGTGCAATCACTTCATCGGGCTTCAATCCCTTCATCTACTTCAGGTTCTGAGCCATGAAAGTCATGCGGAAAGCCATTGCCACATCGCTCATTGCAATCCTTTTTCTGCCTGCCATACAGCAGTTTACAGGCTTTCCGAAAGTGAGCGGACTCAAAGGGTACTTCGAGCTACCGCAAAAGCCGATTGTAACGGCAAAAGGTATTTATCAGGGCACCTATCAGGAAAGCCTCAACAACTGGCTTGAGCATCACATCGGCTACCGTCCCGATCTGGTGAGGCTTTACAACCAATTCAGGTACAGCCTCTTCGATACTGTAGCTGCGCAATCGGTAGTGCGGGGTAAGGAAGGCTTTTTGTATGAAATCAATTACATTAAAGCCCTTTTTGGTCAGGATTATGTTGGTGATGATCAGGTGGAAAAACATGCAGCCCGGCTTTCGGACATTTCGCATTGGCTGAGCCTGCGCAACAAATACCTTATTGTGCTCCTGGCGCCGGGCAAGGCTTCTTTTTTTCCGGAATATATTCCTGATCGTTACAGGACTTCAGAGATTAACAAGCGGAATGATTTTGCCTATGCCAGGGCGCTGACCGACAAAGGTGTTCCTGTCATCCACGGCAACCCCTGGTTCAGTGCCATGCGCGACACCTCGCGCTATGCCCTGTTTCCCAAATGCGGCATTCACTGGAGCTATTATGGTTTGGGGCTTGCCTTCGATAGTCTGATCAATACCATGGAATTGGTTTCTGGCCGCAGGTGGCTCGATTTCAATATGAAGCGAATTGAAGTAACCCACAGGCTACGCTCGCCCGACCGCGACCTCTGGGAGGGGCTCAACATCATCATGAAGCCCGATGACTTCCCCATGCCTTACCCCGAATTCAACTTACAGAAAACAGCAGTTGCCCCCAAAGTGATGGTGGTGGCCGACAGTTATTACTGGCAGTGGTTTGGCAGCGGTTATGCCACCGAGGCCTTTGGCGAGCATTCGTTTTGGTACTACAACGAACAGATCTATCCGGGCGATGGCAGTCCGCCTCTCGAACGCAAAAACGTTGACCTTCTGCTGCGGGTGCTCGACAATGACTTCGTGATTATCCTGCTCACCGATGCCAATATGTACCGCTTTGGCTTTGGCTTTGTCGAACAGCTCCACGAGGCCATTCAACAACATGAAAGCCTTACAGAAAGCGATCTTGAAGAACTGCAAAAAATCATCGCCGGCATTCGCTCGAGCACCGAATGGATGAATACGGTCAGGCAAAAGGCTATGGACCGCGGCATAAGCGAAGAAGAAATGCTTAGGCTGGATGCTTTCTGGGTGCTTCAAAACAACAAACAACAGCAAAAGCATGAATAGGCTTAATCTTACGACAACGATTCGAAAAGCTGATGCGTCGTTCTACACCATGCTGGCTTTGATGGCGCTGCTGGCAGCCATGCTTTTGTCGCATTTTCCGGCTGTCTTGTTGTCGTGGGATATTTTTGGCTATTATCTCTATCTGCCTTTCACCTTCATATACAATGATTTAGGTCTGAAAGACTTCGCGGTGGTCGAAGGCATCATTGCCAAATATCAGAACACTGCAGGTTTTTATCAGGCCCTGCCAATGCCCGATGGAAGTTGGGTGATGAAGTATCCCATGGGAATGGCTGTGCTCTACAGCCCATGGTTTTTTGTGGGACATATTTGGGCCTTGCTCTCTGTTTACGAGGCCGATGGCTTTTCGTTCCCTTATCAGGCCAGCCTGCTTTACGGCAGTTTTGTTTACACCCTCGCCGGGCTGTTGCTTTTCCGAAAGGCCATGCTCAGGTTTTTTAGCCCTTGCCTCACTTCCGTCCTGTTGGTACTCATTCCGTTTGGCACCAACTTTATGATACATACCGTTTGGCATGGTCAGGGGCTGATGTCGCATAACTATCTGTTTTTCCTTTTCGCATCAGTACTTTGGCTGACCATCAAATGGCACGAGCAACCGGGCTTGAAAACAGCCCTTTTGCTTGGGCTTGTCATTGGTCTGGCTGCACTGAGTCGGCCTACTGAAATTTTGGTGGGCATCGTGCCGGTACTTTGGGGCGTTTACAATGAAAAATCGCTGCGTGACAAGTGGTTTTTGTTGCTAAGAAACTGGAAGCAGATATTTGCCGCCCTTATGGTCATACTTGCAATAGGCAGTTTGCAACTTATTTATTTCAAGCTATTTACCGGAAAATTTCTATACAACAGTTACGGAGGAAACGCAGGGGAGGGGATGGAATTCCTGCAGCCTTACCTGCTCGAAGTGCTGTTCAGTTTCCGCAAGGGCTGGTTGCTTTACACGCCCCTGATGGCCTTAGCCCTTTTCGGCTTTATCAGCCTTTGGAAGCGCAGGCCGGAGGTCTTCTTTCCCATTTTCGTCTTTTTTGCTGTCTCATTCTATGTCATTGCCAGCTGGTCGTGCTGGTGGTACGCCGACAGCTTTAGCCAAAGGGCGGTAATCCCTGGCTATGTGATGTTGGCCTTGCCGCTGGGTTATCTGTTGCAGGGGGTCATGCAGCGCTCTTGGTTAGTCAAAGTCCCGATCCTTATTTTGTTGATATTGATTGTGGCATTCAACCAGTTTCAAAGCTGGCAATTTCTCAACGGCTATATCCACAGTGCGCGCATGACTAAAGAAGCCTACAAGGCAGTCTTTCTGAAAACGACGCCGCCAGCAAACCTTGAGCAGCTTTGGCTGGTCGACCGCACCAAAAGCCCGGAGGAGCTGCTCCATGGTGGACGAAAATATCGCAGCTGTACCCTGGCACACTACACCTTCGACGAATACCAAACCAACGACAGCACTGCACCCGGGGTTTCAGGGGGAGTTTTCGTGCTGAGCCCCGATCAGCCCTTTTCGCCCCTTTACGAAACCGACTGGACGGGCCTCTCGCTTCACGAATTTGGCATCATCAGGGTGTCGGCTAAGGTGTGTTCGGAAGTTACACCGGCCGAAAATCCTTTTTACCTCACAGCCACCTTCATGCACAATGGCTATGCTTACGCATATAAGAGTCAGCTACCTGATCCTGAGAAGTTTAAACCTGGTGAGTGGAACGAGGTTGAACTATACTACCTCACGCCCGAAGTGCGCAAGGTGCACGATCCTTTCAGGGTAACCATCTGGTTGCCGGGCAGCAAACCCGTGCTGGTTGACGAAATGAAAGTGGAACTGTTTGTTCCTCAGGGCTGGAACTAAGCCGCAGGCAAGTATCTCTTGTTGCCTAAAGTTTTACCGGTTTGGTAAAGTGCTTCTTGTCGAAGAGGTTGTATTTCAGTACACACCAGATGGCACGGAAACCATCGCGCCAGTTGATTTTTTTGCCCTCGGCATAGGTACGGCCATAATAGGAAATACCCACCTCGTAAATACGGATGCCGGGGATTCGGGCAATCTTGGCCGTTACCTCGGGCTCGAAGCCAAAACGGTTTTCCTTGAGGTAGATGGCCTGAATGATGTCGCGCCGGAAGAGTTTGTAGCCCGACTCCATATCGGTCAGGTTCAGGTTGGTGAACATGTTCGACACAAACGTCAGAAACTTGTTGCCTATGCTGTGCCAGAAAAAGAGGATGCGATGCGGGTCGCCACCCATGAAACGTGAACCATAAACCACATCGGCCATGCCGTCGAGCACAGGGGCCAGCAGTTTGGGATATTCACGCGGGTCGTATTCGTAATCAGCATCCTGTACCAACACATAATCGCCTTTAGCTTCCTTTATTCCCTGACGAATTACGAAACCCTTGCCACGGTTGGGTTTCGAGCTCAGCAGCTTAACCTGCTGATCAGGATGACGGGAAATATACTCCTCAACTTTGTGGATAGTACTGTCCTTCGAAGCATCGTCAACAACGATGATCTCTCCGCTTATATTGTTGGTTTCAAGGCTTTTATAAACCCGTCCGATCACGTCGACTATAGTACGTTCTTCGTTGTAGGCCGGAATGACGACGCTGAGTAAACAATGCTCCATAGATTTCTCTCTCCGCAAAAAGCTGCAAAATTATGCCATATCAGGCTTAACGGCAAACCTCACGGCAAATTGCGTCAGCTTTTCAGCTGTTCAAAAGTTTAATTCAAGCGCTTTAATTCACTCACCAAAAGGATATTTGCTGGTTTTTTTGAGTGTTATAATCGATTAAACATTTTAATCGCAACTTCGCAGTCGCAACCAGGTATGATAAAGCTGCCTGTAAAAGGGATTTAACCAGTATAAAACTTATTGTTATGAGAATCGCAATCATTGGAACAGGAAACGTTGGTAGTGCCCTCGCTGTCAAATGGGCCGATGCAGGCCACCGCACTTATCTGGGTGTTCGAAACACAAAGGAATTTAAAGGCTCGGATCTTAGTAGCAAAAATGGTATTTCGGTTCATCCTGTTGCTGAGGCTGTTTACGAAGCCGAAGTGGTGTTGTTAGCCACACCTGCAAAAGCAGCTGTTGAAGTGGCACGCTCATTGGGCGATACTACCGGAAAAATTATCATCGATGCCATGAACATTGTGATGAATCAGGGGCCTGCAGGATATACTAATACCGGCGATGCCATTCTCGCCAATACTGCCAGCCGCGATGTTGTAAAATGCTTTAATACAACTGGATACAACAATATGAACGATACGGCGTACGGTAGCACGATCATAGATATGTTCATGGCGGGCGATAGCAAACCGGCAAAAGCCGTTGTAAGACAGCTTGCCCTGGAGGCTGGTTTTGCTGAGTGTTACGATGTAGGAGGAAACGACAGATTTACCCTCATGGAGCAGTTCGCCTTTTTCTGGATCAATCTGGCTATGTTTCAGGGACATGGACGCAACATTGCCTTCAAACTGCTGAAGCGATAAACAAGTCAGTAATCAGGTTTGGGATCATACAGCACGCTCTGCAAAAGTCCAGATCACCCAGCAAACCAAAGTAAGATCAATCAGGTGTCACCTTTTCACATACTGCTCTTCGTAGTACTTAAGGTAATGCCCCGAAGTCACCTCGTCGAGCCAGGCCTGATTACTCAGATACCACTCAATGGTAAGTCGAATGCCTTCCTCAAATTGCAGTGAAGGTACCCAGCCGAGTTCATGCTGCAGTTTTCCCGCATCAATGGCGTAGCGCAGATCGTGACCAGCACGGTCTTTTACATAAGTGATCAGTTGCTCGGAGGTGCCGGGTGCACGTCCGAGTTTTTCGTCCATAATGCGGCAGATCACCTTGATCAGGTCGATGTTTTTCCATTCGTTGTGGCCGCCAATGTTGTAAGTTTCGCCGTCCTTGCCCTTGTGGAAAATCAGGTCGATGGCGCGGGCGTGGTCAACCACATAGAGCCAGTCGCGCACATTTTCGCCCTTGCCGTATACAGGCAGTGGTTTGTTGTGGCGTATATTGTTGATAAAGAGCGGGATGAGCTTTTCGGGGAACTGATTTGGGCCATAATTGTTCGAGCAGTTCGAGAGCACCACAGGCAATCCGTAGGTATCGTGGTAGGCCCTAACAAAATGGTCGCTGCTGGCTTTCGAGGCCGAGTAGGGGCTGTGCGGATCGTAAGGCGTTTCCTCGGTGAAATAACCGGTTTCGCCCAGGCTGCCGTACACCTCGTCGGTGCTCACATGATAAAACCGCTTGCCGTCGAAGTTGTCTTTCCAGTGGAATTTGGCAGCATTAAGCAGGTTTACCGTACCCACCACATTGGTCATCACAAACTCCAGTGGGTTGGCAATGGAGCGGTCGACATGCGATTCGGCTGCAAGATGGATTACCCCGTCGAACTGGTGCAGGGCAAAGAGTTTTTGCATGGCCTCGCCGTCCACAATGTCAGCTTTGATAAAATGGTAGTTCGGCAGGTTTTCAATATCCGACAGATTGGCAAGGTTGCCGGCATACGTAAGCTTATCAAGATTATAAATTTGATAATCAGGATATTTTGTTACGAACAGCCTGACCACATGTGAACCGATGAAACCGGCGCCTCCGGTGATAAGTATCTTTTTCATGCCTGTAAAGGATTGATTTACTGATTAGTTTCTTTTGCTCTTGCCCTGTAGGCCTGTTCCCATTTCCAGGCCGAGGCGGTCATCTCGTCGAGGCTGCGTTTTGCCTTCCATCCCAGCTCCTGATTCGACCAACTGGGGTCGGCCCACACTTTTTCTACGTCGCCGGCACGTCGCCCAACGATTTTGTAATTGAGTTTCACTCCCGAAACGCGTTCGAACGAATTGATCACCTCAAGCACACCATTACCGGTGCCCGTTCCAAGGTTAAACACTTCGAACGAGGCTTTCATCCTGCCTTCGATCATGCGTTTCACGGCCACCACATGAGCCTGAGCCAGATCGACCACATGGATGTAATCGCGTATGGGTGTTCCATCGGGGGTGTTGTAGTCGCTGCCAAAAACATTCAGATGAGGCCTCAGCCCGATGGCGGTTTGCGTGATGTATGGAACAAGGTTATTCGGTACGCCCAGCGGCAGTTCGCCAATGAGGGCCGAATCATGTGCCCCAATCGGGTTGAAATAGCGCAAGGCAATGGCATTGAGCCTTTTATCGGCATGTAGGGTGTCCTGAATGATCTCCTCCGAAATCTGCTTGGTGTTGCCATAGGGCGACTCAGCCTTTTTGATGGGAGCTTTTTCCGAAACCGGCAGTTCATCGGGTTGGCCATAAACGGTGCAGCTCGACGAAAATACCAGATTGGGCACTCCGTTGGCGGCCATGCTTTCGAGGATGTTCATCAACGAAACTAAGTTGTTGCGGTAGTACATCAGGGGTTTTTCGACCGACTCGCCAACGGCTTTGTAAGCAGCGAAATGTATAACCCCCTTCAGGTCGTTGTGGCGACGGAAAAAATCGGCCGTAAGCGCACGATCTGCCAGATCGAATTGTTCAAAGTGGGGCTTTATGCCTGTGATTTGTGCAATGGCATCAACAATCCATGCCTGCGAGTTGGAGAGGTTGTCCACAATAACCACCTCAAAGCCCTGCTGCTGGAGCTCCACCACGGTATGCGAACCGATATATCCCGTGCCACCGGTAACGAGTATTTTCATATGCGAAATTTTATCTCAAAGTTAAGTTGCTGAATTAAAGAGAGCAAACCAAAAAAGCTGCGATACAAAATATTTAAGCGATTTTGCTCACTCTGCCGTTTTCGAGCCTGTATTTTTCGCCGCTCTCGGGGCATTGGGCCAGTCCATCGGCATCAAAATGAAGGCGATGGCCAAATTCGCTCATCCAGCCGACATGTTTGGCGGGATTGCCCACAACAAGTGCATAAGGCGGCACCTCTTTGGTAACCACTGCACCGGCGCCAATGAAAGCAAACTCGCCAATGTCGTGACCGCATACGATGGTGGCATTGGCACCAATCGAAGCCCCGCGTTTCACAATGGTTTGCACATATTGTCCCCTGCGGTTCACATTGCTCCGCGGATTAACCACATTGGTAAATACCATCGAAGGGCCAAGAAACACATCGTCTTCACAAATCACACCGGTGTAAATGCTTACATTATTTTGCACCTTCACATTGCGGCCCAGTTTTACGCCTGGCGACACCACCACATTTTGGCCAATATTGCAGTTTTCTCCAATTTCACAACCGGTCATGATATGCGAAAAATGCCAGATTTTGGTGCCTTTGCCAATGATGGCGCCTTCGTCAATCACCGCCGTTTCGTGGGCGTAGTATTCTTTTCCTTCTTTCATGGGTGTTTAGCTTTGGTTGGGCGAGTCTGAACCGTGCCGCAAGATAAGAAAGATTCGATGATGGTTACAGGATTCAAA
>JAJTAY010000012.1 GCA_021287165.1 Bacteroidia bacterium | reverse complement strand
ACGAATCACTTACTTATACAATAGTTAGTAATGACGGATCTGGTCATAATGCTTATAAGGATACTGCCAACAATCATTTATTAAATACATGGTTAATTAAACAATCAATAAGACTATGCGGGAATGATAATTTGTTAACATTGCGTTTGCCTAATTTGATTGCTTTTCTCGTTTATGCCTTATCAGTCTGGCTAATTTTAAAAGAATGGAAGAATTCGGTGTTTGCCTTTGTGGCAGCCTCTTCATTACTATTGCTAAATCCGTATTTATTTGAGTTTTTTGCGCTGGCAAGGGGATATGGTTTAGCGATTTCGTTGGGGACGCTTGCCTTAAGTTTTTTTCTTCGAGTTCGTAAAACTCATGATCTCAGACGTTTTTCAATTGATTTCTTTTTCGCTATGCTATTTAGCACGTTGGCTTCTTATGCTAACTATATTATGTTAAATTTAAATATTGCATTGCTAATTTTATTTGGCTTAGAATACCTGTTAATACATTATCAAACTTTTTCCCGGCAATCATGGAGGCCTTTATTGGCAATTTTTCTCATATTACTTTTAAGCTTTAAGCATTTAATCCAAATTCACGACAATTTAATTTTGCTTCAAAATAATAATGAACTTTATTTCGGCGGGCATGATAGTTTTGTTTTCAGCACACTTCGAATTCTCGTTCAACGTTCAATTTATTTTAGTTACTACGGGGAGGCCTTTTGGGTTAACCTCTTGAATGTATTACTTGTTATGTTTTTTGCACTGGGAGTTATTATGGTTTACAATAAGATTTATAGTGTTTTGAAGAAATCGTACCTTGTATTGTCTTTACTTGTTGCGGCCTCTGTCCTCCAATATTATATGTTCAATATTCCGTGGCCAATTGAGCGCACTTCGTTAATATATATTCCTTTAATTTCACTAACTTTTTTCTTAAGTACCGATGGTGTGTTAGGTTTGTTAAAAGGATTATCAAATATTTCTCGTCTTGTAGCTTCATCTTTTGGCAGCGTTATTTACCTCTTAATTGTATTAATATTTACCTATCATTTTTATAGTAATATTAATAAATCGTACAGCATTGAATGGAAATTTGATGCTCATACTCATTATGTGTCCAAGCAAATTATGTCAGATTACAGTCAAAAGAATGTAATTGTTTATACAAGCTGGATGCTTAAGCCTTCTATGGAATATTATTTTCGCAAATCAACTCGGTATAATAAAGTTTGCTCTGATGTTTCCTGTTTTGAACTTTGCAATCTTGCTTATTGCTTTGAAAGTGATCGATTGGTGGGCGATTCTAATTTTAGAGTTGTAAAAAAGTTTGATGATACCGGAACAGTTTTGCTCGAACGCATTGGGTTACAAGAGACTATCGAATAATTTGTGTCGCGCGATTTGTTTAGTACGACTGGCATATTACAAGAATTTAACAGGAAGACGCTTATGGTTAGCAAACTGTACGACATCGCCGAACTGGTGAGTATGAGTTTGGGGTTGTAGCAGATACCAATAGTGGCGACTTTTGTCAGATAATCACGGAGGCGGCATTATCAGCTTCTTCGTCTTTAAGCTCATCTTTTAGTGCATCGGGCAGGTATTTTCCAACGCCGGCTTTTTTAAGCACTGTTGGAGCGAATGTCTCCAGGCGGGGATAAAACCACGAGCTTTGTCGCTTGTCGGAGGGGATCAGGTGGTCGGAAATTTTAAGGAAGTTGAGGAGCATAATGAGCAGGCTCAGAATTAGAGCGCCTTTGAGCAGGCCAAAAACTGCGCCCGCAATGCGGTTGAAAAAGCCCAACATCAGGCTTTCGGTAAATTTTTCGATCAGCTTGCCAATGCCCATAATCAGCATCATTACCAAAATGAGGGTAACGATAAAAGCAAGTATCGAAAGAAACCTGCCGCCCACACCGAGTATTTCGGTGAGGAATTCGGCTGTGATGCCCGAAAAATGATAGGCAGCCACAAAGCCCAGCAAGAGCGCGATAAGCGAGGTGACTTCGGAGATGAGGCCGTTGCGGTATCCGCCAATGGCACCCAGCACAAGCAGGATAAAAATAATGGTGTCGATCATCGGAGCGTTATTTAAGTCGCCTTGTTAATTCTGTACTAAAGACAAACTCGTTGAGCTCAGGGTTGCTTGTGTGCAGGATGCTGTTTTTGTCGCCGGTCCACCACAGCTCGCCTTTATAAAGAAAGTTGATGTGCTGGCCGATTTGCAGCACCGAGTTCATATCGTGGGTGTTGATCACGGTGGTGATGTTGTATTCTTCGGTGATTTCGCTGATCAGCTGGTCGATGATCTCGGCGGTTTTGGGGTCGAGACCCGAGTTGGGCTCGTCGCAGAAGAGGTATTGCGGATTGTTGGAAATGGCGCGGGCGATGGCAACCCTTTTCATCATACCACCGCTGATTTCGGAAGGGTAGAGGTGATTCACATTCACCAGGTTGACACGCTTGAGCACAAAGTTCACCCTTTCGCGTTTTTCTTCAAAGCTCATATCGGTGAACATATTGAGCGGAAACATCACGTTTTCTTCTACCGTAAGCGAATCGAACAGTGCTCCGCCCTGAAAAAGCACGCCCATTTCCTTGCGCAGCTCGCGCTTGCGTTTTTCGCGAAGCGAGGAGAAGGGCCTCTTGTTGAAAGTAACTTCTCCCTCGTCGGGATCGATCAGTCCGATGCAACATTTCATCAGCACCGTTTTTCCTGAGCCGCTCTGCCCGATAATCAGGTTGGTTTTGCCCTGCTCGAACGAAGTGCTGACGTCTTTCAGCACCACTTTGTCTCCAAATGCCTTACTTACCTTATTGATCTCGATCATACCAGCAGCAATTGGGTGAGTAAAAGGTCGAAACCAATGATCAGTACGCTGCTTATCACCACGGCTCTGGTGCTGTTGCGGCCTACTTCGACCGAGCCGCCGTTGACGGTGTAGCCCAGATATCCGGCCACCGAAGTGATAATGAAGGCAAAAACCAGCGTTTTTATGAGGGCGTAGGTAACTGTAAACGGCTCAAACCATCCGCGAAGACCTTCCACGAAGTCGACAGAGCTTACCATGCCTGTTACCACGCAGGCGGCCCAGCCTCCCCAAATGCCTACCGCCATGCTGATCACGATTAGCACAGGGTTGAAGAGCATGGAAGCCGTGATTTTTGGAAGGATGAGGAAATTGGCAGGGTTTACGCCCATAACCCTGAGGGCGTCGATTTGCTCAGTTACGCGCATGGTGCCTATTTCGGAGGCAATGCGCGAGCCAACCTTGCCAGCCAGAATGATGCTGATAATGGTAGGCGAAAACTCAAGCACCATGAGCTGACGGGTAGTATATCCCACCATACTGAGCGGGATAAAGGGCGAATCGATATTGTAGGCCGTTTGCAGGGCCACGATGGCACCGGTGAAAACCGACATGAGCACGACAAGCCCTATGGAATCGACACCGAGGCCCACAATCTCTACCAGGAGCTGACGCCGGAAAACCGGCCCTTTATCGGGGCGCTTGAAGGTTTCGATCATCAGCAGCAGGTATTCGCCGATCGTATGTAAGGCTTTCAGGGACATCATGCTGTAAAATTACAACAATAAACGTGCAATAGGAGTGGCTTGTTTTTGGCTTACTTGGTTGATGTGTTAAAATGTGAAAACACAATAATCCACTCTTTTATTATGTTTGTTCTCCAAAATACTCCCTTGAAAGCCATTGTTTTTTTGAAGTTTATCTCCCTATTTGTGCTACTGGCCTTGTGTGCCTGCAGCAGCAGCGTAAATCTTCCGGGCGGCAAACCCCGCAAGGGAAAATGTGATTGCCGCAGTTGGGTTTATGTAGAAAAGAAATTACCCAATGGGTAAAGACAACGTTACGCTCGAAAAATATTTGCCGCCCGGAACGGCTCCTATCATCCTCGAAAAGCTGAAAACCGGAGGGATTTATTTGCGTATCACCCGCAAACGAAGCTCAAAGCTTGGGGATTTCAGGCCAGCCACCAACACCCTGCCCCATCGCATCAGCGTAAATCACGACCTTAACCCTTACGAGTTCCTGTTTACTTTGCTGCATGAGCTGGCTCATTACGAGGCTTTTTTGCGCTACGGCCGGCGCCACAAACCCCATGGTCAGGAATGGAAGAGCATTTTTGGCCAATTAGTTCAGCCATTTATCGAAGGCAAGGTATTTCCGCCCGATCTGGAACAGGGCATTATTCGGCACTTCTCCAACAAGGGTATCACCGACCGCAGCGATCTTGATTTGCATAGCTTATTTAAACGTTACGATCCCCCTTCAACCAGCCACAACGATCGCGAACTGCCCACGGTGGATATGCTTCCGATAAACAGCCGTTTTGCCATACGCGATGGGAGGCAGTTCATCAAACTTGAGCTCAGACGTAAGCGGTTTTCCTGCTACTGCTACAATAATAAGCGTATGTACGTGTTCGGCCCGAAAGTGCCGGTAATACCCCTGGATGAAAATGGAAAGCCCAAGTTGTGAGCACTTGACGGGTTTTTTAATTTAGGTGTTGCATATCCCCCACGCTGCCTTAACTTTGCTTCAAAGCAAAAAGGATAATGACACCAAACAGCAATTACTATTGTGTGATCATGGCCGGGGGCATCGGTGCCCGGTTTTGGCCCATGAGCAAAACCTCGCGCCCAAAACAGTTTATCGATATCCTCGGCACAGGTAAGACGCTTATTCAGATGACCTTCAACAGGTTTTTGCCCCTCTGCCCGCCCGAAAATATTTATGTGGTAACCAACGAAATCTACCGCAACCTTGTCCTTGAGCAATTGCCCGAGATCAGTCCGGAACAGGTGCTGTGCGAGCCTGCCAGACGCAACACCGCCCCTTGCATCGCCTACGCCAATCATGTGATCATGCAGCGCAACCCGGATGCCGTGATGGTAGTAGCACCCAGCGACCATATTATCCTAAACGAGACTGAGTTTGTAAACAATGTGGCCGACGCCATGAAGGTGGCCCAAAACAACGACTGGCTTATCACCCTTGGCATTCAGCCCAGCCGGCCCGACACCGGCTACGGCTACATTCAGTATCTGGAAGACCTTGTGATGCCCGATGTACCGCGTTTGCGCAAGGTGAAAACCTTTACTGAAAAGCCAAGTTATGATATTGCGGTGTCTTTTCTCGAGAGTGGAGATTTCCTTTGGAATGCCGGCATTTTTATCTGGTCGCTCAAGCACATCAACAAAGCCTTCGATGCTTATCTGCCCGAAGTCAATGAGCTTTTCCGTGAAGGGCTTGGCAAGTACGGAACTGCAGAAGAACAGGAGTTTATCCGTCAAACCTACAGCGTTTGCCGCAATATCTCCATCGACTACGGCGTGATGGAAAAAGCACCGAATGTGTATGTCATGGCAGTCAATTTTGGCTGGAGCGACCTGGGCACCTGGGGATCGCTCTACGAGATTCGCCAGAAGGATGCCGAGCAGAATGCCATTGTGGGCAATAATGTTATGCTCTACGACTCAAAAGGCTGCATTGTGAACATGCCCAAGGATAAATTGGTTGTGCTTCAGGGACTTGAGGACTACATCGTGGTTGAAGACGATAATGCCCTTCTTGTTTGCCAAAAGAAGAACGAGCAGATGATCCGCCAGTTTGTAAATGACATTATGGTGGACAAAGGCGAGCGCTTTGTCTGAAAATCAGGACATTCAGATTTTCATCTCGGGAGCCTCATCCGGGACGATCAATTTTCCGGCGGTTTTCTGAACGATTTCTTCCACCGACACACCCGGTGCGCGCTCCAACAGGAGAAACCCTTCGGGTGTAACTTCGAGCACTGCCAGATCGGTAACAATTTTCTTTACACAACCTACGCCTGTGAGCGGCAGGCTACATTGCGGCAGCAGCTTCGAGTTTCCTTTGGGATCGGTATGGGTCATGGCCACGATAATGTTTTTTGCTGAGGCAACCAAATCCATGGCACCTCCCATGCCTTTGACCATTTTACCCGGTATTTTCCAGCTGGCGATGTCGCCCTGATCCGACACCTCAAAAGCACCCAACACTGTCAGGTCGATGTGGCCGCCCCTGATCATGGCAAAACTTGTCGAAGAGTCGAAGAAAGCCGCGCCTTTGGTATAGGTAATGGTTTGTTTGCCGGCATTGATCAGGTCGGGGTCTTCTTCTCCGGCCAGCGGAAATGGGCCTATGCCCAACAGTCCGTTCTCCGACTGCAGCACCACCTCCATGCCCTCGGGGATATAGTTGGCCACCAGCGTAGGAATGCCAATGCCCAGATTAACGTAAAATCCGTCGCGCAGCTCCTGCGCAATACGTTTTGCGATACCGTTTTTGTCGAGTGCCATGGTGTTATGCTTGACGGGTGGTTACAAATTCGATACGTTTCTCAAGGTTTACCGACTGGAAAATACGCTGCACAAAGATGCCGGGCGTGTGAATCTCATTGGGGTTGAGCTCGCCTGCCGGTACAAGGTGTTCCACTTCGGCTATGGTGATCTTGCCTGCCATGGCCATAGCATGGTTGAAGTTGTTGGCGGTGTGACGATAGATGAGGTTGCCATGAGTATCGCCCTTCCATGCCTTAACGAGCGCAAAATCAGCCGTGAGTGCATGTTCCAGCAGATACATTTTTCCGTCGAACTCGCGCACTTCCTTGCCACCGGCCACTTCGGTGCCATAACCAGCCGGAACGTAAAAAGCGGGTATTCCGGCTCCTCCGGCCCTGCAGCGCTCGGCCAGCGTTCCCTGAGGAATGAGATCAACTTCCAGCTCACCGGCCAGCAACTGACGCTCAAACTCGGCATTTTCGCCCACATAGGATGATATCATCTTTTTAATCTGCCTGTTACGAAGAAGCAGACCCAGGCCAAAATTGTCGACGCCCGCATTGTTCGAAATGCAGGTGAGGCCTTTTACGCCCATTTGAACCAGGGCTGAAATACAATTTTCAGGGATGCCGCACAACCCAAATCCACCCACCATGAGTGTAAGGTTGTCGGTGATTCCGGCCAAAGCGGCCATGGCGTCGGGGAATACCTTTTTCATAGCAATGTATTCATAACGAGTGTGTTATAAGGCGCGGCGTTTTGGTGGCCGCCTACTTCACGAAGATAGACATTTTGTGCAATCGTTTGCAGCAATGATCATTGACTAAGCGCACAATTTGGTTGGCCAAAACTGACATCACTTAGATTAAGGTTGCTGATGTGTTGTCAACATTATTGAATTTGCTTTACCTTTGCAATCCCAAATATGCCAGTTGCCCGGATGGCGGAATTGGTAGACGCGCTGGTCTCAAAAACCAGTGAGATAACACTCGTGCCGGTTCGATCCCGGCTCCGGGTACAGCAGGACGCCCTCGAGGCGTCTTTTTTTTGAACTAAGTTTGGCATCGTCTCGTTGAGTTTTTTTGGTGCTTTAGCCTAACAAAACAATATGTTTGGCGTAGTCTGCAGACTACGCCAAACACAAATTAAAAGCAGACTACGCCAAACACACAAAAACAGACTACGCCAAACGGTTTAAAAAACAGACTACGCCAAACACACAAATACGAAGCCCACGCCAAACTTGGAATCGTAATTAGTTTGGATCTCATAAACAATACGTTGTTTTGCTGCGTTGTTATAACGATGAAAGCGATAAAAATCAGCAGCCTGATAACAGTCTCGATAACATTTATGTTGGCAGCTGCTTCATTAACGGCAGATGCGCAAACGGGTGCTGCCATCGACAGCCTCATGCGAACAGTGCAATGGAGGCAAAAAAACAATCCTGAGCGCATTGCCGCAGATATCATGATGCGCTGGCAGGGCGAAGAGGAGCGTTATAGAGCAGCTTTTGCCTGGACGGCACAAAATATTCGATACGACCTTGCCGCATTGAGAGATAATAAGCTCTACAATCATCAGGAATTGGTGTCCAATGCTTTACGCAAGAGGATGGCACTTTGTGAAGGCTATGTTGCCGTGCTCGACAGCCTGAGCAGTTTGATGGGAATCGAAGCGTTTAAGGTACCCGGTTATACCCGCTGGCAGGGCAAGCTGCAGCCGGAACCTCACCATTGGATAGCTGTGCAGCTTGGCGGGACCTGGTATCTTTCCGACCCGACTTGGGCATCGGGCGGCATCGTCAACGGGCGATATAGTGCTGATTACGACACCCTTTGGTTTATGAAGCCTCCCGATAAGATGATCCGCTCTCACATGCCTTATGATCCTATCTGGCAGCTGTTGACGCAGCCACTTACGCACAGGGGCTTTGTGAATGGCGATGGTAGCACATTGCCTGGAAATTGGCAGTTCAACGACAGTATTGCGGTTTATTTACAGAAAGGAATGCTTGACAAGCATTTGGCTGAGCTGAGGCGCATTCGTCAGGGCTTTTCGCACCTAAGCCTTCAACCGCGCATCAGTTTTTTGGAGCAGTCGGTAAAAGTTCAGCAGCACAATGCCGTGGTGGAGCTGATGCGCCAAAGCAATGCTTTGTTCAATACCGCTGTTGGAGCATACAACGATGCAGTGGAAGCCTATAATAGCCGCAGGCCCCGAAAACAGGTTTTGGCATCCCTGATCAGGGCAGGGCAATTGCTCGAAAGCGCAGGAGCCATGCTTCCAAAACAAAACGTTCCAGACTCGTTGCGCGATGAGCTGAGCCTGATGCGCCGGCAGATCCGTGACCTGGAGGAAAGGCTGAGCGAGGCAGAAAGCAAGTGGTATTGAGTTTTTGGCGCATTTAAAAAATAAGTTTGGCGTAGTCTGCAAACTATGCCAAACGTTTATGAAAGCAGACTGCGTCAAGCGAAGAAAAGCCATTTGCCTCCGTCCACAATTTGACCCGCTGAACATATCAAATGCTCTGAAAAAGATGGCTTGCATCAGGCACTCGACTATTAATATGTCTTTGCAAACTGCTACATTTGCCTGAGAACCAAAACCAAATGAAACCAGTTTTTGCGACGGCATTCATTGTCGTAATGTTTTCCTTTTCAACAACATACCTTTTTAGTCAGAACTATTTTGCCTGCGGGCCACAGTCGGGCACATGGCATTACGATACGGTGTTTGTGGACTGTGATGTGCAGGTGCCTGCCGGTGCTTTGCTGCAAATAATGCCGGGCACCAAAGTGATATTCAGAGGTTATTACTCGCTACAGGTTCACGGCAGCCTGAAAGCTTTGGGAACTGCCGCCGATAGTATAGTATTTAGCGTTGCCGACACCACAGGCTTTGGCAACATACGTTCCACCACCGGTGGCTGGAACGGCCTCCGATTCGAGTTCACGCCAATTGCAAGCGATTCGAGCCTTTTCAGTCATTGTATTTTTCGATACGGCAAAGCAGCAGGTGATTCGTCGAATTGCTACGGCGGTGCTGCAAGGGCATTGCAAACCGATAAGATTGCTTTCAGGCATTGCTCATTTGTCAGCAATTATGCTTTCTATTGGGGCGGAGCTATATACGGATACAAAACGAATGTGCTGGTCGAGCATTGCCGGTTTTTGCGCAATCATGCAGGCAACGACGGTTTGGTTTACGGCTATGGTGGGGCTTTAAGTTACGTTTCGGCAGAGCCTGATATCAGGCATTGTTACTTCGCTTATAATAGTTCGACAGGCATTGGGGGAGCGGCCTCGTTCGAGTTTAGCCGGCCCTTGCTGATAAATAGTGTTTTTGAACACAATTTCAGTGCTTTGGGGGGTGCTGTCGGATTTTTACGTTCGGTACCCAACCGACCCATTGCCAATTTACTCGTACGCAACAATGAGGCGGTGTTTTTTGGCGGCGGAATAGCCAGCATCACGGCATCGCCCGAGATGACCAACCTAACCATTGTGAACAACCATGCCCCTATGGGCGGGGGTTATTATTGCAATTATGAGGCTCATGCCAAGCTTTACAACAGCATTCTTTGGGGCAATACATGCTATGGCGATTTTGGTTCGCAGGTGTGGATATGGGACGTAAACTCAATGCCCGAGTTTCATCATTCTGTCGTTCAATACGGGGTTCAGGGTTTTGGCGGCAGCACTTTCATTGGAGTATACAGCAACTGCATTGAGTCTGATCCGCAGTTTGTGGACGCTACCGGCAACAATTTCCGGCTAAAGGCCACCAGTGCGGCCATCAACACAGGCACTGCTGCATTGCCTTCCTACATATTGCCCGAAACCGATCTCGATGATCTGCCCCGAAACGTGAATGGATCACCCGACATGGGCGCTTTTGAGTATCAGGGTCTTGTGGGACTGCCGAGGATTGAAGCCCGCCACCACGATTTAAAGGTTTTTCCAAATCCGGGTGGAACGGCCATGCATATCATCTTGCCAGAGGGTGTTGAGGGCGTAATTCAGCTCAATATTTTTTCGACTGATGGGAGGCTATTGGCCAGCTTCAACAATCCGGCCGTTCGGAACGGACAGATTTTTGTTGGCGAACTGCTTCAACCCAAGGGAATGCGAATGGGAGAATTTATTTTTCAGACCATTAATTTCGATAGAAGTCAATCGGTTGCAAGAGTTTTTTATCAGCCGAGCAATCGCTGAATCACCTGATAAAACACCTCTTTGTTGATTGGCTTAATGAGCACATCGGTAGCACCAGCCACCATGATCATACGCAGCTCGTCGGGTTGAGAGTAGGCGGTTTGAACAACAATCGGGAGCTTTGGATATTTATTACGAACGATTTTTGTAGCTTCCAATCCATCCATCACAGGCATTTTAATGTCCATCAGCACCAGATCGTAGGTTTTTTGCTCCAGAAGCTCAATGACTTCTGCGCCGTTGCGGGCCCTATCGATAATCAGTGCGTGACCTGATAGAAGCATGCGAAGGTATTCGAAGTTGTCGTCTTCGTCTTCAGCAATCAAAAAGTTGAACTGACGTGGTATTTCTGATTGCGGTTGATTAGAAGTCTCTGTTTTAGTTTCTGATTGATTTTCAACAACTATACCGGGTAATACTATCGTAAAAACTGATCCCACACCTGTTGTCGACCGGACTTCGATTCTACCCTTTAACAGTTTTACAAGTCCATCAACGATGCTCAGTCCAAGTCCATTGCCACGTATGGCAAGTTGTTGCGGCTTTTCGCCCCTAAAGAAGCGCTCAAAAATACGTGTCAGGTCTTTGGAAGGAATTCCAATTCCGGTATCGCTTACCGAAATACGAATGTCCTTGCCATCAATATCATAGCTAAGTGTAATGCCTCCTGTTTGGGTATATTTAACCGCATTATCGAGGAGTCCGCTGAGTGCCTGTCGCAATTTGGCCCTGTCGGTAAGAATTTCTGCTTTTTCATTGTCCTTGATTTCCAGCGATATGGAAAGTCTTTTGTCGGCGCAGGCATTTGCAAATGTTAGCTTCAGATCATTAAGGAACTGTGTGATGCCAAATCTCTGCTCCTCGATACCCATGCGCTCGGCATCCATACGCGACACAATGAGTACGTCGTCGATTATACGAAGAAGCTGTTCGGCATTGCTGTTGATGATTTGCACAAACTCGCGCTTCTGATCATCGGGAATATCTTCAAACAATAAGTCGGAGAATCCGAGGATGGCATTCAGGGGAGTGCGTATCTCGTGGTTGAGATTATGCAGAAATGAAGTTTTCAGCTGGTCGCTTTCTTCGGCTTTCTGTTTTGCGGCCAACAGCTCTTTTTCGTTTTTCTTGCGCTCGGTAATGTCGATAAGCAGGCCTATCAGCCCTTCCACCTCGCCATCAGGACTATGAAACGCCGACTTGCTTACCAGCACATTACGCTCGCTTCCATCTTTCATGGTTATCGTTCTTTCGCGTAGCTGAGTGGTTTCCCTGCCTTCGAAAATGAGCATATCATCGGCATGGTTTTTAGCTGCTACATTTTGAATATCCCATTGGAACATGGTATTGCCGATGATCTCTTCCCGTTTTATACCGAAAAATTCGGTGAATGCCTTGTTTACACCCAAATAAACGGAATTCTTATCCATGTAGAAGAGTGGATTGGGAATTGAATCGAGTAGTGTTGCAATAAAGGTATTTTGCTGACGGATAGCCTTCTCGCTGTTTTTCTTGTCCGTAATATTTCGCACGAGCGTGATGGTGTGGCTCTTGTCGAGCGGCACCATACGTGCCTCGAAGTGCTGAGATCGGTTGTTGACGAATAATTCGTAATCGTATTCAACCGGCTTTCCTGTGCTAAGCACCTGCGCCAGCGCTTCTTTTGTCATTGAAGCAAGAAAAGGCGGGAGTACCTTTTCGGCCGGCTGGTTAATAAACGCTTCAGGCTTGATCAAAAGACTTTCTTCGGATTGCGCAAAAAACTCAATAAATACGCATTCTTCATTGAGAACAAAAATGTTGTCGGGCAAAGCGTGAATAATTGCTTTGGTTTTTATTTCACTTTCATGCCTGGCTTTTTCTGCCTGTACCTGCGCGGTGATGTTTTTGCCGATCGAGAGGATGCCCTTGCGACCGTCGGGCAGGTCAACGAGTGTCTCAATAAGCTCAAGATCAATTTCCTGACCGCTTTTGGTGGTTGCTTTAATCTGGCTGCAAAGCTTGCCGAAACGGATAATTTGTTCGATGTTGCGCCTCACCAACTCCTTATTTTCCGTGCTGGCAAGGACGCGGATATTCTTGCCGATGAGTTCGATGGGCTCGTAACCATACTCCTTACAGAATACCGAGTTCGCCGAGATAATTGTTCCGTCGAGGTCTTCGAGAATCATTCCCATTGGGCTCGACTCGAAAAGGTTTTTATACCGCGCTTCGCTCTGACGCAGGGTTTTTTCCGCTTCTTTGCGTTCGCTGATATCGTGGGCAATGGCCACTACGGCTTTTTGCCCCTGATAGTTGGTTGGAAATAGAAAAACATCTTTAGGGAAAATCTGGCCATTGGCTTTCTTGCCCCAAAACTCAAATTGAACCGACATACCCTCATAAGCCCGCCTGATATTCAACGCCAGTTCATCAAGGTTGTTAAGTCCGGGAGCTGAAAGGAACTCTGGTGTGTTTCCAATAAACTTTTCGTATGGATAACCGTATAGTTTTACGGCTGCCTGATTTACGTCGAGAAATTCGCCTTTTTCGTTTTGTATGTAAACAGCACTTAATATGCTGTTAAAAAGGCCTTTATAGCTCTCGCCGAGGGCCAGTAAGCGCTTTTCGTATTCCTTTTCCCGGCTTATGTCGCGCAAGGAAAGCACCCAGCCTTTTGGCAGATTGTCTTCATCCCTGACCCGCGAAACTGTCCCCGTCGCCCTGATAATACCTTTCTTACTTATGGCTATGTCGGCTGGCTGAACAATAGAATAATCGGGGTCTTGCCTAAAAAGATGATTCAGAGGACGGCCTTCGTTGTTGAGAGAAAGCAGTTCGTCAATTTTTCTTCCTTTAGCTTCGGAAATATTCAGCCCCAATATCTGTTCGGCTGCGTTATTTAAAGCAATGATATTGAAGTCGTTGTCAAGACTGATCAGCGAGTCGCCTATACTGCTGAAAATTGTGTTGAGGAATTTTTCGCTCTCCCTGAGTTCGTGGAGCAATTTCTTGTTCTGTTCCTGATCGTTTAGAATGATTCCCATAATCAGGGTTATGGCGGGATAGGCGAATAGAATTATGAGGCCCATCTGCCGAAAGGTTTCGCTCCGCAAGCCCGTCGGCAAAATGGCCAGAAGCGCCATCATGATAATGTGCACCGAAAAACCGAACAGCAGCAGATGGCGGTAGCGAAGCAGCGATATTTTTTTTGCCTTACGAAGACGAAAATAAAGCCAGCCAACAAGGAATGAAGTGATAATAACGCCTGTGCCCATATATACACCCGGTCCGCCAATGTGTATTCTGTATAAAGCGGCAGGTATGGCACTGATAATTCCGGTAACCGGGCCAAAGAACAGTGTGGCAAGACTGATCACGATCGATCTTCCATCAAAAATAAGACCTTCTGCCAGCTTTAAGGGATAAAGCATGCCTATCAGTGCCGCACCGCCGAAAAGCAATCCCTGCAATATTTTTCCGTAAAACTTTGGCCTTGGAACAAACTGATCGACAACACCCGAAAGTACACTGAGTGCTATGAGCAGGGCAAAGTTATAAATCAACTGAATAAACATAGGGGTGCCTTTTTATGCGAACGGTTCGTATTGGCTAAATTACAACGCATTGCCCTGTTTGTCAATCGGAAAGCCAGACATTAACGCCAGAGCTTCCAAAAGGGAATCCTGATTTATTGTTGTGGCTATGCCTTTATCGTTGCAGAATGCAATGAGGTTTAGGGTGTTGAGATTGCCCACCAGCTCGTCGGCTGCAGTGGGGCATCCCCCAAGTCCGCCAAGCACGGTTTCGTAGCTTCGCACGCCGGCCTCCCATGCGGCTTCGAGTTTAGCGAAGCTCTCGGAAGGTTTGGTATGCAAATGCAGGCCGAAATCGACATCCGGGAAGGCAGGGATTATTGTTGTATAGACCTCTGAAATGGTGTCGGGTGAGGCCTGCCCGAGTATGTCGGATAAGGGCATGTTGCGGATGCCAAGCGAATAAAGCTGGCCCGCCGCTTCAAGCAACAGCTCAGTATTCCATGGGTCACCATAAGGGTTTCCAAGGCCCATGCTCAGGTAAACCACCCATTCAATGCCGCTGACTTCCGTGAGCATTATCATCTCTTTCAGGCTATTCAGTGCGCCCTCGGGACTGGTGTTGAGGTTGCGGCGAAGGAATGTTGGCGAAACCGAATAGGGATACGACAACACCTTAATGCTGGGATAGGCAAGCGCTTTTTGCACCCCCCGGCTATTGACTACCAGTGCCATTATGCGCGTATTGGATTGATTATCAATACCCGAAACAACCTCAGGCGTGTCGGCCATTTGGGGTATCAGGACAGGCGAAACAAAACTTCCAACATCGACAATGTCGAAACCCGCCTTCAGCAACAGCTTGATATAACTTATTTTGTGGGCTGTTGGCACAAAGGTTTTAAGTCCCTGAAGAGCGTCGCGAACTGTTTCGGTGATGCGGATCATGCGGCAGAGGAGTGTTTATGTAAAAATATAAAAAACACTCTTCGTCCGGCAAGCTTATTTCCGACCGCTTAAGCTTTTTGGTATGCGGCCCTGATTGATGGTCTCGGAGCGGAGTTTTCGACCTACAATGCGCTCAACCATTTTTCCGGTGCGCAGGATGCGGTCGATGTCGAGGCCGGTATCGATGCCCATTTCGTCCATCATCACCACCATATCTTCGGTTGTTACCAGTCCCACCGCCAGGGAATCCTTGTAATAGTATTCTCCTGTTCCGGCTACCGGAACGCCATCCACAAAATTGGCGGGCTGGCCGCCTATGCCGCCCATGGTGCTCTCGTAATTGGTCATGCCGGCCTGCAGGGCAGCAAGCACGTTGGCAAGGCCCCAGCCGCGGGTAGTGTGGAGGTGTACTATGTGTTTCGAAGGGTCCTGGAATTCATCCATGAGCATTGAGAAGTACCTGTAAATCCTGTCGGGCGAAGCCGAACCGTCGTGGTCGGCATGCTCCACATCGGTAGCGCCGATGTCGAACCAGCGTTTGGTAAATTCCACGGCTTTCTTCATATCAGTAGGGCCTTCAATTGGACAGCCCCATATGGTGCTCACCGTGCCGTTTACTTTCAGACCGGCCTCCCTGGCCATTGGCACGTACTTCTCGGCCATCCTGAAATATTCGTCTATGCTAAGCCCGGAGTTTTTTTGCTGATGCGACTCGCTGGTGCTAACCATAAGCAATATCCGGTCGGGCCCATAACCTTCCCGGCGGGTTTCTATGGCGCGCTCCACGGCTTTTTCGCGTATGGTGATGGCAGTCAGTGTGCTGGCCGGCAGCAGGTGCGCTACTCTTTTGCTTTGCCTCAACATTTTAAACAGATCATCGGCGTCCCTGAACTGCGGCATGCCCTTCGGATTACCAAGATTGGTTACCTCAATGTGCCGAAAACCGCATAGCAGCAGTTCTTCTGCCAGCCACAACTTGGCCTCGGTGGGGATAAACTTTTCCTCATGCTGAAAGCCATCGCGAACGGTGATGTCGCCTATAGTAACTTTTTTGGGATACTGCATAAACGTTATTTTGACACTAAAGTATGTAAAAGCATACATATAACCGTTGCTGCTGCATTTTGTTTCAGCAGGCCTAATCCTGATGTGCATCGGGGTCTCGGGGAATAGTCGCACAAAAAGCCCCAAATAGAATAACTTTGCTTCCCGCACAGGCTATGCATTCTATGCAAGATAAGGAGGAAAGGTCGCTAATAACCAATGATTTCGAAACGCTGTTCGGGCGCTATTACAAGCCTTTGTGTGCGGCGGCTTTTACCTATGTGCGCAACCGCAAGGATGCTGAGGATATTGTGCAGCAGTTGTTTGTCAGGATATGGGAAAAGCGGGCCACATACAAAATAGGAAGCTCGGAGAAAAACTACCTCTTTTCTGCCACACGCAATGCCTGCCTGAACCACCTGCAGCGGGTTAAAGACCGCATGCAGCCGCTTCCGGCCGAGATTGAAGAAACGGCACGACAGGCCATGGAGGTGATGCTCGACGAGGAAAAACAACGCATATTGATGCTGGCGCTCAACAGCCTGAACGAACGCAACCGTCAGGCCTTCGAGATGGTGTATTTTGAGAACATGAGCTATCTCGAAACAGCCCGGGCGCTCGACGTTTCGGTGAATACTGTGAAGTGGCACCTGAAAACGGCCCTTTCGTGCCTTCGCAACCATCCCCTGCTTCAGGATTATTTCCTGAAAAAATAACAGCCAATTCACCTACCCGTTTTCTATTTTTCAGTGTCTTAAGCACATGATGGAAAAAACTACTTCGGAAGATCAGGGTTCGGCGAATGACAACTATTTGCTAACCAGCGAAGAAGAACATTTGTCCGGGCTTTATCAGGCTGTAAACGTTGCCCGGTCAATTGATGTTGGTGAAGGCCGTAAGCATGTACATCGTCTTGCTGCGGGAAGAATTTTCAAAAAACGAATATTGGGTGCCATTTCGATTGCTGCTGCGCTTTTGATTTTTGCTGGTATGTGGTGGTGGTTTGGACGCGACGGGGTCGAAAGCGTTTCCGAACCTCAGGTCGTAAGCAAGGCTGTGCCTGAGCGCTCCGACAAGGCGCTGCTGGTGCTTTCTGACGGAAGTCTTGTCAACCTGGATACCCTGAATATGGTTCAGCTAACCGATGCCGGGCTGGCCATAAGCAGCAGCAAGGGCAGTATGCTGGCCTACGAGTCAGGCAATTCAACCGATAACGCTACCCAAAAGACCAACAAAGTAATTGTGCCGGCCGGCGGCCGGTTTCAGCTTCGGCTGAGCGACGGCACCAGTGCCTGGCTCAATGCGGCCAGCAGTCTTGAGTATCCTGTCGTGTTTGGCAAGGGTGAGCGCATTGTCAGGCTTTCAGGCGAAGCGTTTTTCGAAGTGGCAGCCGATCCCAAACGGCCTTTCATCATCGAAACGACCAGCGGCAGGATTCAGGTGCTCGGAACAAGTTTTAACGTTTCGGCCTATCAGGACGATGAGTTTATGGAAACCACACTGGTGAGCGGCTCCCTGCAGGTTGTGGTGCCCAATGGCCAAACAAGCAGGCTCAGTCCAGGTCAGCAGCACAAACTCAATCAGCGCACACTCGATCAGACCGTCAATACAGTAGATACCAAGTTTTACACTTCCTGGCGCGATGGGGTAATCTATTTCAACAGGGTGAGCCTGAAGGAATTGGCGGTTAAGTTAGAGCGTTGGTATGACGTGCAGATTGTTTTCGAAAATGAAAAATCGGGCAGACTGATATTTAGTGGCGCCGTGGAAAATAGCCGAAGGCTCGACTTTTTGCTGACACTCATTGCCGAGGCCTCGGGTATTGAATTCAAGATCAATGGTAAACAAGTTATAATAAAATAAAAAACCGGAAAATGCGGCAACATTTTCCGGCGCAGTCAGAAAAATCAATTAACCACTTAACACGGAAAAAGGGTCAAAAGATTCTCAACAAACGCACAAAGTTATGAAGAAAAAATCACCTGAACCCCGGCTTTCACAGCGAAGCAGGTTCGTTATCCGAATGTTGCGTATGAAAATTTTTGTACTGCTCACCTTTTTCAGCTTCATGCAGGCAACGGCAGGCGTTTACTCGCAGGCCGGCATCAGCCTGAATGTAAAGGATGCTCCGGTTTATGAAGTGGTTCGAATGATTGCCGATCAAACCGACTACCTTTTCATCATCAACGAAAATGAAAGCCTGCAAGCCAAACGCATTACGTTGAATCTCAGCAATGCGGGCTTCGATCAGGCCATGCGCGAAGCACTCCGAAACAGTGGCCTGGAGTATAGAATCGTTGAAAACTATATCGTTCTGAGGAGTGTGCAGGCACAACCCGAAGCGGCCGTAACGTCTGCCGCACCGCAGGATCAGCGCCGAAGCCTGAGAGGAACAGTACGATCAAGGGCCGACCGGCAGCCCCTGCCGGGCGTGAATGTTTACATCAAAGGCACAACCATAGGTACGGCCACCGATCTGGACGGAAAATATGAACTTCGCGTGCCCTCTGATGCCAAAACCATTGTTTTCTCCATTGTGGGTATGCGCACCGAGGAAATTACCATAGGTACTTCAGACGTGATTGATGTGCTCATGGTGGAAGAAAGGCTTGGTCTCGAGGAAGTTATCGTCGTGGGTTATGGAACACAAAGCCGCAAGCTGGTAACGGGCTCGGTGGATGTGGTGAAGGAAGACGACATTAAGTCGATACCAATCCGCACCATCACGGGCGTGTTGCAGGGTAAGGCCTCAGGCGTTTATGTACAACAAAATTCGGGTACGCCCGGCGGCGCTATGACGGTTCGCATCCGTGGGAACAGCTCGATTCAGGCTGGTAATCAGCCACTTTACGTTGTTGACGGGGTTCCTGTAACGGCGGGTAATTATGGTCAGGTAGGCTTTTCGGGTCAGGGCATTAATGCCATTACTGACCTCAACCCCAATGATATTGAGTCGATAACCGTGCTGAAGGATGCCTCTGCAGCCGCCATATACGGAGCGCGAGCCGCCAATGGCGTCATCCTTATTACCACCAAAAGGGGTTCGCTCAATAAAACCGCGATTAATGTCAGCGTCAGCCAGGGTGTTCAGCAATTGGCCAAAAAGCTCGACATGATGAATGCCGACCAGTGGAATGAATACAAAGGTCTGCAGCCCAATGGCGTAAATACGGACTGGCTCGACGAAGTTTTCCGTCAGGCACCCATGTCGAACTACGAAGTATCGGCCAGTGGCGGTGACGAAAAGACAAAGTTCTTTCTTTCGGGCAATGTTTACGACCAGACAGGTATTCTGCTGGGAACGGACTACAGCCGCCTGAGCGGAAGAATGAACCTCGACCATAAGGTGAACAACAAGCTTACCATCGGCTCAAACCTCGGCCTCACCTATTCGCTCAACAACCGCGTGGAAGGCGACCAGTCGCTCAACGGCCCTCTGCCCAACGCTATTTCGCTTCTGCCGATAAACAAAGTGTACAACGACGATGGCACCTACAACGAGGACGGCGCCTTTGCCAACCCTGTAGCCATTGCCAAAGAGGCCACCAACGAAACACATTCCTACCGCACCCTTGGCAATATTTTTGCCGACTATGCCATTCTCCCCAACCTCACTTTCAGTACCAAGTGGAGCATCGACCTGCTCAACCTGCGCGAGCACAGCTACGACCCCATTACCACACGCCAGGGTAAGCGTTCCAATGGCATCGGTATTTTCGCCAGCAACAACGTGCTCAACACCGTCTCGAACAATACCCTCAAGTATTCCCAAACCTTTGCAGAGAAACATAACCTCGATGCCCTTGCCGGTTATAGCTTTGAGAAACTGACTGTGCGTTCGGCCTTTATCCGCGGCACCGACTTTCCGAACGAGAAATTCCGCTACATCGCCTCTGCAGCCACCATCACCAATGCCTCGGCCAGCGCACGCGACCGCGGCCTCAACTCATGGTTTGGCAGGGTCAATTACAATTATCAGTATAAATATCTGGCCAGCTTTACGGCACGCTACGACGGCAGCTCCAAATTTGGCGCCAACCACCGCTATGGTTTCTTCCCGGCCGCATCGCTCTCGTGGCGTATCACCCAGGAGGATTTCATGAAACAATTCTCGAACATCAACGAGCTGAAGCTACGCACAAGCTATGGTCTAACGGGGAACGACGGCATACCTGACTTCCGCAACCTGGCCTTGTTCGGAGGCGGTTACAACTACAACGGCCAGCCCGGCATTGCTCCGGTGCAGCTCGAAAACCCCGACCTGAAATGGGAAACCACCGCACAGTTTAACGTTGGTTTCGATATCTCGGTTTACGACGAGCGCATCAGCCTCAATGTTGACTACTACAATAACCAAACGCGCGACCTTTTACTCTCCAGGCCGGTTTCGTTCACTTCGGGTTTCGGGTCGATAACAACCAATATTGGGCAGCTTGAAAACAAAGGCTTTGAGTTTGTGCTCAACACCGATAATGTGCGCGGTGCATTTGAGTGGAGCAGTGCCCTGAATATGACATTCAACCGCAATAAGATCAAGAAGTTGTATAAGGGAACGCCGCTTGACAATCTTGGACGCGGCAGCAACCGTTTTGAGGAAGGCCAGCCGGCTGGTATTTTCTACGGCTATCGTTCGCTGGGCGTCGATCCCACCACGGGCGACATCGTTTTTGACGATGTGAATAAAGATGGCCAGATTACTGCCGCCGACCGTGTGAAAATTGGTGATCCCAACCCCGATTTCATTGGCGGCTTCAACAACGATTTGCGATGGAAAAACTTCGACCTCAACATTTTCTTCCAATTCAGCTACGGCAACGATATTTTCAACGGAACCCGCATCTATATCGAAGCCATGAAGGGCTCTGACAACCAGTCGACAGCGGTATTGCGCCGCTGGAAAAAGCCCGGCGATATCACAGATATTCCACGCGCCACCGAAGAAGACCCCAACAACAACAACCGCATTTCGTCGCGCTTCATCGAAGATGGCTCATACCTCCGCCTGAAAAACATGACCCTTGGCTACAACTTCACCAAGGATCAGCTCAAGCGGATGAAGCTCAACAATTTGCGTATCTATGCCTCCGCATACAACCTCTTGACATTTACAAATTATTCAGGAATGGATCCCGAGGTGCACTACAGCGGCGATGATGACCTGCGAATGGGCACTGACTTCTTCACTTATCCTCAGGCACGCAGCTTCACATTTGGTATCAACCTCGGATTCTAAAATCAGTAATGGCCATGAAAAAATATTTCATCATAACAGTTTTTGCAGGGCTGCTCACCATGAGCGCCTGCGATGTGCTTGATGTTCAGCCCACCCAGAGCATCCCCGCACAGGAAGCCATCAAAGACCGCACCGGACTGGAGCGCGCCCTTATTGGCAGCTACGATGCACTGCAATCGGCCGGCTATTATGGTCGCGAATTTCTTGTTGTGCCCGACCTCATTACGGACAACCTGGCATGGACTGGCACCACGGCCGGCTACAACCAGATTGACAACAACAGCATCCTGAGCGACAATGGTATCATTGAAAGCATCTGGGCCAGTATCTACACCGCTATCAATAGGGTGAATTATGTGATCGATGCCATACCGAACCTCACCGACCTCACGCCCGATCAGCGCCGCCATTATAATGCTGAAGCTCATTTTCTTAGAGCCTTGCATCACTTCAATCTGGTTCAGTCGTTTGGCGCTGTTCCCATTCGCACGAAACCTGTTCGTGCCAACGAAAGCGACCTCAACGTGCCGCGCAATCCTGTAAACGATGTTTACAACCAGGTGTTTGCCGATCTGGTGATTGCACGTCAGGCCAATGCTTCGGGCAATTCCTCGGCACGCGCCACCCAGGGTGCTGCCATGGCCTTGTCGGCAAGGGTTTTCCTTACATATTACGGAGTTACCAACAACAGCGCACACCTCGATTCGGCTGCCTTTTATGCCAATAAGGTGATTAACGATTTCGGCTACCAGCTTGAGCCTGTGTTTGCCAACCTGTTTGCAGGAACCCCAAACAAAGAGAATATCTTTTTTGTCGACTTCATAGCACAGGACCGCAACCGTCTGGCTGAATACTTTTTTACCCGTACATTGAGCGGACGCAAGGAATTCTCGCCCACGCCGGGTCTGATCTCTGCTTATGGTCAAAATGATACTATCCGATTAAAGGCTACCCTGGCTATTGCATCCGACGGACCTTACGGTCGCAAGTACAGCGACATTGCCAATGGCAGCGATAAAGTTCCCGTGATTCGCCTGGCCGAGATGCACCTTATTATGGCGGAAACAATTGCCCGCAAAGGTGGCGATGCCGCTCTGGTGCGTAATCATGTGAACATTGTCAGGGCACGTGCACAGGTGGCACCGATTACTACCGCCGATCCTGCAGCTCTTTTGCTGGCCATTGAAAACGAACGCCGGCTTGAGTTTGCTCTCGAAGGCCATCGCTGGTACGACCTCGTGCGCACCAACCGCGTGCAGGCCATCATTCCGGGGCTGCCGGAATGCTACAAATTGTTTCCTATTCCGCTTAGCGAGATTCAGGCAAACGAGGCCATCAATACAGCCGACCAAAATCCTTGTTATTAATCCACCGATAATACCATAAAGCCATGAAATTCAAATCATTCGTTGCGTTAAGGTTTTTTCTGCCGCTGGTTTTAGTGGTTATCGCCGTCAGTTGCAAAGACGATAGTTTTCCGGTGCCGCCAGCGTCCACCCAGGCCGATTTCAGCTATGTGGCCACCAAAGAGGTGGATACAACGGCACCTTTTGGTTTCCGTTTCAAGGTTGAGCTGACCAACAAAAGCCTCAATGCCACTTCCTATCTTTGGAACTTTGGGAACGGACAAACTTCAACAGAGGAAAATCCTACAGTATATTATTATCAAAGTGGACAATACAATATTACGCTCACGGTCGGGAGCGCCCAGACGCTTCACTACAACAAGCTGAGCAAGGCTGTTACGATAACCGCCATACTCGACGCCATTCCGCTGCCATTTGCCGAAAACTTCAACAGTGGAGAGGATATCCCCGACATCTTCACTATTCTGGATGAAGACGGTGATGGCCTCAGTTGGTATTGGGGCTCACGTCAGGGCAACGGACAAGCACGCTCCCAATCGTACGACAGCGGCACAGGTAACGCACTCACGCCAAACAACTTCCTGATTACCCCAAAGCTAGATTTAACTACCGTTCCGGCCGGAAAGCAAATCATAGTGCGTTATGGGGTATGCCCTACAGCAAACACGCCGGCTTACCGCCGCGAGCATTACGGGGTGTTCCTTTCGACAACCGGTAAAGCTGCTGCCGACTTTACAAACCTTATTTTTGAGGAAACCCTGACGACTGACAATACCAACTGGGTTTACATTTATCGCGAGCTCGACATATCACAGTTTGCAGGTCAGTATGTTTATGTGGCTTTCAGGCACTACAACGTAACCGACATGGATCGTATCGTTCTTGACGATATCGAGATTTTTGTCCGCGATTAATTCAAAACTTTGTTTTGGTATTAATTTTATACCGCTGCTAATCAATCATTAACAACAATAAACACAATCGCCTATGAAGAGAACAATTCTACTTTCGATTCTTGTGCTGCTGATGACATCTGCCTATTCGCAGCGCAATGCAGCCGCCGTAAACTACAAGCTCACCTGGGAGGTGGCCTCTACAGCCAATACCGTAGCTTACAGGGCTGAGCACTATGGTGTTTTCATTTCGACAACCGGCACAAATCCAGCCGATTTTACCATGTTGTTCGAGGAGACGCTTCAAACATCAATTCCCAACTGGCAGCCACAGCCGCGCGAACTCGACATCAACAGCTATGGAGGTCAGACGGTTTACATTGCCTTCCGCCACTGGAACATCACCGATATGGACCGCGTGGTTATCGACAACGTAAAGGTTAAGATTGTTGAAGCCGGTGTTCCGGATGTTCTTTTGCTAAATGAGGATTTTCAGGCTGGTATCGATGATCCGGCTGGTGAAAACTGGCTTCCCACCGGATGGACCAAGCTGGATGCCGATGGCGATGGACGTAATTGGTTTTTCGGTGTGCGTTTGAACAATGCCGCCATGCGAAGCGAGTCGTGGGCCACAAACCCCCTCACGCCGAACAACTGGTTGATTACACCACAGCTTTATGTTGGTTATGTTGGCAATGCCGAGGTGAATACGCCACAGGTGACCATTTACCCCAACCCCGCTACCAACTTTATTAACATCAACAGCCAGACCGCCGTTCAGCGTGTCACCCTCTCCGATTTACGCGGACGTCAGGTGTTCGAAACCAGTGCTACCGATACGCAGATGCGTATTGCCGTAGATCACCTGCCTGCAGGGTTTTACCTGCTCAGGATGGTAACCAACGAAGGCACAGTTGACAAGAAGATTCAAATTCGTCATTAATTGCTGCTTGCACCTCAAACGCAAAAAAAGCCCGCCATAGCGCGGGCTTTTTACGTTATTGCCAAGAAGTTCTATTTCAATTCGAACTCTTCTCCGGGCAGGTAGATGCTGAGCTTCAAGTCCTTGCCACCAATCAAATGATCTCTCCCGATGTTGGCCTTTGAAGTGTTTTTTAGCACAACAATTTGCGACAATCCGCTAACCCTTGCTTTTCCGCCTTCCACAACAAGGGCTGTCGATTCATCAATACCAATAAGCAAATCGTCAGGGTTTTCAAGTGCTGCTGCAATGAGGCGATTCATGCGCTGCCTGCGGATAAAGTGCTGATCGATAATGGCGCCTTCAAAAAGACCCAGGCCTTCGGAAAGCTCAATGTTGCCTGCCTCTATCGTCCGGTAACCTGATTCGTCGTTTTGGTGCCTTAACTGGCGACCTGTTATCATCTTTTTACTCTGAACGGCTGCCCCGGCACTGGTGCCGCCGACAACAGCGCCATTTTGATAGGCTTCAAGAATGGCCAAGTGCAAAGGCGTATTGGCAACAACTTCCATAAACCGGTTTTGATCGCCACCACTGATAAATATCAGCGAGGCGCGTCGCACCGAGTCGATACGAATTGGCGACATTTGCTCGGACGACGGAAAGTTGAAATTAAATACCCTTTCAAAACCCAGCTCAGTGAAATCTTTTTTGAAATAGTGAAAGGCTGAATCGGGTTCGCTGCTGGCCATAGGCAACACCACGGCATAATGCCCGGGCCGGTCGAGTGCAGCCATCGAAGCCATTTCGGCGGCCATGGTAAGCGGTCGTTTACCTCCACCAATGATGTAAAGCTTGCCTTTGGGCTGCGTAGCAAACGAAGTTCCAAATGCTGTAAGAATAATGAGCAGGATGACAGAAATCTTCGTTTTCATTGCTTTACGAATTTAGAAACCATGCCCTTGCCCTTCTCAGGTTGAAGACTTAAAACGTAGAGGCCTCTCCTTAGGCCACTGATATCGATTTGCTGCGATGGGTTGATATCACCCATATATACGAGCAATCCACTGCTGTTGAAAATGCGCAGACGGTATGTGGACTGATCAAGACCTTCAAGCCTGATAAAGTTGCTCGAAGGGTTAGGGCTTATTCTTAATGTAAGCTGAAGTTTGTCGTCCGGAAGACCAGAGTAAGTGTCGAGCGTTTTAATTGTGCTTTGGTCCATCAGGCTGAGGTTAAACTGATTGAATCCGGCCACTCCCCTTGGCAAGCCGCTGCTTACGGCACTTTGGGTAGTGCGCGCTGCCGGAGTGCCCCGGTTTTCGATGATCATGGCAGGGAAATTACCATAGGCGGTCATTTCGAACTGTGTACCATTGGGCCGGAAATGCGCCACAGCGTCGTCGTGAAGCCAGATGCCGAATTGCAGGCTGTCGCGAACCATGGCATACGGAACTGCTGTTGCAGTGTTTTCGATGTCGGTAACAGGGCTGCCGGTAAAGGTGTTGGGCATCACAATGGCCGAACGAAGCAGGCCTAAACCGGGTTTTAAATCGATGAGACCGTCGTAGCTTGCATAGGTTTGCTCATAATTGAGCATAAATGTGCGACCAGCAAAGCGACTGTTGCCCCCTACAAAAGCCACCGCTGAACCAAAGGCAAACAGACGGTTGCGCAAAGCCTGCCCGACAGGTGTAATCATGAAATCCATCAATGGCTGGTAAGTTGCCGCCGCGACGAGAAATTTATTCGTTCGGCCTATTTTTGCCTGCCAGCTGAGGCTGTTTCCGCCAGTAGCCGATGCAACCAAAACGGCTGTTGGCTTGCCATTGGTGCTCAGCCAGTTAGCATAAGTTGTAACATTACTTTCACTTCCTGTGGTAATTATGACGATGGTATCGGAGGGATTTCCCGTCTCACCAAGCATCGTGAGCATTTGCTGGTTTTTGTTGAGCGCCTCGGTGGCACTGAGCCAGATGCGCGATGCCGGGAGAGTGCCGTCGGAGCGGGGAGGGACCAACTGCGTCAGACCGGTCATTTCCAATGTTGCGATGTTGAAACTGCATCCGTGGATCATCTGGCTAACCAACACATTGTTGGCCAGCAGCTTGGTGCCTCCAAGGCTAAACTGATTGCCTTCGCCACTTCTGTAGATACTTGCAGCTCCGGTACCATAAACCGTGGCATTAAGGTTTTGGTCTATGCAAACGGCAGTTTTATCATCCACCCCAATTCCGAGAATATCCTGATTCTGATCGAGTTTCCATTTGGCCACAAATCCCAGGGTTCGGCCAAAACGACCCCGCTCTGCTACATGGCTGTCGAAAACGACCCCCGGCAAAAACTGGAAAAAGTTGTCGCTCAGTGTCATGTATTGGTTGTGCGGGTTGGCCAGCGCTTCGTCGGGATAAACCGAACCATTGACAGCCGTATAAACTACTTTCGACAGAATATGAAGGCCTGCCGAGGTGCCGCCCACCACGCCTCCACGGTTGAACACTACTTCCACGGCCTGCTGTAACAGAGTATTCCGGTAACGGTTGTAATAGTTAGCCTGGTTACCCCCGCGGAAAAAGATCATGTCATAGGTAACCAAACTGTCGTAAAGCGCCTGGGTGTTGGCGGCAGCCTGTGTGGCCACAGGAAAGTTTTTTGCAAAGCTTGCGCCTCTGGCTACAAAATAGGTGGGAAGCCAGGATGTGGGATTTGTTTCGGTGCCTATGATGGCAACCCTTTTATTGGGAGCCTGTTGAGCGGCCCAACCATAGGGAGCGTCGCTCCAGCTGTTGTAATTTTCGCTTCCACCCCCCACCACGAGCAGTTTACCAGGCATTTGCGCACTGAGTAAAATTGGGAAAAGCAAAATCAAAAGCAGAATGCTTATTTTATGTTGCCGCATAAAATAATTGTGTTTGATGAGGGTATAAAGTTAGTTTTTTCCGCCCTTAAAAAAGGCTGAATGCTGCAATAGCCAATAAAAATGCCATCGCAGCATTCAAATGAGTTTTAGTTGCGGGCGCTTTATCAGTACGACGTTTCGTCCATTTTCACTTTACCCCAGAATGTTTTGTAAACGAAGAAAGTGTAAATGGCGACAAGCGGAATGCCGATCACTGTCATCAGTAACATGATGCCCAGCGACTTGTCGGATGATGCGGCATTGTAAATGGTGATGCTGTGGGCTGGATCGATGGTCGAGAAGATCATCACCGGATATAGCTCGATGGCCACCAGAATGAGCAGAAAGCTCATGGTGAGTGCCGAAAACAGAAAAGCCTGCACATACTTTTGTTTGCTCACAAGTCGGGGAATATTGGCTATACTTAATGTTGCCAGCGCAGGGACTATAAATAGAGCGGCATTTTCGCTTATGGTGTCCGAAAGGTGAGGAAGATAGATGAGGGTGTAGACGGTCACAAGCACATACGAGACAATAAAGAAGATCATTGCGCTTTTGAGCAAATCGTTCACTTTCTCGAACAGTCTGCCCTCTGTTTTCATGGCAAGAAACAAGGCCCCATGCATCATAAAGAGTGCAAGCGTTGTGATGCCCACCATCACCGCGTAGGGGTTTATGAAGTCGAGCCAGTGACCTGTGAAATGGTGTTCGCTGTCGAGCGCCATGCCCTGCAGCACATTGCCAAGAACCACTCCGAGCAAAAGCGCCATCATAATGCTTGAAATGCTGTAGGCAATATCCCAGCTCTGACGCCACCAGTACATCTTTTCCTTGCTGCGAAACTCGATGGATACCGCCCTGAAAATGAGCATCACCAGAAATAACATGAATGGTATGTACATGGCCGAAAAGGCTGAGGCGTAAAGCACCGGAAAACCGGCAAATAAAGCGCCACCACCGATCACGAGCCACACTTCGTTGCCGTCCCACACAGGGCCAACGGCATTAAGGGCAATGCGACGATTGCGATCCCCTTTGAGAAACAGATGCCATGCTCCGGCACCAAGGTCGAAACCGTCCAGAATGGCATAACCCGAAAACAGTGCGCCAACAACCAAAAACCACCAGGTGGGATAATCTATACCAAGAAACGTTTCCATAAGCTGCATTTGAATTAATTAACCAGTTGATCGGTAATGGTTTCCTGAACCGGCCGGCCTTCTTCCGCGCTCTCGTCGTATGGTCCGGCCTTGATTTTTTTGTCGAGCAGGTAGAGGAATAATACAAATAGAAGGGCATAGACCAGCGTGAATAAAATGAGCGAGAACAGCACGTTTTGGGCCGTTACGGTTGGCGAAAAGGCATCGGAGGTGCGCAACAATTTGTACACCACCCAGGGCTGACGTCCCATTTCGGCTGCAAACCAGCCAAATTGATTGGCCAATTGGGGCAAAATCACGGCAAACACGAATATCCACAGCAGCCATCTGGTTTCGAATAGCTTACCTCTCCACCACATCCACAATCCAAAGATCGTCAAGGCGATGAAAAATAAACCAAAGGCTACCATGAGGTGATAAAACTGAAAAATGGCATTCACCTGTGTAGGTATTTCATCTTTCGGAAAATCGTTCAAACCGGGCACAGGGGTGTCGAAATCGCCGTGAATCAGAAAGCTCAGCCCACCGGGTACGTAGGGGCCGTAAACTTTTTGCTCCTTGTGATTTACCCAGCCAAACAGGTATAGGTCGGCGCGGTCGCTTTGGTTGTAATGCCCCTCGAAAGCGGCCAGCTTCTCGGGCTGGTTTTTTGCGACGCCCGAGGCCGAGCTGTGCCCCGTTACCAGTTGCATCACCGAAAAGAAGGCTGCCACAACCAAGGCCAGCCCAAAAGCCTTGCGCGACATTTCAACATAACGGCCTTTCAGCAGGTACCAGGCATGAACGCTCATTACCAGAAAAGCGCCTGCAATCAATGCGCCAATCCAGGTGTGCAGGATGCGGTCAACACTTGAGGGATTGAAAACCATGGCCCAGAAGTCGGTGATCTCTGCGCGCATCTGGTTACCATATCCAACAATATGGTATCCTGCCGGCGTTTGCTGCCAGCTGTTGGCCACCACAATCCACACGGCCGAAAACATTGAACCCAGCCAAACCCCCAATGTTGCAATGAAATGTACGATGGGTTTCACACGGTTCCAGCCAAACAATAAGACACCCAGAAAGCCGCTTTCGAGGGCAAAGGCAAAAATCCCCTCGGCGGCCAGCGCACTGCCAAAAACATCGCCTACAAAGCGTGAGTAGGTGGCCCAGTTGGTGCCAAACTCGAACTCCATGACAATGCCTGTGGCCACGCCAAGACCAAAGGTAATGGCGAAAATGCGTGTCCAGAAACGCGCCAGCTGTTCGTAAAGCTTAATGCCGGTGCGCAAATAAGCGCCTTCATAAATGACCATCATCAATCCAAGGCCAATGCTCAGTGGCGGATAGATGTAGTGGAACGATACCGTGAAAGCGAACTGAATTCTTGAAAGTATTTCAACATCCATAATAACAATAGTTTATTCGTACGGTGAGGGGCGAATGACCTCGCCTGATTGCTTGCTCTTTAACTTTTACAAATCTAAAACCTTGTGTTAACGTCTGAACATATGTAGTCATTTTCTTTTTCGGGTAGTTAATGGATAAAAAACACAGCCACACTAATTTATAATGTTTCTAAATTAGGTATTGATAACTAAACAACTGAAAAACATAATTTTACAATGATATTTAGAAACTGCATAAATTAACTCACTGACAAAGGTAGATATTATATATCTATACATTTGCATATATCAATGTGAATTAATCTGTTCAGTTTGTAACAATAACACAAAGAGCAGATATACAAGATATTAAAATAATAACTGGATGAAATGAAGCCAATTACCAAAGCACTAGTTTTTTTCCTTGCCGTAATAGCTCCGCTCGTCATTATTACTTTTGCATTGCGCCAGCCCTCCGAAGACCGGACGCGGATCAACGAGTTGCGGGAAAGGTACACAAAAGGGCATCAGCCGGGCGTGGACCATGGCAAGTTTGCCATACTGCAGCAGAACTTCGACAATCCGCACCAGATTACTGCAGCATGCCTGTCGTGCCACACCGAGCGCGGCCATGAGTTGTTGAATAGCCCGCACTTCACCTGGGAACGCGAAGATTTTATCCCCGGCAAAGGTGTTGTTTACATCGGCAAGAAGAACCTGATCAACAACTTTTGCACCGGCGTTCAATCCAACGAAGGCAGCTGCATGAAGTGCCATGCCGGCTACGGATGGAACGATAAGTCGTTCGACTTCAACAACCCCTTCAACATCGACTGTGTTGTTTGCCATGACAATACCGGCACCTATCAGAAAGCTACGGGTATGGCCGGTTATCCGGTGATGGGCGAAAACGGGCCAGATTTTAAAGCAATCCTTGCCAGCGTTGGTCAGCCTGCCAGCCAAAACTGCGGCAACTGCCACTTCTTTGGCGGAGGAGGCAACAATGTGAAGCACGGCGATCTCGAAGTTGCCCTGCTGACCGCAGGACGTCAGGTGGATGTGCATATGGGCGTCGACGGCATTCACATGAAATGTGTAGACTGCCACACTGCCGAGAATCACAAGATGAAAGGCCGCTATTTTGGCATAACTGCAACGGGCAACAACCGCCTGAGCTGCGAAGACTGCCACACCTCAACACCCCATGTGCGCAGCATACTCAACGAACATACCATTAAGGTTTCCTGCCAGGCATGCCATATCCCGGTCTATGCAAAGGTGAACGCTACCAAAATGAACTGGGACTGGAGCACAGCCACCAAAAAATTGGACGGAAAAGGCTTCGAGGTCAAGGATGAAGATGGCAACATCATCTACACTTCAGCCAAAGGCGATTTCAAATGGGAGAAAAACGTTAAGCCGGAATATGCGTGGTTCAATGGAACAGCCGACCATTTGCTGACTACCGACAAGATTGACACAACAGAAAAGGTGCTGAAAATCAACAAACTGTTTGGCGATTACAAGGATAAAAACAGCAAGATTGTTCCCGTGAAGGTGCATCGCGGACGCCAGCCCTACGACCCCGAAACCTTGCATATTCTGCAAGCCAAGCTTTGGGACCGCTCACAAGGCCAGGGGGCTTTGTGGCTCGACCTCAATTGGGACAGCGCCATTATAAAAGGGATGGAATACGCGGGATTGCCTTACAGCGGGAAGTACGCTTTCATTGATACTGAGGTTTATCTGCCTGTTAATCACATGGTTTCGCCTGGGCAGGAGGCTGTGAGTTGCAAAGAATGCCACACCCGTAGCAATGAGGGAAGGCTAGCCGGGCTCAACGACTTTTATATGCCGGGCCGCGATCGCAATAAAACCGCCGATATGGCCGGACGCTTGCTCCTCATACTATCGTTTGCCGGGGTGGCCGGTCATGCCGGAATACGTTTCATGGCCGCACGAAAGAACAGAAAAAACGCATAACCTTCAGCATTATGAACAAGCATAAAAAAGTCTATATCTATAAAGGATTTGAGCGTTTCTGGCACTGGAACCAGTCACTGCTCATCTTTATACTTGCCATCACAGGCTTCGAAATCCATAGCTCCTACAACCTGTTGGGCTACGACACCGCCGTCGACATTCACAACAAGGCAGCCTGGGGCTTTATCATCCTGATCGTGTTTGCCATTTTCTGGCATTTTACCACAGGCGAGTGGAAGCAATACCTGCCTACCACCGAAAACCTCAAAGCACAGCTCGATTTTTACCTCTTCGGCATTTTTCGTAATGCCCCGCACCCCACCAAAAAGACCGTACTGAGCAAACTCAACCCGCTGCAGCGCTTAGTTTACCTAGGACTTAAAATCCTTGTCATTCCCATCATGGTGACCACTGGCCTTGCCTATATGTTTTATCGCTATCCGCAGGGCGATAAAATTGAAGCCACCAATATTCAAAATCTTGAGCTGGTGGCTGTGTTGCACACCCTTGGCGCTTTTGTACTGCTCTCATTTGTAGTGGTTCACCTGTATCTTATAACCACCGGACACACCGTCACCTCCAACCTTAAAGCCATGATCACAGGCTGGGAAGAGCTTGAAGAAGAAGGCCAATCCGATGAAACCAAAAAGGAGGATGCATTATGAGCGTTGCCCGAGTTTTATCATATTGCCTTACGGTAATGATTGCCAGTGTTTTGTTAAGTTCCTGTGGAAGTAAGTCTGGTGATCAAAACCAAACTCAGGACGAGACAGCCATCCTGCTTTCGTGGCTTAACGAAAACGGTAATTGGATCAATTCGCAACAGGTACCGGCCATCATAACAGCCACCGATGCCTACGAATCCATGAATGGCAATACCCTTTTTATCGACCTTCGCGATCCATCGCAGTTCGCTGCCGGACATATCCCGCGTGCTATCAACATAGTGCCAGCCGAACTGATCGACTACCTTGACAACCGGCTCGATATCAACGCATTCGATAAGGTGATTTTCGTTTGCAGCCGTGGTCAGCTTTCTGCATGGGTGAATGGCATTGTCAGGTTGCTGGGCTACAACAATACTTTTTCCATCCGCTACGGACTCAATGCCTGGGACACCTCGTTTGCCGCTTCGGGCTGGGACAAGGTGGTAAGCGATAAATACTCCGACCGCCTGGCATACGGAGCGGGTGAAAAACCGGTAGAAAAGTTCGACTTGCCCAAGCTAAAGACAGGTAAAAAGACCGGTTACGAAATTGCCCACGAAAGAGCCTCTGCCTTGTTGGCCGAAACCACCGATCAACACTTCATCGAGTTTGATACCCTCATGGCCCATCCCGAAAGGTACTTTGTCGCAAACTATTGGTCGCCAACCGACTACGAAGAGGCTGGTCATTTGCCCGGAGCGTTTCAGTTTAGCCCCCGCAAATCGCTGGCTGCCGATGCTATGTTGCATAACATACCACCCGACCGAAAAGTGGTGTTATATTGCTACACAGGCCACCACTCGGGACACGCCGTAGCTTTTCTGCGCATGTTGGGATACGATGCCTATTCCTTACTTTATGGAAGCAATGCCTTCATGCACAGCAAGATGACCCGCGAAGGCTGGCCACCATCGCACGCCTGGAGCGATGTTCAGAAAAATACATTTCCCCTCACCCGGGCAGCCGCTGGTCCGGTTTCTGCTGGTGGACAGATCAAGAAGGCTGCCCAGGGAGGTTGTTAAACAATAAAAAAATAAGGAATCATGGATAATACACCTAAACCTTACATGAATGCATATCTGGCCGGTTTCTTGCTCGGTATGGTATTGCTGGCCTCGTTTTTTATCACCGGAAGGGGATTGGGGGCCAGCGGAGCAGCCAAGAGCGTGGTTATAGAAACTGTTGGCCACGTGGCTCCCGAATATGCTAAAGAGCATCCGTTTTATGCTGCCTTTTTTGCCAATGGCGATGGTCGTCCAATGAAAAACTGGCTGGTTTATCTCGTGGCCGGACTGCTCGGTGGGGCGTTTTTTTCCGGTTTTGTTTCAGGAAGGGCTGGTTTTGCCATCGACAAAGGCCCACGCGTGAGCAGTGCCGGCCGTCTTATTTTCGCCACTCTGGGAGGTATTCTTTTCGGCATAGGCTCACAATTCGGACGCGGATGCACCAGCGGCGCAGCCCTTAGCGGGATGGCCGTACTCTCTACAGCAGGTTTCCTGACGATGATTTTCATCTTTGGAACAGGTTACGTTATTGCATACTTTTTCAGAAAACTCTGGATACATTAATTCGCAGCATCATGGGACCACTTATTCCACAAGGCTTTATCAATCCCGACCTAAATCTGTTTTTTGCTTTTGTCATTGGTCTGGGCTTTGGTTACGTACTCGAGCAGGGAGGTTTTTCCAACTCCCGAAAGCTCGCAGGCGTGTTCTATGGCTACGATTTTGTGGTGCTGCGGGTGTTTTTCACCGCGGCCATCACTGCTCTTCTTGGTATACAGCTCTTTGGCTATCTGGGCTGGCTCGAAGTTGATATGCTCTACATCAATCCCACCTACCTCTGGTCGATCATTGCTGGGGGGGTGATCATGGGCTTTGGTTTCATTCTTGGCGGTTTTTGCCCCGGTACGAGCATGGTAGCTGCGGTTATCGGGAAAATTGATGCCATGTTTTTTGTGATAGGCATGTTGATAGGCATCTTCCTGTTCGGGCAGTTCTATAATATCTTCGAACCCATTTACATGGGAAGTTTCCTCGGCAATCTGCTTGTTTACGATTCACTCGGCTTGTCGCGCGATGTGTTTGTCCTCATCCTGGTCATCATAGCCCTTGCAGCTTTCATCATCACGCGCAAGATCGAAGACAATGTTAATGGTCTGCCGGTGGCCAAAGGACTTTTTCATCCTTCCTACACCGGGCCATTTGCAATGATGCTTGGCCTGGCTCTGTTGCTATTTGTGCTGCCGCAACGTCCGAAGGCGGCCTGGAACGAGATCTCTGCCGATAAACTTTTGGAGAAACTGGATGATCCAGGCCGATATGTAGATACCGACGAATTGGCGTGGAAGCTATTACACCCTCAAAGCAACGATCTGTTTATTGTTGATGTTCGCAAAGCTGAAGATTTTGCCCAATTCAGCCTGCCCGGATCGGTCAATATTCCTCTTGCCGATATCATTACACCCGTTTCGCTCAATACCCTGCGCACGGCCTCCGGACAGCCGGTATTTGTGAGCTATTCAACAACCGATGCCGAAGCAGCCTGGCTTTCGGCCAGCAGGGCAGGGGTAGAAAATCTCAAATTGCTGAAAGGTGGCTTGAATGGCTTTGTAGAGGACATGTTTGTTAATCAATATGTTGCAAAATCCTACGAGGAATCCGAACAATTCCGGCAGCGCTTTCGCACCGATGCCAGACAAATGTTCACTACAGGCGCCGGAATAAAAGCCAAAACGGCATCGCCGGCTGTGGTGCCTGCTGCGGCAAAACCTACACCGGGTGCAATAGGAGGTTGCTAACATCTAAAAATGAACGCCATGCAAAATATCAATGATAAAATGCTTACCGGTGCAGCCCTGCTTTTTGTGGGAGCTATATTATTTGCACTGCTCGTGCAGTGGTGGCTCGCCCCGGCATATCAAACCGATAACGCTGTACTTCATCAGCGGCTAATAACGGGCGAACTGATCGTGAAGCCCTGGCAGCTTAATCAGTTGCTCTCGGAGGATAAGCTCAAGAATGTTGCACTCGTGCTTCTAGATGGGGCTAAATTCGAAGGTGCAAAAAAATTTGGAAGCAAGACTGAAGTGTCCGCAGCGGCAATTCTTTCACAGCATACCTTGTCGTTTCTGAAAAATAAGGAGAAGGTTTATATCCTAGCCGGAGATGAATCGGATGCTTTGGCGGCAGCATGGCTTTTGCAGGCCAAGGGCTACACCAATGTTTATGCGCTGGCAAACAATCCAGATTTTATTGACAAAAGTGTGTTAAACGATTACAAGCCTCGGTGGGCACAAACAACAGCCGAAAAAGCGCGGTACGATTACAATCGGTTTTTTGGAACTTCCGCCGCTCAGCCGCGGTCGGTTGGTTCTTTTGCGGTTCCCACCGGCCAGCCGCAGGTGAAAAAAGCCGCCGGAGGCTGCTAACCTTAATTCGCTGTATTATTTGCCGGGACTTTTTGGGTTCCGGCTTTTTTGTGCCTGAAGGAGTTCTTGTTGTTATTGGACGTACCACAATTGGAATTTGCGTATTTTTTTGGAATATTTCCATAGCTTCACATTTCGTAAGTTATTAAAAATTAATAAAATATAACATTTGGCACTTGATTTGTTAATATTAGATGAATATTTTTATACCATGAAAAAGTTAAGTCTGATATTGCTTAGTATTCTTGCCCTGACGCTCGTATCGTGCAAGAAGGACAATGTTAATCCGGATAAGCCCAAAAGCATTGAAGATTTGCAAATCAGTGCAAACTTCGATTGGAAGACCACCCAAAACGTCAGCGTCCTGATTCAAGGATTGCAGGTACCCGTTTCGGTGAGCCGTACGGTTTACATCGCATCGCCCGAAGGGCAGGAGTTTTATAAAGGCATGCAGGCCATCAACGCCAATATGACTTACAATCTTGTTGTGCCGGCCTACCTCAGGGAAGTGAAAGTCAGTTTTGGAACAATCAGCAAAACACTGCCCATACGCAATGGAATAGTGGCTTTCGATTATATTCCCGATTTACCTCAAACTGATAATTAATTTTTTTTCTGGAGGAAATTATCATGAAGAAGCTCATAACAAATACCTCGGTTATTGGTGTCGCGTTGTTGCTGTCAGTCAGTTTAAAAGCGCAAGTAATTCAAGACTTCGAATCGGGTACGCGTAATGCCGAAATTGCCAAATGCTGGATGTTTCAAAGTACTAATATCCTTGGAGGAAGTAATGCTATCACCGGCCAGTTCAGCATGCGTACCGGTCAGATGTCGAGCATGACAAGTAAGCACACATTGATTACGCCCTGGATGTATCTCAACGGAACGGGTAATCTGCAGTTTAAACATAAAATTGACGTGCTGAACGGAGCCGGAAAGTTTTTGGAAGTATTCATTTGCGACCAAAACGGCAATCAGACGCTTATCTACTCGCACACCTACGCCAACACCACGGTTTTTGATATCAATATTCCAATCACACCCTCCGGGTATTATCAGATATGCTGGAACTTCTTCGGCTCGGGCGGAACAACACGCGGGTTTCTTGACGATATCATTTTGCCGGGCATTTATGCTGCCGATCCATCAACCAACAACGGAGGAAATTGCTCCTTTATCCCCGGATTGGATGGTGGAGGAGGTGGCGGCGGAGGCATAAGCGATGCCGACGGCGACGGCGTTCCGGACGATGAGGACGAGTATCCCAACGATCCTGAGCGGGCTTACAACATTTACTTTCCTTCCAATGGATTTGGAACGCTTGCCTTCGAAGACCTCTGGCCGGCCAAAGGCGACTACGACTTCAACGACCTGGTGATTGACTATCGCTTCAAAACGGTGACCAATGCGCAAAATCAGGTTGTAGAAATTTTTAATACGCTTGTTACCAGGGCCATAGGCGCCTCACTCGAAAACGGTTTCGGCTATCAGTTTCCAAATCAGGCACTTGATCAAACAATAATAACGGTTAGCGGCTATGCCCTTACTGAAAACTTCATCAGCCTTGGAACAAATGGTCTGGAATTAGGACAGTCGAAGCCTACCATCATTGCTTTCGACAATGCTTTCAGCCGACTCCCGCACCCAGGAAGCGGAATTGGGGTGAACACCGAACCCGGAAAACCATATGTGCAGCCCGACACCCTCAGGTTAACGATCAATTTCCTGGCGCCGCGTCCGGCCTACGCAGCTGTGAATGTGCCCAATTTCAACCCTTTCCTCATCATCAATAAAGAGCGCGGAAAAGAAGTTCACCTGCCCGATTATCCGCCTACCGACCTGGCCAATTCTTCCTTCTTCGGAATGTGGGACGACAACAGCCAGCCTTCTGCAGGCAGATATTACAAAACCGCAGGCAATTTGCCCTGGGCCATAAACATTTACGAGCGTTTCGACTATCCCAACGAAAAGGTTGATATTATTAACGCCCATCTTAAGTTTGCCGACTGGGCCACCAGCAGCGGCGTGCTTTTCCCCGACTGGTTTAAAAACCTGCCGGGCTACCGCAACAACGGCAACATTTACCAGGTGCCCTCCAACTAAAGAAATCGTCATTTAACGCTGTTTGCATATCTTCGTCTCCGGCCTAGAGCCGGAGACTTTTTTTATGCCTGTGGACATTCCATACATCAATATTCACACCCACACCAAAAGCACTGACAGCAAGCATATTGAAATAGTCAATGTAATGGTCGCGCATCAGCCACCACAGGATGGCTATTTCTCCGTCGGTTTGCATCCCTGGCAAATTGCCGAAGGCCGTTGGACGGAAATGCTGCAAGAAATGGAAATATACCGGAATCATCCGAGGCTTGTGGCCGTTGGGGAGGCCGGTATCGACAGGTTAATCGATGTTTCCATTGATCTTCAGAATGAAGTGTTTCAGCATCAGGCTTTGTTGGCCGAATCGTGGGAGCTTCCGCTCATCATTCACACTGTGCGCAGTGCCAACGAACTGATCGAAATACACAGGAGGCTCAAGCCAATCATGCCGTGGATCATTCATGGATTTAACGGAAGAGCCACAATATCAGAGAACTACCTCCGACAAGGGTTTTTTCTTTCATTTGGGAAGTCATTATTTCGGCCCAATGAAGCACTAAAGTCAGCCTTACAAATTTGTCCCGACGACCGGCTTTTCCTCGAAACCGACGATGCCCAAATCGATATCATAAAGGTATATGAGGCTGCGGCAGCCATTCGGGGCACCAAGCCAGAGGCGCTGAAGGAGGTGATTTATCGTAATTTTGTGCGCCTTTTTGGAGAAAGGATGACCTGATGGAACGATGGGACATACGCACGGAGCTGGCGTTGGGCCGCGAGAGGCTCGAACGATTGGAAAAAAGTCATGTGCTGGTAGCCGGTCTGGGTGGGGTAGGAGCGTTTGCCGCCGAGATGCTTGTCAGGGCAGGAATAGGAAGTTTAACCATCGTTGACGGTGATAAAGTACACGCCTCAAACCGCAATCGCCAGCTCCCGGCCCTTGTGAGTACCGAAGGAAAAGCAAAAACTGAGGTGATGGAGCAACGGCTGCTGGATATCAATCCACAGCTAAAGCTTGAGGTGATTAATGCCTATATAAAGGATCAGCCGCTCATCGATTTGCTTGAGCGCCGTAAATACGATTTTGTAGTTGATGCCATTGATACCCTGGCCCCGAAGGTTTATCTGCTGTATTTTGCGCATAAATTCGGACTGAAAGTGGTGAGTTCCATGGGGGCCGGAGGAAAATTCGATCCGACTCAGGTACAGATTGCCGATTTCAACGACACCCACACCTGCAGGTTGGCCTATTATATCCGTAAAAAACTTCATAAACTTGGAGTGCGTGAGGGCATTACGGCAGTGTTTTCGCCCGAGGTGGTCAGCAAAACAACAGTAAGGGAGCTTGAGGGGGAAATGAACAAGAAAAGCACAGTGGGTACAATTTCCTATATGCCTGCCACCTTTGGGATTTGTTGTGCTTCGGTGGTAATACGGCACATTGCCGGGCTGTGATTTAACCGGCTACCTTGAAAACCAAGCTGTTGTGCAATCGTGCTTTTTCTTCGATGAGCGAAAGATAATGCGTTGAGCGCTTGAGTTGGCCAACCAGTTCGAGGCATTTTGTGAAGTTGCCTTTTTCGCGGTAAAGTTCACATAGAAAAACTTTGTTTATGTCTCTTTCTTCGTTGCTGCGCAAAAGCTCAATCAGTCGCTGCAAATTGGCCTTGTGCACCTCGTGGTAATGGACAAAAGCAATATTCTGCCGGATTTGCCTGCGACGGCCTTTTCTCCAGTTAGCAGGTTTCGATTTGCCAAGCAACAAACGGACAAACCTTGTTTCGCTCCGTTGACGAATCAGGTCGTTGATTGCCCAGAGCAGGTTTTTCCTAAGATATATTTCCACCTCATTGCTCAGGGGCCTTACACATTGAAGCAGATGCTGATAATGCTCTATCAGGCTGATTTTACCAGAGTAGGTTAGTGTGTTGCATCCAAACTGATACCAGCTGCTGAAAGGATAAACCGTCTGATCGTCGCTACTCGGATCGTTTATAGTCGCCCTTACAGAAATATTGGGTAACCACGACAAATGACCGCAGGCCGGACATGCAACTATTTTTTGATCCTCAGCCAGATAACCATCGCATATCATCTTACCATCGGAGAATAATTCCGAGTATTGAACCCCCTCAGGATTGAGTTTTAATCCGGCTAAGCGGCTGGAACAGCTCGGACAGGTCAGCACGAAATGTTGAAAAGCACTCATAAACCCTGCAAAGATAGCATGAAGTGCCGGAATGAGCGGTTTTTGGCATTGCAATCATGTAATTTATACTTGACAAAAAGTAAAGTATAAATCACATTTGTATTAAAAAAAAAAGTATGAAAGCCTCCTACCTTTTCCCTCACAGATTTTCATTGCTAGGGTGGTTGCTGGCCATACCGGCAGCTACATTCGGATTGCTGATGTTGTTTGGCGTATTGGACGGCGATTTTCTTGGCCGGGCACAGGTCTTTGCAATCTACGCTCAGCGTTTTCTGAGTGATGATATTTACTTTGGTTTTGTTACCACCGATCTGGCCGACGAACTGATCAGCCTTTTGTTTACCATTGGCCTATTGCTGATAGCGTTTTCGGCCGAACGCGAGGAAGACGAATTTATCCGGCATTTACGCCTTGAGTCGCTGGTTTGGGCCACCAAGGTCAACTATCTCATCCTCATTTTCTTCATTTTGTTCCTTTACGAGGGTGGATTTCTTTTAGGTCTGGTATTCAACATGTTTACATTGTTAATCCTTTTCATCCTGAGGTTTAGGATATCGCTGTATATGACGTGGAGGGCCGGGCAATGAAAAACCGCATTCGCATTGCAAGGGTTGAGGCTGGATTAACGCAGGAGGAACTGGCGCGGCGTACCGGCGTATCGCGACAGGCCATTCACAGCATCGAAAACGACAAATATATGCCCAGTGTGGCACTGGCCATACGCATTGCCAGGGTGTTGGGAAAAAGTGTGGAGGAGTTGTTTTTGATGGCTGAGTAACTATTCCTGGTGTTCCAATCCAAAAAGACGATGCTGCGCAGCACCGTCTTTTTCCGTTGGCGTCCGGCTCAAACTGCGTTTGGACGTCCTGTAAAAGTTTTTGACTGGATTAACTGCGTTGATCCATGGGTGGGGTGTTCCAATCCAAAAAGCCTGCTGCTGCGCAGCATCGTCTTTTTCCGTTGTCGTCCGGCTCAAACTGCGTTTGGCCGTCCTGTAAAAGTTATTGACTGGATTAACTGCGTTGATCCATGGGTGGGGTGTTCCAATCCAAAAAGCCTGCTGCTGCGCAGCATCGTCTTTTTCCGTTGTCGTCCGTCTCAAACTGCGTTTGGACGTCCTCCAACGAAAAAAGCCGCCCCTTCGGGTGGCTTTTTGGATTGGTCGGGGTGACTGGATTCGAACCAGCGGCCTCTTCGTCCCGAACGAAGCGCGCTACCGGGCTGCGCTACACCCCGCTGAAAAACAAGGCTGCAAAATTAAACATCTTTCGGCTTTGTCGCAAATATGATATTGTTGGTATTATTTTATGTTCAGGAAAATCCGGCACAATGCAGCATGTTCTTCATGTGGTCTTCCAACGTTATCTTTTTTGATACAGCGAAATCGGCAGAAATATTAAAATGCTGCCGATCGTAGGCGGCAATGGCTTCGAGCCAGTCGTTCGGTTTCAGATGGGATAAAACAAGGCCCTCGTTGGCACTTACAAGTTCCGAAGCACCTACCTGATCCGAAATGATAACCGGAGTTCCGCTTTGCAGGGCCTCGGCAACAATCTGGCCGTAGGGCTCATACACCGAAGGGTGGACAAGGGCGTCTGCGGCCACATAAAACCGGCGCGGATCATCGTAAAAGCCCAGATAATGCACATTGGGCAAGTCGGTTTTAACTTCAGGCGAGCCAATGATCATGAGATGCTTATTGGTGTCTTTTAGTTTTTCGAAGAGCTGAAGCAATAGCGGAAGTCCCTTGCGTTTATGGCCCAGCGACGAAAACAAAAAGTATTGATGGTTGGGCTGCCACCCCAATTTGAGCCTTATCTGTTGTCGCTCCGCCTCGTTTGATGGCCCGAACCCTTTGGTATTCAGTGGGGGATAAATTACTTTTACTTTTTCGGGCGCAATGCCGTAGAGCTCAATCACTTCGTTTCGCATCATCTCAGATGCGGCAAAAATCAGCTTAGAACGCTCGAATGAGCGCCTGTCGAGACGAATTTGTTCATAGTCGCTCAGCGCATTGGCCCTTCGCCCCAGATTGCGCAGATATCCCAAATGATTTCCTGGGCTGAGTACATATTGCTGATGGCTTGTGCGACCCAGCGAAAGGCTGAAATCGTAATGACGGCCTTTCATAAATGCTCCCAAACGATTGTCGAAGCCTCTCTGCCTGAATGGTTTGGGTAAAATGCCGGCGCCTATTTTATTGACATTGGTTTCAGCCGGCAACACCACATCGGGATGATACTTGGCGCAAATAACATCCACCTCATCGCCACGCTCGCGAAAGTACCTGATGTAGTTTTTAAGCCTTGTTTCCAGCCCGCCAAAGTGAATGAGCCGGTAATGGATGAGTGCAACTTTCAAAATGTCACCTTTTAGTTGTAATTCAGAATCAATCACTACAAAGGTACAAAAGAGGGCAAGCTGCATTGTTGGCAAGGAGAGGGTTGAAACAAGGTCGATGTAAAAAATAAGCTATTCTATTTCAGTCGAATGCGACCAGAAGCCTTTGTGACGCAAGGCAGCCCTCACCATTTTCAATTCGATAAAACTTACTTCAAAGCCTAATACCTCTCTGGCCGATCCTAGTTTGTCGTCGTCAACGGATTCGAAATACTCTTCAATCAAACTTCTTTTCGCTTCATCAACAAAAGCGGCAACATCGACCTTACCCTGTTCGATGCCGAAGCACAGGTGGTCGGCCACCGTGCTCACCGCAAGTCCGCGCAGCGATGCAAGCATATCAAGGCCGACCCCGGGGTTGTTCTCATAGATTTCAAGGGTGAGTTCGCGGCTGTTTTTTTTCGGGGCTTTCTCAGCAGGTTCTGGTGCTTTCCTCTCTATGCATTTGTCAATCAGTGCTATAATAGCCTGGCCGTATTGTGCCACCTTTTTTTTGCCAATGCCTTTGATTGTTTGCAGTTGCTTTATCGTATGCGGAGGATTCGCAGCCATTTCGAAAATGGCGGTCATTGGAACAACCCGCGAGGGTTCGATGCCTTGCTGGCTTGCTTCTTCTTTACGCCATTGCAGAAGCATTTGTTTTAATCGCAGCGTTTCAGGACTGTTGGAATCCATAGAAGTTTCCAAAACCGATTCCTCTGTTTTTTCTGTCGTGCTGATACCAGCCAGCGCCCTTGCTTTGATAAATGCCTCAAGCTGAAAGCCTTCGCCGAGCTGACCAAGACAGGCGTTTTTTACTGCAACTATTTCATCAATTTCCTTTTTCAGCTCGCTCAGGCTCTTACGCAGCGCTTTGTCGTCGGTTTCAATTTTGCCTGGCAGGGTTTTATCGAAGTTGTGCAGATGTTGTTTAAAGTATTCGGAAGCCTGGTTCAAGCGCTGTGCGAGGGCTTGCCTGTTGCCGGAACCGGCGGCTTGCCCGATAAGTGCAAGCAACTGGGGCTCAAACTTTTTGCCAATGGCTTCAAGTTGGTTTTCAGCAATATTCAGGCAATCGGAAATCTTGTCGGCAAATCCGGGCTGCAGGCTGGAGATATTGCGTCTGGCCGTTCGCAGGAGGTAATCGGTTTTGCTGCGAAGCAAAGAGAAATCGAAAAGTTCAGTGAGCAGTTGTTTAACAAAGTCCGTGCTGTGTGTTGAAAGCTGTTGCTCATCGGGTTGAGTGGCTTTTTGCCCGTCAAGCCACGATGTAAGTCCTTGATGGCTTTTTACGGCATTCATGGGAATGCGGCTCTTGAACACCAGGCCTTCGAGTGTGCGGCAACGGCTCAACGCCACATACACCTGCCCATGGGCAAAAGCGGCGGCAGCATCGATGATCACCTTGTCGAATGTAAGTCCCTGACTCTTGTGAATGGTGACGGCCCAGGCCAATCGCAAGGGTAGTTGTGCAAAGGTGCCATTCACTTTTTCAATGATGTCTTTAGTTTCGTTGTCGAGCTCGTAAACGGTATTTTGCCATTCAATCGGGCCAACGGTTATCGGCTCTTCGAGGCCTTCGCAAGCCACATCGGCGGTATTGTTTTCTTCGTCGATATCCACAATCGTGCCGATCAGGCCGTTGTAATAACGTTTTTCCGGCCCGGGGTCGTTCTTTACGAACATCACCTGTGCGCCGGTTTTGAGCTCCAGTGTTTCGTGTGTGGGATAGATATGCTCGGGGAAATCGCCCCTGATAACCGCTTTCGCTTTGTAAACAGGTTGTTTTATCAAGGCCAGCCTGTTCTGATTGATGTCGTCGGCCATGCGGTTGTGGGTGGTCAGGGTGATATAGCCCTGTGTTTCGTATGGGCCGGTATCGGGACAATATCGTTTGTTGAGCTCTTCGAGCACTTTTGCATCGGGTTGTCCACTCCTCACCGCATTGAGCAGAGCCACAAAGCGTTCGTCAGTCTGGCGGAATACCGTTTCAAGTGTAATGGTGACAAAGTTGCTGCGAATCAGTGCTTTGCTGCTATAGAAGAACAGGTTTTCATAATGATCGCGCAACAGATCCCATTCTTCGTTTTTCACTACGGGCGGCAGCTGAAGCAGATCGCCGATCATCAGCATTTGCAGTCCGCCAAAGGGTTTGTTGTTTTTGCGGTAGTGCTGCAATACCTCGTCAACGGCATCGAGCAGGTCGGCGCGCACCATACTGATCTCGTCAATCACGATAAGGTCAAGACTGCGAATGATGTCGATTTTGCTTTTTCGCAATTGGAGCGCAAACGATTCTTTCCGGTCTTTTTCCTTTCTTTTTAGCACCGTTCCGGGAACGACAGGTCCAAAAGGCAGCTGAAAAAAGCTGTGAATGGTTTGGCCCCCGGCGTTGATGGCGGCAACACCTGTAGGCGCCAGCACAACATAACGCTTCTGGGTCAGTTTACTGAGATTGCGGAGAAATGTTGTTTTGCCTGTTCCGGCCCGTCCGGTAAGAAAGATGTTTGTGTTTGTAAGGCTTACAAACTGTCCTGCGAGCTGGAGCATCGGATCAGTGCCTGACTGTTCGGACAGAAAATCAGAGTGTTGTTTGCGAAAGGTCACCAATTGATATAATGAATGGTATAGCCATCCTGTCGGTAACGGGCTATGACGGTTTGCCGTCCTTGTTCGGCATCCTGGGTGCTCACAAAGGCATTGCTTGTGCGGTGGCCGCGGTCGGCCCAGCCCCAGCCGGGATAACGGCTGATTAGCCTGTGGTTGAATTCGTAGTTGAGGTCAAAGTCTTTTTTCTCCTGATGGATATTGCTCACAAAGCCGTGGTAACCTTTTTTGCCGGTGTTTTCGGGGTCACAAAAACAGGAGGAAAACACGAAGTAATATTTTGGCCCTTGTGCAATTTCCATGGGCAAAGGCGGGGGTTCCGGAAACTCTTCTTCCGTGGGACGCACCCTGAGTGTATTGCGGTAAACGGTCGCGTGCAGGTCGAAGCACACATCGATGCCGGCAAGAAAGATGTCGGGCGAGCCATTACCGTCGAAATCGCCAAAGCGGGCCACACCGTTCACCACACCAGGCAGTCCGGCCCTGATATCGCGAAAGCCTTTTCCGGCCTGGTTTTCAAGCACAATGGTATAGGGCCTTTCGAGGCTCTCACCCGTTATCACTACATCGGGCCAGCCGTCGCCATTGTAATCGGCGGCATCTACCGAGCCGTGCATCAGCTGACGTATTCCGGCTTTATTGCCTTCTGTAAAACGGCCAGAAACACTACCGAGATAATAGCCCGAAAAAGGCATTCCTCCGCGGGTTTCCCCAGAAATGAAAAAGTCGGGATAACCGTCGCGGTTGAAGTCGGCCCAAACGGCTGTGCTGTATTTTAGGCCGGGGAACGACTGTCCGCTTTCCCTGAAATTGCCGTTGACGTTGGTATAGATACGCGTTATAAGGCCCGAGGCGGCTTGTCCGCTGAGCAGGATATCAGGCTGACCATCCTTGTTCACATCGTGCCAAAGGGCGATTCCATACCTTACTCCGGGTAAATTGGTTTTTATTTCGCGAAGGTTGCCGTTGTCGTTCTTAAGAATGATAGTTCTTGCCACGCCCTGAGCATCTCTTCCCGTGAGCAGCAGATCGGTTTTACCGTCGCGGTCAAAATCGCCAAAATGCGCAGAGCCTTCGGCCAATGCAGGCACCTGGGCGGAGGACTTCCTGAACGAGCCGTCGCGTTGCTGTAGCCAGATGCCGGCAATCAGTTGTCCGTTGGCACCAAAACCGCTGATCACAATGTCCTGAAGCCCGTCGCCGTCGAAATCGGCGGCATCCACAGCTCCGTGCACCACCTGTGGCAATCCGGCAGCCTGGCTTACAAACTCGCTGCGCGATATCTGCCTGATTATAAGCGTTCTGTTTGAGGGACTTCCTTTGGCTTCGCCAGTGGCCAGCACATGCAGCCTGTTGCCCGAGCTAAACCAAACGGCATTGGCGTTGGAAAGTCCTGGGGCCCTTGTCGTTACAGCCTGAAAAACCTGAGCAAAAGCTGGTTGCGGAATAATCATGCTAACCACCGCAAGTGTAAGCAGTACGACATGAAAAACAGCCATACGCTTGTCAATCATTCGTTTCATCGCTTGTTGTGATTCCTTTACCATTGGTCAGGCTGTATTCGGGATCAAAAAATAGACGCAACAGCTGGTATAATTTTTCCAGCCCAAGTGGTTTGCTAAGATATGAATCGAATCCTTGCCGCAAATAAAATTGTGCATCGCCGGCAAGCGCAAAAGCGGTTATTGCCACTACCGGCCTGTCGTAATGTTGTTTACGGAGGTTTTTTAGCGCCGAAAGTCCATCGAGTTCAGGCAGTTGAATGTCCATTAAAATGAGGTCGGGCCGTTCGCTTTGCGCAAGATCGAGCGCGAGATACCCGTTGGGGGCATGCATTACTTTTATTCCCGAGCGTTTCAGCATATTGTTGATCAGGTGAAAATTGGCTTCAACATCTTCAACAACAAGAACTTTTTTGCTGGAATAGTCGGGATATTCGGACAGGCTTTCTTTGTTGTCTTTCTTTCCCGGAAGGGTGAAATAGAATGTTGTGCCTTTATCTACGACCGATTCAACCCATATTTTACCGCCGAGCAACTGGGTGAGATGTTTTGAGATGGCCAGGCCAAGGCCGGTGCCGCCATATTGCTTGGTGTGCGAATCATCGGCCTGTCGGAAGCGGTCGAAAATTACGTCGAGCTTCGATTCGGGTATGCCAATGCCGGTGTCCTTCACAAAAAACTCATACTGATCGCTAATGCTGATCACACCAAACTCTATTTCGCCTTCATGCGTGAATTTCACTGCATTGCTGAGCAGGTTGGTCAAAATTTGCTGCAGCCTGAGCTTGTCGGAATGGATGACGTAATCGCGGCTGGCTTCTTTGTTCGAAAGGATAAGCCTAACGTTTTGCTTCTCGTTGTTATCGAGCTGTTGCCTGAAAGTCTGATAGAGCGTTTCCATCAGATCGCCCAAATCGAAGGTAGTAGGGATGATCTTGAGTTCTCCGGCCTCAATTTTTGATATATCTATAATGTCGTTGATCAGATTGAGCAACAGCTGGCCGCTGGATTGGATTGTTGTAACAAATTCCTCCTTTTCCTGGTCGGAATATTCCAACGAAGGCAACAGATCAGCAAACCCTAAAATAGCATTCATGGGTGTGCGAATCTCGTGACTCATATTGGCCAGGAAGGTTGATTTGAGTTTGTCGGACTCTTCCGCTTTGATTTTGGCTTTTATCAGCTCCTGCTCGTATTTCTTGATGTCGGAGAAATCCTCCATAACAATAACCATTCCGCTGAATTCGTTCTCAAGTTCGAGGCACGAACCTCTCATCCTGAGCCATTTAAGATTATTGTTTAGCGTTATGCGGAATAAGGTTTCAGGCAGCGCTTTCCGGTGTTTGTGTGCTCCTTCCCATAATTCCTTTACCTTTTCGCGCTCCTCAGGAATGATGTGCAAAAACCAGTTGCAGTTTGCCAGCTCGTCAGTTTTAAATCCAAGTGATGTAAGATTCTGGTTTTGAATGCTTACTTTTCCATTGATATCGGTCACTGCCACGCCAAGCGGCACGGTTTCGTTGATGGCTCTGAACAGTGCTTCACTTTTCTTTAAGGCGGAATAGGCAAGCTGAAGGTCGTCACCTTGCTGCCGCAGCTCAGCGGTGCGCTCCTCCACTTTATGCTCAAGCATCTGATTAACCATTTGTAACCGCTGGTTTGCCCTGCGGTTGCGCAGCAGAATGCTAACGACGATTGCCACAAGAATACCAAGCAACAAAATGGAGATTAAATGCCCTTTGATGCGATTCTGAAAGCCTACTTCTTTGAGTTGAAGCTTCAAAATTTCGTTGGCATCTTCCAGTTGCTTTGTTTCATATTTAAGCTGAAGCCGTGCAATTTCTTCCATGCGCTGTGCCATGCGCAACGAATCGCTGTATGCATTGACCTGGTCGGAATAAGCAAGCGCCTTCTCGAAATTGCCTTTCGACTTATAGATATTGCGCATCAGATCGTTATAGTTCACCAGGGTAGAAAAGTCTCTGGTTTCTTTCAAACTTTTGCTGATGTCGGTAAGAATCTGCAAGGCTTCATCGGTTTTGTTTATCTGGTAAAGCAAAGTGGCTTTCAGGAGCATAATCTTCGCTTTCTGCTCATCATTTCCAGATAAGGCGATGGCTTTGTCGATATTGTCCAGGGCTTCGTTGTAACGTTGCATCTGCAGCATCAGCTCACCCAGATTCACCAAGGCATTGGCAAGCAGCACCGTGTCGGTTTCCTTTTCGAGGATCACTCTGGCATTGAGGAAAAAGTCCAGCGCCCGCCAGTTGTCTTTCATCTGCATAAGCACGTTGCCGATTGCCAGATAACTCTTTGCCCTTGAAATTTTGTTACTGTCGAACTCGCGCAGGTATAAGGCATTGAAGTGATAGGACAGCGACCTTTCGTAATCGTTCAGCAAAAAATAAATGCTGCCAATTTCATACATGGATTTTGCGATATGGGTGCTGTCATGAAATTGTTGAAACACCGAAAGCGCATCGTATTGGCTTTTCAGGGCTTCATCATACAACTTCAGCATCCTGTAGCAGATACCCTTATTGCATAAAAACCGTGCTTTCCACACGGGTTCGCTCAGCGAATCGGCTAATTTAATGGCCTTTGACGACAATCGTAAGGCTTCGCCGACATCTTTTTTTCGGACATTTCTGACCGAGTCGAGCAATTGATTTAAATAAATATCATTTTTGGTGGGATGGAGCCCGGAAACCTTTTCCGGCTTACTCATTGCGAGTAAAGACGAAACTATAAACAGGATTGTGATTGCAGCAGAAAGCAATGATTTTTGTTTCATCCCTCCGGTCTTGGGCTTGTGAAAGCAAATATCAGAAAAAATGTTGGCCGGGCGGTTAAATCGCTATTATTACTTTCAAATGATTTGAAATTTAGCGGTTTACTTCTCTGCTTTTTTGAAGTTTATTGAATAATAATTCATAAAGATTTTCGGGGTCGACCGGCTTGCCAAGGTAACCGTCAAAAGGCGCATTGGTGCGGTCGAAAGCAGGATTTTCGGTGAAAGTACTCATGGAGATAAGCGGCAGTTCCGGATTTAAACGCCTGATGCGCTTTGCTGTTTCGAGCCCGTCAATACCCGGCATATTATAATCGAGAAGTACCATGTCGTAATGGCTGCCTTTATCAATGTTTTCAATGGCGTCGAAACCGTTTGGCGCCCAGTAAACATCAGCGCGCAACCTGCTGAGCATCGCCTTGATCAGCAGAAAGTTTACCCTCAAATCATCCACAACCAGCACACTCAGGTTGCTCGATTTGGTGCGCTCAGTTGCTGGTATCTCCTTCTTGCTCATCATCGTAACTGATATCTGCATAAATGAAAACAAATATTATTCAGCTGAAACAAACCAAATGCCGATTTTTATAGCTGCTGTAAATCAATAACATATAAAAAGCAGTGAAAAAATAGTTGTCTATCATTAGTAAATTATTCCAAAAATTAGAAAAACGTGTTATAAGTTTCGATCAAAGTAATCGGTAATTTTTCGGATGAGGTGTGCCCTGTCGCGCCCCCGCACATTGTGCGGATGGCCGGTGTAAATGAAGTAATCGGACACTTTCATTTCCTCCACAAATCGCTTGAGCAGCACAAGGCTGTGCTGCATCACCACCACATCGTCCATATCGCCGTGGATAACGAGTAAGTTACCCTCCAGTTTACCGGCCTGATTGAGCAGACTGCTGTTTTTATATCCCTCCGGATTTTCGTCAGGGCTGTCCATGTAGCGTTCGCCATACATTACCTCGTAATATTTCCAGTCGGTTACCGGTCCGCCTGCCGTGGCCACCTTAAGCACTTCCGGATGATTGAGTTTCAGGTTGATGCTCATGAACCCGCCATAGCTCCAGCCATCAACGCCAATGCGATTTTCGTCCACAAATGGAAGGCTTTTAAGGTATTCGATGCCTGTAATCTGGTCCTGCATTTCAATCTGGCCCAGCCTCCGGTGGATGATGTGCTCAAATGCTTTTCCCCTGTTGGCCGAGCCGCGGTTGTCGAGCGTAAACACCACATAGCCTTTCTGGGCAAGATATAGCAGATAAAAATTCGCGCCGCCCAACCAGCTGTTGGTAACCAATTGCGCATGTGGACCTCCGTACACATAAACTACAACAGGGTACTTCTTTCCTGCCTCCATTTCGAGCGGTTTGATGAGCCGGCCATACATCACAGCACCATCGTCTGCTTTGAGCTGTACCATTTCTATTGGGGCAAGGCGCATGTCTTTGAGCGGATTGTCGGCCTCGTGCACGTTTTTAAGTACCTTACCAGAGGCATCAAGCAAAACGGTTTTTCTGGGTGTGCTCAGGTTCGACCAGGTGTCAATAATGTGCCTTCCATCGGCCGAGAGCAATGCGCGGTGCTGTCCGCCTGCGGATGACAACAGACTCACGCGCCCATCTTTCAGCCTTGCCGAATGAAGGTTTTGCTCCAGCGGGCTTTGCTGCGTGGCCAGAAAGTAAACCTGCGTGGACTTTTGATCGAAGCCCAGTACGCTGGTCACCATCCAGGGGCCTGAGGTGAGTTGCCTGAGTAGTTTTCCCCCCGATTCGTAAAGATAGAGATGGTTGAACCCATTGCGAAGGCTGGGCCAAACGAAGCGACCACTATTGTCGGGAAGAAAATAGAGTGGGGTGAGGGGTTCTACCCAAGTCTCGGCTTTTTCCTCGAAAAGGGTCTGAAGTTGTTCACCGCTTAGGGCATCATAGCGGTTCATGCGCAGGTGGTTTTGTCCGCGGTTGAGCAGACCAACGTAAATGCTCTTGTTGTCGGGATGCCATGTTACGGCCGTAAGGTATTGATCGGCAGGTTCGCCCGTTTTCAGATAGCGGGTGCTTTTGTCGCTGAGCATATAAACTCCGAGGGTCACCTGGTGGCTTGTCATTCCGGCCATGGGATAACGAATAGGTTTGGCCGCAGCAATGCGTTGCGACATATCGGCCAGAGGATATTCGCTCACCATGCGCTCATCCATTCTGTAAAAAGCCAGGCTGTTTCCGTCGGGCGACCAGAACAGGCCCTTGTCGATACCAAACTCGTTGCGATGAACGGTTTTACCGCACTCAACCCCCTCAGGTTCAGAAGTTATCTGGGTGTGGTTCGCTCCATCGAAAACAAAAACATTGTTGTCGATGGTGTAGGCAATGCGCAATGTGCCTGTGTGGATTTCGGGATTTTCTGCTTCATCCGGGAGTGTGGTAAGTAGCTGCGCAATTAAGGTGTTGATATCGAGCGTGTAATATTTTTGCCCGTTGCGATAGAGGGCCTTATTGGCAGCAATCCACTGAAGCTGCGGAAAACGTCGGAGGCTATCAAGCCCGCTCTGCATCAGGCTTTTGTTCAGACTTTTGAGTGAAAAAAGTGTATCGTTTTGTTGGGCGCTTACCCTTCCCCTGATCAGGTAGTTGTCCGAAACCCAGGTGTATTCGCCGGGGCTGGCTGTCCATTGCAATTGGTTCAGTCCGCGGGGGTAAAGCGCAGGATTCACTCCGGCGGCATCTTCGGGCGTAAGCAATTGGTTTTGAGCCTGAATGCCCGAAAAAAGAAACATCAGGCTTGCTAATAAAAAGAAACGAATCTGATTCATATTCATCAAGTTAGCGCGCAATTGTCGCGTCTTTGGTGTTGGTTAACTATTTTTTATGGCGACAGAAAATTCAGCAATCTTTTCGGGATTTTTTTCTAGGGTGTTGCCAATCACCACCACATCTGCTCCGGCTTTGGCAGTGTTGGCCGCTTGCTCGGGTGTTCGTATGCCGCCTCCGACGATCAGGGGAATGGATATGCTCCTGCGAACATCGCTGATCATGTCTATGGACACCGGATTGAGCGCTCCCGAGCCGGCATCCATGAAGATGAGCTTCATGCCCAGCATCTCACCTGCCATGGCTGTGCAAAGGGCAATATCGTTTTTATCGGCCGGGATGGGCATGCTGTTGCTCATATAACTCACGGAAGTGGGGCGGCCGCTTTCGATGAGCATATAGCCTGTTGAAATCACCTCGAGGCCACTCATTTTCAAATAGGGCGCGGCTATCACATGCCTTCCGATGAGCATTTCGGCATTGCGCCCCGAGATGAGCGAGAGAAAGAGAAACGCGTCGGCATTGCGGCTCAGCTGGAGCGAGTTGCCTGGAAAGATCGTAATAGGTATGTGAGGTGCCTTTGCCCGCAGGATTCGAATACAGCTCTCGAGATTGTCGGTGGTGAGCAAGGAGCCTCCGACAAAGAAAAAGTCAACTCCCGCGGCAGCGGAGTTTTGTGCCAGGATGCGGATGGCCTTGTCACTTGGCTTGTCGGGGTCGATCAGTACGGCAAATTTTTTACCGTTTTGTCGGAAAAGATCGTAAACGGACATCTTGGGCGATTGTAAAACCCAAATTTAGGTCTTTTCGGATTTTAAGACCCAAAAGTTTTCAACATTACGACCGCTGCTCAGAATACCTCACGGGCTATGGCGGCAATATTGTCCGAGCGTCCCATGGTGTAGTAATGAATGGCAGGCACTCCGGCAGCCTTGAGTTCTTTGCTTTGCGCAATGGCCCATTCCACGCCAAGCTTTCGCACCTGCTGGTTGTCGGTGCATTTTCGCACCTCTTTCATGAGCGCTTCGGGCAGGTCGATATTGAAAGTTTGCGGCAATGTGGAAAGCTGGTTCAGGCTTGCAAGAGGCTTCAGTCCAGGTATAATGGGCACTTCAATACCGGCTGCGCGGCAGCGCTCTACAAAGCTGAAATATTTGGCATTGTCGAAAAACATCTGCGTAATGACATAGGATGCCCCGGCCTCAATTTTCTTCCTCAGGTGATAGAGATCGGAATCCATATTGGGGGCTTCGATGTGTTTCTCGGGGTAGCCGGCCACACCAATGCAGAAATCGGTAGGGGTGGCGTTGAGCAGGTCTTCCTCAAGGTATTTGCCGCGGTTCAGGTTGGTAATTTGTTTGACCAGATCTACTGCGTGTGCATGGCCTCCTTTCTCTGGCTGAAAATATTTCATTCCAGCCTGTGCATCGCCCCTGATGGCCAGCAGGTTTTTCACACCAAGAAAATGAAGGTCGATGAGCGCATTCTCCGTTTCCTCGCGGGTGAACCCTCCACAAATGATGTGCGGCACCACATTGGCCCCGTAGCGAAACATGATGGCCGCTGCAATACCTACCGTACCAGGACGCTTGCGGATGGTGCGCCGTTCGATAAGTCCGTTTGGCAGATTGCGGTAAACAAATTCTTCCTGATGGTAGGTTACATTCACAAATGCCGGATCGAACTCCATCAGCGGATCGATGGTCTTTTGTATGTTTTCGATGTTTTGTCCTTTGAGCGGGGGCAACAGCTCAAACGAAAAAAGGGTTTTGTCGCTTGCGGCTATCTTTTCGGTAACTTTCGGAAAGTTCAGCATAGTGTATTGAATTGCAGCGGGTTCGTTTGTTGAAGAATGATATCTGTTTTATTTGTAATTAAGGTTGGCATTAAGCAATCGCTCAGCTTCCGACATACTTAGGTTTTTCTTTTGGGCATAATCTTCCAGCTGATCACGGCCTATTTTCCCCACATTAAAATATTGACTGTCAGGATGGGCAAAATAAAACCCACTCACGGCTGCCGGCGGATGCATGGCATAATTTTCGGTGAGGGTAACTCCGGTAAGCGCTTGCGCATCAAGCAGCTTGAAGAGAATTTCTTTTTCCGAGTGCTCCGGACAGGCCGGATAACCGGGCGCCGGCCGGATGCCCTGGTATTCCTCACCCAGTAAGCCTTGAATATCGAGCTGTTCGTCAGGGGCATAGGCCCAAAGCGTTTTACGCACATGCTCGTGCAGCCACTCGGCAAAGGCCTCGGCTAAACGGTCGGCCAGAACCTTGGTCATCAGGGCATTGTAGTCGTCGTTTTCCTGCTCGAATTTTTTCACCAATGCCTCGGCACCGTGTCCTGCCGTAACCACAAAACCGCCAATATAGTCGGTAATGCCACTTTCTGCCGGGGCCACAAAATCGGCCAGGCAGAGGTTCGGGATGCCTTCGGGCTTTTGCTGCTGGTTGCGCAAAAACGAGAACCCGCAAAGCTGTCGTTCGGGATCGGCAGGATCGAAAACCAGCACATCATCGCCCTCAGCATTGGCCGGGAAAATGCCTGCAACACCTTTTGCCGTGAGCAGTCGGTTTTCGATGATATGTTTTAGCAACTGACGGGCGTCGTCATAAAGTTTGCGAGCTTCCTCGCCTTTCACCGGATCGTCGAAAATCTGGGGATACTTGCCGCTGATGCGCCAGGAGTGGAAAAAGAAGGTCCAGTCGATGTAAGGCTCTAGCTTTTCAAGCGGCAGGTTGTCGAATACGGTAATGCCCGGTTTTGCTGGTTTGTAAATGGTTGAACTGTCGAAAACACCTTTAAACCGGTTTTCACGGGCGGCTTCGAGGCTGATGAAGGTTTCGTCGGCTTTACTGTTGAGGTATTTTTGCCGCAGGTTTTCGTAGCGATCCTGCATGTTTTTCAGAAAAGCCTCCCTTTTTTCGGGTGGGGCCAGCAATTCGCTGATCACGCCGGTCACGCGCGATGCGTCGCGTACATGTACAACGGGTTTGCTGTAGGCCGGGGCAATCTTCACGGCGGTGTGCACCTCCGAGGTTGTGGCTCCCCCGATGAGCAATGGCCAATGCAGCCCCAGGCGTTCCATTTCCGAGGCCACGTGCACCATCTCTTCCAGCGAGGGGGTGATCAGCCCGCTCAGGCCAATGATGTCCACCTGCTGCTCTTTGGCGGTCTGCAATATTTTTTCCACGGGTACCATTACCCCCAGGTCGATGACCTCGAAGTTGTTGCAGGCCAGCACCACCCCTACAATGTTTTTACCAATGTCGTGCACATCGCCTTTCACGGTGGCCAGCAGTACCTTGCCGGCCGAGCTGCTGCCCTGAAGTTTTTCGGCTTCGATGTAGGGCAGGAGGGTGGCAACGGCCTTTTTCATCACCCTTGCACTCTTAACTACCTGGGGCAGAAACATTTTGCCGGAACCAAAAAGATCACCTACCACCCCCATGCCATCCATCAGGGGGCCTTCAATCACGTCGAGTGCACGCTCATAAAGCGGACGCGCCTCCAAAACATCTGGTTCGATGTGATCGGCTATGCCTTTGATGAGTGCATGTTTCAGGCGTTCCTGCACGCTGCTTTTGCGCCAGGCTTCGTCTTCTTTGGCATGGATTGCTGTTTTGCTTTTCACCTTTTCGGCATAGGCCAGCATACGTTCGGTGGCATCGCTGCGCCGGTTAAGTACAAGGTCTTCGGCCAGTGTGAGCAGCTCCGGCTCAATCTCGTCGTATATCTGCAGCTGGCCGGGGTTTACAATACCCATGTCCATGCCTGCCTTGATGGCGTGGTAAAGGAAGACCGAGTGTATGGCCTCGCGCACGGTGTCGTTGCCGCGAAAGGCAAAGCTGAGGTTGCTCACGCCACCGCTCACACGGGCATAAGGCAGGTTTTGCTTGATCCAGGCCGTGGCTTTGATGTAATCGACGGCGTAGTTGTTGTGTTCTTCGATGCCGGTGCCGATGGCCAGGATATTGGGGTCGAAGATGATGTCGTGTGCCGGAAACCCTACCTCCTGTGTGAGAATGCTGTAAGCGCGGCTGCAGATTTCCATTTTGCGTTCGAAGGTGTCGGCCTGGCCCTGTTCGTCGAATGCCATCACAATCATCGCAGCTCCGTAATTCAAAATGGTGCGGGCCTGCTTTTTGAAGACTTCCTCGCCCTCCTTCAGGCTGATGGAATTGACCACAGCCTTGCCCTGCAGGCATTTAAGGCCTGCTTCGATCACTTCGAATCGCGACGAGTCGATCATCACGGGCAAACGGGCCACCTCGGGATCGGACATGAGGATGTTCAGGAAACGCACCATTTCTTCTTTGGCATCCAGCAGGGCGTCGTCCATATTCACGTCAATCATCTGTGCTCCGCCTTCCACCTGATGACGGGCAATGCTCAGGGCCTCTTCGTACTTTTTCTCGCGTATCAGCCTGGCAAACAGGCGCGAACCACTCACATTTGTGCGTTCGCCCACGTTGATGAAGTTCGACTCGCGGCTGATGCGCAGGGGTTCGAGTCCAGTGACCACCGTTTCGCCCTCCCACCTTTTTTTATCTGGCAACGGCCTTGGTTTAGCATATTGTGCCAGCTGGGCAAAGCGCCTGATGTGGGCAGGGGTGGTGCCGCAACAGCCTCCAACCACATTCACAAAGCGGTGCTCAAGAAAATCGTGGATGTGGGCGCCCATCACTTCCGGACTTTCGTCGTAGGCACCAAACTGATTGGGCAGCCCTGCATTGGGATAGGCACTCACTGCAAAGGGCGCATGGTGTGCAAGCTCTTCCAGATAAGGGCGCATTTCTTTGGCGCCCAGAGCGCAGTTCAATCCTATGCTGATCAGGTCGACATGGGCAAGCGAGTGCAGAAATGCCGTAACGGTTTGCCCCGAGAGTGTACGTCCGCTGGCATCGGTGATGGTGCCCGAAACCATCACCTGCAGCTTTTGGGCGAGCTCGTCCTGAAGCCGTTGTATGGCAAAAAGTGCAGCTTTGGCGTTGAGTGTGTCAAAAATGGTTTCCACCAGCAGCGCATCGGCCCCGCCTTCGATGAGGGCAGCTGCCTGCTCGTAATAGGCCTCGGCCAGATCGTCGAAGGTAACTGCCCGATAGCCCGGATCGTTCACGTCGGGCGACATGGAGGCGGTTTTGTTGGTTGGTCCCATGGCACCTGCCACAAAGCGGGGTTTCGACGGGTCGAGGGCCGTAAACTCGTCGGCTGCCTGCCGGGCAATTCTGGCGGCGGCCAGATTGATCTCCCGCACCCAGAACTGCATGCCGTAATCGGCCTGCGAGATGCTGGTGGCATTGAAGGTGTTGGTTTCGATGATGTCGGCTCCCGCCTCGAGGTATTGCCGGTGAATGGCCAGGATGATGTCGGGCCTGGTGAGGCAGAGCAGGTCGTTGTTGCCCTTGAGATTATGCTTGTGGCTGGCAAACTGACTTCCGCGATAGTCGGCCTCTTCGAGCCGGTATTGCTGTATCATGGTGCCCATAGCGCCGTCGAGCACCAGCACCTTGTGGCGGATGAGTTCGCTTAAATTTTGTTTCAATTGATTCATATATAGCATTTTATGTCATGCGCCTGATCCGGCGTATGCAAAATGGCATCAGAACCGGTGTTTCCGGCAGATTAAACCTTGTTGACCTTTGAATGTTCAGCACACATGACGTTCAAACATTTAATTTATAATCTCCTCGCCTGAGCTTGCGCCCTTGCGGGATTAGGTTTTAGCACCACTCCCCGGGGGGAAGGTTGCTAGAGCTTCACAGAGCCTAATCTCTCCGCTCTTCTTTATAAATCAATGCCTCAGCTGATGAAGGGAGGGATTGATGTTGGGGCAAAAATAACTGTTTTTGCTTCCAAATACCGAGCGGCCAACAAAAATTAAAAAACTATGAGGTGCTTTTTTGCCGAATTGAACAAAGCTTAAACTGCTTCGTTGAGTAAGCGTGATGGTAAAACATGTAATTTTGCCAGCAAATCCAATACATTAGCAATTAGGAATCTACATGCAGAATATTCAAACCGACATCGATCTACGCTACAAGGTAGCCGACATCAGGCTGGCCGAATGGGGCCGCAAGGAAATAGAAATTGCCGAAAAGGAAATGCCGGGGCTGATGTCGCTCCGCGCAAAATTTGGCAAGGAGAAGCCCCTGAAGGGTGCCCGCATCTCGGGCAGCCTGCACATGACCATTCAGACGGCGGTGCTCATTGAAACCCTTGTTGAGCTTGGCGCTGAGGTGCGCTGGGCCAGTTGCAACATTTTTTCAACGCAGGACCATGCTGCAGCAGCCATTGCCGCAGCCGGCATCCCGGTATTTGCCTGGAAGGGCGAAACCCTCGAAGAGTACTGGTGGTGCACTAAGCAGGCCCTGACCTTCGAAGATGGCCTTGGCCCTCACCTTGTGGTTGACGACGGCGGCGATGCCACGCTCATGATCCACAAAGGTTACGACGTGGAACGCAATCCGGCCCTGCTCGACGAGAAAACCTCCAATGCGGAGGAAGCCGCTTTCATGAAAACGTTGCGCGAAACATTTGAAGCTGATCCTCAGCATTGGCACCGTACTGTGGAAAGCTGGGCAGGTGTGTCGGAAGAAACCACCACAGGCGTTCACCGTCTGTATCAGATGAAAGAGGCAGGCAAGCTTTTGGTACCGGCCATCAACGTAAACGACTCAGTAACAAAATCCAAGTTTGACAACCTTTATGGTTGCCGCGAGTCGCTGGCCGACGGCATTAAGCGTGCCACCGATGTGATGCTGGCAGGAAAGGTATGTGTTGTGCTTGGTTTTGGCGATGTGGGTAAAGGCTCGGCACGTTCGCTGAGGGCTTACGGTGCCAGAGTAATCGTCACCGAGATTGACCCCATCTGCGCGCTGCAGGCCGCCATGGAGGGCTATGAGGTAACCAATATTGAAGATGCGCTCGAGATTGGTAACATTTTTGTCACGGCCACCGGCAATAAGGATGTGATTACCCTGGAGCATATGCGCAGGATGAAAGACCAGAGCATTGTGTGCAACATCGGCCACTTCGACAACGAAATCCAGATGGATCGGTTGAACAGTGCTTCGGATGTAGTGCACATGAATATTAAGCCTCAGGTTGACAAATACACCTTCCCCGCAGGTAACAGCATCTTTATTCTGGCCGAAGGTCGCCTGGTGAACCTTGGCTGCGCCACAGGTCATCCCAGCTTTGTGATGAGCAATTCGTTTACAAACCAGACGCTTGCTCAGATCGATCTGTGGAAAAACCGCGGAAAGTATCCGGTGGATGTTTACCGTCTGCCCAAGCACCTCGACGAAGAAGTGGCCCGCCTGCACCTTGAGCATATTGGGGTTAAACTCACCAGGCTAACACCCGAGCAGGCTGCCTACATTGGTGTTCCGGTGGAAGGACCTTACAAGCCGGAGCACTACCGGTATTAATCTTCTGCCAGCAGCGCCCGACCAAATACCATCAACATGAAGCTGAACACCCCGTTGGGAACTCTGCCCAGCGGGGGTTTTAGTTTTTTTAGGTGAAATAATTCGCCGATTTTCCGACAGCGATCTGGTATTTTAATGACTTGTCATCAAACAAGCCTGTGTAAACATTGTGGGCATCTTGCCCTGGAACCATCATTACACAATTCTTTGATGTTTTTTTGAGTTATTTAATATCAAAAATTGAATTTGCATATTTAGTGTGCGTTAAAACTGCGGTTTTCACGGTTGCAATTTTATTGGCCGCATCTTAATTACCGGATTACCGGTGTATGCGCTAAAATTAATTGCTAGAATTTTACCGACAATCCTAATTTCATTTCACTATAGTATTTTAATTTTATTGAAGTATTGAAAGGCCTGTCATAACCATACTCATAAAACACACCTAACTGATCAAATGGATAGTAAGCACAGCCCAAACCAATATAAAACCTTGAAATAAGGTCCTTTGAGCTATCTGATTTATAGTATTTTTTGAGACCGACTTTCCCTGAAAAATAGGGGTCGAGGCGGTATTTTTCTTTAAAGCCCATTACTGGCATGAAGTGTAAATGAACTACAGCGCTTGTATTCAGAAAAACGGTTGGCGAAATAAAGTTGCTGTTATAATATGCGACTGCTGCACCAAAGGAGAAGATGCTATTTATACTCCTGTTGAATTGTATTTCGGCATGTGCAGGGTTTAAAACCCTTTGTTTTGTAATATATTCAGGCCAACCAGCAATTTTTATTTGCCAAAAACACTTACTATCGCTTGTTTGTCCTTTTGCCTGACTTGCTTGCAAAGAAATGAAATAGATCAACAAAAAAATCAACTTATTGTTTTGAAATAGTTTCATTGTAGCGAACATTTTAATTATTGTAACCAATTGATTGTAAGTACTTAATTGCTTATTATATTTAACTTATGGAATAAGTGCTGTGTTGCATTCTAAAAGGGCCCAATCTGTATCGGGTGTTTTAGCTTTGCAAAAATACCCATCAAAGTGAGCCCGGACGTCTACCTGTCCACCAATTTGGTGATAAGTTAATACTTGAGGAAAGGGGAATTCTACTGAATAGGCATAGGTTCCGTTTGAATATGCTGAGTTATAATATCTTTGCCATCCAATAGGAATGATGTTCCAATGGAAGTATGCCGACTGCACTTTAACATCGTAACTGATTGTGCGCTTAGCCCAATACCAAATACCTAAAACCCGATGATATGGTCTAATCATTACATCCGTAAACTGATAAAGACTGGATGGATTAACATTACTTCCAGCTTTGAATACTTCGTGAAGCGATATACGAAGATAGATTCTCTTATTGGCCACAGTGTTGCGAGAATCTTTCCAAGTTCCATTACAGTTAAACGAATTATCTTTGTTCTTTCCATAGAAGTCATTAGTAGGCCTTGAAAAAATAAAGTAGTCATCGTTAGCGGCTGAATCTATCAAATGCTCCTCGTTTAACTGTAAGAGGTTATTCAGTTTCGATAAATCCGACCCAATAGTATGACGTCCCAAAACTTTATAAACAGAATCTCCGATCTGAAACAGGAAATCTTCGTTTGCGAAGTATTTAAAAGGGTTATCAACAATGACAGGATCAATTGTTTTTTCTCCACTTTCATCTATTGTTATTTTGAGATAATTGGAATGCTCAAGCACAAATTGAATTAAATCATCAGATGAAGAAAACTGGTCAAAGTTTATGCTTTGGTAGAATTGAATAATCTTTTCATACTCACTAATGAAATTATTTTGATATTTTATTTGCTTGTAATTTTCACTATTCTTGACCGTAGCCAATACATGGTAAGTTTTTAAAAATTCAACTATTGAAGCAAATTTCAGTATTGGTTTATCATAAATCGTTTTTTGTATTTGATTCTCAATAAAACTATTTTTACTACAGCTGGTAACAAAACAAAGAGCTAATGAAAGTGTAATAATTATTCTTATATTGTTTAGAAATAGCATTTTTTATAAATAAACTGAATAGATTTCATTGTTTTATTTTTTTAGTTTGATTTTATTTATTTTCAGCAGATAATTAAGAGTTTGAGCCTTGATAAAATAACCAAGACTCCTGCCTCAGTCGAATTTGTTTTTTCCCAGCCAAAAAATAGACTTTCTTGTGCTATATAGTGCAAATTGCACACAATACATAAACGACTTGATGCTTTTGTGAAATGGTATATATTTTGGACACGCTAATTCTGACCATTTTTCAAAAGCCTGCTTTAGCCAAAGTGGGTTGTTCGATGCAAATATCCCAATCCTGGCTTGAGTCAAGGGTTCACAAATTAAAGAAAATATGGGCATACTGCTCCCTGGGCGTACTAGGCTTACGGCAGCCAATTGTGTCATTACATATTGTTTCGATGTGGGCATTTTGGTCGCTTACTGCCCATTAATACCACTCAGGGACAAAAACACATCAAAAAAAATCAGTTTTTTTCAACTATTTTTTTATATAGCTGATATTAAATGTGTTAGGCACATAAATAAATTTACGTTTCAGATGATTGGACTACCTGACAACGCATTTATAATCGGCCAAGTGCCTTAAAAACTCATTAGCTAACTATGAATTACTCTTCTTGGTAAAATATTTTTCTCGATATGAAATGCACTTAGTTTTTCTCACAACAGAGGGCACGGAGGACACAGAGTTTATTATTTCTCACCACGGAGTTCACGGAGGAACACAGAGTTAGTTTTTTCACCACGGAGGGCACGGAGGACACGGAGATAATCCTGCCTCTGTGCTCTCTGTGTTCTCTGTGGTGAATCTATCTTTACCAGGCTAAAAATCAAACTCCCGGCGAAGGTCTTTAATGCGGCTTTTGCTAACGCTCACTTCACTTCTGTTTTTTAAGATCAGGAGATAGCTTTCTTTGCCATATTGCTCAATACGCTGCACCTGGTTGATGTTGACGATAAATGAGCGGTGCACCCTGATGAACTGATCCTGCGGGAGCAGTGCCTCAAGGCGCTGCATGGTTTCCTTTTTCATGAAACGTCCGGCCGGGGTGTGAATCATCACGTAATCGTCCTGTGCCTCAATTTGTTGGATGTCTTCAAGAGGAAGCACGTGTATCTTGCTCCCGCTTTTCACTACAATGCGCTCGAGCGGTTTGTCCGTTTCGTTCATCTGATGGATGAGCTTTTCCACACCTCCCTGATTGCTTTGTTTCATTTTGAAGCGGTCGATTACCTTTTCCACCGCCTGACGCAGGCGCTGACGGGCAAAAGGCTTCATCAGGTAGTCCACCGCATTGAGCTCGAAGGCCTTGATGGCAAATTCATCATAGGCTGTGGTAAACACCACCTCGGGCAGGGTGTCGAGCAGTTCGAGCATTTCGAAACCTGTAAGCTTGGGCATCTGGATGTCGAGAAAAATCAGATCGGGCTGAAGATCCTGAATGCTTTTAAGGCCCTGAAAGCCATCAGAACATTCGCCAATGAGGTCTATCTCGGGCATTTGGGTCAGAAAGCTGCGAAGCAGGTTGCGTGCCGGCTCTTCGTCTTCGATGATGAGGGTTCGTATGCGGGTGGTCATGATTGAGAAATTCAGAGTTCAAGATTCAAAGATTCAAAATTTGGAAGTTCTTGTCGTTTATTATGTCGTTTAGCGATAATTTGGTCCTTCGAAGCGTATGCTTCACATCTTCACTTCCTCCCCTCCAATTCAACTCCAGCAACCCGCAACCCGCAATCCGCAACCCGTAACCCCTAACCCGTAACTCGTCACCCCTTCTGTTTAGGTACGCGTAAAATTACCTCAAATTCAATCTTGCCGAGCTTTATTTCGAGCAGATCGTTGCGGTGGTAGAGCAGCTGAAGTCGTTGCCGGATGTTTTTAAGGCCAATGCCTTCGCCTTTGGGACGCGTGGCTTCGGGGTCGAAGTCGTTGGTAATGTGGAGTTCGATGTAATCGTCGTTGGGCATACAGCGCAATTCGATGAGCACTTCTTCGGTACTGTTGTGCACCCCGTGTTTGATGGCGTTTTCGAGCAAAGGCTGAAGGATGAGGTTGGGGATGGGCGCATCGAGGCAGGCTTCCGGAATGTGCGAAACGTATTTCAGTCTTTTCCCAAAACGCACTTTTTCGATATCGAGGTAGCGCTCGGCATTTTCAAGTTCCTTGCGCAGATAAGTGGTTTCGTTGCGGTCGTGGCTGAGCGAATAGCGCATGAAGTCGGAGAGTTTTATTACCATTTCCTGGGCTTTGTCGGGGTCGGTCATGGTGAGTGAGCTGATGGAATTGAGGCTGTTGAACAGGAAGTGCGGGTTGATTTGCGATTTCAGGGCGTTGAGTTCGGCCTCGCGTACAAGGCGGCTAAGTTCGGCTTCCACTTTCATTTTGTGCTGAAGGTCTTCGTAATACATCATGATATAGTAGAGCAGCACGAAGACCAGATAATAGAAGCTGCCGATGATACCGCGCCAGGGTAGGGATTGCTGCAAAAAGGCAAGATACTCTGTGTTGTTGGCTTCGATGGCCTGCATGATGAAGTAGCCGCCTCCAAGCCAGATGGCTACCGAAAGTATGGCCACCAGGGCATGATTCACAACAAGGTCGAACATCTCCTGCTTTTCTTTCAGGTTGAAGCGCAGCACATACCAGAGCACAAATCCGATGATGGCCATAATCAGGTTGAATACCAGAGCGTCGGCAAAACTGGCCAGTACGTCGAGGTCCTGATAATAGTTGAGCACCACCGTTTGCACCACTACAACGAACAGCAGCACCATGGCGTAGGCCGATAGGTAGCTGCTGTTTTTAAGGAATGGGTTGAGCATGGTTTGGGGCTTTGTGTGTTGGTTTTGAAATCAGCTTTCTCTGATGGGCAAGAATATGCAATCAGTAGCTTTTAATTTCGATGCCGCCAAAGATGACCACGCCTTTGATAATGAGGGTTTTCTCGGGATTAAAGGTAGCAGGAAGCACACGCTTGTCGCTCACGCCGCCAAAAATGGAGACAGCTTCGGTTTTCACCTGCCAGTCGTCGGGCACGATCAGGTTCGATCCGCCGAAAATGACCACGGTGTCGATGACACAGCCTTGTGGCGAGGGAACAGTTTTTGTAAGATTAACGTCGGAACCGCCGAAGATGTTGGTGAGTTTGCCACCGCGGAAGTTTTCGGAAACAAAGCGCATATCGCCTCCGCCAAACACTGCTGTTTCGTTGAAATATTCCTCGCTGCTTTCGCCTGAGTGAAAGTTGGTGCGGAAATAATCGCCTGCTTCTTCGGCTTTTTGGCTCAGTTTACGCTCGTTGCGTGTGAGAATCAACAGGCCAATGCCGATAAGTATCGAGGGCCAAATGATATCGCGCAAGCGTACACGGTAATCGAAAAGCTCGGGTAGCCAGAAAATGACACCAAGACCGATGAGCACCCAGCCGGTGGTTTGGTTGCCCTTGCCGGTGAGGGTGATCAGACCGATAAAGATGAGCAGGGTTTTCCAGTTGATGATATAGTGACGAAGGTTGACGTCGATGAGTCCCATCGTATCGAGAAGGAGCAGACCACCGCCAAGGATCAGCAGCAATCCGGCTACCATTCTTCTGTCGAGTTTGTTTAAGGTTTCCATTGTATTCGTGTTTAGGGTTTGTAATTTTTTGTTTACGAGGCAAAAATAGCCCTGCAATCCAGCGGGCTCAAGCATTTTTCGGCAGTTGGGGGAGAATGGTCGGTGAATGGAGAAAAAGTGTCGGTAAATGAAGCAAAAATTAATAGCCGTTTAGGATTCACAATTGCGATTCTAATTTTTTGATTGTCAAAATAATGGGAGGCCAACTTTCGTTAATGATGCGATTGCGGTTTGCGGAATCATTTTACTTCTCCCTCAACGATAATCTTTAACACCAAAACCCATGAGAGAAGCCTTACAATCAGCCCTCAACGATGCCGAAGCCCTCGAAAAGCTTTACCGCAGCGACAGGAAAGCTTTCGAAAGGACTTTTATTGCTCTATATCCTGAGATACAGGATTATACGCTGGCAAAGGCATGGTATTTTCGCCTGGCCAAATCGGATAGCAGCCTAAGCTTCGGGCAATGGACCGATTGGATTGTGCTGGCGGCTCTGAGCGTTGCGGCCTGGGTTGTAGCCAAAATACCAGCTTTTTCGGGACTGAGCGAAGATTTTTATTATCCCCGAAATATTTCTTTTACTGTTTTGCCGTTCCTGAGCATTTGGTTTGTGATCAGAGGCGAAACAAAGCGATGGATGATTTGGACCTTCGCGGCAGCTTTTGTCATATCGGCAGTTTATATCAATCTGCTTCCTGAAGGGAAGGACAGCCAAACCCTATATCTGGCCTGTTTGCATCTTGCGCTTTTCCTGTGGTTCATCACCGGTATGACCTTTGCGGCCGATGGATTCCGGCGGTCAACTTCCCGCCTGACGTGGCTGCGTTTCAATGGCGATCTGGCCGTTATGATGGCCGTCCTTCTCCTTGCCGGTGGTATCCTCTCAGGAGTAACCATCGGTTTGTTTAATGCTGCCGGAATGAACATCGAGAAGTTTTACATGGAAAAAATAGCGGTATGGGGCGCCGTGGCCATCCCGCTTTTTGGTGCATGGCTTGTGCAGAACAACCCGCAGCTTGTGAGCAAAGTGTCGCCGGTGGTAGCCAGGGTTTTCACGCCGCTCGTGGTGGTCATGCTGGCTGTTTATCTCACAGTAGTGCCTTTTTCGGGCAAGAGTCCATTTTTGGATCGTGATTTCCTGCTGGTATTCAATATCTTACTCTTAGGCGTAATGGCGATCATCTTTTTTGCTTTGGCCGGACGCGAAGAAAACCTGGCTTCTAAAGGACAGGCCATCAGCCTGCTAATCCTGGCCTTGCTTACGCTCATTGTCAATGGTATTGCCCTGTCGGCTATAATCTATCGCATCGGTGAGTGGGGAATCACCCCCAATCGTCTGGCAGTACTTGTAAGCAATGGTCTCATTTTTAGCAATCTGATTTTGCTGGCGTTCAGGCTGTTCAGGGTTATTCGTCAAAAATCCCTGTTGGCTGAAGCCGAAAACAGCATTGCGGTTTTCCTGCCCATTTACGCTTTATGGACTGCTGCGGTAGTGTTTGTTTTCCCTTTGCTTTTCAATTTCAAATGAAATGAGGGTTTTAGTAGTCGATTTTTCTGGTAAGGATGATTTGGCAGTATTTCTTTCCGAAAACGGCATAGCTGAGATAAAAGTGGAAACCGGGGATGGAGGCAGGGCATATAAGATTGCCCGGGAATGGCAGCCCGATATTGTAGTTTTCAATCTTGATGCAAGGCCAGCTCATGTTCGCCGAACTGCCTTGGCAATCAATGAAAAACAAAGGCATGGCACACATTCAGTTGGCTGGTGTTTTTGAGCAATCAACACACCCGGGGAAGGAACGTATTGGGAATGGTGGTTAAAGCAAAGTTTTAAAACCTTATTTTAACAATTTACCCGTCTGACATTCAAGGCTCAGAAATCGATACACTATCTTTGACACGAAAGTACAAGAGATCATCTATTCTTTAGCGTATGGAACCTGAGCGCGATGAATATCTTCAATTAATGAACTCAATCGGAGAAACCTTAAGCGAAGCAAAAAACAGGGCGTTGAGGGCAGTCAATTTTGAAATGCTTCGCGCTTATTGGGAGATTGGCCGAACAATTGTTGAGTTTGAGCAACATGGGAAAGCCAAGGCCGAATATGGCAGTGCCTTGCTCAAAACTTTGTCTGCTGACCTGAAGCTAAGGCATGGTAAGGGATTCAGCAAAAGTAACATCTATCTCATGCGCCAGTTTTACCAGAGGTTTCCAATTTTCCAGACAGTGTCTGGAAAATTATCCTGGTCGCATTATGCTGAATTGCTTGGTGTTTCGGACGATACTGCAATGGGGTTTTATATGAATCAATGTATCGCGGAAAACTGGACCGTAAGAGTGCTGAAAAGACAAATTAACACCTCCTTGTTTGAACGATTGGCATTGAGCAAGGATAAAGCCGGAATCATTGAGCTGTCCAGACAAGGATTAGTGGTTTCGCAACCGGCTGATCTGATTAAAGATCCTTATGTGCTCGAATTTTTGAATATTCCTGGGGAACATCTCATGACGGAAACCAAGCTGGAACAAAAAATCATTGATAACTTACAGTCTTTCCTGCTTGAACTTGGAAAAGGATTTTCTTTCGTTGGCCGGCAATATAGGATAACACTTGATAATGAACACTTTTACATAGACTTGGTCTTTTATCACCGGATTTTAAAGTGCTTTATTCTAATCGACTTGAAAACACGGAGGGTAAAACATCATGACATAGGTCAGATGAACCTTTATTTGAATTATTTCACAAAAGAAGAAAACTTGGAAGGCGATAACCCACCTATCGGTATCGTACTTGGTGCTGATAAAAATGAAATTTTGGTTGAGTACGCCATGGGAGGTATCTCAAACAACATTTTTGTTTCCAGATATTTGCTTTATCTGCCTGATAAGCATGAGCTTGAAGCACGGGTGAAATCCTTAATCGATGGATGAGCACTGTGATAACTTTCACCAAATAAACAACTATTGCAGAACATATAATCCTACATGGCATTCCCCTGTTGGGGCGACTGACTGATCAACTGCTAAACAAAGAATTATAAAACAACCGACCATGAGAACAACAAATCGAATGTTTCTTCTACTGGGAGTTTTCTTGATAATCCTGTTTTCCCTTTCCTGTGGCAATCGCCACTCGGGCGACGGCTACTACAGCGCCGTCAATTCTCAGGAAATGGAAGTTTCGGCCCGCGCCGCTGAGGGCGAAACCATACCTCAGCGCATTATTAAAGAGGGTTATCTTTCGATAGAGGTGCGTGATATCAACCAGGCAACCGGTATCATCACGGACAAAATCAAGGAGCTGGAGGGCTTTGTTGCCAGCGAGAGTGCCTACACCGAAAGCAGCCGCAGCAGTCGCAACATGACCATCCGCATTCCGGCCGACCGCTTCGACCAGCTGATTGCGTTCCTCGAGGCACAGGCCGACAGGGTGGCCAACAAAAACATCACGCTTCGCGATGTGAGCGAGGAATTTGTTGATGTGGAAGCGCGACTCAACACCAAACGTGAGCTGGAACAGCGCTATCGCGAGCTTCTGGCCAAAGCCAAAACTGTGGATGAAATGCTTTCCATCGAGCGCGAACTGGCCAATGTGCGGGCCGAAATCGAAAGCATGACCGGCAGGCTTAAATACCTCAGCGACAAGGTAGCTCTGAGTACACTCAACCTTGAAGTCTTCCAGACGTTCAGCCCTGCTTACGCCTTTGGCCAGAAACTCAGCAAATCGTTTGTGGATGGCTGGTATGCTTTTCTGGGCTTCGTGGTTTGGCTGGCCGGACTTTGGCCTTTTGTGCTCATCCTTGTCTTTGCTGTATTCCTCTATGTGCGGAGGAGAAGAAAAAACAGGCAGCAACAATAAAATTTATCCGAGCAGGGTCATTACTTTTGGCCTAAAAGCCCAGTGTGAAAAGACCAACGTTTGCCAAAGCCGTAATGCTGTTGCCTCTGATGCTGGTATTCATTTTGATGCCCGCCAAGGCCCAGCCAGTCGAACTGAAATTCGATATCAAACTTCGCGAGCGCGTCGAGGTCTGGAACGGCATGAATGCACTCAATTACGGCGACGCCCGTCCTTCAGCACCCGGTGAACTCGACGACAGGATGCTTTTGCAACGTGTGGTGGCAGGTTTAGTGTGGCAGCCCTCGGTCAATACGCGCTTTTCGTTTCACCTGCAGGATGCCCGGGCCTTTGGCTGGTCGTTGCGCCACGGCCTTGGTCAGGATTACTTCAAAGTGCACCCCAAAGGTCAGGATGAGCTATATTACATCATGAACCCCAACGAAGAGTTCTTCGAAATCAACGATTTTTATCTTGAGCACTCGATGGGAAATTATGTCTTAACCCTTGGCCGTCAGAAGATTGCCTTTGGCGACAACCGCATCTTTGGCCCGGGCGAGTGGGGCAACACCGGACGCTGGACCTGGGATGCCCTGAGGCTGCATTGGAGCAAAGGCCGCCATAGTCTGGACATTTTTGCCGGAGGCACCAAAACACACAACCCTGTGGTTACCACCTTGCCTTTCACTCAGATGGAATATACAGGAGTCGGCCTGTACGGTCAGTTTGAACCCGTCAAAAATTTCACACTCGAACCTTTTTATGCCTGGAAAGGCCCGGGCAATTCGCCTTATGCCCGCGACCGCAGGCTGAGTATGCACTGGTTTGGGCTGCGTTCGATGGGCAGTGTGGTGAAGAATTTCGGCTTCGACCTGACACTGGTGGGGCAAATGGGGGATAAGGAAGGACAAAGGGTGAACGCTTTTGCTACTGCTGCGAAAATATCTTACCAGGTGACCGACTTACCGGCACGCCCCGAACTGGCCCTAAGACACAGCTACGCCAGTGGCGGCACAGGCAGCGATGGCAGGCTGCACACCTTCGACCCGGCCTTTGGTGCCCGCGACCGTTATTATGGCCTGATGAACCTGCTGTCGTGGTCGAACCTCGACGATCGCGAAATCATCCTCACCTTTCGGCCTGACCGGCGCAACAGCATCGAAATAGCCTATCACTGGTTCTTTGTGCCTCATCCGGAAAATCAGCTGATCAATGGCACATTGCGTCTCAAACCCGGCCAGCATTATCTGGGCAGCGAACTCAATGTGCAGTGGCGTGCTAAAGTGAACGACAAACTGGAGTTTACCGGAATTTTCGGACGTTTCATGCCCGGTAAGGTACAGCCCGTTGCAGGTAAGAACCCTTACCAGGCCACCTATTTCAGTATTCAACTGCTTTGGCAGATCGAACATGCATTTAAAAAAGCGAACAGAAACCAAGCTTCATAAACTCAGTGTCATGGACACTCGCTGCAATCAGCAAGAAACCATCCTGCAATCTGAAATTTCATGCCCTTATTGCGGCACCAAAACCATGGAGATTATGCCCGAAGACGCCTGTCAGTTTTTTTATGAATGCCCAGGTTGTCTTATAATATTGAGGCCAAATCAGGGCGATTGTTGCGTGTTTTGTTCCTTTGGTTCGGTTCCATGTCCGCCGAAGCAATCGGATAAATCCTGTTGTTAGAGGTTTGAAATCCTAAATTGTGTATTTATGAATCTTATGTTATTACAAATTGCTCAGCTGCTCGCCCCTATTTTGCTTATCGTGGCAGCCGGCATTCATTTGGGTGTGCTGGTGGGCATATTGCCTCAGGAGATTGTTTGGGGCAGTCGCATCAAAAGCCGGAGACAGCTCCACAACCTTGGAGGGGTATCGCTGCTGGCCAACCTGTTCTTTCTTTGGGTGGTGCTGCAGGCAGGCGGTTTTGTTAATGTCTTTTTTAACAGCTTGGTGCTGAAGATTATACTTTGGCTGATGACAGCACTTTTTGCCCTGAACGTATTGGGAAACCTGAGTTCGCCCAACAAAACCGAGCGGTTGATTTTCACGCCTTTGGCACTGCTGCTGGCGGTTTCGTGTGGCTATATGGCTTTACATTTGTGAAATTGCCTGATCATTATGGCCAACACTTACACGCAAATCTTTGTCCATGTCGTCTTTGCGGTAAAAAACCGGCAATCGCTGATAAATGATGACTGGGCAGATGAACTATATCAGTATATCAGCGGAATAGTGCGCAATCAGGGACATAAGTTGCTTGCCATCAATGGTATGCCCGATCACGTGCATATGCTCATCGGGCTCAGTCCCGTGCAATCCATCTCAGATCTGATGCAGGACGTCAAGGGCGACTCGTCGCGATGGATCAACAGCAAAGGACTGGTGAAGGGAAAGTTTTCGTGGCAGCAGGGCTACGGGGCATTCTCCTATGCTAAATCGCAGGTGCCGGTGGTGGCGGGGTATATCGAAAGGCAGAAGGATCATCACCGCAAGCGGCCCTTTGCGGAGGAGTACAGGGAGATCCTTCTGCGGTTCGGTGTGGAGTATGATGAGCGTTATTTGTTTAAGCCTTTGGATGAAGATAGGGAGAGTCAGCCTTAAGTGGTAACATTGGTTTGCGGGTTGGTTGCGTCCCTGACGGGACGCTGGGGTTCATGGTTCGGCGTTTGGTGTTACCGATATTGCGTCCCTGACGGGAAGCTGGGTGTGGTTATTGCGATATCGAGGTTACCGATATTGCGTCCCTAACGGGACGCTTGGGCTTCTGGTTTGGCGTTACCGATATTGCGTCCCTGACGGGACGCTGGGTTTTTCGATTTGGTGTTCGGAGTTACCGATATTTCGTCCCTGACGGGACGCTGAGGTTTATGTTTTGGCGTTCTTTTGCGTCCCGTCAGGGACGCAATATCTGTAGTAGTAGGAATCAGGAATTTGTCATCAGGCGTCCCGTCAGGGACGCAACATCGGCAAGAATTATCAGGTATTGAGCCAAAACCACCACATCTACCTCACCCTCTGAAGCCTCAACACCACAGGCAGGTGATCGCTGTAGCCGCCAAAATAGCGGCTGCCCGACATGGTGCGGTTGGGGCGGGCATTGCCGCGGTTGTCGTTGTAAAGCATCCACGGTCGCGAAAAAACCTCGAACGACTTCACCCGCAGCCGCTTTCCCTGCCAAAGGCTCTGCGAAACCATCATCTGGTCGAAAAAATGCCAGCCGTCGAAGTACAGCGTTCCCTGCCCTGCGGAATAAGCCTCTGCTGCCAGATTGACCAGCGCAGCAGGCTGACGCAATGCCTGTTCGGGCGCCAAAGCCTTGAGATGCTTCGTGATGCTTTCGTCGGTAGGATTGTCGTTGAAATCGCCCATCACGACAACCAATGCATGGGGCTTCGCAGCCTGCAATGCATCAATGGCGAGACGAAGGGCCTGGGCAGCTGCCATGCGCAATGGAGCAGTAGCCTCCTGTCCGCCTCCGCGCGATTTCCAATGGTTAACAAAAACGTGCAGGGTGTCGGAATGTCCGTTCAGTAAGGTTGTATAGAGGATATGTCGTTCCGGTACGCTGTCCTGAAACTCAATTCCATTGTAATTCAATGGTTTAAAAATGTCGCTGCGGTAAAGTATGGCCACTTCGATGCCTCTTGGGTCGTCGTCGCTAACATGGATGATGCCATAATTGGCAGCTGCGATTTGTGGCTGACGGACAAGGTCTTCGAGCACGGATTTGTTTTCCACCTCGGCCAGACCAATGAGGTGCGGAAAGTCGGTGCTGTCGATGGAAGCAAAAACGCGGGCGATGTTGGTCAGCTTGCGGTTGTAACGTTCGGTGTTCCATGCCACGCGGGCATTTGGCAGGAATTCCTCGTCGTTTGTTGTTGGGTCGTTGATGGTGTCGAATAGGTTTTCAACATTGTAAAAAACAAGGCTGTGGAAGTCGGTTTTCCGGAGCGGCCTTGTGGATTGGCAGGAAGCCTGCAGGCCTGCAAGAAGCAGGAGAATGATGAGGATGCGGTTCATTTTTCGAGTCCTTTTATACGGTCGATGTCACGGCGTTCTTTCTTGGTTGGACGGCCGGTGCCCCTTTGGCGCTGTTCGGCTTTAAACTGCCGCATCAGTTCAAGGCGTTCATATTCTTCTTTTGGAGTAAGGTCGGTCATGTATTGTTCCACCAGTGCTGCGCCAACCCTGTTGGTGCCCAGTTGTTTCACCTGCACGCGCCGGTTGATGTGGTTCCATTGCAGCTCAACGATGTCGCCCACCTTGATTTCGCGGGAGGGTTTTACCGATTGTCCTGCAATTTTGACTTTTCCTCCGCGACAGGCTTCGCCAGCCTGGGTGCGCGTTTTGAAGAGCCTTACCACCCAGAGCCATTTGTCGATACGAACGTCGTCGCTCATTTTTCGCGGAAATAGATCTCCAGCGGCACCCCGCAGAAGTCCCATTTTTCGCGCAATTTATTTTCGATGTAGCGCTTGTAGCTTTCTTTAACCTCCCTGGGGTAATTGCAGAAAAAGGCGAATTGGGGCGTTGGGGTTTTCAGCTGGGTAACATATTTGATTTTGATGTACTGGCCGCGGCCGGTAGCTGGCGGAGGTGCGGCCTCGATGATGGGTAGCATCACATCGTTGAGCTCGGCCGTTGCGATGCGGCGCTTGCGGTTTTCGTACACGCGAAGAGCTTCCTGCAGGGCTTTGAGTACTCGCTGTTTTTCGGTGACCGAGGTGAAAATAATGGGTACATCGGTAAAGGGCGCCAGGCGCTCACGCAGTTGTTTTTCGTATTGCTTCAAGGTATTGGTATCCTTTTCCACCAAATCCCATTTGTTGGCCACCAGCACCAGTCCTTTGCGGTTTTTTACCACCAGGCGCAGGATGTTTAAATCCTGCGATTCAAGCCCGGCTGTTGCATCGATCATCAGGATCACCACGTCGCTCGACTCAATGGCGCGTATGGAGCGCATCACCGAATAAAACTCAATGTTTTCGGTTACTTTGGTCTTGCGCCGGATGCCGGCAGTGTCAACCAGGATAAAATCCATGCCAAACGATTTGATGCGCGCGTCGATGGCATCGCGGGTGGTGCCGGCAATGGGGGTAACGATGTTGCGCTCGGTGCCCAGCAATGTATTAACCAAAGACGATTTTCCTACGTTTGGACGACCGGCAACGGTGATGCGGGGCACTTCCGACAGGTCTTCGGGTTCGCCTGGCGGAAGCAGTTCCACCAGCTTGTCAAGCATCTCGCCGGTGCCGCTGCCGTTGATGGCCGAAACAGGATAGATTTCGCCCAGTCCGAGGGCATAAAACTCCTGTGCATCCTGAAGGCGGGCGGTGTTGTCGCTTTTGTTCACCACAAGCATCACCGGTTTGGGTGTTTTTCGCAATAGGCCGGCCACATCTTCATCCAGCGGATGTATGCCCGAGATGGCATCAACCACAAAAAGAATCAGATCAGACTCTTCGATGGCCAGTTCAGCCTGCTTGCGTATTTCGGCCTCAAAAATATCTTCCGAACCATGCACATAGCCACCGGTGTCGATCACCGAAAAAGCACGCCCGTTCCAGTCGCTGCTGCCGTAATGCCTGTCGCGCGTAACGCCGGCCGTTTCTTCAACGATGGCCTGGCGCGATTGCACCAGCCTGTTGAACAGGGTTGATTTTCCGACATTCGGCCGGCCGACAATTGCTACAATACTCATAATACTCTGTTATTCAATCACATATAAGGTTCGTAACCAAACCTTTTTAAAGACTTTTCGTTGTCGCGCCAATCTTTAACCACTTTCACGCTGAGCTCCAGAAACACTTTTTTGCCCACAAAAGTTTCGATGTCCTGGCGGGCCTGAATGCCCACCTTTTTGATGGCTTCGCCGCCCTTGCCGATGAGGATGGCTTTTTGCGATTCGCGGGCAGCAAAGAGGTAGGCCGAGATACGGATGAGGTTTTCGGTTTCCTCGTAGGTTTCCACGGCCACTTCCACGGCGTAAGGGATTTCCTGCTTGTAGTTGAGCAGTACCTTTTCGCGTATGATTTCCGACACAAAAAAGCGCATGCTTTTGTCGGTGAGCTCGTCTTTTGGGAAGTAGGGCGGCGATTCGGGCAGCATTTCGAGGATGTGTTGTCTGATGGCATCGATGTTGTAGCTGTGAGCGGCAGCCACCGGCAACACTACGGCACCCGGCATGCGTTCCTGCCATTGGGCGATGAGTTGCTGCACCTGATCCTGAGCGATCAGGTCCACCTTGTTCAGGGTCACGATGACCTTTACTCCGGTGTCGTTGATGCGTTTGACGGTCTGGCTGAGGTCGGCTTTTTCGGTTACGTCAACCACAAAGAGGATGATGTCGGCATCGATGAGGGCGGTGTTTACGAAGCTGTTCATCACCTCGTGCATTTTATAGGCCGGTTTGTGGATGATGCCGGGGGTGTCGGAAAACACAATCTGATAATCATCGTCGTTGACGATGCCCAGGATGCGGTGGCGTGTGGTTTGCGCCTTGGAGGTGATGATCGACAGCTTTTCGCCAACCAGCATATTCATGAGGGTTGACTTACCCACATTGGGGTTGCCGATGATGTTGACATAGCCTGCCTTGTGGCCCATGAAAAAATTTCTTAAAAAACTTGCGTTGCAAAGTAACAAAAATTAATTTTGCAGTCCCTTTTAAAAGAGGTTAAACACTGCGGGGTGGAGCAGAGGCAGCTCGTTGGGCTCATAACCCAAAGGTCGTAGGTTCGAATCCTGCCCCCGCTACAAGAGGAAAACCTGCTGCGACAGCAGCGGGTTTTTTATTTGGGGTAGAGCGAATGCTTGCATTCAGCCCTATCCCAAATAAAAAACCATTCCGCCTGAGGCGGATAGGTTTTCGGCTTGTTGAGCCCTCCCCTGAGGATCAGCGTAGCTAATCCTGCCTTTTACAATCATTAAACACCTTTAAAAAGCAAGGTTTTCAATCTTAGGTTGTTAGAGTTTGCCCGTTAAACCTGATATTTGGGGGCGATCAATAATTCAATTTTCGTAAATTGATAGCTTTCACTGTGATTATATCACAAGCATGTTTAGACGTTGAGAATCGTTATTTTTCCCCATGTTTTACGTTTACCTTCTATATTCCGAAAAGTTTGGCAAGACCTATACGGGTTTCACCAGTGATCTGGAGCAGCGCTTGCTGAGCCACAATGTGCTTTCGAACAAGGATTGGACAAAGCGCTACCGGCCCTGGGTGCTGATACACAGTGAGGAATATACGACCAAAGGGGAGGCTATGGCGAGGGAGAGATTTTTGAAGACGGGCAAGGGCAGGGAATTTGTGAGATCGAAGGTTGAAGCGTATTTGAACAAAAGCTCGTAGGGCTCATATCCGCCGGGGGCGGACGTAGGTTCGAATCCTGCCCCCGCTACAAGACGAAAACCCGCTGCGACAGCAGCGGGTTTTTTTATTTGGGATAGGGCGAATGCCCGCATTCAGCCCTGCTCCCAAATAAAGAACCATTCCGCCGCAGGCGGATGGGTTTTCGGCTTGTTGAGCCTTCACGTGAGGATCAGCGGAGCTAATCCTGCCTCATTCAATCATTAAGCATTTTTAAATATCAAAATTTTCATTTTCAGATTGATAGAGTTTGCCCGTTAAATCTGATATATTGAGGTGATCAATAATTCATTTTACTGAAATTGATGGCTTTCAGCAGTGATTATGTCAGAAGCATATTGAGAAGTTGAAAATCTTTATTTTTCCTCATGTTTTACGTTTACATCCTTTATTCTGAAAAGTTTGGCAAGACCTACACTGGATTCACGAGCGATCTTGAGCAGCGTTTTTTGAGCCATAATGTGCTTTCGAACAAGGACTGGACGAAGCGCTACCGGCCCTGGGTGTTGATCTACAGTGAGGAATATTCGACCAAAGGGGAGGCCATGGCGAGGGAGAAATTTTTGAAGACGGGCAAGGGGCGGTGCTTCATCGAGCCATTCTAACAGAGAGCATCTAACCTTGAAATACTGGATCAATCGACGGGCATGTCCGGCCAGGGTTGATAGAAAAAAGACTTTTGCTCGAAGTTGCGGTCGAACTCATCCAATAATGCAACGGATAAGTTTTTGATTAAATCTTTTAGTGGCTGCTGCATTGCTTCAGATCTATTTGATGAAGTGCGCAATCGTTTACCGTACTTTTTACTAAATATTCAAGTTATTAAAAAGTAAAACCCCTCAGGTTATCCTAAGCGCAAGCACACGGAGAAGGACACGGAGGAGCTTTGTTTTATTGTGATATTATTTGAAATTGGCATATCGTTTTTTGTATATTCGTGCGACGATTCTACGGATTCGTCACCAACGTAGCCCTTCATTTATGGGGGCTTTCGTTTTATATACAAGTTCTAAATCGCCTGACTTTTTAAGTACCCAGACTTCTTCAAAGAACTGACCTTTAGCCCCTCTATCGTTAATTCTTTTTCTTGACTTTGGTGTATTAAATTATTTACCTTTGTATCGCAAAACGATACGGCCCCTCAAGTTATCCTCAGCGCAAGCACACGGGGAAGGCGACGGAGGGGCTTTATCGTATAAGAAGGTAATGTAGGAAATTACCGTCTGCAGTTATCCTGACCTTCATTATCACATCCTTGTTGTTGTATGACGTGATGTAAACATTGAATTTATTTTTACCGTGCCTTGCATCTTCCTGTAATACGAAATCGGCAACGCTAATCAATTCGTGTGCTTTTTTTGCTGTTTCAAGCTTTAGAGCATAGTTTTTGTCGTTTTTATACTTTGAAATGATTTCGTTGTAAAAATTTGCATTTATTACCACCGGCTGATCCAACTTAGCGACTCTTACTTCAAATCTTTTTGCAACAAACTTGCCAATTTTTGTGGATGGCAAGTTTTGCTTGCACCAGCTTACAAGTTCTTTGGCAGCTTTTGCTTTTTCCGAATGGGGTGTTAACAGTGCATCTATCGCATCTTTCACCCCTTGCTGCACTTTGAAATAAGGATGGTTTTGGGGGAAGACGACCTTCTGCTTGCCGGGGTTAAAGCGAAACATGGCGGCCCGGTTAACACCGTTTTTGTCAATACGTGTGGTGGCTGCTTCGCCGTTTCTGATGGCCTGGGCGCTGTAGGTCAGTGGATATTTGTTTTTTAGCACCTGCAACACGGTACAGCGGCAGTTCCAGTCGAGCGGTGGTATGTAGCTGTCCCAGAAGGGATCGGAGGACGGGAGCCATTTTTTCTGCAACCAATTATAGATAAGAGCAAAAAAACCTGTCAAGTTTAACGAAATCATCCTCAACAACTGCTGGCTCGGCGGCAGAGAGGCCATCAAAACCGACGACTCACTCTTTTTGTCGGCCGGCCAGGTTCTCGCCGACCTTATCCAGGTTAAAGAGGCTGAACTGGTAAACTTATAGAGGCTGTCGGGGTGAAAGCGTCGGACTTTGTGCGCATTATCAATGCACAGCTCAATTATTATATGCACATACCCGACCCCGACAGCCTGAGCGACGAACAATGGACCATGAGGTTCAAGGAGCTGGAATGGATAAGGCGGCAAGAGGCCGAAGCATCGTGGTAGCTAATGACCGATTGCCACTGCTGCCGCAAACAGTAAAACAAAGGCCAGCCAAAGGGAGAAAAGCAGCCAGGATATAGCAGGACGCTGTTTTCTGTTGATCCATGCCACATAAAAAGGAGCAACCGGAGCCAGTAAAAAATAAGCAACCAACAACGGAACATGCTTGACGAACCAAATGGCAGCTTTGAATATCACAACGGAGATTGCAATGAAAAGGTAAACGCTAATCAGTGTGCTCATGTCAAATATTTTGGAATATACATTAAACCTCAAAGGTAACCTCGAATCAAAGTTACTAAAGATTGGCATCAACAACAAAAAGCAGCTCAATACCTGGGCAAAAATGCAACAGCATGTCAATGCGGCAAGCGATACCAAGAACAAAATGGGCAGGTCGATAGATGCGATGAACGAACGAATTGCGACTTTACGGGCACAACGCAAGTGAATACTAGCAAGCAACCGCTTGGCCATCAGGCAAGTCAAGCGATAGTAGCCCTGGAAAAGGAGATTAACTAACTCGAAAACCTCAATGGTCAACCAACTGAAATCTGCCTTTCCGGGCCTTGAAATGATTACCAATCCTTCTAGTGCTTGGCTTTGCTGCAATTTACAGATTCAATCGGGTCTTGAGCGGGAGCGCTTTTTAAATTTTTAAGGGCGAATGCCCGCATTCAGCCCTGCTCCCAAATAAAGAACCATTCCGCTGCAGGCGGATGGGTTTTCGTCTTGTTGAGCCCTCACGTGAGGATCAGCGGAGCTAATCCTGCCCGTTTGCCCGCATTCAGTCCTATCCCCAAAAAAACGATGGGGCCGACTTTAATACAAACAAGAGCACTATTGGCGTTGAGGTTGCGTATTATTTAGTACTCATTGAATGAATTCGATAACCCAATTTTAAATGAAACACCCTGTTATAAAGTCGGTAGTCTGTTTCGCCCAAATGTCCGATCTTGGCTGCATCGCTAAAACCCAGCAAATATGTGGCATTGAGCTCCCAATTGTTGAAACGGTAATATAAAGAGGGGATTAGGCCAAAATCCATGCCTGGCTTTTTAGCTTCCTGAAACTTTGGGACATCATATGCTATCGGAAAAGAGGCGTAAATAGACGCATTGGCCCCCAATCCTCCACAAATATTAATATCAAGCCCTATAGGAAAATTCAGGTAATGAAATCTGAAAGAAATGGGGGATGTTAAAAAAGTATTCCGATAATCGCTGCCCGTTCGAAGAGAATGTAATCCAATAATGGGTTTTAACTTTTTGGACATTTCTGTTTTTGCATTGACACCAATGCTGTAGGAAAAAATCGGGCTCAATTTATATGGTGTCACGATCGGGTCACGTTTGCTGTAATAATTGCCAATGCCACATCCGCCAACGATATATACTTCGGGTTGGCCCATAGCAATATTCTCAAGCATAAGGAAAAATAAAATTGCTATTATATTTTTCATATAATTTGATCGTTTTTAATACCCGCAAGAAAATGTTGCCCAATTGCCAATGCCTAAAGCAGCGCTTTTACCTTTACCCCTGACTTTTATAAAAACAGGGTGACTTAGGTTATAATTATGGGTTACATCACCCATGCCATCGGTTGCATCTTTGAAGATTTTCGAAAGTTCAGGAGAATTTACTTTTGATTCAGCATAATTGATTTGACCTCCAATTTCAAAGCGTGGAAAATATGAACATGTGAGGGTGTCATAGTTGTCCTGGCGTGGAACTAGTAATTCAAAATTAACATCCTGAACCTCTAAAGAGGTTTTGTAGGAATGCCACATCCAAAACCGCTTGACCTGCCCACGAAGAATAATATTACAAATATATTGATAATGAAGTATTAGTTGATTTGTGTGTTTACAAATATTGCCAAATTGACCATATCTCATCAATTTAATTTCAAAAATCACACGATACCAACCGCCTTCAGAATTCTTTTCAACTCTTTTGTAGTCCCCGCAATTATTCTCTGTTGGTTCGATGGTTACATCTTTCAGGTAGAAGTATTTACCATCGGCGGGATCTTCGTCAAAATCCCCATTGAGGGTAAGATTTTTCATTTGATTGAGGCTAGCGCCGCGCCAAGCTGCGATGCCCTGCCGGAAAATGCGGTAATAGGTGCTGTCGGCCTTAAAAATGCCATCGGCATTGGCGATGTAATGATGCCCAAACGAGGGTAGCTGCGAAACAAGGGTGCTGTCTTTAATGCAAACGAAAGCGCTGTTGGCGTTGATGCGCTGTAGCATTTCATTTTCGGT
>JAJTAY010000034.1 GCA_021287165.1 Bacteroidia bacterium | reverse complement strand
AGGTAGGTTTTTTTGTTGGCCAGCACATCGCCTCCGGTCATCTTGCCAAAAACGCCTTCATTGCCGTATAAATCAAGCAAATCATCCTTCAGTTGAAACGACATGCCAAGGTCGACGCCAAATTGGTAGAGCAGACGGGTATCATCGGGTGAAGCATCGGCGGTAATGGCACCTATTTTGAGGCAAGCCCCCAGCAAAACCGCTGTTTTCAGCCTGATCATTTCGAGATATTCAGGGATGGTAACCCTTTGTGCGGTCTCGAAGTTCATGTCGAGCTGCTGTCCCTCGCATACTTCGATGGCGGTTTGGCTAAATACTTCAAGAATTGATGGGATGAAACGACTTTCGGTGCGAATGGCATACTGGTAAGCCATGGCAAACATCGTATCGCCCGAAAGGATAGCTATGTTGGCGTTCCACTTGTTGTGTACGGTTTGGTTGCCGCGCCTGATAGGAGCGTTATCCATGATATCGTCGTGCACGAGGGTGAAGTTGTGAAACACCTCAATAGCCAGCGCCGGATAGAGGGCGTTTTTGATGTTGCCATCGAAAAGATCGTTGGCCAGCAGGGTGAGCAGCGGACGCAACCTTTTGCCGCCCAGCGACATGATGTAGCGCACCGGAGCGTAAAGCTCGGCAGGGCGCCTATCGTATTGCATTCCGGCAATAAGTTGGCTGATTTCGTCCTGCAGGCGTTTTATCTTATCCATAATTATTTTTTAATCAGGTTCATGAGGTAGCTGCCGTAACCGCTTTTCAGGAGTGGTTCGGCCAGCTTCTCGAGTTGCGCGGCATTAATAAACCCTTTGTTGAAGGCAATTTCCTCGATACAGCCTATTTTCAAGCCCTGACGATGCTCTATAACTTCCACAAACTGGGAAGCCTGTAGCAGGGATTCGAAAGTCCCCGTATCGAGCCACGCGGTGCCGCGGCTCAGAATGCCCACTTTAAGCTGTCCTTTTTCGAGATAGTACTTGTTTACGTCAGTGATTTCGTATTCGCCGCGTGCCGAGGGTTTGATGTTTTTGGCCACTTCGACCACACTGTTGTCGTAGAAATATAATCCGGGGACGGCAAAATTTGACCTGGGATTTTTCGGTTTTTCTTCTATCGAGATGGCGTTTTTGTTTTCGTCGAACTCCACTACACCGTAGCGGTGGGGATCGGAAACGTGGTACGCAAAAACCACTCCTCCTGTGGGATCGTTGTTTTCGGTGAGTAATTGCTGCAGACCTGCGCCATAGAAAATGTTGTCGCCGAGAATGAGTGCCACCTTATCATTTCCAACAAACTCTTCGCCAATAACAAAAGCCTGGGCCAGACCGTTGGGGATCGCCTGCTCTGCATAGGTAAACGAGCAGCCAAGCGGAGCGCCGTCGCCAAGCAGCCGCCGAAAATTGGGCAAATCCTGAGGGGTGGATATCACCAGTATTTCGCGTATGCCGGCCATCATAAGCACCGATAGCGGGTAGTAGATCATAGGTTTATCATAGATGGGCATCAGTTGCTTGCTCACGGCAAGGGTGAGCGGGTGAAGTCTGGTTCCTGAGCCTCCGGCTAAGATGATTCCTTTCATGGCGACATGTTTTTTATTAATCCTGATTTTCCTTTTTTGTTTCAATTTTAAGCTGATCAAGGTCTATGTCGGCCTCTTCGTCCAGAATCTCAAGCAAAGGCTCTTTGAATGCCCTGGTGGTACTCCACCGGTCGAGCGTCATTAATAACGAAGGCAGAACAAAAAGGTTCGACAACATGGCGGTAATAAGGGTAAACGATACCAGATAGCCCAGGGCTTCGGTTCCGCCAAACGATGAAAGAATGAATATGGCAAATCCAAAAAACAGCACTACCGCCGAATAAATCATGCTAAACCCTGTTTCGTGGAGGGCTGCAAGCACGGCTTCCGGTATTTTCCAGCCGTTGAGTTTAAGTTGTTGCCTGTAGCGCGACAGGAAATGGATGGTATTGTCAACACTGATCCCGAGTGCAATACTGAATATCAGGATTGTGGACGGCTTAATCGAAATGCCTGCATAACCCATCATGGCTGCAGTGAGCAGCTGGGGGATGAGGTTCGGAATAAGCGAAACTACGATCATTTTGAAGGACGAGAAGGTGAGCGACATCAGCAACGCAATTACAAACAGGGCGAGCAACAGGCTGGAAATAAGGTTTTTAACCAGGTAGTTTGTGCCCTTCAGGAAAACAACACTTGTGCCGGTGGTGGTCACGGTATAATCGGCTACCGGAAAAATGCTGTCGATTTTTGGCTGAAGACTTTGCTGAATGCTGTCGATTTGCCTGGTGCTTACGTTGGCTAATTGCACACTTACACGCGTTGTTTGCAGTGCGGTATCTACAAAAGAATTGAGAATGGTGCGCTTATCTCCTTTAAATTCAGGTAGATAGCCAAGAATGAAGTTGCGTTCCTGATTGTTGGGCATGTTGTAATACTCAGGGTCTCCCCGGAAGAAAGCCTGCTTGGAGAATTTCACAAGCTCGGCCACAGATAGTGGTTTGCTGAACTGGGGGTACAATGCGAGCGTGTCTTGAAGCTGATCTATTTTATACAGCGTTGATGCACGCAGAACTCCTTTGGGTCTTTTGGTGTCAATGCTTATTTCGTAAGGCATTACCCCGTTAAAGTGTTCTTCGAAAAACATCAGGTCTTTATACATCTGCTCCTTATGCGAGATGTCGTCGACCACGTTTCCTGTAGTGCGCAGTTTGGTCACGCCATAGGCACCCAGAACAATCAGTATTGCCGTTATGGCATAAACCGTATTTCTCCTGTATAAAACCACCCTTTCAATAAAATGCAAAATGCTGTTTACTCTTCCGCCCTCGAAATGAGCATATTGCTTTGGCAGGGGTTCGGGAAGATAGCTGAAGATGATTGGGATCATCATCAGGCTAACCACATACGATACCATGATGTTGAGCGAGGCGACGATACCAAACTCGACCAGCATTTTGTTTCCGGTTACGATAAAGGCTGCAAAGCCGGCAGCCGTGGTGGCATTGGTGAGCAGGTTGGCCGCACCTATTCTCCTTATTGTGCGGCTCAGTGCCTTGACTTTATTGCCGTGCTGGAAAAATTCACTGTAGTATTTGTTGAGTAGAAAAATCGAATTTTCTACGCCTATCACGATTAATAATGGCGGAAGAATACCTGTAAGAATAGTGATTTTGTAGCCAAACAACTGGAGCATCCCAAACATGAACGCCACCGTGATGAGCACTACAATAATTATGAATAGAACGGTCCGTCCGGAACGGAAGAAGGTAAAAAGTATGGCTGAGGCTATAACAAGCGAAAGAAACACAAAGAGCACAAGCTCGTGCTGAATTTTTTGAGAGGTAATGGTACGGATATAGGGTAGCCCGGAATAACGCAGTTGAATGCCGAAACGGTCGGTAAAGTTGTCCAATACCTCCTTAATCTCGTAAACAAGGGCAATGCGGTCTTTTGAGTTGAGCACGTGGTTGTCGAGCGTAATCATCATCACGCTCACATTTGTGGCGCTGTTGTATAGCAGACCCTCGTAAAACCTGAGTTGTTGAATATACTGCCTGAGCGAGTCAAGTTCTTCCTGCGTTTCGGGCAGTCTTTCCATCACCGGGCGGAAGTCGAACTTACGGAGGCTGTCGTTACGGACCAGATGATAAATTCTGGCCACCGACACCACCTCCTGAACGCCTTCGATGGTGCGAACCTTTTCGGTCAAATCGTGCCATGCCCTGAAGTGCTCGAGCTCAAAGAGCCTTTCGTCCTGCACGCCGACAAACATAACTGCGCCATCCTGACCAAATGTTTCCTTAAACCGCTGGTAAATACGGCTGGTAGTGTCGGTCTCGGGCAGCATGCTCGCAAATTCGTACGACATCTGCACCTTTGAGCCTTCCCAGCCCATGTAAATCGTGAGTAATGCTATGATTATGAGGTTAGCAAGCCGGTTTCGCAATATGAGCCTGACCAGAAATTTCCACATGGGCAATACTGTTTAATAAATTCTTGCTATCGGAGGTGCCTGACTAACCGACACAAGGTAAAAACTTTCGAAATTAGCACTTTCGCACCAAATACGAAAATGGTTCGATATTTGTATTGACAGCCATACAGAATCAATCGATAACCAGCATTTTAATGCGATATCTTATGAGACAAATATTATTACTGTTGCTTGCTGTTCAGATGTTTTCCTGCAACAGTCCTTCGAAAATGATAAAGAATGAGCAGTACGATCAGGCTATTGAGAGGCTTGTGCGATCGGCCCGCGCCGGCAAAGCCGATGCCGAAGATCTTCAGCTGCTTTCACGGGCTTACCATACTGCCAACCAATTGGACCACGATCGTGTTCAGATGCTAAAAGCGCGCAACGAAGCGGCAAGCTGGCCCGAGATCATGCAACTCTACGAAAGAATGAATGCCCGGCAGAGTAAGGTAAAGACCCTTTCTCCCGACCAATTATCGGCAATTGGATTTGTGGCTATGAACCTTGATGTTCTTATGGCCGATGCCCGGCGCGAAGCCCGACAGCAGCTGATGGAAACGGCACAAAACCTGCTGGCAACCGGCAAAAAACAGGAAGCCCGCCTTGCATACGATCATCTTACGGAATTACAAAGGTTAAGTCCGAACGACCCGGAGGTGCGTCGTCAGCTGCAAAGGGCTGAAGCACAGGGAACAAGTCAGGTGCTGGTGCTTTTCGAAAATCGCTCGGGGGTGCAGGTGCCCGATGAGTTTGCCGAGGCCATCATGAATATGTCGGCTGCCAACCTCGATCAACCCTGGTTGAGCTACAATTTTGAGGAAAAGCAGGGCGTCAGCTACGATTATGTGGTGTATGCCTCGGTGCGCGCCATAGCCGTAAGCCCGGAAATAGTTAACCAATCGCGGACCACCGAAAAGAAGGAGATACAGGATGGCACCCAGCCCAAGCGCGATCAGAACGGCAATATTGTGCTCGACTCGGCGGGAAAAGTGATCGAAGTGCCCCGTTATCGCACTGTGGAAGCCTTTGTTAACCAGACACTAATGGAAAAACGGGCCAAGATTTCCGGGGCTTTCGATTTCGTTCGGACAGCAGGGAATAAAACCCTTCGCAGCATTCCTTTTGAAACCGAGTCGGTTTTTATGCATACCTATGGGACCATCAACGGTGACCTACGCGCCGCAAGTCAGCAAAGCCTCGAAATGATGCGGCGTGGCCCGGTGCCTTTTCCTCCTGACGGATTGATGATTATGGAAGCGGCACAGAAAGTGAATCCCATGTTGCGCAATGCGCTGAAAAAGGAATCGAACCTCCTTCTGCAGGTGGACTGAGCAATGGAAAAACCCAAAGTCCTTTTTGCCGATACGGCCCATCCTTCACTGACCGACCTGCTCGAAGCTCAGGGATTTGAATGTCAACATCTCGGACAGGGTAGTGGGTACGGTGAGTGTTTGCAAGTTCTGGAACAATTTACCGGAATGATTATTCGCAGCAGGTTTCCGGTGGATAAGGCACTTCTCGATGCCGCTGTAAATCTCAGGTTTATCGGCAGGGTTGGGGCCGGCATGGAGAATATCGATAGTGAATATGCCGCTTCCAAAGGCATCGTCTGCCTCAATGCTCCCGAGGGAAACCGCGATGCTGTAGCCGAACACGCGATAGGTATGTTGTTAATGCTGTTCAGGAATCTGGGAAGAGCCGACGCTGAGGTGCGGCAAGGCGTGTGGAAGCGCGAAGCAAACCGCGGAATTGAAATTGGAGGAAAGACCATTGGAATAATAGGTTTTGGCAATACAGGCGGGGCATTTGCACAAAAACTCTCGGGTTTTGGCGCGCGAATTCTGGCCTATGATAAGTATAAAACAGATTTTGCCAATGGGTTTGTTGAAGAGGTATCGATGGATGCTATTCACGAACTAGCCGATGTGCTCAGCCTTCATGTTCCCTTAACTGCGGAGACGAGATATCTTGTTGATTACGAATTTCTTAAGCGTTTTAGAAGACCCGTTTATGTGATCAACACCTCCCGCGGACCTGTATTGCAAACGGAATCACTCCTTAAGGCACTCGACGAAGGAATTGTAAAAGGTGCCTGCCTCGATGTGCTGGAATTTGAAGAAAGTTCGTTCGAAAGTTTAAAAGCAGGGCAATGGCCGGAGGCTTTCCGCAGGCTTACTGAGCGAAGCGATGTAGTGCTAAGCCCGCATATTGCGGGATGGACCCATGAATCCAACATCAAGATGGCAGCCATATTGGCGGAAAAGATTCGCGAACTTGAATTGCGCTGAATGCACACTTAAAAAAATCCCGCAAGCCTCAAGGCTGCGGGATTTTCGGTGAATCGAACCAATATATTGATTACCAGTTCAGTATCTTTTTAAAATCGTATTCTTCGGGATTGGGAAGCCAGGCTTTGGCTGCTTCGTAATCCTCCGGGCCGAGGTATTGAAGCCCGTTGTCGAAGACCATTTTAACCTTCTCGCTGTCCATATCCACCAATCTCGGCTTTACCCTGCCTTTTTCGTCGGCAACATCTTTAAGATAAAGCGGAGCTACTTCTCCTTTGGGGTTTGAGGTTACCATAGCTCCGGTAACGCCCCGGTCGAACAGTTCTTTAACTCCATAACCAAGCAAAGCGCAATACATCAGGTCGAATGCGGTGGGCTGAACGCAGCGAAGCTCATAACCGATTTCAACCGGACGGCTTTTAATGTTCAGCTTAAGCTCTTTGAGCCTGAATTGCAACAACATATTATAGATGTGTGCCTTACTCACATTACCCAGTTCCGGATGGCCGTGATCGTCGAAGGTGAAATTTACGCCCGATGAAACAATCTCCTGGTCAGTCATAAAGTGAAATACGCCTTCGCTTACTATGGCTACACCATAGTCGATGCCGAGAATGCGTCTTTTAACCATTGCCGAAATGATCAGTCGGGTGATGCGATCGAATGTCACTTCGGTTTTGTTAAACATTTCCGGAATCACGATCATCGGGTAGTGGCAGGCTGCGCCGATACCAAAGGCCAGATGGCCGGCCTCGCGTCCCATGGCCGAAACCACAAACCAGTTACCGCTCGTGCGGGCGTCTTCGTAAACGGTTTGTGCAATACGCACACCCTCATCTTTGGCGGAGTAATAGCCAAAAGTCGGGGAGCCTTCGGGCAGCGGAAGGTCGTTGTCGATGGTTTTCGGAACATGGATGTTTTGAATTTCCACATTGTTTTCGTGGAGAAAACGCGAAATTCTGTTGGCTGTGGAGGCAGTGTCGTCGCCGCCAATGGTTACAAGCAGTTTGACATTATTATTAACGAAAAACCTTGTGCTGAACTCGCTGTCCTTGGGCTTGTACCGACTCATCTGAATAGCCGATCCACCGGTTTTCTGTATATCGTCGGCCAGGGCAAAATCGAATTCGATCATATCCGGTTTTTCGGCAAACAGGCTTTTGTAGCCGCCGTTAAGGCCGATTACTCGGAAACCACTTTTAAGAAAAACTTTGGCCACGGTGCTTATTACTGTGTTGATACCCGGAGCCGGGCCTCCTCCGGCAAGTATTACGATTGATGATTGCATGAAAAAAAATTTGCGCAAAGGTAGTGATTCTGATGCCAGAAAATTGGCGAATATCAGAACCGTAAAAGTTGAAAACCCTTTTTTTGTTTCTCCTTGTTGGCTGATCTATAGCTGGTTAGCTAAACGATAATTGATTTTCAGCTTGATTTGTCAGTTTCGGCCGTATTCAAAAAACATTACTTTTGTTTTCTTAACCTTTCCTAACAAATTTTAAGATGAGAAAAACCACTACCAATGCACTGCTGATTTTAGTGCTTGTTTTTCTTCCGTTGGGTCTGCTGATAGCCCAGCAAACCACAAATCTTGACGAGCTTAACCGTTTGACCAGACAGTTTGATCGCGAATGGCGTCAAATGGAAAAGCGTGTAAAGGCCTATGCCAAAGCCAACAATATTCTTATACGACAGGAATTCGAAAACGGGACAGTCGTCGAGCTTGTTGATGTTGTTGACGGTAGGCCTGTTTTCTTCAAAACCGATAACCTTGGAGCAGCTATAACCACACGTGCCAACCAGATGTGGCAAGGCGGAAGTGTTGGTGTTGTGATTGAAGGAGAAGGTTATAACAAAGTTGGTATTTGGGATGGCGGCGCTGTAAGACGCACCCACCAGGAATTCAATAACACTGGTGTTCAGCGTGTTACGCAGGTCGATGCTGCTGCTACAAACTCCGACCATGCTACCCACGTAGCCGGAACGATTGTTGCCGGCGGTGTTAACAACAATGCCAAGGGGATGGCTTTCAGGGCTCAACTCAGGGCATACGACTGGAACTCCGTGGAAAGCGAAATGACCACGGCAGCGGCAAACGGCATGGAGATCTCCAACCACTCCTGGGGTCAGATCAGGGGCTGGGATCAGAACTCCAGCACTGGTCAATGGACATGGTACGGCACAACAAGTGTTTCTCCTGTAGAAGACTATCTTTTTGGGTTTTATAATTCAAACGCGCGTACCTGGGACATTATCGCCTACAATGCACCCAACTTCCTTATTACAAAATCAGCGGGTAACGACCGCGGCGATGGCCCTGCCAATGCCGGTCAGGGAGGAAATCCCGAAAAAGATGGTGGCGACGATGGATATGACTGTATCGGCGGATCAGGTATTTCAAAGAATATTCTGACAGTAGGCGCTGTAAACGAGGTGCTTAACTATCAGGGCCCTCAAAATGTTACCATGAGCAGCTTCAGTGGCTGGGGACCTGCCGACGACGGCCGTATTAAGCCCGATATCGTTGGTAAAGGCGTGAATGTTTATTCTTCAGTTGCAACCTCCAATTCGGCCTATGCCACCTACAGTGGAACGAGTATGTCGTCACCCAACGTTACCGGCAGCATGGTACTGCTTCAGCAGCTCTACCAGCAGACGCACAACAATGTGCCCATGCGCTCTTCAACGCTCAAAGGTTTGGTTATTCATTCGGCTGATGAGGCAGGTCCGCACGTAGGTCCTGATTATAAATTTGGCTGGGGATTGATGAACACCGCCCGTGCCGGTATGATTATCCGTGAGGATGGTGCCGTGCAAAACCTCATCGACGAAATCACCCTTCAAACCAACAATCCCTTTGTTAGAGATATTAATGTTCCTGGAAATCAGCCGCTCAGGGTTACCATTTGCTGGACCGACGTGCAGGGCAATGTGCCTCCGGCCAGTTTAAATCCAAGAACAAGAGCGCTGGTAAACGACCTTGATCTGATGGTTGTGGATCAAAGCCTGAACATTTACTACCCCTACAAACTTGATCCCGATAATCCGGATGCTCCCCCAACAACAACCGGCAAAAACGGGGTTGACAATGTAGAGCAGATTTATATTCCTAATCCGGCCCAGGGAACATATACCATTATCGTACAGCATGATGGGCCACTGGCCAACAATAGTCAGGTATTTTCGTTGATAGTTACCGGCATCGATGAATACAGCGCAGTGCCTGAATGCAGCGCTGGTCTTGTAAGCCCGGCCAACGGCAGCACAGGTGCATTTCTGAATCATTTGGTTACCTGGACCCCCGCCGCCTTTGCTACGAGCTATGATGTTTACTTTGGTACCGATGGCGGCGGCGTTACCCCACCAACCAATATGATGAACGGTACCAATATCACTACCAACTCTTTCCGGATGAACCTGCAGCCCAACACCACCTATTATCTTTTGGTAAAACCACGTAATAGTTTTGGACTCAATGAATGCAGCACTATTTACAATTTCACCACCATGGGTGTTGTAAACACATATCCCTATCTGCAAACTGTTGAAGGCGTCACAGCACCTAATATGCCTCAGGGCTGGTCGGGTTTGAATTACGGCCCGCAAAACTGGGCAACTACGCAGCTTATTGGCCATAACAGCCAAAAGTCGTTTGCGCTCTTTACCTCCAACGGTCAGGCCTTCCCTATGAATAATTATCTTGTATCGCCTCCTTTCCAGGTGGAAGCTGCCAAGGAATATAAGGTTACTTTCGCACACCGCACCTTTATGCCTACCAATGCCGAGAAACTGCGTTTGCTTTGGGGCACTGGTGGCGATACCACCACATTGACGAATGTGTTGTACGACATGCCTGAAATTCTCACTTCCAACTGGCTGTTGGGTGATGCACTGCTTGTACCCGGAGTTGACGGCTACGTCTTCCTTGCATGGCATGCCTATACCCCTTCGGGCATCGGACAGTTTGTCGACAACATTAAAGTTGAGGACTGGGGAGCTGTTGGAGTTGCCGAAAGTCCTGAAAGACAGATCAAAGTGAATTATAAGGATGGACAACTCTCCATCGAGTCGCTGCAATCGGCGCTCAACGGTGAAGTCCTTGTAACCAATTCAGCCGGCCAGGTTGTATTTACCGATCGCGTGAACGGTCAGCGTTATACCCGTCAGCTGAGTTTAAGCAAGGGCATGCACATTGTAACCGTTCGCTCTGGTGGAGTAGAAAAGAGCACCCGCTTTATTGTATTTTAACATTCTTCACAGACCGTAATAATCGAAAGGCTGCCGATGTATCAGGCAGCCTTTTTTCATGGTTTTTCCCCAATACGCCGGGCAATCAATTGGCCTTACCTTTGCAAAAATTGCTGAATGACTTATCCTACCCTCAAACTTATCAAAGGACGGGAAGACGCTGTAATCAGGCGTCATCCCTGGATTTTTTCCGGCGCTGTTGCCGGAGGTCTGAAAGAAATTGCAGTCGGATCACCAGTATGGGTTGCCGACAACAGTGGTAAGGTGTTGGCCACCGGTCTTTTCGAAGGTGGAAGTATTGCCGTCAAGTTGCTGGCTTTCGAAAAACTGATTCTGGATAAGGCATTTTTCCTAAGCCGTTTTACTCAGGCATGGGAGCTTCGCAAGTTGTTGGGCCTAACGGATAATAAAGATACGAATGCCTTTAGACTGGTACACTCTGAGGGAGATCAGTTGCCGGGCCTGATCGTTGATATTTATGGCCAAACTGCGGTGATGCAATGCCATTCTCCGGGAATTTATCGTATGCGAGAAATGCTGGCGGATGCCCTCGTAGCCTCTTCCAACGGGAGCGTTAAAGCTGTTTACGACAAGAGCCGGGAGCTGTTGCCATTAGATTATGACCATCATGACGGATATCTCATCGGCTCTCACGAGGAGCAGGAGCTCTTTGAGCAGGGGCTTAAATTCGAAGTGGACTGGATTGAAGGGCAAAAGACCGGTTTCTTTCTCGACCAGCGCGATGCACGATTTCACCTCAGGGCAATGTCGGCAGGCCGGATGGTGTTGAATACGTTCAGCTATACGGGAGGTTTTTCGGTGTCTGCCCTTGCCGGCGGAGCTGCTGAAGTGGTTTCGGTTGACAGCTCGCGCAAGGCCATCGCCGGCTGTGAAAAAAATGTTTTGTTGAACGGCTTTGCCTACCGCCACGAAGCGGTGTGTACTGACGCTAAAAAGTACCTGGAAGCGATGCCTTCGGGACGTTTTGATATCATAGTCCTCGATCCCCCCGCTTTTGCAAAACACCACAGCCAACGCCACAAAGGACTGCTTGGTTACAAATTCATCAATCAGGCGGCCATCAAAAAAATTGCGTCCGGAGGCTTGCTTTACACTTTTAGCTGTTCTCAGGCTGTTGACCGACAGGTCTTTCAATCGATTGTGATGGCGGCGGCTATAGAAGCGGGTCGCCCAGTGAGCATTTTACATCACTTTTCGCAACCTGCCGATCACCCCGTGAGCATTTACCATCCCGAAGGAGCCTATCTTAAGGGGCTGCTGGTCAGGGTTTTGTAAGTGTATGCAAGAATAATGAAATCAGAGCCTCTAATTAGTTTCCCTGAATAATTCTGTTGATGATTGCAGTGGTTGAATAGCCTTCGACGAGCGGAATGGTTGCTACCCTGCCGCCTTTGGCCATAACGGTGTCGTAGCCGACGATATCTTCTGCTTTATAGTCGTTGCCTTTGACCAGAACGTCGGGCTGTATAAAATCGATCAGGGCTTTTGGTGTTGGTTCGTCGAAAAGCACCACGGCGTCCACAAAACCAAAAGCGGCAAGGAGCATTGCCCTGCTTTGCTGGTCGTTCACCGGCCGCATGGGGCCTTTGAGCCGGCTCACGGAGGCATCAGTATTTACACCAATAATGAAGATATCGCCAAGATCAGCGGCTTTGCTCAGGTAATCGAGATGTCCGAGGTGCAGCAGGTCGAAACATCCGTTGGTGAAAACCACTTTTTTACCAAAAAAACGCCACAGCTCAAGCATCGGTTGAAGCTGAGCGGTAGTAAGCACTTTTTTACTGATGTTTTCAAGATGGCTCATTGAGCGGAGGTTTGCGGGTGAAGAAAAACAGCATCAGGTACCCGAAGGCACCAACACCTACATTGAGTATCGTTTGCGCCGCATGGGTGATGGTGACATAACTTGCGGCACCGCTGTGCGAAATATTGTAAAGCTGCGTGAGTACGGCAATTCCGATAAAATGATAGGCACCGATGCCTCCCGGCACAGGTGCCACAATGCCCAGTGTGCCTATTGCAAGCAGGGTAATGGCAGCCATGAAATCGAGCGATGAGGTTTCGGGAAGCATAAGCAGCGGGAAATACATCATAAGGGCATAACAAAGCCAGATGATGGCAGTATAAAGCAGGAAAAGTCCTTTTTGCGGCATGCGTTCAATAGTCCGGATGCCAAGGGTGAGGCTTACAACAATGTCATGAACTTTACTGTAGCCCGGAAGCTGTTTTATCTTACGACGTTTGCGCCAACCAATCCACAGACCGGCAAAAAACAACAGTGCCATAAGCACGAGCAAAACAACGATGAGCAGGCCGTTGGACTGCAGCTTTTGCAGAAACGGCGCCATCAAGTCGTTGACAAAACTGCCGGCAAGTTTCCATTGCCCGAAAACAACAACCAGCAGAAACAGCGTCAGAAAAACAAGGTCGAAAAGCCGTTCGGAGATAACCGTTCCAAAAAGTGCGTTGAATGAGATTTTTTCGCGTCGCGCGAGCACACCACAGCGCATAAACTCGCCCAGACGCGGCACGCCTGTATTAGCCATATAACCCACCATCAGCGCGTGAAAGGTGGTAGAAGTTCGGGTTTTGTAGCCCATTTGGTTGATGAGTAGGTTCCAGCGCATCGACCTTATGATGTGAGCAATTATTGCGAAAACCGAACCCACTAATATCCACCAATAATTGGCTTCGCGGATGCCATGCATCAGCTCGTCGGCCGAAACCTTGCGAAAGCTGAGCCACACGAGGAAAATGCCGAGGAAAAGAAAAAGCAGGTATTGCAGGGTGTTGCGGACTACTTTTTTCAAGCGACGGTATTCAGTTTGTTGTTGTCGTCGGGGAAAATTATCCAGGGTTTAAAGTGCTTGGCTTCTTCAAAGTCCATGCTTGCGTAGGAAACAATGATGATTTTGTCGCCGACGGCGGCTTTACGGGCAGCGGCACCATTGAGCGAAATGACACCAGATCCGCGCTTGCCCCTGATCACATAGGTGTCTAGTCGTTCGCCGTTGGTTATATTGTAAATGTTCACCCGCTCGTTTTCAATCAGGTTGGCCGCATCCATGAGGTCTTCATCAATGGCAATACTGCCAATGTAATGCAGGTCGGCCTGGGTGATGGTGGCGCGGTGAATTTTCGACTTCAGCACTTCGATGTTCATAATCAGCGATTTGGTCTTGTGCGTAAGGGGCTGCAAAGATACTAAAATATCGGTACGTTGTCGATGAGCCTAACCGGGCCAAGGTGCACCGCGGTAAATATCCTTGCCGAAGCGGCATCGTTCCAGTGCTGCAGCGGCTGAAGGTTTGAGGCATCGGCCACTTCCACATACTCCGGATGAAATTCGGGTGTTTTATAAAGCTCATTGAGCGCCCAGATGCGCATTTCTTCCGGACTCAGCACATTACGCAGACTGGCAGCCTTGCTCAGCGCCTTGTAAATTTTTGGTGCAATGGCCCTTTCATTTGGGCTCAGACGCATATTGCGCGAGCTCATGGCCAGTCCGTCGGCTTCACGCACGGTGGGGCAGGGGACTATTTGAACAGGTAAATGATATCCTTCGACCAGAGCTTTGATGATGGCCAACTGCTGGTAGTCTTTTTCGCCAAAATAGGCTTTGGTGGGTCGCACCAATTCGAATAATCGTTTCACAACCACGGCCACACCGTTGAAATGACCTGGCCTGAAAGCGCCTTCCATCACGGTTTCGAGCGCCCCAAAATGATAGCGCTCCTTAACCGGTTCGGGATACATCTCGTGTTCATCGGGCGAGAAAAGGATATCGCAGCCTACACTTTCGAGCAGCTGCCGGTCGGTTTCGGCCACACGGGGATATTTGTCGTAATCTTCACGGTTGTTGAACTGAATCGGATTGACAAAAATACTTACCGCAAGCAGGTCGTTTTCGCTTTTTGCCCGGCGCATGAGTTCGAGATGACCCTCATGCAGAGCACCCATGGTTGGCACAAATCCAATGCTTTTTTGCCCTTGAAGACTTTCATCAATGGCATTGTGCAATGCTTTTCGGGTATTGCAAACGAGCATAATTCCGGTTTTCGGGTTTATTCGGCACTGCTGAGAATTTCAAGCATGTCGGCCTCGAGAGTGTTGTGAGGCGTTTCGATAATCCGTCCTACTTCCTTGCCGTTTCTGTAAAAAACAAAAGTTGGAACACGTTCAATATTGAAAGGAGCAATGTCAACCTCGCGGCCGGTTTTATAGGAATCGACAGCGATCATGTGCAGCTTGCCGAAATCGAAACCGATCTGGTCGAGGATCTTCATAAAACGCGGCAACTGCTCGCGGCTGTCGCCACACCAACTGGCCAGCACAATTGTAATTGCAACATCCTTTGTTTTTGTGGAAAGTTGCTTCAAAACAGTTTCATCCGGCCGGTAGATATCATAATCCTGTTGGTAATATTCGCCGAAAACCGGCGTCAAAAAAGCCTCGCGACTCACAACGTCGATGAGCACTTCCTTGTTGCGTTTGGGGTCGGTAATGGTTTTATTTTTTTCCTGTGCCTGCAGCCCTGTTGCCGCAAACAGAACAACGACTGTCAGCAAACTGATTTTGTTCATCTTTAAAAGATTTTTCAAAGTATATTCGGGCCTTTCAACAGGCTTCCAGAATTTGCAAAAGTAAACCAAAAACAAGGCTATGAGCAGCTTAAAGGGAAAGAAAGTGCTTATCACGGGAGGCGCTTCGGGCATTGGCCTCCTGATGGGTAAAATGGCCCTCATCAAAGGCGCAGCGGAATTGTGCATCTGGGATATCAACCCGGACGCCATGCATGAAGTATCTGAAGCACTTCGAGAAGAGGGTTTTCGGGTGATTAGCAGCAAAGTTGACGTCAGCAAGCCCGAATCTGTTGCCGAAGCATCACGGGCTTTAATCGCAACAGACTGGATTCCTGATATTCTGATCCTCAATGCAGGGGTTGTGTCGGGAAAGTTTTTTCATGAGCATGCTGCTAATGAAATCCTTAGGACCATTGGAGTAAACATTTCAGGTGTTATGCTTGTGGCCCATGCTTTTTTGCCTGAAATGGTCAAAAGGGGCAGCGGCCACATGGTTACAATAGCTTCGGCTGCCGGCATGCTTTCGAACCCCCGAATGGCCGTTTATGCAGGCAGTAAATGGGCGGTGCTTGGCTGGTCGGAAAGTGTGCGGCTCGAAATGGAACAGCTAAGGACAGGGGTAAAGGTAACCACCGTTACACCGAGTTATATCGACACAGGCATGTTCGATGGCGTAAGCACCAATTTTGTCATTCCACGTATAAAGCCTGAGGTGGCTGCTGCAAAAATTATAAGGGGTATTGAACGCAACAAAGTTTTTGTTCGCATGCCCTTCATGGTTTACACCCTTCCTTTTGTCAAAGGCATAATGCCTGTCAGGTGGTTCGATTTTTTGGTGGGCAAGGGTCTTGGAGTGTATAAAACAATGAGCACCTTTACCGGACGAAAATAATTGTATGATTCAGATAAACAACAGATTGCTGCTGATTTTAATGTATTTGTTCAGCAGTTTGGGTGTGCATGCCCAGAATGAATGGCGCACGCATTTCGAAAAAACCAACGGACTCGAGACGCCACGCTATGGCGAAACGATCGCTTTTCTCAAAAAGCTCGATAAAGCCTCGAAGCAGCTAAACGTCGCCGAATTTGGCAAAAGCCCGCAGGGCAGAGGTCTGGTTTATGCGGTGTACGATAAGGACGGTCTCACTCAACCCGATCGCATCCGCAAGGCGGGTCGCATTGTTTTATGGGTGCAGGCAGGCATACATCCCGGCGAGCCGGAAGGCAAGGACGCCGGCTTGCTGCTGCTGCGCGACCTCGTTGTTTATGGAAAGAATAAGGCACTTTTCGAAAACGTAAGCCTGTTGTTTATTCCCATCCTCAATGTTGACGGGCATGAGCGATTTGGACCTTACAACCGCATCAACCAAAACGGCCCTAAAGAAATGGGATGGCGCACCACAGCCCAAAACCTCAACCTGAATCGCGATCATCTGAAGGCTGATGCCCCTGAAATGCAGGCGTGGATAAAGCTGTTTCAGCAATGGATGCCCGATTTCTTTATCGACACCCACACTTCCGACGGGGCTGATTATCAGTATGTAATGACCTATTCGCTCGAGATTCACGGGCAGATGGATGCGGGCCTCACCGCCTGGCAAAAAGAAAGTTATCTGCCTGAGTTGGATAAGCTAATGACGGATGCCGGCTACCCTATATTTCCTTATGTGAGTTTCCGTCGTTGGCACGATCCTCGCAGCGGCCTGATTGCTGGTGTTTCAGGCCCGATGTTTTCGCAGGGGTATTCAGCCGTTAATAATCGTCCCGGTTTACTTGTCGAAACACATATGCTTAAGCCCTATGCGCCCAGGGTTGAAGGAACGAAACAAATTGTCCTTTCGACACTCAAGGTGCTCAGCGAACAGCATCAGAAACTTGCAGCCGCAATTCGTGAGGCCGACAAAAGCACTGCTTCCGAAGAATTCAGGAAACAGCCCTTTCCGCTGCGTTTCAGGGTGGATATGAAGGATAGCACCATGGTGCTTTTCAAGGGCGTTGAATACGAACACCGAAATAGCGAATTAACCGGCGGCGACTGGTTTGTATATGATAACACCAAACCGATTGACATGATGCTGCCAATGTTCGATAAATCGGTAGTAACGAAATATCTCCAATTACCTGAGGCTTATGTCGTTCCAGTGGAATGGACAGCAGTAATCGAGCGTCTTCAGTGGCACGGTATCCGTTTTAGAACGCTGACAAAGGATAGCCTGATGAAAGTGAGATTGTACCGCATTAATAAGGCGGAATGGGCACGAACGCCCTATGAGGGAAGGCATCGCATCGGCCAAATGGAGCTTGAAGAATATGAGGATGAAGTCGTATTTCCCCAAGGAAGTGTAATAGTGCCCTCAGGGCAGCCTAAGGCTCGTCTCCTTGTGCACATGCTGGAGCCCGAAGGCAACGGAAGCCTCCTGGAATGGGGATTTTTCAACACCATATTTGAGCAGAAGGAGTATGCCGAGAGTTATGTGATGGAAACCCTGGCACGTCAGATGCTCGTCGATGTTCCGGGATTGCGGGAAGAATACGATAAACGAAAAGCCACCGATCCGGCCTTTGCTGCGAGCCAGCAATTGCAGCTCAACTGGTTCTACAGCAAAAGCCCCTGGTGGGACGCCCGCCTGAGGGTTTATCCGATAGGAAGAATTTTCTAAAGATTAGATTTAGAAACCATTACCTGGCATGGCGAAGATTTCGCTGATGCCTTTATCGAGCATCTCCAGCCCGCGCATGGCTTTTTTGCTTTTTGTAAACTTAAATCCGCCACCCTTCAACACGGCATCTTCCAGTTTTAGGTGCTGATTGGCTGTTGGCTTGAATTGGTTTGAAAACCATATGTCCGAAACCCTAACCCTATAGCCCTTGTCCACCGCCACCATCTCGAAATTGGCGTTCATAGGCAAACGGGCAATCAAAGGCAGTTTTCTCGGCTTGTAAGGCATTGATGCCCAATCGAAGGTTTTTCGGATAAAAACGCCTCTTACGGCATCCTTTTCCGAGCTTTTAACTTGCAGTCCAGCCTGAGGCGCATTTTTCGAACTCAGTGTTTCTGCAAACTTCGTCAGCGGTAAGGCCGATACAATCACTTTTTCGTAATACACCTTGCCATTTTGCAATACAAAATTGCCGGCCTTGTAATCAGCGTTACGGTAGGATGGTTTCTTTTTGGCTTCGAGCTGTGCAAATGGGATAAGCAGCAGCAGCGCCATCATTAGAACTCTTGTTTTCATTGGTTTGAATTGGGTCATTAAAATTAGCGAACATCAAAAGCAAATCAAAAAATATTAACATAAATCTGCTGCGTTAGCAAACACCAAAATTATCTTACCGCATAAATCCCTAAAACAGGTAGAATTAGTACAAATTATGCCGATTTTTTGCTTTTGATGATTTAATGTCGTCTTTTTGATTGTAACTTCACTCTCCAAACCAAAACCACTGGAGATGAACCGGATGCTATTTTCCCGGCCGGTTTATGTCAGCCTGCTGCTGATACTGAGCTTTACTTTGCCGGCCCAAACCCCCCAATACAACAGGAATGCCTTGACCGTGATGATGCTCGATGCGGGCGATGCTGCAAAACCACTGACAAAACTGGTTGATTCTCTGAGGATTCCGGATAAGTTCTTCGAGCACCAGCTATCGCAAAAAGTGTTGCCCCTGGCCGATGGTCGGCGGGGTATCATGATGCGCGATACCACAAAAAAGATCTTTGCAACTGCCTCGCTCGAGCGCTACTTAAATGAAAAGAAAGTGGCCAATGGGATGGTAGCAAAATGGTTTTCGCGAAGGCCCGATGGCACTTTCGGCGTTGAACTGCTCTCGGAACGAGGGCTTTACAACGCAACTGACAATGCCGCTTTGATTGCTGCTGCCAGCAAGCGCGGTTCCGCCGGTTTGATGGACCTTGGGATGGGGCTTGTGGACAGAACTTATCTTGTAGTGCTCGATTTTCCCAGACTAATGTCGATGGCAGAAATGTATGAGCGCGACAGCACACCCGCCGATCAGCGCATCATGAACGGTTTTATGGGCACCATGAACGCTTATGTGTTCAAGCTGGATTTTAATGAGATGGAAGCCACCAACTTTTTCGAAAACCTCTGGGTGAGTGAGGACAGTCCGGACAAGGCTCAGCGTGTAAAAGCCTTCGACAATTACAATTTTAAATTAAAGTCGGTGAGTGTTTTTACGGAAGAAATCGCGGCCACACAGCTCAATCCTGGACAAAAATTTGCGCCAAAGCAGCAGCGCACTCCCGAGCAGCTAATGCGGTCGATGCTCGAAAGCGGATTCAGCAATGTGATCCTAAGGCTTGAGGGCGCGCAGGATGAATTCAGGGTTAAGGCCATGGTGCACGATGTTAAGCCCATTGCTATCAAGATTGGCCGCAAGGAAGGGTTGAAGTTCGATCAGCGGTATTTCGTTTTCGAGAATCGTCAGGATCGTCACGGCAATGTGTACAAAAGTCGCCGCGGTGTTATAAGGGCAATGAGTGTGTCCGACAACCGCAATATTGCATCAGGAGAAACGAAACCATCCTATTTTTATCAGGTTGCAGGCGGAATAATCGATGCCGCGGGCATGTTTGCCGAACAAAAAAACAGCAGCGGGTTCAATCTGTTGTTCGGCTTCTCCGACGGTGGACTTGGGGGTGGTTTTGCAAGGATGGAAGTCATGATTTCGCCAATCCTTTACGAAGTGTTTGGCGGAGGTAAATTGCGCAGGGGCATGACGGCCTGGAAATTGTGGGCAGAAGGCGCGCTCAACTATGGAGCTGCCGAACCTCAATATGTCCCCGACGACTATCTTTTCTATCGCGGAGGCTTTGGATTGAGTAAGGAGATATTCCTTCTGCGCAATTTGTTTATTGAGCCTTCGGCCGGTTATCTTTTCGAACAGGCCCAACCAACGGGCGACGCAGCGTATTACTACACGAGCCAGCATCTGGCTTTCGATCTCAGGCTTGGCCTGAACATCACCTACCGCATGCAACTTATGCCGGCTTTGCAATACTGTTTACCGGTGTCGGCAGCCTATTACCTCACCAAGGATAGCGAGCCTTCGAAAGTGAAATTCAAGGACGAATTTGCCGAAAGAACTGGTGCCGGTTTTGGGGTAGGCTTACGAATAATGTTTTAAGGCTTTAAAATTCAACACTATACCGATATGAAAAAACTATTTCTTTTTGCTGTGGTTTGCTTAATAGCATTTACTGCCACAGCACAGACTAAAAAACAACGTCAGGCCGCCGGCTATGTGATTGGCAACTACGAGGTTGAATGCATGGGCGTGGGTGTCGATGGCACCCAGCTCGTTAAAGTGTGGTCATTTGGCACCTCGCCGGATAATGCCATGGTTCAGGCACGCAAGAATGCGGTTCATGCCGTAATCTTCAGAGGTGTACGAACCGGCCTTCCCGGCTGCATGATGAGTCCACTGGTTACAAAACCCGGCGCCGAGGTGCAGCATGCCGAGTATTTCAACAACTTTTTCAGCAATGGTGGGGCTTACCTGCGGTTTGTGAACCAGGCCGGCGACGGCAGCATCGACCGTATTAAGATTAGCAACAAATCGTACAAGGTGGGCATGGTCGTATCGGTGCTGCATGCCCAGTTGCGCAGCGAGCTCGAAGCGGCAGGAATTATCCCCAAACTTGGACAAGGATTTTAAAAACACAATACCATGAAAACCAAACTATTACTGCTAATTATATTACTCCCTGCCCTTGCTTTCGGACAAGCCAAGAAACCCACCATCATGGTTGTTCCGTCCGACAATTGGTGCATCAAGAATGGCTATACCATGGTTTATGACGAAATGGGCACCTTGAAGACGCTGCCCGATTATAAAACCGCCATTCAGAACGAAACCGACCTGTTGATGACCATCTCGAAAATCAATACCATGATGGCCGACAGGGGCTTCCCTCTGGTGAATCTGGAAACTGCTCTCAAGAACATGGAACAGGAAAGCGCTGAGATTTCTGCACTTACTTCAAAATCAGGTGCCAATCTTGCCGAAAACCCTATCGACATGTTGCAGCGGGCAGCCAATGCCGACATCATCATACAGCTAACCTATGTAGTGAATAAGATTGGCCCACAGCGCTCCATTACTTTCATGCTTCAGGGTTTTGATGCCTACACAAACAAACAAATAGCCGGCGCTCAGGGCACGGGCTCTCCTTCGCTTTCTACCCTAACCCCAGTGCTGCTTGAAGAAGCTGTGCTTTCGCATATCGACGATTTCAACACCAGGTTGCAGGCCCATTTCAACGATCTTTTCGAGAACGGCCGCGAAATCGTCTTTCAGGTGAGGGTTTGGGATTCCTCGCCTATCGATCTGGAGGAAGTATTCAACTACAACGGCAGAAACCTTGAACTGGGCGAAATCATTGAAGACTGGGTGGCCGACAACACCATTAAAGGCCGCTTCAGCACAGGCACCTATACGCAAAACGTTATCCGCTTCGAACAGGTGCGTATTCCGCTTTACGACGAACGACAACGTGCCATGGATACCCGACGCTGGGTTCGTGATCTGCGCACGATACTCACCCGACCGCCTTTTAGTCAGGATGTGAAAATCCATACAAGAGGCCTTGGGGAGATATGGCTTATCATTGGTGAAAAATAATCCGAAACGTCATGAAAAAACTATTGATTATCATATTCTTACTGCCACTGATTGGATTTGCACAAAACGATCTGGGCGAAGCGGGCGATATCGATCGTATTGCCCTGGACGTGATTATTCCCGAACAGGTTTCGAAAATACCGGAGTTTGCCCGTAGTCTGCTCGAGAGCAAACTCATCGAAGCAGTTACCGAATACGGCATGGGAGGAAAGGGCGTTAGTCCGCGATTCTGCGTAACGGCCAAAATGGAGGTGCTGAGCAAGGATGTTGTTTCCTCGGCCCCGACCATGCAAACTTATTCGTTTCAGGTATTTCTTTATCTGGTTGATTATGTGGATAAAAACATTCTCAGCTCAACCTCTTTCACAACCAAAGGCGCAGGCGCCAACGAAAACAAGGCCTATACCAATGCCCTCAGGCCCATCAATCTGAAGAATCAGAACGTGAAAAAGTTTCTCGACGACGGTAAGCGCAAAATCATAGAATACTATAACGCACGATGCGATTTTGTTATAGCACGTGCCAAGTCTCTGGCCACCCAGAACCAGTTCAGGGAAGCGCTTTCCACACTTTCTGGCGTGCCTGAGGTGAGCAAAGACTGCTATATGCGCACGCTGCAAGAAATTGGCCCAATTTATCAGGATTTCATCGACCATGACTGCAAGATGATGATTTCTGCAGCTTCCTATCTATGGGCTGCCGAGCCAAACTCGAACGGTGCGCTTAAGGCAGGGTCAATCCTATGTCAGATCGACCCTGATTCGAGGTGTTACAATGATGCCCAGGGGATTATTAAACAAATGGCAGCCAAGGTGCAGAAAGACGAAAAACGCGACTGGGACTTTTTTGTCAAGCAATTCGAAAACGAAGTCAAGCTCGAGGCGTTGCGCATCCGCGCCTTCAGGGATATTGGCGTGGCATGGGGCGAAAATCAGCAGCCTGTAATTACCTATCAAAACCTGTTGTGGGTTTTCTGATAGAAGCAAGCTCCATGAAACATTCCATTAACAGCGAACCCTGCCGTGTCATGAGGCAGGGTTCGCTTTTTAATTTGGTACTATATGCTTTAATCATCAGAGTTCAACCACATTAACATTATTGCTGTTTCATTAAGCGAATTTGATTTGGCAGCGCTGGTAGGTATAAGCAAAGTATTAACCGCCAAGTTTGTTGAGCAGGTCTTTGAGTTTTCTGGCGTTTTCGCTTATGCTCGTCGATCCGGTGAGTTCCTGAAGTTTCTTCATGGTTGTAAACGGGTCGCTCCTGTCGCTTGCAAAATCGTCAAGGGTTTTTTGCACCTGCGACCAATGTTCGAGGGCAGCCTGTCGTGCGGTAGGCGTAAGTCCGGTTCCCGGAGGTGGCGTTTGCAGCCGCTGAAACACTTTGGTTTTAAGGTCTTTGCTAAGACTTGCACAGGCTTTTTTCATATTTACAAAGGCCGGATCGGGGCCGCTGAGCGCATTTTGCACTTTATTGTAAATGGCATTGCCTGCTTTCTGAAAATCCTGCGGGCTAACGGGTGGGTCGAGGGTGGTGTATGGCCCTTCCATTTTTTTCTGTAACCAACTTACCGGAAAAGATTCGCTGTGTGCACTTGTAGTCAGGTTTTGATCGGCAAGTTTGGCGCTGTGTCCGGTGATGGTTTTATAACTGGTATTGTAGGCTTTTTGGGCTTCGTCCATGAACTGTGACATGGAAACGGGCTGACCGTTTTTCGTCACATTTCGCTCGAACTGTGCAATCAGTCCCAGGTCGCGATCGGCGTCAACACCCCGGCTGGTAGCGTTGCGAAACTCCTGAAACCAGCTTCGCTCCACGTTGTAGCCCTGCGATCGCAATTTGCTGATCATTTCGGCGTCGGTGCGGGGATAGATGCTTTTTTGAAGCCTGTTCTCAAAGGTTTTCTGGTAAGAGAGGCATTCCCTGAGTTTTGAATAGTCGCGCGTGGCACCCGATTTTATTTGATTCTCAAGCATCGTAAGTTCATTCTTCATAATGCGCTTGGCCAGACTGCTGCTGTTGCATGCCGAAACAGCCTCGTCGAGTGCTTTTCGCGCCTCCAGATAGCCTTTGCCGCCTTGTGCCTTAACTTTGTTAAAAGCATTTACTTTATCCTTGAGCTGATTGACGAGTGCCTGATTCCACTCTGTTTCCTGCGCCAGCCTGTGGTTTTCGAGCACATTTTTAAAGGTGTTGATCTCACTTTGGGCAACTTTGGGATTCAACAATTTATTGATGCCCCAGCTACCGGCTTTCATAACGCCCATCATAGCAAGGGTGGTGGCGCCCTGCCAGGCCATATTTTTTATGGCTTGTTCGGGACCTTTCTCTGCAGCGGTAGTTGCGCCTTCATAAGCCATAGATAACAGAATGCCCGGGGCCATGCCGGTAAACAATGTTCCCACAAAAATGGCCTTGTCGCAACCCGATTTAATGGTCTCGGCATAACGAAGATGACGCTCAACCATTTCGAGCCTTTCGAACGATTTTTCCTGCTGGGCCTCGAGTTTTCGCTGCTCATTTACCGCCTCAGTTTTCGTAACCGCATAAAGGGCATTAATTGCCTGCTGGGCTTTTTCGAAACCACCCGGGTCGTAGATGCCTTTGATGACGTTATTGGCCATCTGATCCCTGAATTTGGCGGCCTCCTGCGGATTATGCTTGTTGAGCAGGTTGAGCATTCTGGCATAGGAAGCCTGCATCTGGCTGGCACGTTGAAAATCTTCCCTTAGCTTGCGTGAAGTTTCGGCAAGCACAACGGCCGAGTGTTCGTCCCATGGCCCTCTGGTTTTTAGGATGGTGCCTGTGCGTATTGACTCGATGAGGTCTTTGCTGTCGTGTATGTTTTGCTCCATGTGCAGTGCTGCCAGCCTGAGCTCTTCTCTTTGCTCCGGCGTTTTGGCTGCGGCCATTTCGCGCCTGAAACCATTAAGCGCCTTTATGGCGGAGTTAATATTTTGCTCATGTTCGGCAATGGCTTCGTTCTGTTCCGGACTAAGCCGCGGATCGGGCTTCGATGGAACAAAATAGGGTTCCTCTTTTACCGGTGTTGTGTTGCCTGCACTCTGATCTGCAGGACTTTTATAATTGAAAACATCAATACCTTTTGCTTCCAGCGCTTTCCTGATTTCCATAGCCTCTCGGTAAACGGCCGTTGCCTCGGCTGAGCCCTGGCCCATGCTTTCGACCAACATGCGGTGTTCCTGACGTAAGGCATGGTATCGTGCAACCATGGCCGCGTCGTTGTCTGCGGCATTTTTATCCGATGAGGAAGTCGCGCCGCCCTTGTTATCGGCCAATCCGGCAGCATTGACGGTTACTGCTGCACGTTCTGCGGTTTCGATGGCCTGCCTTTGCTCATCAGTCACCTCTGCTGCAGTCGGGACCTTTGGGCTCGCCTCACTCTTTTTTGCCACTTGTTCGATGGCTGATTGCTGGTCCTGCACGATCATTTGCTGCACCTGTGCCAGCATTTGCGCAATCTGCATCTCATCCTCATCCTGCATGGCTTCGGCCACCTGCATCTGCGACATCGCAAAATCGTATTCCCAGGCCGCCTGCATCATCAGCTGACGGTGAATCATGGCCTGCAGCAGCAATTCGCTTTGTGAGCGAATGGCTTTTTTTGCCTTTGGCGAGCCGGAAGCCGCATGTGCTGCGTATTGACTCATCATCGCATTTTCTTCCTGTTCATCAAATGGTCCCTGGGCCTGTCGAAGCAGTGCCATGAGTGCGCTTACATCTCCGCCCGGCCGGCCGCCATCGAGCGCATCGATAAGCAAGCCGGGATTTTTAGCCAGACTTAAAGCCCAGCCGGCGTCTTTGGCAATGGCCTGCGGCGTGCCAACAGGATTAACGACATAGGGCATCTCGTCGTCATCGGGTATTTTGGCGGCTTTTTCAGCAGCTACCAGATCGAGGGACACAGCACCGCCCGAAGCGGAGGTCATGCCGGAAATTGAGGTTTGCGGGCCAATCTTTTGGGTGTCCGTAGCTGCTTTCACTTTTGAGTAGCCCGAAAGCGATTCGTCGCGGGTGTTGCGCACATTGCCTTCACCAACCTTGGTGTCGGATGGGCTTTCCGTGGTGGTTTTGCCGGATGCCAGGCTTGCTGCAGGGGTGAAGCTACCGTCCCTCAGCCCAACATTACTCAGAAATTGAAGCGCATCAGCAGGCACCTCTGCAGTTGTAATATTGCCAGTTACCTCGAATTGATAAAGCAGGTCGCCGGCCTTGACATTTAAAACAATACGCCTGCGCTCGTCCTCTTTCGATTTGAGCACCATCATGTGACAGCTTTTTTGCCCCAAAATCTGGCAAGGAAAGCTTGGCTTGCGCTGCTCAACAATTTCCTGTTTTCGGTTTGCTTCCTGAACTTTTGACAGGATGAGCTTATTGTAGGTAGCCACATCGGCGCAAGCCTCCGTACTATTGTTTAATTTCAAAACAATTTCCGGCGATTTGAAGCTAAAAACAAACTGCCCTGATTGAGATTGTTCCTGATTAAAAGTCCAGCCCGGCGGCACATTAACCGTGTAAATTCCATACTCCCGGCTTTGTCCGGATAGTTTTGAACCATTGATCAGCAGAAGGAGGAGGAAGCAAATTGCCCCAGTACTCATGTGCCTTGTTTTCATTGCCTTATGAGTTTATGTTGCATTAAAATTAAGAAATTTTAACGCTTGGTGCAATTATTACAAAAATGAAGTCAGAAAGATGGAAAAATTGAGAACGAGGCGTTGAGGCACTTATTGACAAAAACGTTTAAAACTTTGCCGCATCTCTCACTTTGTTCACATTTGCTTTGTTGTAGCCTATGCGGTCAAATATTGGCTTATTGTAAATCCACATAATTGCCTGATAATTTGCTCCTTCACTGCTTTCGCGCATGCCAACCGAGATGACCTTGTCTTCAATTTCCCACAGATATACCCAACGACGCACTCCCGGCTCAAAATCCATCACATTGGGCATTTTGTATTTATGGGTTGGTTCGCCATAGCGTATCGTGATAACATCTTTGAGGTTGTTAAGCACGGTAACCATGTCAAATTCTATAAATGCGGCTGTTTGCCACGCAGAGCTAAAGCTGACCAGATAGAGTTTGTTCTCATGAAAACTTGCGACAATGTCGTAGTCATAATTTCCCACCCTTCGCTTGGAAGAAGGCGGACGCACATTTTCGCCTGACTTTGTGCCTCCCGAGAAGCCATCTGTTTGCAGCACCTCGTCGGGGCTCATGCCAAACTTTGCTCCGCCGTAGGCAAGCATAGACAAATCGTCCGCTGTTTCCGGCCCGTTTTTTTCGTTGGGTTGAAGCGACTGTTCGGCTATTGTATCTACTTGTTCTGGCAATTTAATCTGTTTTTGATGGCCTTGGCATGATGCAAGCAAGAGCATTGCTGGGAGTATATGGCTGAATTTCATATTCAAATATATTTAGCACTTTAAAGGTACAACATGAAATTCTTTATTTGCAAAAACATGTATCTGACATATGCGATAATTTGGTTTTTGAATTCATGTGAAATGAAGCTTCACAGAAATTCTTTAAAATGCAATGAATATAGGCAGATGGATTATTATAAATCGAAATAGGAAAATCAACCTCAGCTTGTTGGCAATTTTGAAAGGCAGTTTCACCAAGCTCAAAAAAAGTTATGTACATGGGATTCATTATCGGTTTCCTTATTTGAAAGGTGATAGGATCAACAGATTTTTATGTTTGGCAATGCAATTCTTATTAGGATGGAATTGTTTATTACAATCCATTTTTTACTTGCTATTTCTATCAAAAAGTGTTATCTTTGAGGATGTTACCTCGATTGTGCGGTGGTTTCTCAATTAGACTTTGATCCCGCAGTCCCGTACTAATATTGTTTTCAACCGTTGCGCAATCAGTCAAGCGGCACGACTGCAAGGTTGTTTGAATAAGTAAACTGTTCAGCAATGTTAATATTTAAAAGATATAACAATGAAAACAATGACCTACCTGATTAAGCCGCGACAATCGTTTGTACCGCTTTTTCTCTGTCTTGCTATTTTAATTTTTGGATGCAAGAAAGAAGAAGAGGTTGTTATAACTTATGGTGATGTGACTGATATCGAAGGAAATACTTATTCCACTGTCAGATATAACAATGGGAAAGAGTGGATGGCCGAAAACCTGAAAGTAACGAAATACAATAATAATACGCCAATCTCTTATCCGGGTAATGATAACGTAGCTTGGAGTAATACCCAGACAGGTGCATATGCCTGGTACGAAAACAATGTGGTCAATAAAAATATATATGGGGCGCTGTATAACGGGTTTGCGGTAACAAGTTCGGCTGGATTATGTCCGGTAGGATGGAGGGTACCTAATAATGAGGACTTTCAGGAGCTTATAGCACTTTTCGGAGGCTTGGGTGAAGCAGGTGGTAAACTTAAAAAGGTTACAAAAGAGCCGTCTCCGCATCCCAGATGGGACATGCCAAATACTGACGCAACAAACGCCTCCGGATTCTCCGCGCTTCCCGGAGGTATTCGTTATGCGAACGGGGAGTTCAATTATCTTGGAAAACGCGCCGATTTCTGGTCGTCAAGTCCTAATGTTCCATACAATGACGGTTTATACCTTTACAATATGCATCACGATGATGCAATTATTGGCGTTGGTTCAACCTTAAAGAATTCTGCGTTTTCGGTCAGATGTGTTAAGGATCATTGAGTATCGAGGCTTAGAAGGGTTGGCTTGAAAAATTATATAAACGATTGATATTCAACCATAATTAATTCTTTGAATAAATAGCACCACTGGCTACCGAGAGTACTATCCATAACTGCGATTGTTTTCATCAGTATGTTTGCCCTCGATGCATTTGACTCAGCTTATTCCATCTGGCAAAAGCTCCTGGCATTTACCATTCACCTTATTCCTTCTTTATTTTGGTTTTCGTGTTAATCATTGCCTGAAGGTGGGAAATAATTGGCGGTATATTATTTATTACAATCGGAATTGGATTTGGGATTTTGGTTTTTTTACTCAATTTCCGAACGCGCCAATCCATTGAAAAAAGCCTGTTTGCGGTTTTACTACTTTGCACACCATTGATATTGTACGGTTTGCTTTTTTTGCTCAGTCACTCTGAAAGATCAAAGAAATCATTATTTGTGGAGGGTAATAAATAAATATTGATTTGTTCTGATTGCCAAATGATTCAATCTGAATTTTCTGGCTCAAATGCGAAATGCGGTATGCTTAAAAGGATATTTTCGGTTGTTGTAGGGTGCAGTAGTCAATCAATAAGGAGAACAAATCATGCGATTTTTTCAATTTCTGCCTTCACTTGCATTTTAATGATCTGAAGCTCAGCGCTCATCATTGCGAAAAGTCTTTCGGCCTTCTCGCTGCCGGCTTGTTCTACTTTTTCCAGTTGCGATGCCAGCGAGGCTAATCCGTCCATTTTGATCGTTAGCGCGGTGCCTTTGAGTTTGTGGGCAAGCGAGCGCAGCTTTTCACGATCATTGTTTTGGTAAGCTTCGTTTAGTTCCTCATTGGTTTGCTCCAGGCTTTCGTGCAGAACCAGGAGAAATTCTTTAAGAAAAACCGGATCAGTACCAAGGTCAGCCTTTAGAAGTTCGACCGAAAAACCGGTGGCCTGACCCTGATTTTCAGAATCGTGTTGGGTGTTATGGTCCTGTGCGGCAGGGGAATCGATGTTTAGCCATAAGGCCAGCGCCTCGGATAAGGTGTCTTCCACAATGGGCTTGGTTAGGAAGTCGTTCATACCTGATTCGATGCAACGTTCGCGCTCGCCTTTGATATTTCCGGCAGTAACGGCGATTATCGGAATCTCGTCGGCGCCAGGCAGCATCCTGATTTGTCGTGTGGCTTCATGTCCGTTCATCTCGGGCATCTGAATGTCCATAAAAATGAGGTTTGGCAGCTGCTCACGGCATCGGTTGAGTGCAACCAGACCATTCTGACATTCAATGATTCTGGCCTGAGGAAGAATTTTTTTAACCAGGGTTTTGGCCAGCAGCATATTCACCGGATTGTCTTCGACCAGCATGATGTCGAACTTTCCCTGGAATTGTACCGAAGGTCTGGCCAAGGTCTGAGGATTGGCCTTGAGATTCTTTACCTTATGAATTGTTTCAAAAAGCTTTTGCTGCGTAACAGGCTTGGTCATCCTGATGTGCACGCCAAGTTGTTCGGCCTTGCCGGCCAAAATATTATTGTCGTACGAGCTGTGCCACAGGATTACTTTGGTTTTGTCGAAACTGAAGCCCGACACTTTCTGCAATTGCTCAACAAACTCCAGCCCATCGGTGATAGGCATATGGTAGTCCACAAAGAGCACATCGAATTGTTGTCCGCCAAGCAGGAGTTTAATGGCCTGACTTGCGCCGGATGCTTCAACCACCTCGGCATCAAGTGCCATGAGCATTTTGGCAAGAATAGCGCGGTTGTTGTCGTTATCGTCAACTATAAGGGCCTTTTTCACCCAGCTAAGGTCGTGAGTGTTGTCTTCTCCATTGCTCTCGCATTTAAGCTCGAGATCGAAAAAGAAGGTGCTGCCTTTTCCGGGTTTGCTGATCAGCTGCAGCCTGCTGCCCATCAATCCGAGTAAACGATTGGAGATGGCCAGCCCAAGTCCTGTACCGCCAAACCGCTTTGTGGTTGAGCTGTCTTCCTGCGTGAAAGCTTCGAATATCATGGAAACCTTCTCAGGGTTGATGCCAATGCCAGTATCGCGGACAACGAACCGGATTGTTGCTCTTTGATCTTTAACCGGGCTAATTGGTTCAATTTTTAGTTCTATTTCACCCGTTTCCGTAAACTTGACAGAATTACTTAAAAGGTTCACAATCACCTGCTTGAGTCGAATACTGTCAGCATGAATATATCTGGGTAATTGTGGATGCAGGTTGAGCAGTACTTCAAGTCCCTTGCTTTGAGCCTGGAAGGTAATGATGTCGAGCGTTTGGCTGGATAGTTCAGCCAAATCTGTCTTTTCGATATACAATTCGAGCTTGCCGGCTTCAATTTTCGAGAAGTCGAGGATATCGTTGATAATGCTCAGCAAGTTCTCGCCCGACTGATGAATAATGTTGAGGTATTCGGCCTGCGTTTCGCTGAGGTCGGTGCTAAGGAGCAGGTCGGTGAAGCCAATCACGCCGTTGAGGGGTGTGCGAATCTCGTGACTCATATTGGCCAGAAACTCCGACTTGGCTTTGCTGGCCTCCTGCAACTGCTTGTTTTTCAGTTCTATTTCGGTCTTCTGCTCTTCGAGCTGCCGCGTGCGCTCTTTTACCTTTTCTTCCAGGTGTTTTTTCTGTGCATTGAGTGTTCTGGTTCTGATTTGCATTATGAGCAGCACGAGGCCGGTAAGCAACAGTATGGCAATGAGCCAGACCCACCAATGCTGATACCAGGCATATTGCACATTGATTTCAAAAACAAGTGGCTCGGAGTTCCAGATTCCACTGCTGTTGGCAGCACGCAAAAGCAATTTGTGCCTGCCCGGAGGAAGCCTGAAGAACTTAATCTGCCGGGCATCAGCGCCCAACTCCGACCATTCTTCCTGCAGACCTTCAATTCGGTAGGCGAAACGGTTCTTTTGACTATTGGTATAATTGATGCCTGTAAATTGAATGACCAGATCGCGGTGGTTGAAAGGCAGGGTGATTCGGTTTTTTACGATAACGGCCGAGTCGTTCAGCGCTCCGGACGAGGACAAAAAGGGTTTGTTGTCCAGATAAAATGAAGTGATCCGGATCTTTACGGGATTAGTATTTAGGGTGATCTGTTCGGGTTTGAACCAGGTGATGCCCTGATTGCCTCCGAAATAAAAAACGCCTGTGCTTCCACGGAAAACCGATTCGATGCTGAAATCGCCTGCCAGCACACCTTCGGCTTCATCAAAAACATGAAAGGCCGTAAGTTCGCTGTTCATGCGAACAATTTTGTTGTCGGTGGCCATCCAAAGGTTGCCCGAAGCATCCTCAAGCATTGCCGTAAATGCCCCTGCCTTAAGTGCTTCGCTGAGATATGGTTGTTTTAGTTGCTTACTGCCCTCTTCGTAATAATGCAATCCGTTGGATGTGGTGCCAATCCATGCGCGCCCGCGGGAATCTTCGTAAATGAAGTTGATATTATCAGGGACAGGAGCGAATGGAAAAGGTTTGAGCGATTTTGTAAGCGGGTCGAAAATGTTGCCGCTTCGCAGCCAGATATTTCCCTTGCTGTCTTCAAAGATGTTGGCAATTTTGTTGTTGTTAAGCCTAAGCGACTCCTGTTCGGAATTTTCGGTGAGGTAGGTAAAGGTCTTGGTCGCCGGATTGAAGATATTTACTCCTCCGCCCCATGTTCCGGTCCAGATACTGCCATCGGCAGTTTCTCTTATAGCAACAACGAAAGCGTTGTTTAGGTGTCGGCCATCGGCCGGACCTGCGTCGAAATGTTCGAACGCTATGCCGCGTGCAGTTTCGGTCATGCGGTGGAGGCCTGCATCGGTCCCTACCCAAAGCGAGCCGCGGCTGTCGCGAATCACAGCCCGTACAATATTGCTTTGCAGGCTTCCCGGATTATCAGGTTCATTTCTGAAGACAACAATTTCGCCTGTTTCGGGATTCCAGTAGTGTAGTCCATTGTTTGTGGCCAGCCACACGCGGTCGGGCTGGTCTTCCCAGATGTCATAGACTAAATTTCCTCTGAGTCCACCGGCTACCCCGGGCCTGAATACTAAACTTCGGAAGGGTTCCTTGAGCGGGTCCCAGATGCTGATACCCTGATCCGTAGCAATCCAAACGCGCTGCTGAGCATCTGTAATCACGCATTTTACGTAATTGTTCACCAGGCTATGTTCGTTATCAGGATCAGCGGTGTAGTTCTTGAATTGCAGTCTTATAGGATCGAAAACCGAGACGCCCAGATCGTGCCCTATCCACAACTGCCCGTCCTGCGCTGCAGTAATGTCCTTTATGTAATTGTTAGCCAGCGAGTAAGGGTTGTCTGCCTGATGTGCAAGATGCAACATAAATGTTTCGTTAACGGGGTCGAAGAGACTAAGACCTCCGTCGTGCGCCAGCCAGATTCTTCCGCCGGCATCCTGTACCACGCGTTTGGCATAAGGGCTTGGCACCCCTGTGTTGTCGAAGCTCCTGATAGTGGCTTCTGCCGGCTTTTGCCAATTGTCAACCCTGGCAAGGCCGGCATCGGTGGCAAGATATAAATTGCCCGCACGGTCGAAATAGGCGTGCTTGACATATTGGGTTTTAAGTCCGCTGTTGGCTGGTGTAAATTGCCATGCTTCGCCTGTTGCCGGCGCAAAGGCAAATAATCCGTTGGTGCTTGAAATCCATAGGTTTCCGTTTGCGTCGGGAGTGAGATAGTCGGGCTCGCAGCTGGCAAATGCATCAGCGACAGAGAGTGGCATGATAACCGGCTCAAACGCGCCCCGCTGTGTGTTGAAAATAACCAGCTTTCCGCTGCGCATACCTATTGCAATACCCCTGGTGCCAAGGTTGGCCAGCGATAGAACGTCGTTGTCGGGAAGGCCGTTTTCCTCGCCGGGTTTGGCCCTGAAAACCTCAAACTGATAACCGTCGTATCGGTTCAGGCCGTTTTCGGTGGCAATCCAAAGAAAACCAAAATCGTCGAATACCAGTTGCCTGACCAAGCCCCGCGACAAGCCCTGTCGTGTTGTCAGGTTTTGGAATTTGGGATTGTCGGCACCGTATATCACTGCATTCCCATATGGCAATAAAAGCCAGAGCATCAAAAGCCATGAAATGGCAGCAACAGGCAATTTTAAGCGGTGCATCTTCGATGTCTAAAACCGAGTCCTACAAGTGAAGTGTTGATCAGAGCGTAAATTTAGCTAACAAAAGCTTCTATAACAATACTATCCGCTAAAAACCATTTAGTTTCAGCGTAACGGTTGGTATGAGCAGCAAAAATCCGAGTATGATCAACATCAAAATAAGGGGCCAAACCCATTTGACCCATTTCTGATAGGGTATGCGTGCAACGCCCAAAACGGCAATCAAAACACCGCTGGTTGGTGTGATCATATTGGTAAAGCCATCACCAAACTGGAACGCCATCACGGTTGCCTGACGCGAAACCCCGATCAGATCGCTGAATGGCGCCATGATAGGCATGGTGATGGCCGCCTTGGCCGAACCGGATGGAATGATGATGTTTATAAACGTCTGAATGAGATACATAACCCCAACCGAGGCAATTTGTCCAAAATTGCTCATCGACTGCGAAAGACCGTAAAGTATGGTGTCGATAATGCCGCCGTCCTCCAGTATCACGATGATGCCGCCCGCCAGACCTACTACTACTGCTGCCGAAAGGATATCCTTTACCCCATCAACAAACGAACGTGCAATGGTATCGGCATTCATACCTGTGGCAATACCGCTTGCAATCCCGAGTGCCATGAAAAGAGTGGCAATTTCCATCACATACCAGTCGTAGCCCATCACGCCTGCAATCAGAAAGATGATGGTGTAGGTGAGCATAAGCAGGATGAAATAATGCACCGATTTGCGCAGGCTGAAAAATCCGGCCACTGCAAAAACTATGGTTGATATTGGCAAAAGATTGAAGCTGAATGACATATCGCCAAGCTTCAGGGTGGTGGAAGGATAGAACCACGAAAAAACAGCCAGCGCACTTACAATAGCGCCCCAGGCCCACCAGGCGGAGCGGGGCGTATGGTATTCGACCTCATCCTGATTGACTTCCAGGTGTTTGCGCCAGTATTCATCCTCTTCATACACGGGGGAGGCTAGAGGGTTGCGTTTAACTTTTTTTGCATAGCGGAGGATGAACCAAAAGCCTAAAGCGTTGATTATGAGCCAGCACAGGATGCGGTACTCAATGCCAGAAAACAGTGGAATCTCAGCAAGACCCTGAGCAATTCCAATCGTAAAAGGATTTAGTATAGCGCCGGCAAAACCCAAATGAGCCGCTACATAAACCAGACCAACACCCACAATTGAATCGTAACCCATCGAAATCGCCAGTGGAATCAGGATAATGGCAAAGGCTATGGTTTCTTCGCTCATTCCGAAGATAGCTCCAAACATGCTGAACATGGTCATAATCAGCAGCATGATAATGTTGTTCACACCCAGGCGACTGATAATCCGGTTATGTTCGAGCCTGCGGGCAAATCGCAGAAACGAAAAGATGCCTACATCAATGGCTTTGCTTTGGTTCATGATCCAGAAAGCTCCGCCAATCATCAAAATGAAGATGATGATATTGCTTTGCTTTACAAACCCCTTAAACAGCGCGGCAAAAACCTGCCAGGTTTGAGGCTGGCTTTTAAATGTTACATCGGCCGGCAACTCGTTTTTGTATTTGAAAACCAGCGTTCCGTCCACAGGGATATATTTCCCGGGAGGAATGAACCAGGTGAGCGCAGCTGCTATGAGGATAATGGAAAAAACGATAACGTAAGTATGAGGAACCTTTGCCGAGCCTGCCATAGAGGATGATTTGTAGGGGTTTCCGGCAAAAATAGCATTTTACTGGCGGTGGGCAAGGTTTTCAGAAAGTACGCATCCACTCAAATACCCTGTAGTGTTCGCCGTTCATTCCCAGGCGGCTGTAGGTGTGTTGCGCCGCATGATTCTGGCTGTCCACATAAAGCCTGATGCCCCCTACGGTTTCGTCGGCCTCTGCCAACGTCCGCACATATTCGTACAATGCCCTGTAAACACCTTTTCTCCGGTAATCGGGCAAAACATATACCGACTGAATCCAATAGATGGTCCGGCAGCGCCAGTCGCTCCACTCATACGTTATCATCAATGAGCCTACAATTGTTTCATCAAGCACCGCAACAAAATATTTTCCCTTTTCCGGAGCGTCGAAAACTGCGCTGATGCCCTTCATCAGGGTATCAACATCGAGCACAAGACCTTCGGTTTCTTCGGCCATTGCCAGCTGAAATGCCTGAATAACTGCAATATCATTCCTTGATGCTTCGCGAACCAGGAGCTCTTCTTTTTTCATTACTTTTGCGCTTTCTTTTACAAAGCTAATCACTTTCGCCTCAGCCACATTATGAGCGACCAGATAAAACACGAGTGCGGAATCGTACTCATCCGCCTCCTGAAACCGCTCGAATATTACCTCGCAAACTACGGCACATCCTTCTACGGGCTCCAAAAGCTGCACCTGCTTATGCAGAAACAGCACAATCGTGGTCAGGACGGAGCAGGAATAGCCGGAATAAAATTCGACCTCCCGCCGGGCAATAAATACATCGACCGCATCAGGTCGAACTCTTCCACACCCATACGCGATATTTTCCAGCAGGTTTACGACCAGCTACAGGATATCCGCGAAAAATCCCCTGCGAGGCTCAACGATATTGAGTGGCTTAAAAACAATGTCCCTTTTACCGGCGAATTGTTTATGGGTCACCTTCGCTATGGAACTTTCGGTGGCAACAACATCCAGAACCTGCACCCTTTTATCCGGCACAACAACTGGATGACCAGGACGCTCGTGCTGGCCGGAAATTTCAATATGACCAATGTTGACGAGCTTTTCAACAAGCTGGTTGAGCTCGGACAATATCCTGTGGAAACATCCGATACTGTTACAATTCTTGAGAAAATAGGGCACTGGCTCGACGAAGAAAACGAGCGTATCTACCAGCAGTATCGTTCGAAAGGCTTTGCCAAAAAGGATATTTCACCCCTCATCGCCAGAGATCTTGATGTTCGTCGCATACTTGAAGAAAGTAGCCAGTACTGGGACGGTGGCTATGTCATTACAGGTATGGCCGGCCACGGCGACGCCTTTGTGATGCGCGACCCATCGGGCATCAGGCCGGCATATTATTATGCCGACGATGAAGTGATTGTGGCAGCCAGTGAACGACCGCCCATCCAAACCGCCTTCAAAATTCAGCATTCAGGCATTCGTGAGCTCAAACCGGGTCATGCCCTCATTATCAAACGCGATGGCAGCTGGTCGGAGCAAATGTTTAAGCAGCCCCTCGAGAAGCGTTCCTGTTCGTTTGAGCGCATTTATTTTTCGCGAGGCACCGATGCCGACATCTACCGCGAGCGGCGAAAACTGGGTGAACTTCTTGTGCCGGACGTGCTTAAGGAAATAGACAACGACCTCGACAACACCGTCTTCTCTTACATACCCAACACGGCTTCGGTGGCTTTCCGCGGACTCGTTACCGAGCTTAACCACCTGAGCATGCAGCGCAAAAAAGAGCGCATTCTGGCTTCGATGGACAAGCTCACACCCGAGCTTTTGGAAAAAATATTCGAAAATGGCCTGAGGGTGGAGGAGATAGCCGTGAAAGACGTTAAGCTTCGCACCTTTATCACGCAGGATAATCAGCGCGACGATCTTGTGGCCCACGTTTACGATGTAACCTACGGTGTGGTCAGGCCTGGTCAGGACACCCTTGTGGTGCTCGACGATTCCATCGTCCGTGGTACAACCTTGCGAAACAGCATTATTCGCATTCTCGACAGGCTGCAGCCGAAGCATATCGTCATTGCCTCCTCAGCCCCGCAAATACGCTACCCTGACTGCTACGGCATCGATATGGCCAAGCTCAGCGATTTTGTCGCCTTCCGCGCGGCCATCGAGCTGCTAAAAGAAACCGGACAGGAAAGCGTCATCAACGAAGTGTATCGCCTGTGCAAGGCCCAAATGCATCTGCCAAAGGAGGAAATGCAGAACCATGTCAAATTGATTTACAAGCCATTTACCGCAAGGCAAATCAGTGCAAAAATTGCACAATTAGTCACTTCGCCCAAAGTAAAGGCAAGGGTTTCGGTGGTGTTTCAGTCAATCGAAAACCTGCACAGAGCCATGCCCCAGCATACCGGCGATTGGTATTTTACAGGCGATTACCCCACGCCCGGCGGAAACAAAGTGGTTTGCCGCTCCTTTATTAATTATATCGAAGGCCGCAACGAGAGGGCTTATTAAGCCCTTGTACCCTGTTGTGATGTGCGTTTCCTTGTGAAGATGGCTACAACAGCCGTAGTGGCAATGCCCATTACCGGCGTCCCGACAAGCACCTGACGGATATAGGAAGGCAGATTAAAATATGCTTCCGCTTCCTGTTGGCTCATTTTACCCTTGCTCACCGTAAGCTGAATCATGTTTTCGAAGTAATCCGGGCTGATAACCTCGCTTGTAAGGTATTGTACCAAAGGCGAAAACACAGTTACGACAGCGGTAATAATCAGACCACTGACGAAGCCCTGACCATAGGTCATGCTGCCGCCATATTTCCTGCGCCGCAGATCAAGCAGGGCCAGCACATAAATCGTTATAGCCGGAATTGCGATGAAATTTGAGAAAATCTCCTGCTTCTCAAGGTATTTTCCGTGCAGGCCGCTAAGCCGTTCCACCAGCATCCAGCCTATCATCATCAGGACAAAATAGATGCCCCATTTCAGTTCGATTCTGATTTTTTCCATATAAATACAATAAAATTCTTTTCCCTCAAAACGGAATCAAACATACGATTTAAATGGAACAGTGCTAATTAGTACCAATAATCCTCTTTTGAAAACAAAAAAGACTGCCTCAATGGAGACAGTCTTTTCGTTTTATGTTGCGCTGGACAACTCAGGGTTTGTAGGGAAGAGAGGAGTGATGCACAATGATGCGCAATTTTCCGTCATCGCCTTTCTTGAAAACCCAGGTTTTGTCCACCATAGCCTCATTGCCGTTTTTATCGGTCACATAAACATTGCCCATAGTGATGGCGATGTTGCCGTGAATCTGAATGCCTTCGTTGCCTTCACCGATATTATCGTAACGTGCACTAACCCAGGGCGTGCGGGCAAATCCTTTGTCTTCCGGGAAGTCAGGATCATCACCAACAAAATAAGCTAATGCACTCTTTTTGGTCACACGGAAGGTGTTTGGGCCATAAGCCAGTGTGGGCTTGAAAAACACTTTTCCGTTGTCGTAATCATAGGCATCAGAGAGCACCTGTGTGGCAAAAGCGGTGTAGTCGCCGCCATTTTCGCTGAGCTCACCAATTTTTACAAGAGCGTCGCACCAGGCTTGCTGTGCAGCGTTAACCTCTTCGAAAGTGATGGTTTGAGCAATGGCCTGCGGGGCCTCATTCTTGGCGGCCGGAGCGCAGGCAACAGCCAGGAATGCAAGGGCAAAAAACAAACTGAGCGTTTTAAATTTTGTCATTGTTAATCCATTTACTGCCTACTTTGTATTACGGTGTTCGGCTGGTCCGTTGTTTTGTGTGATTGTGGCCGGTAACCGGTTAAAAAGCTGAGCAAAAATAAGATAAGCATTTTTAATGAAAATCACATGTCAGCAGCACAAAGGCGTTTGACAGTAGTTGTTTTTTGTTTAAATGGCTGAAAAACAGGTGTTAGGGAATTATTGGAGCCTTATCAAGTTTCAAATGTTTAACTTTTGTTTCAAATTATTAAATACTTATTGTAGAAAATTGAAAGGCCCGTTTTTACTGTTGCTGCAAATGGTGATGGCCCTAAAGCTGGCGCTGACCGTCAATTAGATTATTTTTGCCTATTTCCCGCATGGTGATACGAATGCTGATGGTTATGTCGATGGCTGTTGTGGCGCTTTCGTGCCACCATGCATCGCCACGCATGGAGTCTTCATCTGCAACGCTTACTGTGCTGCATGCAGGCAGCCTGTCTGTGCCGCTCAAAGCGCTGGCTGACAGTTTTGCCGCTCAAAATCCCGGGATTCTTTTCAGGATGGAGGCTGCAGGAAGCCTCGAAACCATACGAAAGCTCACCGAACTGGGCAAGCAAGCCGATATGGTGGCTTCAGCCGACGAACGCCTGATCAGGGAATACCTCATTCCAGAATTTGCCACCTGGAGTCTTCCCTTTGCTGGCAATGAAATGGTGGTGGCCTATGCCAAACATTCCAGAGGGAGAAATGAAATCAATAGCGAAAACTGGACCGAAATGCTGAAAGATCCGGATATTGCCATCGGTCGTTCCAATCCCGATCTCGACCCTTGCGGTTATCGAACGATTCTGCTCCTTCAACTGGCTGAAGAGCATTACGGCAAAACCGGACTGGCAGATAAAGTGCTCGCTGCCAGCAGCATGAATGTCCGACCTAAAGAAACTGACCTCATTGCTTTGTTGCAAACCGGGCATCTGGACTACATTTTCACCTATCGTTCCATCGCGGTGCAACATAAGCTTGATTTTATTACACTTCCTGACGAAATTAACCTTTCAAATCCCGATTTCGCTGAAAATTACCGAAGGGCCATTACCCAGATACGCGGCAGAAAACCCGGCGAATTGTTCGAAATTGAAGGAGAAGTCATCCTTTACGGGCTGACCATACCCAATGACGCACCAAATAAATCCACAGCGGCTCGTTTTGCTGCCTTTATAGCAAGCCGAAAAGGGCAGGAGATTTTGCTGGCTCATGGTCATCGCAGCCTCACCGGCATTGCACCCATAGGTGTTGAAGAAGTTCCTGAAATTATCAGAAAGCAGCTCATGCCATGAGAAAAGCGTCGGGTACAATCACCAATATCATCTTTCCGCTGCTTGGAGGGCTGCTGCTCTTTTTTGTGATTGCTCCGCTGGCCGGACTGCTGCTGTCAGCCGGCACATCGGGTCTTGTTGAAGCTGCCGGCGACGAGGAAGTACGGCAAAGCATTGGCAGGACACTCTTTGTTGCCATGTTGACCACCTTGGTATTTGCCTTACTGACTATCCCTTTTGCCTGGGTAGTAGCCCGGCGGAATTTTCCATTGCGGAGGTTGCTGCATGCCATCATCAATATTCCCGTTGTTATTCCACATTCGGCGGCGGGCATTGCCTTGCTGAGCGTGGTATCCCGCGATACTGCCCTTGGCCGGATGGCCGATGCCGCCGGGCTTTCGTTTGTCAACAACACAGCCGGCATTTTTATTGCAATGGCTTTTGTAAGCCTGCCTTATCTGTTCAATGCCGCCGTTGATGGATTTGCCATGGTTCCAGTGATGTACGAAAAAGTTGCCCAGTCCATGGGGGCAGGGCCCTTCAGGATTTTCAGAACCATCAGCCTGCCTTTGGCCAGCCGCAGCATTCTGAGCGGAATGGTGATGATGTGGGGCAGGGGAATGAGCGAATTTGGCGCTGTGGTGATCATCGCATATCATCCAATGACCACGCCGGTGATGATCTACGAACGTTTCACCAGCTTTGGAATCGACCATGCCAGACCTGTTACGGCGCTGTTTTTACTTATCTGTTTGCTGGTATTTGTTTTACTCAACATAATCTCGAGGCCCGGAAAGCATGCTGAAGGTCGATAACCTAATCCGAAGAACAGGCGATTTTGTCCTGCATATTGAGCATCTGGCCATTGAAAAGGGCAGTTACTTAGTGCTGTTAGGTCCTTCAGGTTCGGGCAAAACCATGCTGCTCGAGCTGATGGCGGGATTGGAAAGGCCCGATTCGGGGAGTATTTTTTTAAACGGAACGGATATACTCAGCTTGCCAGCGGGACAGCGCGGCATTGGGATGGTGTTTCAGAAACAGTGGCTTTTTCCACATATGAGCGTAGCTGCTAATATTGCTTATGGCCTTCAGGGCAAAGGACTGTCTGCCAGCGAAATAGATAAGGAAATTAAAAGTCTTGCACAGGAAACACGCTGCGATCAGCTGCTTAAACGGCGGGCCGATAAGCTGTCGGGCGGCGAAGCTCAGCGTGTAGCCATTGCGAGGGCGCTGGCAATCAGACCAGAAATACTGCTGCTCGATGAACCACTGGCCAACCTCGACACGCCTTTGCGAACAGAATTTTCTTCTCTCGTCAGGCAGCTGAACCGAAAAGGCCAAACGATAATTCACGTAACACACGACTACAGCGAGGCCATCGCCCTCGCTACGGATGTTGCTGTAATGCAGCAGGGTAAAATTGTACAGCAGGGCAGCCCCAGAGAAGTTTTTTCCCGGCCAAAAAATGCTTTTGTAGCCAGGTTTGCAGGCATACGCAATTTTTTTCACGGGTCGTTGTCATACGAGGTCAGCGGTGACCCGGCGATGGCACTTTTCAGCACGGGGAATCTGAGTATTCTTCTTTTACGTCCGCAAACGGAAAGCCATAAAGGCCATGTGCACATAGCCGCAAGTTCCATTACCCTTTCGACAGAACCATTGAGCAGCAGTGCGGTAAATCAGTTCAGGGGTGAGGTTGTGGATATGTTTGATACATCCGAAGGCGTGGAGGTTGTGGTTAAAGTACAGGGAACACCATTCTATGTAGTTGTTACCCGACAATCGGTCCAAAGGCTCCAGCTCCACCTGTCGGCCAATGTTTACATCCAGTTCAAGGCCGGAGCAGTACAATTCGAGCCTGACGCTCAGTAACTTAAGCTATTAACTACAAGGTGAATTCGGGATGCTGAGGCCAACAATTTTCTGACAGGAATTCAGGTCTTTGCCTCATTTTTTCTTCGCCTGATCGGTTATAAGCGTTACAAAATGGTAGCAATTTTAAAAAGAAAAAGGGATTGCATTATTGCAATCCCTTGATTTTCAAAGTCTCCCTGCCAGGACTATATTAAATACTTTTAATGATCTGATTATAAGTTGATTATGTTAATTTATTTTTTATGAGTACAAAAATGGTACAAAGAATCAAACTATTCAAACCTCACGATCATGCAGATTTTTGGATTCTTCGTCAGCTTGTTTTTCTAAGTGTGAATAAAACTCTGAATCTAATTTCATCAAGATGTTTCTCCGTTTTCTGATAGAATCAAGAAGAAAGTTGTATAACCAAATTTCCTGACGTGTGGACGCTTTTTCCTGGAAAGCGAAAATCCTTTGCTCTAAATTATAGGTGTTGTAAAAAGGGGATGTTTGGTACGTTTCGGGGTTGTATTCTGCAACAATGTAC